>NZ_BAAAZR010000004.1:127261-497477 GCF_039537005.1 Sphaerisporangium flaviroseum | reverse complement strand
TCATGGGCGCTGGCGGACCCGAAGGATCTTACGAGAGCTGGCGCTGGTCTATGAGCATGAAGGCACGGGCCCTGCGCTCCTGCTCGGGAAGCTGCCCAAGGCGGCGGTGGGCGTTTGATCCCGGGAGTTCTGTCTGATCTGAGTTAACGTGTCGCGCAAGGTTGGAGTGGATTCGCGGGTGAGGCGGCGGGTCATGAGGTCGATCATGGCGACGTGGATCATGGCTTCGGAGCGGGCGGGCAAGGCCTCGTAGTCGCGGACCAGACGACGGTGGAGCATCAGCCAGCCGAAGGTCCGCTCGATGACCCAACGTCGGGGCAGGGCGGTGAATCCGCTGGTGGCGGGGTCGCGGCGGACGACTTCGACATCGACGCCGAGGGCGGCGTCGCCTTCGGTGACCTTGGGGCGGTAGCCGTTGTCAGCCCAGGCTTTGGTGATGGCCGGGTGATCTGCGGCGACCTGGGTCAGCAGCGGCAGGCCGGCCGCGCCGTCGGAGACGCCGGCGGAGGGGACCAGTACGGCCAGGAGCAGGCCGCTGGGATTCGCGTTGGAACTCGTTCAGGCGGACACGCTCGCCCGCCATCACCGCGGGCGCGGCGATCACGTCAGGTTCCAGACCGGCACCGACGACAACTCGCTGAAGAACGTGCTGGCCGCCGAAGCGGCGGGAGTCGACGTCCAGGAGTTCGTCGACGGCAACGCCGCCGCGTTCATCGCGCTGGCCGAACCGCTGTCGCCGTCGGTCGACGATGTGATCCGCACCAGCCGCCACCCGCGGCACCGGGCCGGGGTGGAGCGGTTCTGGCGGGCCTGCGCCGACGCGGGCGACCTCGGCAGTCCCCGGCCTCGCTGCTTCGGCCACCTCGCCACCCCGCTGCTTCGGCAGCTCACGACCTGGGTGGGCAGCCACGCAGCACCACTGCCACGGGTGCCGGGTGGGCAGAATAGACCCTCAAATCAACCTCTACCTGCGACCCGTCCCAAACGCACACGCAATCCTGAACGGCCTCTCCCTTGGTGCTGCGGCGGCCCTCGGCCTCGCTGCTTCGGCCAGGTCACCATCCTCGCTGCTTCGGTAGCTCACGACCTGGGTGGGCAGCCACGCCGCGCCACTGCCACGGGTGCCGGGTGGGCAGAACAAACCCTCAAAACCAACTCAGGCGCTGTGAACCGAAGTGACCGGTGCCCGAGAATCGTCGGCCGCTCCTGGTGGTCCATGCTGATGGCCGGGAGCGGCCCGTTCGCGTCACTTCACCCGTTTCCAGTCGAGGAAGCCCTTCTTCACGGTGGGACGCCAGCCACGGAGAGGGCGGCCGGTGTGCAGTGACCTCGCCGTGTCCTCGAGTAGTGCCAGGTAAGAGGGCCAGACCACGTCGCCGTCCGTCCGCAGCCCGGTCTCGTTGAAGAACTCGCCCGTCTTGCCGGTGCCGGAGTCGATGAACAGGTTGCCGCCGTCGATCGCCGACGCGAACGGGATCAGATGCCCGTCCCACCAGATTCCGGCCATCTCTTCGGGGCCGTCGAGGGTGATCCCGCACAGCATCTTCCAGTCCGCGTACAACGCCTTGACGGACATGTACGCGTAGAACGGCGCCGGGCCGAACCCGTTCCACCGCTCGGTCCCGTCGTGGCGGAGCAGGGACGCGCGCAGGTCGTCCGGGAAGGTCATGCCCATGGCGGCCTCCGCCTTGGCGATCGCGCGTGGGGTCGCGGGCGCGTGCAGCGTCCGGTGCGTGGCCGGTGCCCGGCGGGCCAGCCAGGCCTCGATCCGCCGCCAGACGGTGTTCACCCGGGCGGAGACACGCGGGTCGGGCGCGCGGACGACGGCGGCGCGGTGCTTTGGTCGGCACCCGCTGGCGCTGGCCTGCTCGGGGGTGAGCCGGTCGGGTGGGGGCTCGACCGTGGGGGTCGGGCTGGGCGTGGGGCGAGGGCTTCCGGCGCAGCCGCCCGGCAGCGGGCCGCCCGGTTCCTCGGCCCAGCGAAGCTCGCAGGCCGACGTGACCGTCGGGTACCAGTCGCGCAGCGCGGTGCCGGCCTCCAGGGACCCGGCCAGCGCCTCCAGCAGGTCGAGGTAGGACGGCCAGCCCATCGGCCCGTCATAGCGCAGGTTCTCGTTCGAGACCGACTCGCCGACGCGCCCCGAGCGCGGCTCGACGAACAGCGTGCTGCCGTAGCCCGAATGGGCGATCGCCAGCAGGCTGCCGTGCCATTTCCCCTTCTCAGGGTCGGCGGCGGCGACATCGCCGTTCATCACGATGTCCTGGCAGCGCCCCCAGTTGACGTAGTCGATGTCGTCGTAGCCGAGCAGTCCGTGGGAGGCGGGCAACGGGAAGCCTGCGCCGAGGTTGCCGTCTGCGCCGTTGTGCCGCAGGTAGGACGCGTACAGGGCGTCGGGGATCCTGCGCCCGCGCGAGTTCTCCCAGCGCGTTAGATCTTCGGGCTCCGCCGGGGGCTTGAGCTTGCGCAGCGTCGCGGAGGCGTGGGCGCCGAGCCAGCGTTCGATGCGGTCCCAGGCCTTGACCACCCGGGCGGTGATCGCTGGATCGGTCGTCCGCGGCGGCACGCTCGGCTCCGGCTCTCCCGTCGCGACCACCTCGGGGACGGTCCAGTTGCCGTCGGGCCCGTCACCGGTCGCACCGTCCCCCGGCGCATCGCCGGACCCACCCTCCGGGTCGCCCTCGGAACCGCCTGAGCCGCCGCTCCGCTCGTCGGCGAAGGTGATGGGCTCGCAGCCCACGGAGCGCGCCTGCGCCGGTGACAGCGCCCCCGCTCGGATCTGGGCCTCCAGCGCGGGATCGTCGCAGTGCAGCGACACCGTGTCGCCCACGATGGTGGATGAGCAAAGGACGAGCTTTCCGGGCACCCAGCCACTGGCCGCGACTCCGCCCAGCAGTACGAACACGACGAGCGCCGCCCGCAAGGCTCGAAGCCTGGATAAGCCGATCATGCCGCCGTACCCTATCGGCGACCACCGACGATCATCACTGCCGTCGGCGCGGCTGTGACGCAGGTGGGACACGGACAGGGCGGCGGCGATCCTGCGCCCGTGCGAGCTCTCCCAGCGCGCGAGAGCTTCGGGCTCCGCCGGGACCTTGAGCCTGCGCTCGTCCAGGCGGGTGAGGACATCACCGCCGCCCGCTCGTGAGGCGGCCGGCTACGGCGCCGCGGTCAGGGCGGCGTCCGGGCGGTCGACGTACAGCCTGTCGAACTCGACCAGCGGGGTCGAGCCGGCGAAGTTGGCGTTCACCTCGGCACGCTCCGCGGCGCTGGGGTTGGCGTTGGTGCAGCTCACCGGGGCGCTGGAGCCGGACATCAGGTCGGTGCAGCGGCCGGTGCGGCGGTCGGGGAGGCCGAGGATGTGGCCGATCTCGTGGGTGGCGATGCGCAACGGGTAGTAGCCCTGGACGGTCGCGTCGCGGCCCATCCAGATGGTCCCGCGGCCCAGACTGGTCACCCGGGCGCGCGGCCAGCCGTTGTCGGCGAGCACCACGAAGTCGGCGGGAGTCCCGGCCACGAGCCGGACGTTGGTCACGCTGGCGTTCCAGACCTGTGCGGCCTGGTCCACGACGGATCGGAATTCGGCGGCGCGGCTGGCGTCGTACCGCAGCACGCGGACCGCGGCGCTCGCCTGCGCGGAGGCCGCCGGAGTGGGCGACAGGGTGACGAGGAAGGCCAGTCCAAGGAGCAGGGCCGAGATGGTGCGAAGGATTCTTGACATGGGAGTGGGATCTCCTCAAGGTGGGGGGTCGCCACCGCGAGGCGCACCGATGGGATCACCGGCGTGGCGGCGGTGATCAGTGGAGCTCCTCGGGTGGGGCTTCCGCCAAGGTATGCGCGGCGGAGCCCGCCGGGGATACGCCAGTTCTCCCCTACCACCGTGTTATGGACGGCTCCGCGGAGGTCGGCGGGTACGCTGCGCAGGCAATTGGCGGCCCGGAAGCGGAGGACCGGCCCGTACCCGTGCCCGTACGCGGCGCCGACGGAATCATGCGCCACATCCAGGAGGCCCGCACGCAGCTGTGAGTCTGGGGCGGGCCGCCCGGCGTCGCGTTGGTCGGTGCCGTCAGCAGGGCGTTGCGTTGCTCGGTGCCGTTAGGGCGGCGTTGCGTTGCTATCGTCGCGGCTAGCCATTTTGTCCCCAGGAAAGGCGCTCTAGTGGAACTTCGCCGTGTCTCGTTCGACCACCCGGACGCGGTCAGGCTGAACAAAGAGGTACAGGCCGAGTACGGCCGGCGCTACCAGGGTGACGGCGACGCGACACCGCTGGACCCGTCCATGTTCGAGCCGCCGAACGGCCTGTACGTCATCGCGTACGACGAGGACGGCATCCCCATCGCCAGCGGAGGGTGGCGCGCCAGGGAAGCCGGCGAGGAGGGCTACTCGGACGGTGACGCCGAGATCAAGCGGATGTACGTGGTGGAGGCACTCCGCGGCAACGGACTGGCCCGCCGCATCCTGGCCCACCTGGAAGCCGACGCCCGCACGGCGGGACGCGTCCGCATGGTCCTGGAGACCGGCATCGCCCAGCCCGAGGCCATAGCCCTGTACAGCTCCAGCGGCTACGAGCCCTGCGCCAAGTTCGGCTACTACCGCTTCAGCGAAAGCAGCCGCTGCTTCGCCAAACCGCTCCAGCCCTGAGCGCCTCCCGGACGCGGGTTCACGCCGCACTTCTGGAGATGCTTCCCACCCGATCGGCGTTCCTCTGACGGACCGCACGGGCCTCCTCTTCCTCCGAAAGGGGGCCTGGGGGTCACCCTGCGCCGTTCGGGGTGACGAGTCCGGACTGGTAGGCGAAGACGACGAGTTGGGCGCGGTCGCGGGCGTGGAGCTTGATCATGGCGCGGCTGACGTGGGTCTTGGCCGTGGACGGGCTGATGTACATGTGCGCGGCTATCTCGTCGTTGGTCATGCCCTGGGCGACCAGCGCCACGACCTCACGCTCGCGGTTGGTCAGGGACTGCAGGCCGGGCGGGACGGTCCGGGGACGGCGGGCGACGAACTCGCCGATCAGCCGGCGGGTGATCGCCGGGGCGAGCAGCGCGTCCCCGCGCGCCGCCACGTGGATGCCGTGCAGCAGGTCCGCCGGGTCGGCGTCCTTGACCAGGAACCCGGTCGCGCCCGCGCGCAGCGCGTCGAAGACGTACTCGTCCAGCCCGAAGTTGGTGAGGATCACCACGTGGACCTGTGACAGGCGTGCGTCGGCCACGATGCGCCGCGTCGCCTCGATGCCGTCCATCACCGGCATCTGCACGTCGATGAGCACCACGTCCGGGACCAGTTCGCGGGCCATGGCGAGGCCCTCCCGGCCGTCCGGCGCCTCGCCGACCACCTTGATGTCGTCCTCCGGCTCAAGCAGCGCGCGGAAGCCTGCGCGGATCAGGGCCTGGTCGTCGACGAGGATGACGCGGATCACAGGATGTCCTTCGTCAGCGCTGCGTTCGTCAGGGGGAGGCTGGCGCGGATGGTGAAGCCGCCCTCGGGACGGGGGCCGGTGCGCAGCCGGCCCCCGAGGGCGGTGACCCGCTCACGCATACCGGTCAGGCCGACGCCGGGCACCGGCCGCGCGCCGGCGGGCAGGCGGCCGTCGTCGTCGACCCGCACCGTGAGCTCGGTCGCGCCGTAGTCCACGTGCACCGACGCCTGGGTGTGCCCGGAGGCGTGCCGCGCGACGTTGGTGAGCGCCTCCTGGACGATCCGGTAACCCGCGCGGTCGACGGCGGCGGGTAGCGGGCGGGGTTCGCCGCTGATCTCCACGGTGACCGGCAGGCCCGCCGAGCGCGCCCGGGCAACCAGGTCGTCCAGCCGGTCCAACCCGGTGCCAGGGGGTTCACCGGCATCGTCGCGCAGCACCTCCAGGGTGGCGCGCAGTTCGCGCATCGCCTCGCCACTGGCCTCCTGGATGGCCAGCAGCGCCTCGGGAACCTCCTCGCCGCGCTTGCGGGCCAGGTGCACGGCCACCCCCGCCTGCACCTTGATGATCGAGATGCTGTGGGTGAGCGAGTCGTGCAGTTCCCTGGCGATGCGCAGCCGTTCCTCCCCGGCCCGCCGCAGCGCGGCCTCCTCCCGGGTGCGTTCGGCCTCGGCCGCCCGTTGCTGCGCCTGTTCGAGGTACGCGTGCCTGGCCCGGGTGACCGTCCCCCCGATGCCCGCCGCGAGGAACCACCCGAGCAGCAGGACCGTGGGATCGCCGGTCTGCTGGACGGGCGCGTCCGTCAGCAGGCTGCCGGCCAGGGTGCCGCCGAGGAACACCGCGCCCGCGAGGGCCGGGAGCAGCCGGTGGCCCGCCCTGACGGCGGCGAACACCGTGATCAGCACCGGGAAGGCGGCGGGCGGCCCCGGATGCGTCCTCAGTACGTAGAGCAGCATGCAGGTGGTCGCGACGACCACGGCGGCGGCCGGGGCCCTGCGCCAAGCGGCGATGGCGGCCGCGCCGATCAGCACGAGCACGTAGTCCAGCGGCTGCACGCCCGGCCGTGAGACGGCGCCGCCCACCTGCGCCAGGCCGACCACCGCCGCGACCAGTAGGTCCATGGCGAGCGGACGCCACCGGCCCTGGACGTATCCGGCCAGCGGCTGCCATTCGCGCACGAACCCCATCCCAGCACGGTAGAGCCTGGCGGGTCGTACCTCCTCCACACCAGGGCGGAAACCGGACTACTCCCGGCGTGGTACTTCCGCCCGTCCTGCGCTCCGTGGCGTAACCGAAGCATCTCCCCTGGCAGGACGCCCGCGGACCCTCGTACGGGTGACGATCGCAGCCTGGATCACCCGAGCACCCCGTGTGCTCGGTGTGGTGCCGGGACCGGCGCAGCGTCGCCAGGGGCGGCGTCATCTACAGGAGGACCGCATCATGCACTCGCTTTTCCGCCACATCACCCCAGTGCCGCCCGAAGACGCGACCGATCAGGTGGCCGCCGTCTACGAGCAGGTCAACGAAAAGTTCAGCACTATCGGCCCCGCGGTCATGATGCTGTCGCCGGCACCGGAACTCCTCGTGCCCGGCTGGGCCCTGCTGCGCGAGGCGCTGGTGGCCGGCACCGCTCCCCGCCGGCACAAGGAGGTCGTCACGGTGTCGGTTTCGCAGGCCAACCAGTGCGCGTACGACGTCGCCGGCCACTCGTCTTCCTTGAGCTGGCGGGCGGGGGAGACGCGGCCGAGGCGCTGCACCGTGGCGACGACCCGGACGACGAGGAGGTCGCGGCCATCGCGCGGTGGGCCCGCGCCACCGCCCACCCCGAAGCCCCGGACCTGAGGGCAGGAGCTTCCCTCCGGCGACCGCGGGTGGCAGGCCAAGCCACTGGCGTCCCTCGACCCCGGCGACCGGCCCGGGGTCGTCCTGGCGATCCTCGCGGGACTGGCACCGGCCGAGGTGACCGAGGACGACGTCAGCCGCTGGCGCACCGCCGCCTACACCGACCACTGCCTGCTGCACCTGATGGCCTTCGGCGCGATGGTCGCCATCGACCACATCGAGTCCGCCGTCACCGGCCGACCGTCCACCCATTGAGAACACCGTCTCGCAGGAGCTTCGTATCGTGCTTTACCGACTCGTCAAAGCGCTGGCGGCCGTCTCCACAGGCCTGCTCGCGGGAGCCTTCGGCTACGGGGTCGTGAACGTGGTCTACGCGTTCAACACCGTGCCCGTCCCCGTGCGTCTGACCTTCCACGCGGCGCTGATGCAGGTCAACGCCGTCGTCATGCAGTTGATGATGGGACTGGCGCTGCTCAGTACGCTCGCGCTGGCGGTCATGGCGGTCTCGGTCCCGCGGCTGCTGGCCGCGGGTTCGGCGGCCATGGTGCTGACCACGTTCCTGATCACCAGGTTCGGCAACGTCCCCATCCACCCGCTGATCGAGAAGTGGGCCGTCACCTCGCCGCCGACCGGCTACACCGCGATCCTGGACCGGTGGGAGATGTTCAACCTCATAAGAACCGGCACCGGGTTCGCGGCCTTCGGCCTCATCGTCTTCCTCCTGATCGCCGGTGGCGAGCGGATGCCGCTGCGGCGGACGCCCGTTGCGGTGGCAGCGAAGTAGATCGCAGTGGATCACGTGAGTGGTCCACTGCGCCACCACCGCCACGAATGTGTTGCATGGTCATGCATAGGTGTGTATATACTTCTGCTCGTGTCCAAGGTGCTCACCTCTCTGCCTGTCGGTGAACGTGTCGGGATCGCCTTCTCCGGGGGCCTCGACACTTCGGTAGCGGTCGCGTGGATGCGCGAGAAGGGTGCCGTCCCGTGCACCTACACCGCCGACGTGGGCCAGCATGACGAACCCGACATCGCCTCGGTGCCCGGGCGCGCCACGGCGTACGGCGCGGACATCGCCCGGCTGGTCGACTGCCGGGCGGCCCTCGTGGAGGAGGGGCTCGCGGCCCTGGCCTGCGGGGCGTTCCACATCCGGTCAGGTGGCCGCGTCTACTTCAACACCACCCCGCTCGGGCGGGCCGTCACGGGCACCCTGCTGGTGCGCGCGATGCTCGAGGACGGCGTGCAGATCTGGGGGGACGGCTCCACCTTCAAGGGCAACGACATCGAGCGGTTCTACCGTTACGGCCTGCTCGCCAACCCGTCCCTGCGGATCTACAAGCCGTGGCTGGACGCCGACTTCGTCCGCGAACTCGGCGGTCGCACGGAGATGTCCGAGTGGCTGCTCACCCGTGGCCTGCCCTATCGGGACAGCACGGAGAAGGCCTACTCCACCGACGCGAACATCTGGGGCGCGACCCACGAGGCCAAGGCGCTCGAACACCTCGACGCGGGCATAGAGCTCGTTGAGCCGATCATGGGCGTGCGGTCCTGGGATCCCACCGTCGAGATAGCCACCGAGGACGTCACGATCGGCTTCCAGCAGGGACGACCGGTGACGATCAACGGCAAGGAGTTCGCCTCCGCCGTCGACCTGGTGCTCGAGGCCAACGCCATCGGCGGCCGGCACGGCATGGGCATGTCCGACCAGATCGAGAACCGGGTCATCGAGGCCAAGAGCCGTGGCATCTACGAGGCACCGGGAATGGCGTTGCTGCACGCGTCGTATGAGCGGCTGGTCAACGCGATCCACAACGAGGACACCCTCGCCAGCTACCACAACGAGGGACGGCGACTGGGCAGGCTGCTGTACGAAGGCCGCTGGCTCGACCCGCAGGCGCTGATGCTGCGCGAGTCGCTGCAGCGCTGGGTCGGGACGGCGGTCACCGGCGAGGTGACCCTGCGACTGCGGCGCGGCGAGGACTACTCCGTCCTGAACACCTCCGGACCGGCGTTCAGCTACCACCCGGACAAGCTCTCGATGGAACGGACCGAGGACTCCGCCTTCGGCCCCGTCGACCGCATCGGCCAGCTGACCATGCGGAACCTCGACATCGCCGACTCTCGCGCCAAGCTTGAACAGTACGCCCAACTCGGCATGGTCGGCAGCGGGCACCCGACGTTGATCGGTGCCGCGCAGGCGGCCTCGACCGGGCTGATCGGCGCGATGCCCGAGGGCGGCGCCGAGGCGATCGCCTCCCGGGGAGAGGTCCCCGCCGACGACGAACTGCTCGACCACGCCGCGATGGAATCCGGCACCGACTGACCGGTCACGCCGCGACGAGGTCTCGCACCGACTGACGGGTCACGCCGCCGACGAGGTCCGGCACGCACCGACTGACCGGCCGCGATGGCCTCAGCCGCCGGTGCTCGTGAAACCGCTTATGGGTACGCCACGGCCGGAGCCGTGGTGCGGTCGTGCGTGCGGCGGGGCCCGGCGGTCGTGCCGCCGGGCCCCGCCTGGGTGCTTACTGGACGGTGATCTTGTCTACTTCAATGGTGATGCCCTTCACCTCAGGAGTCGAGGTCGCCGTGGTGACCGACCCGACGCCGGAGCTCACGCCCTTGACCTTCAAGGTGTAGGTGAGCTTCCCTCCAGGAGCGCCCGGCGTGCTGCTCACGCGGTAGTCCTGGGTCGGCGGCCCGGAGATCTGGCTGCCGGCCGAGCCGTCCGCGTTCTCGGCGCCCACGGTCAGCCCGAACGAGGGCCCCGGGTCGCCGGGAAGGTTGGACGGGTCGTAGGCGTAGCTGATGTCCTCGGTGCCGTTGACCCCGATCCACTGCTGGAACACCTTCAGGCTGGTCTCGCCGTACAGGTGGACACGCCACTCGATGACGAGCCAGGTGGAGGTGCCGTCGGTGAGCGTTCCCGCGTAGACGCCGGGTGCTCCGGTGCCGTCCAGGTCGGTCCAGTAGCTGGCCAGCACGTTGTTCGGCGGAGTCGCGTCCGGCAGGGTCTGCGGCGCGAACTCGATGTCCGCCGACCCGTTGGTCCCGCCCGCGACGCTGTAGCCGTTGGACACGACCCCGATCCGGTTGTAGCTCCTCCCGGCATAGGCGAAGGCGGGGACGGTGAAGTTGACGGCCTCCTCGTCGCCGACCGGGATCGGTGCGATGCCGAAGGCGTCCAGCGGGAGGTAGCCCGCCGGGCCCTCTCCCGGTGCGATGACCGGCCGGTCCGGCTGGCGGGCCGCCAGCGTGGTCTTGGTCGTCGCGATCTGGCTGCCGATCTTCGTGGCCCCGGTCACGCTGTTGAGCCGCAGCTTGCTGTCGAGCGTGGTGAGCGCGGTGACCTCGGCGTCGTTCAGCGTGGTGTTCTCGACCGTCACCGTGCACGTGGACTCGCCGGTGTTCTTGGCGATCGTGCTCGGCGCGCACGTCTGGTCGACCGGTACGACGCCCTCCTGGCGGTAGAACGCCACCGGAAGGTGCAGGTTACGGCTGCCGCCGCTCTGCTTGAGGTTCACCTGTCCGAAGTACTGCCCGTCGGGCAGGTCCGGAGCGGTGATCACGATGGTCAGCTTGGCGCTCTTGCCGGCCTTCACGGAGAAGATCGGAGGCAGCACCGTGATGTTGGCCCCGCTCGGAGCGGTGCCGGAGGCGGTGAAGGTGAGCGTCTGGGACGTGACGTTGGTGACCGTACGCTTGGCGGTGATGATCCCCGGCATGATCGGCGCGTTGACCGACGGCACGTTCAGGTCGATCCGGTTCAGGGGATCGGCCGCCGAGAGGGCGTAGTTGGCCGCGGTCTCGTCCAGCGTCAGGCCGGGGTCGCCGGCCTTGGTGAGGTCGATGCGCCCGCCGCCGAAGTCGAACGGGTCGGCAGGCGTGACCCGGTCCTCCTTGGTGACCGAGGTCTTGGCCGTGGTCTCCAGGGCGGACTTGACCTGGCCCGGCGTCCAGTCCGGGTGCAGCGCGAACAGCAGGGCCCCGGCCCCGGCCACGTGCGGAGAGGACATCGAGGTGCCGGCGATCACCTGGAAGAGGTTGCCCGGGGGGCCCTCAAGCGGAGATTCCGGCGTCGGGGTCGTGCCGGCCATGATGTGCAGACCGGGCGCGGTGACGTCCGGCTTGAGGAAGTCGCCGCCAGGACCCCGCGAGGAGAACGTGGTCATGGCGTCGCCCTGCCAGGTCGTCTTGGTGCCTGGGGTGAACTTGGCGGTGGTGCTCGGGTTGGCGGCCAGGAAGTTCAGCAGGGTCGTGCTGTCCGGCTGGTCGATGTGGACCGTCGGCAGCCAGTGGTTGTCGGTCATGACGTCGAGCGGCGTGGCGTTGTAAAGGATCATGCCCGCCGCGCCGCCCTGCTTGACGTTGAAACCCTTCAGCACACGGTTGGGCCCGCGCTGGCAGACGACGATCTTGCCGGTGAACAGGCCCGGAGGGGCCGGGGTCGTGCACAGCGCGTTGGAGTACGGTGCGGCGGCGGCCGACACGACGGGAAGCGGTGAGGCTATGCCCGCCGTGATCGTGGCGCCGGAGACGGTGGCCGTGGCCCCGCCGCTGCCGGTGAGCGTCACGGTCGACCGGAAGGTACGGGTCTGCGTGGACGCGGCGACGGTCGTCACCCACGGGCTGCGGTGGTCGGTGGTGGACGCGCCGGGACCGGAGTTGCCGGCGGAGGCCGAGACGAACACGCCGGCCGCGTAGGCGTCGAGGAAGGCGAGCTCGACCGGGTCGCTGTACGGGTCGCTGCCGCCGGAGATCGAGAAGTTGATCACGCGGACGCCGTCGAGGATCGCGCGGCCCACGGCGGCGGCGGAGTCGGAGGGGAAGCAGCCCTCGGCGCCGCAGACCTTGTAGACCGACACGCCGGCGGCGGGTGCGATGCCGTGGATCGGCCCCCGGCTGATGCCGAGCGGGTTGGCGTCCGCGACCGGGCCGCCCGCGGAGGTGGTGGCGGTGTGCGTGCCGTGACCGTTGGAGTCACGGGCGCTGTCGGGGTAGACCTCGCCGCCGAAGACGGCGTTGTACGTCGCGAGGAACGGCTGGCCGCCGACGAGCTTGTTGTTGCACACGAAGGTGTCGCTCGCGGGCGTCAGCGGGTTGTCCCCGAAGTCGCAGACGCGCGGCGTGCCGTCCTTGGTGGGCGGGGGAGCGGGCAGGTTGCCCGGGTCCGCGAACGAGGGATGCTCCGGCCAGACGCCGGAGTCGAGGCTGGCGAAGATCACGCCCTTGCCCGAGGAGGAGCTGCCGCCCAACTTGTTGTAGATGGTCGGGGCGCCGATGAAGGCGGGGCTGGAGTCGGTGAGCAGCTGCTGGAGCTTGTCCTCCTGCACGGCGGCCGCGCCGGGCAGCTTCAGCAGTTCCGCCGCCTTGTTGGCGGGCACGGTCAGGGCGATGCCGCCGAAGACCGTACGCAGCTTCTGGCCCGCCTTGGCGCCGGGAACCCGCTTGCTCAGCTCGCCGAGGAAGGCGTTCTCGATGCCCTCGATGTGCTTCTCGTACTGCTTGGCGGGTGCGCTCTTGATGTCGAGGCTCTTCCCGGTGACCTGCGGGCTCGTACCGGGCAGCCCTTTCAGGCCGCCCTTGTACGCCGCGAACGAGTCGTAGTCGAGCTTGACGACCACGTTGACGGGCGCGGCCGAGGTGGCCTTCAACAGCGACGCGTCACTCTTGGCGAGCTTGCCGCTCGGGGACTTCGCCCCCTGGACGCGGTCGGCGGCGGTGAGCGGAGTCGCCTTCCACTTGCTGGTCGAACCCGTCGCGGGGGTGGGGGCGGGGTCCGCGGACGCCGGAACGGCCGGGCTCATCACACCGACGACGGCGAGACTCACGCCGACGGCCGCTATGCGACGCGCTCGGGATAACAGGGTTGGAAGGGGCTTGCTTGGCACGACACCTCCTGGAGGACCACTGGATCTGTCGCCCAGCAGGCATGGAGGAGCCGCGTCACCCGTCGGAGAGCACGGGAAGGGACCCCACCCTCCCCGTTGGGCGACGCGTGGGTGGCCACCCGGCATTCGGGTGACCAAACACAGACGGGAGTCTAGATGCGCGTCCCATCTCCGCCTAGGTCCGTCTAGTCACTGATCTGCGGCAATATATGCCTAAATGTGGACACGTCTCGGTTAAATGGTGTGATCGGTGCAGTTAGGAGAACGTTCCAAAGCGCGGGACGTAGAATCGCGGGCGTGAAGCTGAAGCTGGACCTCCACGACATCTACAACCGGGGCGGCGAGATCGACCGGGCGCTGCGCGGGATCATCCAGGAGGCGATACAGAAGAAGGCCACCGAGGTCGAGATCATCCCAGGCAAGGGGTCCGGCCAGCTCAAGAAGAAGGTGCTGCGCTTCCTCGACCAGAAGGAAATAAAGGCCCTCTACCACCGCATCGACAAGGACTCCAAGAACCACGGCCGCCTGTTCGTCTACTTCAAACACAAGTGAACGGATCCGCAGCTCAGTTTCGCGGCATTAGTACCGTTCGAGCGTGAGCACTGGCCAGTTCCCGGGCCGCCCGCGGCCTGTCCTGGACGTGGTGCCAGGACAGGAACATGAGAGCGTAGTCGGCGCTGCCGGACGGCACTGGCATGTCCCCGGCCGGAGCGATCGGCCCGCTTCGTGCGGCGGGCGGCCGGACCATCACAGTGCACCGCGTGCTTGCCTGTCGACCGGGTTTCCCCGCTGGAGTGGCCGGGTCAACGGCGTCCTGCGGTCGGGGGAGGTCAGGGGAGGTCAGGGGCTCAGCAGGCCGACGGCGTTGCCGTCGGGGTCGGTGAACACGGCCATCCGCCCCATCCCGGGCACGCTCTGCGGTTCCAGCGTCCGGCTGCCACCGAGTTGCTCGGCGCGCTTGAGGGCGGTGTCTACGTCGTCGACCTGGAAGTAGACGACCATCCCGGTGTAAGGGCTGCCGGGACCGGCCTGGCCTATCCCGCCCGCCGGGCGGCCTTCCTCGCCCACCAGCGCGTAGGTCTCGTCCAGGACGGTCACCGGCCATCCGAACATCTTCTGGTAGAAGCGTCGTGCTCGTACGGCGTCGGGAGAGGAGATGTCGAACCATGCGGGTCCGGTCGGCGTCATGCGGGTCCTCCGGGTGGAGTCGAATGCGGTCGAGGAGGAGACTCCCGCTGTGGGGCAGAATCATCGCTTGTGAGCGAAATTTCTGCGCGGACCATGGACAGGGCAGCGGAGCACACCGAGGACCCCGACCTCACCCGGGCCCGCGAGGGGGAGAAGGTTCCCGATCTCGTCCGGGTCCGCGAGGGGGAGAAGGATTCTGACCTGGCGCGGGCGCGGGGCGGGGACGGTGCCGCGTTCACCCGTCTCGTTGAGCCGCTGCGCCGGGAGTTGCACGCCCACTGCTACCGCATGCTCGGCTCGACCCACGACGCCGACGACGCCCTTCAGGACGCCCTGCTGCGGGCGTGGCGGGGGCTCGCGCGCTTCGAGGGTCGCGGCTCGCTGCGCTCATGGCTGTACACCGTGGCCACCCGCACCTGCCTGGACGTCGTCGAGACCCGTGGCAGGCGAGCCCTGCCCGTCGACCTCGGCCCGTCCAGCGATGGCGCCATGGTCGGCGGCGCCCCGCTTTCCGACGTCGCCTGGCTGGGCCCCTACTCCGATGAGGGCCTCACCGGCGACCTGGCCGGCCCGCACGCGCGCTACGAACAGCGCGAGGCCGTAGAACTGGCCTTCGTCGCCGCCCTGCAACACCTGCCGGGCAACCAGCGAGCGGCGCTGCTGCTCTTCGAGGTCCTCGGCTTCTCGGCGGCCGAGATCGCCACCATGATGGACACCACCATCGCGTCGGTGAACAGTGCCCTGCAGCGGGCCCGCAGGATCGTCGCCGAGAAGATCCCCGCCCCCACCCAGCAGCAGACGCTGCGGGAGATCGACGACGCGCGCCTGCGGGAGATCGTCGCCGGGTACTCCGCCGCGCTGGAACGCGGTGACGCCGACGCCTTGGTCGCGCTGCTGACCGAGGACGTCACCTGGTCGATGCCGCCGCTTGCGCACTGGTACCACGGCCTCGAGGCCGTCACCGACTTCGCCGTGCGCATCCCGCTGACCGGATGCGGCTCCTGGCGGCACGTACCGACCAGCGCGAACGGCCAGCCGGCGGTGGGCTCCTACCTGTGGGACGACGATGCGGGCGCGCACCTCGCCTGGGCGATCAACGTGCTGACCCTGCGCGGCGAGCGAATCGCGGAGATCACCACGTTCATCGGCCTTGAGCACTTCACGCCCTTCGGGCTGCCCGCCTCGCTCGTCTGAGGGCGTCGGGAAGCCTCAGCGGGCCGTACAAACGGGCCGTGCAAAGAGGAGGAAGCGGTCGGCCATGCGCAGGGCCGGGTCCAAGCACCGCTCAACGAGGAGGAGTGCCGCGAGGCCAAAGGCGTTCAGGCGTTCGATCGCTTCCTCGTCTCCAGGATAACCAAGGCCGGGAGTGCGCCGAGTACAAGCCGGAGACCACGGAGTTCATCATCCTTTCCGGAGCGCGCCCACGGCGGCGGCCACATCTCGGACGTTCCCGTCCGGACCCACGCCCGGGCAGGCGTTCCCGTCCGGACCCACGCTCCTGCCCGGGCGTGACCTCGAAGGGCGACGCCCGCTGGGGCGGGGGCTCCGGTGCGGGCCCGAAGCCCTTGAACGTGCCGGGGAAGAAGCTGAACAGCCCGCCGATGATCGCACCCGGCAGTATCCACGCCCACGTCTCCGTGCCCGGCGGGCACTGACGCGCGGAGACGTGGACACCGACCGACGCGCAGCTTCGGCTCTGGGTGTCGACGTCGACGCCACGGGCGTGGGGGATCCATATGGGATACTCCGGGCGTGCGCCGTTCGTTCCGCAGCAGCCTCCGGCGGATAGCCGACGTCGCGGTCCCGGTCGCCGTCATGATCTTTCTGGTCGCCGTCCTGGAGGACGACTCCGCAGGGCGCACGGCGGCGCCGCAGGCCATCGGGACGGTCGCCGCCGTGGCCCAAGGCATGGCGCTGTGCTGGCGGCGCTCCCATCCGGTGCAGGCGATGGCGATCACGCTCGTCGGCGGGCTCCTCATCCAGCTCATCGCGCCGGAAGTGATGTTCCCGGTCGCGGGTCTCATCATGATCGGCTCGCTGGCCGCCGCCCGGCCGCCCCGCGTGTCGCTGCCCGCGCTGGCGGCGCTGGTCGGCCTCACGGCGCTCAACTTCCGCACCGCCCCCATCGAGGACGCGCAGTTCGTGATGTTGTGCCCGTTCGTGGTCTGGGCGTTCGGGGAAGTGCTGCGCAACCGGCGGATGGCGGTCGAGGAGGCGTCACGCCGGGCGGTCAGCGAGGAACAGACGCGGATCGCGCGCGAGCTGCACGACGTGATCGCGCACAGCGTCTCGGTCATCGTGGTTCAGGCCGCCGCGGCCGACGACGTCTTCGACGCGCATCCGGACAAGGCCCGCGGGGCGCTGCGCTCGATCGAGTCGGTGGGTCGCGACACGCTCGGCGAGCTGCGCCGTCTGCTGGCCGTCGTGCGTCCGGGTGAGGACTTCGAGCCGCGGCACCCGCAGCCGGGGCTCGACCAGCTGGGGGAACTGGCCGAGCGGCTACGCGCCGCCGGTCTGGAGGTCGCGGTACGGCGGGAGGACACCGAACCCGCGGATCCGTTGCCGGCGGGGATCGACCTCTCCGCCTACCGCATCGTGCAGGAGGCGCTCACCAACACACTGCGTCACGCCGGCGCCGGCCATGCCCAGGTGACCGTCCGCGCCTGCTCGGGAATACTCGAACTCGAGGTCCTCGACAACGGCCGCGTCCCCGGCCGGGGAAACGATGCGGCCCGCTCCGTGAGCGTGGAGAACGATGACGTGTGGCGCGTGGACGTGGGCAACGATGGCGTCCGGCGTGTGAGCGGGGAGAACGATGGCGTCCGGCGTGTGAGCGTGGGGGGCGGTGCCGGGCGTGGGATCGTGGGGATGCGGGAGCGTGCCGCGATGGTGGGCGGCACCCTCGACGCCGGGCCGCTGCCCGGCGGTGGGTTCCGCGTTCACGCACGCCTGCCGCTTCAGGTGGCGCGGTGACCATCCGCGTGGTCCTGGCGGAAGACCAGGCACTGGTCCGCGGCGGCTTCCGGATGATCCTTGACGCCAGGGCGGATCTCGAGGTGGTCGGCGAGGCCGCCGACGGACGTGAGGCGGTGGCACTGGTCGACAGGCTGCGACCCGATGTGGTGCTCATGGACGTGCGGATGCCCGACGTCGACGGGCTGGAGGCGACCCGGCGCATCGTCGCTTCAGGAAGCCCGGCCCGCGTCATCATCTTGACCACCTACGACGTCGACGAGTCGGTGTTCGCGGCCCTGCGCGCCGGTGCCAGCGCCTTCCTGCTCAAGGACGTACGGCCTGCGGAGCTCGTCGAGGCGATCCGCGTGGTAGCGCGCGGCGACGCGCTGCTCGCACCATCGGTCACCCGCCGGCTGCTCGACCGCTTCGCCGAGGCGCTGCCCGGCGCGGCGCCGCCGCCCGACCTGGGCCGGTTGAGTGAACGAGAGATCGAGGTGCTGCGGCTGGTCGCGCTGGCGTTGTCCAACGCGGAGATAGCCGAGCGTCTGGTGCTCACCGAGGCCACGGTCAAGACGCACGTGTCCTCGATGCTGCGCAAGCTGGGCCTGCGCGACCGGGTACAGGCCGTCGTACTCGCCTACGACGTCGGCCTGGTGCGCCCCCGCTCTCCCTGAAGAGCCGATCCCAAGGACCGCGGCGCCACCTCTGATGTCCGCTGGGAGCGTGCTGGTCTGGACTGGCGCCCGCTGACTGCCTGATCCGAGGCCAGGCGGACGACCGCGCCGTGTCTGGGGTGGCTGGGTGCGCGTATTGGGTTCGGAGCGGAGTTCGGTGGTCGGGCTCCGTCTGGAGTGGAGTTCGGTGGTGGGGCTCCGTCTGGGGTGGAGTTCGGTGGTGGGGCTCCGTCTGGGGTGGAGTTCGGTGGTGGGGCTCCGTCTGGAGTTGAGTCGGGGCAGACGGGGTCCGTCGAAAGTCGGGGTGGAAAGCCGATCTCGCGTGCGATGTGGCGGCACCTCTCACGGACGTACGGTCGCCGACATGACCAGCGACGCACTCGATGACCACCACCGACGACCCACGCAGACCGACGGCAGCGGGCGTCTGGGACTGATGCGGCGCATCGCGCCCGCGCTCGGGCTCTTCCTCCTGGCTCCGCTGGTCGCCGAATATCTGCTCGGCAACATCCCTCCGGCCGAGATCGCGGGCGCGCTCTTCCTCGCACCGATGTACGGCGGCGGGGCGCTGCTCATCCGCGAAGTGGCGCGGCGCACTGGGCGCGGCTGGCCCTCGCTGCTCGTGCTCGGAGCCGCATACGGCCTGCTGGAAGCCGGTCTGCTCGACCAGTCGCTGTTCAACCCCTCGTTCGAGGGTTATGACTTCCAGAGCGTGGCGCACATCCCGGCGCTGGGCATCAGTGCTCACAGCGTGCTGTCGTTCGTCGGAGGGCACATGATCTGGAGCATCTGCGTTCCCATCGCCATCATGGAAACGCTGGTACCCGGCCGGAGCGACACCCCTTGGCTGGGCAGGTTCGGCCTGGCCGTGACGAGCGTCGTGTTCGTCCTCGGCTCCACCGTCCTTTGGTACGGCCTGGCCGACGAAGAGGGATTCCAGGCGTCGGCGCCGCAGGTGGCCGCCACGGCCGCCGTGATCGCGGCGCTGGTCGGTGGCGCGTTCGCCATCGGAGGCCGCCCCCGTCCGGCGCTGGACCGGCGGGCGCCGAACCCGTGGCTGGTCGGCGCGGCGGGGTTCGTCGCGACCGGGGCGTTCTTCGCCCGTCCCGAGAGCTGGTGGGGCGTCGTCATGGGCATCGGGCTGCTCGCCGCGATGGCGGTGGTGCTCGCCCGATGGTCGCGCCGCGCAGGCTGGGGCGCCACACACCGGTTCGCGGTGGCCGGTGGAGCGATGCTGACGTACGCCTGGGGCGGCTTTGTCTTGTTGTCTCTCGAGGGCAACGCGAGCACCGTCAACCTGATCGGCCAGGTGATCCTCGTGCTGGGCGCGATCACCCTGCTCCTCGCGGCGGCTCGCACCGCGCGCTGTACGGTCCCGGCCCGGTGAAGCCGTGAAGCTGAAGAAGCCGGGTGAAGCTGAAGAAGCCGGATGAAGCTGAAGAAGCCGGATGAAGCTGAAGAAGCCGTGCCCGGTCCTGCTGTCGGCGGGAGGAGGCCGGTTATGCTGGGACAGGCCATGATCCCCCTGGTGGCGGCTCGCATGACGGTGAGGAGACACGGGTGACGCGGAGCGTGGACGTCGTGGAGATCACCTCCAAGGCCGAACTGCGGGAGTTGCTCGGCGAGGTGAAGCCGAGGGCCATCACCAAGGAGCGCGTGGTGCTGCACGAGCGCGACAGGGAATGGCTCGCTGCGTCCCCCTTCTGCCTGATCGCCACGGCGGGCGCGGACGGCACCTGCGACGTCTCGCCCAAGGGTGACCCGCCCGGGTTCACGCACGTCATCGACGCGACCACGATCGCGATCCCGGACCGTCCCGGCAACCGCCGCGCCGACGGCTTCGGCAACATCCTGGACAACCCCCACGTCGGGCTGGTCTACCTCGTCCCCGGCCGCAACGAGACGCTGCGCATCAACGGCAGGGCGCGACTCGTGCGCGACGCGCCGTTCTTCGACGAGATGATCGTCAAGGGGCACCGGCCGTCGCTGGCCATGGTCGTGGAGATCGAGCAGATCTTCTTCCACTGCGGCAAGGCGTTCCTGCGCTCGTCGCTGTGGAAGCCCGAGACGTGGGACCCGGACGTGCTGCCGACGCACGCCAGCATCGTCAAGAGCGTCCAGCAGACCGAGGAGAGCCTCGAAGAACTGGAGCGGTACTACGGCCCGCAGTACGAGGCCGGCCTCTACCGATCCTGAACCAAGTGGCGTGCCTCTGCCGATCCTGAACCAAGCGGCGGGCCACCGCACAAGGGGCTTCGTGCTCGCCGGGGAGCGGGACTGTGGCCGGTACGTCGAGGCCCGTCTCGGGTGGAGGTTCCCGCGCAAGGGTTCGTGCTCGCCGGGGGCCCGGGCTGTGGCCGGTGCGTCAGAGTTTCCGGTACGTTCTGGCGTCCTCGGCGGCGTCGAGGACGCCCTGGAGGTCGGCGCCGATGCCGGCCGCCACGGCCGCCGCGATGGCGCCCTCCACGAAGGGGACGTCCGCGATCACTACCGAGCCCGGTTCCTCGAACAGGCGGGCGGTCAGCACCGAGCTGCCGATGTCGGGGATCAGCACCACTCCCACCCCCTGATCCACCACCTCGATCGCCGAGGCGACCTTGTCGGGGCTGGTGCCGAGGCCGCCGTCGTCGGTGCCGCCCGCGGCGGCCACCCGTACGTGGGCACCGGCGATCCCCACCGCCAGTGCCACGGCCTCCCTGGCCAGCGCGTCGCTGTGGGAGATCAGGACGATGCCGACCAGGCGCTCGGGAGTGGTCATCCGGCTGCCGCGTGCAGTGCGCCCAGGATGAGGGCGGTGGAGGCGGCGCCGGGGTCCTCGTGCCCGATGCTGCGCTCACCCAGGTAGCTGGCGCGCCCCTTGCGCGCCTGGAGCGGGATCGTCGCCCGGGCGCCCTCCTCGGCCGCCAGGCGCGCGGCGTCGAGGGCCTCCCCGGTCTTCGCGCCGCCCTGCGCGGCCTCGGTGAGCGCGCGTGCCGCGGGGGCGAGCGCGTCCACCATGGTCTTGTCGCCCTCGCTCGCGCCGCCGAGCTTCTGTACACCCGCCACGGCCGCTTCCACGGCGGACGCCAGCTCGGTGAGCGTGACGTCGGCGCCGGGGCCGAGCCGCGAGCCCATCTGGCGGAAGGCCGTGCCGTACAGAGGACCGGAGGCGCCGCCGACCTTGCGGATCAGGGTCGTGCCGGTGAGCGTCAGGATGGCGCCGGGGGAGTCCGCCGGCTTGGCCGACAGGGCCTCCAGGACCGCGGTGAAGCCGCGGTGGAGGTTGGCGCCGTGGTCGGCGTCCCCGATCGCGGCGTCAAGTCGCGTGAGATGGTCGCGGTTCGCGGTGACGACCCGCGCGATCTCCTCGATCCAGGCGGTGAAGAACTGGGCGTCCATGAGGGTTGCGGCTCCTCCGAGCAGGTGCGGGTGGTTCTCGGTCCTGCCGCCGGTCACCGGCCCCAGCGCAGGCCGGGGGTCTCGACCGGGGCGTCCCAGAGCCGGGTGAGCTCGTCGGTCAGCCGGCAGACCGTGACCGAGAAGCCCTCCATGTCGAGGCTGGTGACGTAGTTGCCCACCAGGCTGCGCACGGGTTCGGCGCCCTTTTCCCGCAGGTAGGCGGCGACCTCGGCGAAGACCACGTACAGCTCGATCAGCGGGGTGCCGCCCATGCCGTTCACCATCACCAGGACCTCACCCGAGAGCGGCATGTCGGCGTGGACGGCGTCCATGGCGATTCGCGCGACCTCGCGGGCGGGTGCGGCGGACACGCGGGTGCGGCCGGGCTCGCCGTGGATGCCGATGCCCAGCTCGATCTCGTTGTCGTCCAGGTCGAAGGTCGGCTTGCCCGCCGCCGGGACCGTGCAGGAGGACAGCGCCACGCCGAACGACCTGCTGCGCGCGTTGACCTCCTCGCCGATCTTGGCGACGTCGGCCAGGGATGCCCCTGTCTCGGCGAGGGCTCCGGTGATCTTCTCCACGAAGACCGTGGCGCCCGTGCCCCGGCGGCCGGCCGTGTAGAGCGAGTCCTTGACCGCGACGTCGTCGTTGACCAGCACGGACGCGACCTCGATGCCCTCCTCGGCGCACAGCTCGGCGGCCATCTCGAAGTTCAGCACGTCCCCGGTGTAGTTCTTGACGATGTGCAGGACCCCCGCGCCGCCGTCGACGCCCTTGGTCGCCTCGATGACCTGGTCGGGGACGGGGGAGGTGAAGACCTCTCCAGGGCACGCGGCGTCGAGCATGCCGTATCCGACGAAGCCGCCGTGCAGCGGTTCGTGGCCGGAACCACCGCCGGACACCAGCCCGACCTTGCCCTGTGTGGGTGCGGACCGCCGAAATATGATCTTGTTCTCCGGGTCCACCCGCAGGGAGGGATGGGCCGCGGCCATACCGGTGAGCGCGTCGGTCACTACGGATTCGGCACTGTTGATGAGCTTCTTCATGACCTGGTCCTTGACTTGCGTTGGTGGTCCCTCGGCCAATCTCTCCCCGTTCGCGACTTCTGGCAAGCGTGGCCCCTCACGCATCCGCGTGCGATGGGTGGTGACGGGAGGCCTGCCGGAGAGGGAAGATCTGTGCGAACGACCACCAGCGGGAGGCAGCAGATGTCGGTGTTGAACAGTCTCGTCGAGAGCATCCGGAGCGGCGCGATCGAGGTGATCGACCTCACGGCGCCCCTGAGCTCCCGGACGCCGATCCTGATGCTGCCCGAGCCGTTCGGGAACACCGTGCCGTTCCAGCTCACCGAGATCAGCCGGTACGACGACCGCGGCCCCGCCTGGTACTGGAACGACATCACCACCGGCGAGCACACCGGCACCCACTTCGACGCGCCGATCCACTGGGTGACCGGCCGCGACGGTGAGGACGTCTCGCAGGTGGCTCCGGCGCGCCTGATCGGCCCGGCCGCGGTGCTCGACTTCGCCGGCCGTGCCGCCGAGGACCCCGACTTCCTGCTCCAGATCGAGGACGTCAAGGAGTGGGAGAACGCCAACGGCCCGCTGCCCGACGGCGGCTGGCTGCTCTACCGCACCGGATGGGACGCCCGAGCCGACGACCAGGGGAGCTTCCTCAACGCCGACGAGACCGGCCCGCACACCCCCGGCATCTCGGTGGAGTGCGCCAAGTGGCTGGCCGAGGAGACCGCGATCGCCGGGCTCGGCGTGGAGACCGTCGGCACCGACGCCGGGGCCGCGCACTCCTTCGATCCGGCCTTCCCCTGCCACTCGTTCCTGCTCGGCGCCGGGAAGTACGGCCTGACCCAGCTCCGCAACCTCGACAGGCTTCCCGCCACCGGTGCGGTCGTCCTCGCCCCTCCGCTCCCCATCGTGGGCGGCTCGGGCAGCCCGGTCCGCGTGCTGGCGCTCGTCGAGCGATGATCGTCGCTCAGGCCGTCGGCCGGGCGCTGGCGCAGCTCGGGGTGGGCACGGCCTTCGGCGTGGTGGGCAGCGGCAACTTCCACCTCACCAACGCGCTCGTGGAGCACGGCGTGCGCTTCGTCGCCGCGCGCCACGAGGGCGGCGCGGCCACCATGGCGGACGCCTACGCCCGCATGAGCGGCACGGTGGGCGTCCTCAGCGTGCACCAGGGTCCCGGCCTGACCAACGCGATGACCGGGATCACCGAGGCCGCCAAGAGCCGCACGCCGCTGCTCATCCTGGCGGCGGAGGCGCTGGAGCCCCGGTCGAACTTCCACGTCGACCAGAGCGGGCTGGCCCAGGCGGTGGGCGCGGTGCCCGTGCGCGTGCGATCGGCGGGCAGCGCGGTCCAGGACGCCGTACAGGCCTACCGGATCGCGGCGCACGACCGCAGGACCGTCCTGCTCAACCTCCCGCTGGGCATCCAGGGCCGGCCGGCCGAGGGCGGCGGCGAGGCGCTGTCCACGCCGTCGCGGGAGAGCGCCGTGCGGCCCTCGCCCGAGGCGGTGGCGGCGCTGGCGAAGGTGTTGTCCGCGGCGCGGCGTCCGGTCTTCGTCGCCGGACGCGGCGCCCGGCACGCGCGGAGCGAGCTCTCGGCGCTGGCCGAGCGCACGGGCGCCCTGCTGGCCACCTCGGCCGTCGCCCGGGGCCTGTTCAGGGACAGCCCCTGGAACCTCGACGTCAGCGGCGGGTTCGCCTCACCGCTGGCCGCCGAGCTGATCCGCGAGGCGGACCTGATCGTCGGGTGGGGCTGCGCGCTGAACATGTGGACCATGCGGCACGGCGCGCTGATCGGGCCGTCCACCACCGTCGTCCAGGTCGACGACGATCCCGAGGCCCTCGGCGCGCACCGTCCCATCGAGCTCGGCGTCCTCGCCGACGTGGCGGCCACCGCGCGCGCCGTCATGGACCTCGGCGAGTACGGCTCGCGCGTGCCGAGCGGGGGGTGGCGTGACCCCGCGCTGGCCGAGAGGATCGCCCGCGAGATCGCCTGGCGCGACGTGCCTTACGACGACGAGTCCGGCGGCGGCCGGATCGACCCCCGGACGTTGTCGATCGCGCTTGACGACCTGCTTCCCGCGGAGCGGATCGTCAGCGTCGACTCCGGCAATTTCATGGGATATCCGTCGATGTTCCTGTCGGTGCCGGACGAGAACGGCTTCTGCTTCACGCAAGGGTTCCAGTCCATCGGGCTCGGCCTCGCCACCGCCATCGGCGCCGCTCTCGCGCGGCCCGACCGGCTGCCCGTGGCGGCGCTCGGGGACGGCGGCGCGCTCATGGGCATCGCCGAGCTGGAGACCGTCGTACGGCTCGGCCTGCCCATGGTCATCGTCGTCTACGACGACGAGGCGTACGGAGCCGAGGTGCACCACTTCGGCCCCGACGGTCACGCGCTCGACCAGGTGAGGTTCCCCCCGGCCGACATCGCCGCCATCGGGAGGGGCTTCGGCTGCGTTGCGTTGACCGTACGGGAGCCCGCCGACCTGGCGGTGGTGCGGGGCTGGCTGGACGGGCCGCGCGACCGGCCGCTCCTGATCCACGCGAA
Organism: Sphaerisporangium flaviroseum; assembly: GCF_039537005.1. Classification (NCBI taxonomy): domain Bacteria; kingdom Bacillati; phylum Actinomycetota; class Actinomycetes; order Streptosporangiales; family Streptosporangiaceae; genus Sphaerisporangium; species Sphaerisporangium flaviroseum. The sequence continues at coordinate 472,572 of NZ_BAAAZR010000004.1, read as the reverse complement.
GGTCACCGCCGAGCGTGCCTCCTGGTGGCTGGAGGAGGCGTTCCGCGGCCACTGAACCACAAGTTACTCGGGCGTAGGTTACGGTGCAGACATGGCTGAGTTCGTGTATCCCCCGGTCGTCGCAACGGCGCGCGGCCTGTTCAAGGCGCTTGATCTGAGAATCGACGTGAAGGGTTCCGAGCGGGTGCCGAAGAGCGGCGGCGCCGTGCTCGTCAGCAACCACGTGAGCTACCTCGACTTCATCTTCGTCGGCTACGGCGCCCACCCCTCCCGCCGTCTCGTGCGGTTCATGGCCAAGAACGAGGTCTTCACCAACCGGATCTCCGGCCCGCTGATGCGTGCGATGCACCACATCCCTGTCGATCGGTCGGCGGGCGCGGGGGCCTACGGCCACGCTGTGAAGGCCCTGCGCCAGGGCGAGGTGGTGGGCGTGTTCGCCGAGGCCACGATCAGCCGCTCCTTCACGATCAAGGACATCAAGAACGGCGCCGTCCGCATGGCGTCCCAGGCCGAGGTCCCCCTGATCCCCGTCACGGTGTGGGGTACGCAGCGCTTGTGGACCAAGGGCCGCCCGAAGAACCTCACCCAGCGGCACGTGCCCATCACGATCGACGTGGGCGAGCCCCTCTACCTCAAGCCCGGGGACGACATGGCCCAGCTCACCGCCGACCTGCGGGTGCTCATGTCGGAGCAGCTCGACCGCGTCCAGCGGAGCTACCCGGAGATCCCCGAGGGCGTGTGGTGGCAGCCCGCCCACCTCGGCGGAACCGCTCCGACCCCCGAGGAGGCCGCCGCCCTGGACGCGGCCGAGCGCCAGTCGCGGGGTGGCATGTCGTAATGTGACTCTATGGATCGGATGAGTGACAGTGAGTGGCGCGAGTTCGTGCTCGAGGGCACGCACACCGCGAAGGTCGGGGTCACGCGGGCGGACGGCCGCCCGCATGTGACCCCGGTGTGGTTCGTCCTGGACGGCGACGACCTGGTGTTCACCACCAGCGGCAGCGGGCAGAAGGCCAAGAGCCTGCGCCGCGATCCCCGCGTGGCGATCTGCGTGGACGAGGAGCGGCCGCCGTACTCCTTCGTCATGATCGACGGCACGGCGACGCTGTCCGAGGACTTGGAGGAGCTGGTCAAGTGGGCGACCGTGCTCGGCGGGCGCTACATGGGCCAGGAGCGCGCGGAGGAGTTCGGCAGGCGTAACGGCGCCCCGGGCGAGGTCGTGGTCCGGGTCCACATCGGCAAGGTCATCGCCATGCGCGGCATCGCCGTCTGAACGCGGGCCCGCGCCAGGTCACATGGTCGACGACTCGCGCCCGCAGCCTGCGGCGCGGTCCAGGAACAGTGCGCGTTCACGCTGGTTGCGCGTGAGGGTCGCGGCCCGGCGGAACTCCCGCCGCGCCTCGTCGAGCCGGCCGAGCCTGGCCAGCAGGTCGCCGCGCACGGCCGGCAGTTGGGCGTAGGAGTCGAGGGCTCGTTCCGAGGTCAGCGTGTCGGCGATCTGCAGGCCCCTTTCCGGGCCGTAGGCCATCCCGACCCCGACCGCGCGGTTCAGCTCCACGACCGGAGACGGGGTGATGTAGGCGAGCACCTGGTAGAGCGCCGCGATCCGTGCCCAGTCGGTGTCCCCGGGGGTCAGCGCACGGGCGTGGCAGGCGGCGATCGCGGCCTGCAGGGTGTAGGGGCCGATCCCGTCACCGAGCGCCTCGGCGCGTTCGAGTGCGGCAAGGCCGCGGCGGATCAGCAGCCGATCCCACAGCCCGCGATCCTGGTCGAGAAGCAGGATGGGCTCGCCGGACGGGCCGGTGCGGGCACGGGTGCGCGAGGCCTGGATCTCCATCAGGGCGAGCAGGCCGTGCACCTCGGGCTCTTCTGGCATGAGACCGGCCAGGACGCGGCCGAGGCGGAGGGCTTCCGCGCACAGCGCCGGCCGCATCCAGTCCTCGGAGACGGTGGCCGTGTAGCCCTCGTTGAACACGAGATACAGGACCGCCAGCACCGATGCCAGCCGGTCGGGCAGCTCGTCGCGGTCGGGCATCTCGAACCGGACCTTCTTGCCGGCCAGTGTGCGCTTGGCCCGGACGATGCGCTGGGCGACGGTCGGCTCCGGCACGAGGAACCCCCGCGCGATCTCCTCGGTCGTCAGGCCCCCGAGCAGTCTGAGCGTGAGCGCCGTACGCGCCTCGGTGGACAGCACCGGGTGGCAGGCGGTGAAGATGAGGCGCAGCAGGTCGTCACCGATGTGGTCGTCCATCGCGGCGTCCGGATCGGGCCCGGCCGGCCCCTGGGTCTCCAGTTCGTGGCCGAGCTCTTGCAGCTTCCGGTCGTACCGGACCCGCCGGCGTACGAGATCGATCGCGCGGTGCTTGGCGGTGGCCATGAGCCAGGCGCCCGGGTTGCCGGGGACACCTGACTCAGGCCACTTCCCGAGCGCGATGACCAGCGCGTCCTGCGCGAGCTCCTCGGCGAGGCCGACGTCCTGCACGATCCACCGGTTACGGTCGCGTGGCACGGCGGTACAGGTGCGCCGACAGCGCCGACACCCAGGCCCACGCGAGCACGATGGCCGCGGTGAAGGCCACCGGAATTTCTTCCGGGCTCCGGGAGAGGAGCCCGTGCGTTGCCCGGCGTCACCCCATGTGGGGGTAGCGGTGGTCGACCGGCGGGGTGAAGGTCTCCTTGATGGCGCGGGCGTTGACCCAGCGGATCAGGTTGAAGATGGAGCCGGCCTTGTCGTCGGTGCCGGAGGAACGGGCGCCGCCGAAGGGCTGCTGTCCCACGACCGCGCCGGTGGGCTTGTCGTTGATGTAGAAGTTGCCCGCGGCGAAGCGCAGCCGCTCGGAGGCCGAGGCGATGGCGTACCGGTCCTGGGCGATGATCGCGCCGGTCAGGGCGTACGGCGACACGCTCTCCATCTGGTCGAGCACGGAGTCGAAGCGGTGGTCGTCGTAGACGTGCACCGCCAGGATCGGGCCGAAGTACTCCTTGACGAAGATCTCGTCGGCCGGGTCGGAGCCCTCCAGGATGGTGGGCCGGACGAAGTAGCCGGTGGAGTCGTCGTAGGAGCCGGTGAGCACGTTGATCGAGTCGGTGGCCCGTGCCCGGTCGATGGCCTCCTTGTGCTTGGCGAAGGCCCGGGCGTCGATGACGGCGCCCATGAACGTCGACAGGTCGGCGGCCACGTCGCCCACGGTCAGGGACTCGGCCGTGGCCACGAACTCGTCCCGGATCGCCGACCAGATCGAGCGGGGGACGTACGCCCGGGACGCCGCCGAGCACTTCTGGCCCTGGTACTCGAACGCGCCGCGGATCAGCGCCGTCGACAGCACGGCCGGGTCGGCGGAGGGATGGGCCAGCACGAAGTCCTTGCCACCGGTCTCGCCCACCAGGCGGGGGTAGGCGCGGTAGCCGGCGATGTTGGCGCCGACCGTGCCCCACAAGTGCTGGAAGGTGGCGGTGGAACCGGTGAAGTGGATGCCGGCCAGGTGCGGGTCGGTCAGCGCCACCTCGGAGACGGCCGCGCCGTTGCCGGTCACCAGGTTGATGACGCCCGGCGGGAGCCCGGCCTCCTCAAGCAGGCGCATCGTGAAGTGGGCCGCGAACTGCTGCGTCGGCGACGGCTTCCAGACGACGACATTTCCCATCAAAGCCGCAGAAGACGGCAAATTCCCCGCGATAGCGGTGAAGTTGAACGGCGTGATCGCGAGCACGAAGCCCTCGAGCGGCCGGTACTCCATGCGGTTCCACACACCGGGAGACGAGATCGGCTGCTCGGTGAGCAACTGCCGGGCGAACGAGACGTTGAAGCGCAGGAAGTCGATCAGCTCGCAGGCGGCGTCGATCTCGGCCTGCTGCACCGACTTCGACTGCCCCAGGATCGTGGCGGCGTTCAGCGTGGCCCGGCGTGGCCCGGCGAGCAGGTCGGCGGCCTTGAGGAAGATCGCGGCCCGCTCGTCGAACGACAGCGCCCGCCAGGCCGGCGCGGCCTTCAGCGCGGCGTCGATGGCGGCCCGCACGTCGGCGGCCGAGGCGTCGGCCGTACGGCCCAGCACGTGGGCGTGGTTGTGCGGCTGCACCACCTCGATCGAGGTGCCGGAGGCCATGCGCTGCTCGCCGGCGATCGTCATCGTCAGATCGATCGCGGAGCCGGAGAGCTCCTTGAGGCGGCTCTCCAGAGCGGACCGCTCGGAGCTGCCCGGCGCGTAGCCGTGAACCGGCTCGTTGGCCGGGACGGGGACGTTGCTTACGGCATCCATGGAAGACCTCACTTGGAGCGGAGTGAACGCAGGAAGAAGGCGACGTTGGCGGGGCGCTCGGCGAGGCGGCGCATGAAGTACCCGTACCAGTCGTCGCCGTAGGGGACATAGACGCGGACCGAGGACCCGGCGCGGGCCAGCGCCTCCTGCTTGTCGGTCCTGATGCCGTAGAGCATCTGGTACTCGAAGCCGTCGCGCTCGCGCCCGTTGCGGTCGGCCAGCAGCTCGGTGATGGAGATGAGCCGGTCGTCGTGCGTGGCCACCATGGGGTACCCCTTCCCCTCCATGAGGATGCGCAGGCACCGCACGTACGCCTTGTCCACCTCGATCTTGCTCTGGTGGGCCACCGAGGCGGGCTCGGCGTAGGCGCCCTTGACCAGGCGGACGCGGGAGCCCTCGTACGACAGGTCGCGCAGGTCGGCCTCGCTGCGGAACAGGTAGGCCTGGATGGCGACACCGGTCGAGGGGAAGTCCTCACGCAGGGTGCGCAGGATCGACAGCGTGGAGTCGACCGTGGTGTGGTCCTCCATGTCGAGGGTCACGGTCGTCCCGGCCTCCCGCGCGGCGGCGCAGATCTCACGGGCGTGGTCGAGGGCCAGGCTGTGGTCGAGCGCCTGGCCGACGGCCGACAGCTTGACCGAGACCTCGGCGCGGCCGCCGAGCCCGAGGGGGCGCAGTGCGTCGAGCACCGTGGCGTAGGCCTTGACGGTCTCGGCGGCGGCCCGGGTGTCCTTGGTCTCCTCGCCCAGATGATCGAGGGTGACCGAGAGGCGGGCATCGGTGAGGCGCTGGACGGCGGACAGCGCGTCACCGGCGTCCTCGCCCGCGACGAACCGGTCGACCACGTGCCGGGTCACCGGAAAACCCGAGACGGCGCGGCGTGCGAGAGGGCTTCGCGATACCGCCAACAATATGGAACCGAGCATGTCTACCACCATAAATCCGCAGCTCAGTGGCTTCCATGGACATCCGCCACGGCCCACGTCTACCCCCTTCATACAGATGTATGACAATGAGCGGGTGGACCTGCAGGAAATCGTCGATGACATCGCTCGCATCCTGGACGCCTCGGCGACGCTGGAAGATCGAAGCTTCCAGCTTCTGGCGTACGCGGCGCAGAGCGGCGACATCGACACGGTCCGCCGCGAGTCGATCCTGCGGCGCCGCGCCTCCGACGAGGTCCGCGCCTACTTCGAGGGCTTCGGCATCGCCTCGGCCCTCGGCCCCGTCCGCATCCCGGCCGACGAGAGCCTCGGGGTGCTCGCGCGGGTCTGCGTGCCGCTCCGCCACCGCGAGGTGACCTACGGGTACCTGTGGCTGCTCGACTCGGGCGCGCTGAGTGACCGCCTCCTGGCCGAGGTGTCACCGCTGGTCGACCGGGCCGCCGCCGTGCTGGCCCAGGAGGCGCGCAGCCGCCAGGACCTCGGCGCGCGCCTGAGGGACCTGCTCTCGGCCGACCCGGAGTCCCGCGCGTCCGCCGCTCTGGACGTCACCGGGCCCGTCGCGGCGATAGCCGTCCGGAGCGCCTCGGACCGGGTGGCACCGCTGTGGACGCTGCCGCGCGGGGTGCTCGCCCACGCGGGCGACCCCCTCACCGCCGTCCTCGCGCCCGCCGCCCAGGCCCGCGCCGTCGCGGCGAGGGTCCAGGCGATGTACGGCACGGCCGCCGGCATCGGGGGCGCCCGCGACGACCCGGGCGAGGCCTGGCGCAGCTGGCGCGAGGCAGGACTGGCCCTGCGCGCGGCCCAGCGGGTGCCGAGGTTCGCCCCCGTCGCCGCCTGGGCCGACCTCGGCGTCCACCGGCTCCTGGTGCGCCTGTCCGCGACGGACCTGGCCGACCTCGCCGCCGAGGCGGGGGCGCTGGACGGCGAGCTCGCGTTCACCGTGGAGACCTACCTCGACCATGGCGGCCAGGTGCGCGAGACCGCCGCGCGGCTGGGCGTGCACCGCCAGACGCTGTACTACCGGCTGGCGAAGGCCGAGCGCGTCACCGGGCTCGACCTCGCCGACGGCGACAACCGCCTCCTGCTGCACCTGGGACTCAAGGCGACGGAGCTCCTCAGGACACCCGGCAGGCCATGACCCGAAGCGCCCGCTCGCTCAGCGAGCGCGGTAGATCTTGACCCAGTCGACGAACATCGACACCGTCCTCGGCGTCGAGGCGTTGCGGCAGGGCGACCACTGGTTGCAGACCACGTCGTTCTGCAAGGTCAGATGCATCGGCTGGCCCTCGGGCACCCGGGGCCCGGTGTAGTCCCAGACCTGCTTGCCGTCGAGCCAGAACGTCAGCCGGCCGGGCAGCCAGTCGACGGCGACCGTGTGCCACTTGGTGAAGTCGGCGCGCATCTGGCTCTGCGCCTGCGGGGCCTCACCACGGTGGATGTAGATGCCGCCGGTCTGCCGGGTGGGGTCGATCACCTCGGCGAAGTCGATCTCGGCGTACTCGCCGCTCTCACTGCTCGGCCACAGCAACGTGACCAGGGAGTACCCGGCACCCGCCTCGCCGCGGAAGCGCACCTCCCACCGGCCGTAGGTCTGCGACAGGTGGCTCGCGACCCCGCCGGACAGGTCCTTGCCGTCGTAGAAGCCGCCGGTCATGTGCAGCATGCCGTCGTGGACGGTCGTCGCCCGCGCCGTACGCGGGTTCACCCGGGCGTCGGGGGAGTGGTACACCTCCCACTTGCCGCGGTCGATCTGCCCGCCGTCGAAGTTCTCCACGAACACCGGCGTGCCCCACCGGGCGTCGGGCGCCGCCGACACGCGGTCACCGGCCGGCGGTGTGGCACCGGGCTGTCCCGGAGCCCGCGTGCCCGTTCCGGAGGGTGAGGGGGCGCTGGGCTGCCCCGGGATGCGTGTGCCCGCTCCCGAGGGCGAGGGGGTGCCGGGGCGCCCGTAGCGGCGGTCGTAGACCGGTGGCGGGGGATAGGCCGGGGCGTCGCCCGTGAGACCGGGCCCCCGCTCCGCCTGATCGCTCCCGGGCGGGGCGTATCGCGGAGATCTGCTCGTCACCGGGCCGGCGTGCGGAGGGTAGCCCTGAGTCGTGCCGGTGGGGGAGGCGCCGCCGTGGACGGCCGGCCGCCGTGCCTCACCGCCTGAGCGGCCGTCGTACGGGCCATCGTGCCCCGGACCGGGACAGAGACTCAACGTCGTCGCCGCTACGATCATGTATGCGCTACGAATCGACATGCGCCCATGAAAGCAAGCATCTTCCCCTGATCACAGGGTTATAGCGATTTGGCGTTCCCGGCGGCCCGCACCGCTTCACGTATCCAGGAGTTAGCCGCACACTGGGCGTTGTGTCGGATTTCGAGATTATTGTTCTGGGGTCCGGGCCCGGAGGCCAGAAGGCGGCCATCGCGGCGGCCAAGCTGGAGCGCCGGGTCGCGATCGTCGAGCGTCGCAACATGATCGGCGGGGTGTGCATCAACACCGGCACGATCCCCTCCAAGACCATGCGCGAGGCGGTGCTGTACCTCACCGGCCTCAACCAGCGCGAGATGTACGGCCAGAGCTACCGCCTGAAGGAAGAGGTCACGGTCGCGGACCTGACGATGCGCACCTCGCACGTGGTGGGCCGCCAGGTGGACGTGATCAGGAGCCAGCTGACCCGTAACCACGTGACCGTGCTGACGGGCTCCGGACGGTTCCTGGACGCCCACACGATCGAGGTGGTCGACGAGCACGGCAAGGGCACCAAGGTCACCGCCGACAAGGTCATCATCGCGACGGGGACGCGGCCTGCCCGTCCCGACAGCGTCGAGTTCGACGACCGCACGGTCATCGACTCCGACGGCATGGTCCGCCTGGAGCGGGTGCCCGACTCGATGGTGGTCGTCGGCGCGGGCGTGATCGGCATCGAGTACGCCTCCATGTTCGCCGCACTCGGCACCAAGATCACCGTGGTCGAGCGGCGCGAGCGCATGCTGGACTTCTGCGACCTGGAGGTCGTCGAGGCGCTGAAGTACCACCTGCGGGACCTGGCGGTCACCTTCAGGTTCGGCGAGACCGTCGCCGCGGTCGAGCGCCGGGCACGCGGGTGCGTCACGGTGCTCGAAAGCGGGAAGAAGATCCCGGCGGAGACCGTCATGTACTCGGCGGGCCGGCACGGCGTGACGGAAGGGCTCGACCTGCCGGCGGCGGGGCTGACCGCCGACGCCCGTGGCCGCATCACCGTCGACGAGCACTACCGTACGAGCGTGCCCGGCATCTACGCGGTGGGCGACGTCATCGGCTTCCCCTCCCTGGCGGCCACCTCCATGGAGCAGGGGCGCATCGCCGTCCACCACGCCTGCGACGAGCCGCTGAACGCGATGTCGCACCTGCAGCCGATCGGCATCTACACGATCCCGGAGATCAGCTTCATCGGGAAGACCGAGGACGAGCTCACCAAGTCGCTCATCCCGTTCGAGGTGGGCGTCTCCCGCTACCGGGAACTCGCACGCGGGCAGATCATCGGCGACACCTACGGGATGCTGAAGTTGCTGGTGTCACCGGAGGACCGTGCTCTGCTCGGGGTGCACGTCTTCGGTACCGGAGCCACCGAGCTGCTGCACATCGGCCAGGCGGTGATGGGCTGCGGCGGCACGGTCGACTATCTGGTCGACGCGGTGTTCAACTACCCCACCCTCGCCGAGTCGTACAAGGTCGCGGCCCTGGACGCCATGAACAAGATTCGCCGCATGGCCCGTTTCGCGGAGTGAGCGGTCCCGGACATGCGTGAGCCCGTACCGCCGTGGGCGGTACGGGCTCGGGGCGGAGCGCGCCGGGTCAGGCGGCTTCGGCCTCCTCGATCTCCACGGGCTGCTGGCGGCCGGTCACGGTGTCGTAGACGCGGACCAGCTCGCGGCTGATGCGCTCCATCGAGTAACGCGAGCTGGCGCGGTCGGCGCCGGCGAAGCCCAGGGCGGTCCGGCGGGTGAGGTCGCCGAGCAGCTGGCGGGTGCGGCGGGCGAGGAGCGCGGGGCTGTCCGGACGGACCAGGATGCCGGTCACGCCGTCGACCACCGAGTCGACGTGGGCGCCGAGGGCGGAGGCGATGACCGGGACGCCGCAGGCCATGGCCTCCAGCGCCACCTTGCCGTTGGGAACGGCGACGGGCAGCGAGAGCACGACGTCGGCGCTGCGCATGAGCTTGGCGATCCCGTTGTGGGGGACGTGACCGAGCAGGGTGACGCGGTCCTCCACGCCGGCCTCCTTGGCCAGCAGGCGCAGGGCCTCGAGGTCGCGCTCGGTGTCGGGGGCGCCGGCGACGGGGCCGCCGGCGATCAGCAGTTCGGCGCCGGGAATGCCGTCGAGCGCGCGGATCGCGGTGTGCGCGCCGCCGCCCGGCGTGATGTGGCCGACGTGCACCAGGCGGGGCCGGTCGCCGCGGTTGAGAGAGGGGCCCTGACGGCGGAAGCGCTCGACGTCGACGCCGTGCGGGACGACCGCGATGTTCTTGCGCGGCACGCCGAGCCGGATCAGCTCTTCGGCCTCGTCGGCGCAGGAGGCGATCACCGCGTTGGCGCGGCGGCCGATCGCGCGCTCCAGGCGGACCCGGGCGGCCTGCTCGCGGTCGGCACGGGGCTGTATGGAGGATGAGCCGAGCTTGTGGAAGGTCTGGGCGATCGGGATGTCCATGCCGTCGGATCCGGCGATCGCGGCGAGACCGCCGGTCCAGGAGTGGGCGTGGATGACGTCGGGCCGGTCCTTGCTCCACCGCTGCATGAGCTGGGCGCTGAAGTCGGAGATGTAAGGCATGAGCCCGTTCTCCGGAAGGGGCTCGGCGGGGCCCGCCGTGAGGTACTCGATCGTCACGCCGGTCGCCACCTTCACCCGCGGCTTGCGGTCAGGAGCGTTGCGGCGGGTGTAAACGGTCACGCGGTGGGCACTGCTCAACTCACGGGCGATGGCCGGGATGTCGGCGGGAAGATCGTGCACGGAGACGATGGCGATGTTCATGGCACACCTCAGGAGAGCCGGGCCACAGAAGGGCCCGAAGACGTACTGAGTTGTGCCTGCGTCTTAGGCACGGGAACTGATAGTGAGTGTACCGATCTCCCAGAGCTTGGAAACCCCTTCAGGGGAATTATTCTGAAAGATATATGTCGCGAGGGTTATCCCCTGGGCGCTGACCTGGGCGTTCGCGGGGTGTCAGCGGGCGCGGCGCAGGGCGAGAATGGTGGTCTCGTCGAGCACCTGACCGCCGCAGAAGGCCTGGTGGTCCTCCTCGACGGCCTTGACCACCGCCGTGGCCGACTGTCCCGTGCAGCGCGTGAGCACCTCGGTCAGGCGTCCCTCGCCGTACGCCAGCTCGGCCTGGCCCGACCTGCCGCGGGAGCCCGCGAGCCCATCGGAGTACAGCACCAGCGTCTCGCCCAGAGCGACGCCGATCTCCTCCACGGGGACCTCGACACCCGTCTCGATGCCGAGCGGCATGCCTCCCCCGGAGGTGAAGCGCACCTCGCCATCGGCTCTCAGCACGGCCGGAGGGTGGTTGCCGGCCGACGCCAGCCGGATGCGCCCGCCGCGCCTGCCGGGGGTGACGAACCCGGCGGCCACCATGACGAACATGCCGGTGTCCTGCATAACCAGGGCGTCGTTCAGCTTCGCCACGACGGCTCCGGGGTCGTCCTCCCACACGCTGAGCGTGCGCAGCCCGCCGCGTACCATCGCCGTGACCGACGCGGCCTCCTCGCCCTGGCCCACCACACCGCCGACGGCGAAGCCCCAGCCGTCCTTCACGCGGAAGACGTCGTAGAACTCCCCGCCGATGGCCCTCGGCCCGGCCCCGGTGTGATACGCCGCCGCGGTGTCGTAGCCGGGGACGTCCGGCAGGGTGCGGGGCAGCACCCCGGACTGGAGGGTGTCGGCGGTCTGGGACCTGCCCTGGAAGATGCGCTGGGCGCGCAGGGCCAGCCCGATGTGGGCGCCGGCGTCCTCCATCAGCGCGAGGTCCGCCAGACCGAACGGGGGGCGCTCGCGCAGCCGCAGCAGGGTGAGGACCCCGTGGACCTCGTCAGCGGCCTGGATGGGGACGCTGAGCACCGACCCGGCCCGCGTCGCGTGCAGCACGGGGGAGCCGTCGGGCAGGACGCCGAACGACGAGTCCTCCTCGACCATCTCCTGCACCACGCCGCCCCTGCTCTCGAGCACGTGGGAGACGAGCGGTGCCGCCGAGGGGTCCATGCGCTCCAGCGTCTGCACCAGGCGGGCGACGGGCTGGTTGGTGGGGCCGATGACCAGCGATCGCCGCATCACGCCGTTGCGGACCACGTCGGCGAACACCCAGTCGGCGGTGGCGGAGGCAAGCAGCCGCCCGGCCCTGATCAGGGCGACCGGCTCGCTCAGGCTCTCCTCGTCGAGGAGCAGGCGGGTGAGCTGTGACATCAGGTCCTGGCGCCGCGCGCTGCCCATGATCAACGATTCTTCGGGCCCCTGCTCGTGCTCCACCACCCGCTCGTGCTCGGGGATCTGGACCTCTACGGGCAGCGCCACCGCGGCGATCATCTCCTGAGGCTCCCCGGCCATGCGGAGCTGCGTCAGGACGAGCCGTACGTTGTGCGCGCGGCCCTGGTGGGTCAGCCGTGTCGGGAAGGCCGCCGTCTCGCCTGTGTGGAGCAAGGAGGTCAGGTGGGAGCGGAAGGCCGCCCGCCGGGAGACGTCCACCAGCAGCGGGAAGGCGCGGCCGGTGAGGTACCCGTCCGGGCTCCCGAGCAGGCGGGAGGCCTCGGCGTTGACCCGCCGCACCGTGCCCGCGGTGTCCAGGACGATCACCGGGACGGGCATCGTGCGGTAGATGGTGCGCAGCAGCTTCAGCTCGCGGTTGGAGCTGCTCTCCTTGCCGCCCGACCTGCGGCGCGACTTGCCCAGCTCGCCGATCGCGGCCCTGAGAAGGTCACGTGCCGTGTCCAGCTCCACGAGGGCCGCGTCCAGGGTCGGGCGCGGGTCGCCCGGGTAGGCCGAGCGGGCGTCGCGAAGCGACGATATGCGGGCCGTCAGGCCGCTCAGCGCCTGTTCGAGCGCCGGGAGATCAGTGCTGTCGGTCAATTGGGGTCCTTCATATGGCCGAGGGGTGCGTGCGTTCCCCTGCTAGACCGTACGTCAAGGAGGCGCTTCCCATCGGTGAGCACCCCGTTGTTGGAATTAACCTGGCATCTGAGGGAAGCCGGAGGCTTGTTATGGAGACGATGCGGATGTTCAGTCCCGCGCTCGCTCGGGAACTGGCGGCCCTCGGCCGCGTTCACGAGGGCACCTCGATGGAGAGCGTGCTGCAGGGCATCACCGGGGCCGTGGCGGCCGGCGTGCCCGGATGCGCCGGTGGCACCGTCGAGCTGCGGCGCGAGGAGCGGCTCATGCTCTCCGCCTCCCACAGCGACCTGATCGCCCTGGTCGACCGGGAGCAGGCCCTGGGGGAGGGGCCGTCGGTCGAGGCGCTGGCCACGGGCCGCAGCGTGCTCGTCACCGACGTGCTGCTCGACACGCGCTGGCCTCGGTACACCGTGACGGCCGTCAAGCACGGAGTGCGGTCGACGCTGATCCTGCCGATCGCCATCGACGGCGCGACGCTGGTGCTCGGCCTGTACGCCGTGCGGCCGGGCGCCTTCTCCGGCGGCTCCGCCGACGCCCTCGCCGCCCTGCTGACCGAGCAGCTCACCGTGGCCCTGGCCAACATCTCCGACTACGACGACGTGCTCACCGACGCGGCTCAGCTCCAGGAGGCGCTGGCGGGCCGCGCGGTGATCGACCAGGCCAAGGGCATCATCATGCATGCGAGCGGCTGCTCGGCCGAGGCCGCCTTCGACGAGCTGCGCCGTCTTTCGCAGCACCACCAGGTCAAGGTCGCCGATCTGGCCCGCCTGCTGGTCAGCGAGCACCAGAGCAAGCACGGTGGCGCGGCGCCGTCCTGACGGCCGGATAGGAACGGTGGGTGATGGGTAGCTTTCTCATACTTCGTAGGACTCTAGCGTCAGTTGTCCGCTAAGGCATGATTTTCTGGGTTGGCATCAGCCTTTGAAGGCCGCCAGTGCCTCGTCGAGCGTGTCGTACAGCGGGAGCCGCTGCGCGAGCCCGGTCACCCACATCACCTTGGAGTTGGAGTATTGCACTCCGACCAGGGCGAAGTGGCCTTCCGCCGCCATCGCTCGCTGCCAGTGGTGCACGATCAGCCCGAGCGCCCGGGAGTCCATGAACGTGACGCCGGCCAGGTCGAGCACCAGGTCGGGGCCATGATCTTCGGCGATCTCCGCCAGCCGGTCGGTGAACTGCTGCCGGGTGGTCGCATCGAGGATGCCGCTCACACGTACTACGGGCACTCCCTCGGCAACCGCCGAAGCAAGGGTCAGGGCCGAATCTGCCCTATCTGGAACGGTCACCACGCGCCTCCTCGCCGCTTCCCTGGCGCATGGCGCCAACCCCATCGGGGGGTCAATCGCAACATTACTGTTGCCTGGGGGGTAGCAATACTCTTGATTTTTGGGGAATACTGGAGCCCGAGAGGTCCAGCAGAGGGCCTCGTCTCGACAGTAGTACGCGAGGCGATGTCGACTCTGCATGGGCATTGTCGGTTCCGCCTCGCTTGCAAGGCATACGAGGGAGCAGCAATGGCTGCCGAGAACCGCACTTTCCCCCAGACCGACGTCACCGCCGAAGATCTTCTTCGCGAACTCGCCGAGCCCGGCGTCACCGAGGCCAGGCGCGCCCGGTTGCGCGAGATGATCGTCGAAATGCACCTTCCGATGGCGCGGGAGATCTCCCGCCGGTACCTCCATCGGGGCGAGCCCATGGAGGACCTGCTCCAGGCCGCGTACGTCGGGCTGATGAAAGCGATCAACGGGTTCGACGCCGAGCTGGGACACAGCTTCAGAGGCTATGCCATGGTCACCATGACCGGGGAAGTGAAGCGGCACTTCCGCGACAGGACCTGGGCCGTACGGGTCCCGCGTCTTTACCAGGAGCGGCGATCCGAGCTCAACCGCCTCGTCGCCGACTTCACCCAGGAGCTCGGCCGGTTCCCCACCGTCGCCGAGCTGGCGAAGAGGATGGGCATCTCCGAAGAGGACATGCTGCTGACGATGGACGCCTCCGCCGCCTACAGCACCCTGTCGCTGGACGCCCCGATGGGCGCCGACGACGACGCCGCCGCGCTCGGCGACCTCATCCCCGACGAGGACGACGAGCTGGCCACGCTGGTCGACCGTGAGGCGATCAAGCCGCTGATCGACCAGCTGCCTGAGCGCGAGCGCAACATCCTGCTCCTGCGCTACTACGGCAACATGACCCAGGCCGAGATCGCCGCGGAGTTCGGCATCTCCCAGATGCACGTCTCCCGAATCCTCCGCAAGGTGCTCGACCAGCTCCGCTCGCAGCTCGTCGCCGCATACTGATTAACCCCTCCCTCCTGGGGCACTCAACCCCGCAGCAGAGAAGTTACGGGGAGGGAGCACTTCCCTCACGGAACGGCATCCCGGGGTATCTTCATCGATGTATTGGCACCCACGGCTTGCGGGTGACCATTCCTAGCCGATCGCTCTTGGAGGCGGTTATCGGGTGAACGAGGACGAAGTCCCTCCTCCCCGCTTCCTGACGGACGGGGGCGGCAGCGTGCCGCTCCCGTCCGGAGTGGCGATCCGGGAGATGACGTTCTGTGTCGGGGACCTTCCTGACGTCCGGGACTTCGCCGCCCTCCACGCCCGCCGGGCGGGCATGGTGGAAGGGGACATCGGCGACTTCCTCGTGGCGGTCAACGAGGTCGCCACCAACGCCGTGACACACGGGGCCGACAAGGCGCGGCTGCGCATATGGTGCCAGAGTGGCGATCTGATGATCGACGTCCACGACGACGGCCACTGGGTCCCCGACAAGACTCCCGGCCTAGAGGCTCCGCACGACTATTCGACCAGTGGCATGGGCCTGTGGGTGGCCAGGCGGCTGGCGAAGGAGCTTCACCTCCGAACCGGGCCAAACGGGACAAACGTCATAATGCGCTTTAGACTTTGACAAATCCCCTTATAACGCCCTTCGGGCGGGTATGTCCTGGATATGACTCAGCGAATCCCTCGGGTACTCATCGTGGGAGGCGGCTCCGTCGGCATGCTCACCGCGCTGCGCCTGCGGAAGAGGCTCCGACGTGGCGAAGCCCGCATAACCGTGGTCAACCTGGACTCCTACATGACCTACCAGCCGTTCCTGCCGGAGGCGGCGGCGGGGAGCGTGGAGCCCCGGCATGTCGTCGTCTTCCTGCGCCGCGTGCTTACGGGATGCGAGATCCTCAGCGGCCGGGTGGTCCGGGTAGAGCTCGCCTCCCGCACGGTCGACTTCGAGCCCTACGAAGGGCCGGGACGCCGGCTGGAATACGACTACCTGGTCTTCGCGCCCGGCTCGGTCTCCCGGACGCTGCTGATCCCCGGCCTGGCCGAGTGCGGCATCGGCTTCAAGACCCTGGAGGAGGCCATCCATCTGCGCAACCACGTGCTCGCCCAGCTCGATCTGGTCGCCTCGACCACCGACGAGCGGGTACGGCGGCGGGCGCTGGCGTTCGTCTTCGTGGGCGCCGGCTTCGCGGGGGTCGAGGCGCTGGCCGAACTGGAGGACATGGCCACCGACGCGTGCCGCTACTTCCCCGGTCTGACCCCGGGAGACATGCGGTGGGTGCTCGTCGAGGCCAGCGACAAGATTCTGCCCGAAGTGGGCGTCGAAATGGGGGAGTGGACCGCCCGGGAGCTCCGCAGACGGGGCATCGAGGTGCGGACCCACACCTTGCTCCGGTCGGCGGAGAACCACCACATCGTGCTCAGCGACGGAGAGGAGTTCGACGCCGACACCCTGGTGTGGACCGCGGGAGTCAAGCCGAACCCGCTGGTCAAAGCCGGAGACCTGCCGCTGGACTCCCACAATCGGGTCAGGGTCGACGAGTTCCTCACCATCGAGGGCACCACCTTCGCCTTCGCGGCCGGGGACTGCGCGGCCGTCCCCGACCTGACCCGGCCCGGAGAGACCACCCAGCCCAACGCCCAGCACGCCGTACGCCAGGCCACCCGGCTGGCCGACAACCTCCTCGCCACCCTGCGCGGCGAGGAGCGCAAGCCGTACAAGCACAAGAGCGCCGGCTCGGTGGCCAGCCTCGGGCTCTACCGCGGCGTGGCCAACATCTACGGGCACCGGATCCGCGGATTCCCGGCCTGGCTGCTGCACCGGACCTACCACCTGTCGAAGATCCCGACCTTCAACAAGAAGGTCCGCGTCATGATGGACTGGACGCTCGGGTTCTTCTTCAAACGCGAGATCGTCTCGCTGGGCGCCATGCAGTACCCCCGCGGTGAGTTCGAGTTCGCGGCCCGGACGACCGTCCAGGAGACCCGTGAACGGCCCCCGGTCCACTCGGGTGCGGGAAGGCACGGCTGACGGTAGATCTCGACCATTCGTGCGGGGGCCGGCATGCGAAAGGGCGCCGTCCCGGTGGGACGGCGCCCTTCCTCTCAAACCGTGCGTACCCGAGGCCCGAGAGGGCACACACGGCGTCTCTGGCACGCCACCGGCCGCAGGGCCGCCGGCGCGTTCATGGTGATCAGCCGTTCGGGGGAGCGCCGCTGATCTCCGAAAGCGGTGACCTGGGCTCGCGCTCCAGCGCCATGTCCCCCAGGGAGACGATGCCGACCGGACGCCCGCGCTCGACGACGGGAACCCGCCGGACGGCCTTCTCGCGCATCAGCCGTACGACCTCGTCGGCGTTCTGGTCGGGGTGCACGGTGACCAGCTCCGAACTGCACAGAGAGCCCAGGGGTGTCGACTCGGGATCCCGGGACTCCGCGACGGCGCGCACGACGATGTCGCGATCGGTGACGACTCCGCAGAGCCGATCGTCCTTGGTCACCAGCACGTCTCCGATGGCCTGGTCCCGCATCAGGCGGGCGGCCTTGGAGACCGTCGCGTCGGCGGGCAGGCAGATCGGCCGGTGCGTCATGACGTCCCGCACCTTCTGGGTCATTCTCGACACCTTCTTTGCTCGATCTTGACGTTTGAGCGCTTCAGCGCTTGGACGTTTCAGTGCCTCAGTGCCTCAGTGCCTCGGCGTCTCGGTACCTCGGCTTTTCAGCGCCTCAGCGGTTCGGCGTCTCGGCGGCTCAGCGGCGGGTGCGCCGGTATCCGCGCCAGTTGCCGCCGCTCACGCTCGACGTGCCGATGCCACCCTGGTGCAGGGCGAGCAGGCACAGCCCGAGCGCGACCAGCGCCGTGGTGGAGATGCCGATGCTGGTACCGATGAGGTCGAACAGAAAGGCGATCCCGAAAACGATCGCCGCGACGATGGCTAGCATCGATTACCTCGTTTCCTTTCGAGCCGGGGAGCTTCCCTGCCCGGCGGTGGAGTAGGAAAGCCCTACGAGATCCTGGAGCAGGGAGCGGTAGTCGCGCAGGGCCAGCCGCAGCTGCTCGGTATCACTCTGGTCGCTGTTCTTCCAGCGGTCGACGAGCCCCTGCCTGCGCGTGGTGAGCGCCGTCACGGCCTCCTCCACGAGCTGGTCGGCCCGCTCGACGGCGTCCCTCGGGTCGTCCACGAAACCGGCCTGGACCTCGCGCCAGCGCTGCTGGAAGTCGATGGACTCCCCGGCGGTGTCCGACGCCGTCCCGGTCGCCGCACCTGTGTCCGTAGCGGTCGCGGTGCTCGTCGCCGCCGCGGTGTCCGTCGCGGAGCCGGCTATGACCGCCGTGCCGCTTTCGTCGCGGTGCACGTCGTTGTCGTTGGTGTGCTGGGCGCCGGCCGCCGGCAAGGGCTCCAGGCCGGGAACTCCGGAGGCCGGCTTCGAGTCCTCGACGGACTGCGTCGGGCGCTCCGCGTCCTCGGGGTAGACGATCAGGTCGGCCTGGTCGTCATTCTTGGCCTGCTCCGACTTCTTCACGTCATCCGCGCCCCAGGCCGGCTCGCCGAGGTCGTTGTCTGGGTCCGCCAGGTCGTTCCGCTTACCGAGCACATCATTCCGATCGTGGTCGTCGTTCTTGCCGTCAAGGCCATCGGACTCGGAGAGACCGTCCCGCCCGTGGGAGGCATCCGTCTCGGACGAGCCGAGGTGATCTGATCCCTGAACCGGGTCGGAGGACCCGTCGTGGTCGGAGCCGTGGACCGGGTCGGAGGACCCGTCGAGGTCGGAGCCGTGGGAGCCTTGTATCGGATCAGAGCTGTGCGCGGGGTCAGGAGTGGCGTCGAGATCGTCGCTTCCGTCGAGATCGCGCTTGTCCCGATCGTGGTCCGCCTCGTCGTAGACGGTGTCGGCCTCGTCGAGACGGCGGTCGCGGTCACGGTCGTGGTCGCCGGTGGGGTTGAAGACGTGGCCGGTTTCCGGATCACGGACCGGCTCGTCCACGGGGTCTCGGCGATAGGGTTCCATCGCTGGTCAGCCTCCCTGGGTGTTGCGGTGTGAAGTACGCTCCTCGGCCAGGCGGGCGTCGCTCTCCACAGAGCCCCGGGTGCCGGTGTCCACGGACTCGCGACGGTCAGGGTCCACAGGCCCATTGCGGTCGCGGTCGATGGTGTCCTGGCGGCCGGGGTCCACGGCGCTCCGGTTGCCGGGGTCCGCGGGGCCGTCCTGAAGGTCGGGGTCCACGGAGCTGCGGCGGTCGGGCGTCACGGCGTCCTGGCGGTCGGGGTCCGCGGAGGCCTCGCGGCCATGGTCCGCGGTGTCCTGGCGGTGGTCAGGGCCGACGCCGGTGCTGTCCTCGAGGAGTTCCTCGAACAGGGCGCGGTAGTGCACCATCGCCTGCCGCAGCTCCTCGGTCGACGCCTCCTGCCGCGCGGCGCGGCTGCTGATCTCGTGGGCCTGACGGTAGCGATCCAGCGTCGCGCCGTGGGAGACCGAAAGATCGGCCACCTGCTGCTCAAATCCCTCGGTGGGGTAACCGCGGTCCGCCATGACGGCGGTGACGAGGTGGTCCGCCTCGGTGACCGCGAAGCCGGGAGCGTCGACGAACCGCTCCTGCACCTCGGTCCACTTCTTCGCATAGGTCGATCGGGTTTCCGGGGCAAGCGGCCTGATGTCCAGTTTGGCGTGGCGCTGCTCTCTTTCGAGCAGCTCCTGCTCCGCCTCACGGCGGCTCTCGCGTTCGCTCAAAGTGCGTTCGTACTCGGGGCCGAAGCGCTCTTGGAGCCGGCGCCTGCGCTGCTGCTGCTTCACGAGGTAGCCGACGGCCAAAATCGCCACCACCGCGGCTACAACGACGGCCACCCAGGTGATGGTCATGTATGCCTCCGGTTATGTGTGCCTTTGTAACCCCCGACTGCCCGAGATAACGGCTGCAAAACGGACCGAAAGCACACGTTTGGCCAAGCACGCAAAGACCACCCCTCGACTCGCCTCCACCCCACCCGGAGGCGAGGACCACGGCCCCCGAGCCGACGCTGGACCGGCCGGGGCGGGAAGGCGCGGTCGTGCGGGGGGTGAGGGGGCTCGGGCGGTGTTTGCTGGAGAGCTGGCGCCCTTCTCCAGCGGTGACCCGGCGTCAGTGGCCGCCCGTCGCGGTCGGGTCTTCACCGTCGAGCCGGTCCAAGCGGTCGGGAGGGCTCCGGGGCCGGCTCGGGGGTCGTGGTTCTCGCCTGAGGCTCCGGCGGGGATTCAAGTCGGGCAGTGCTTACGGGAGGTCTGACGGTCCGGGCTTACGGGAGGTCTGACGGTCCCGCCGATCTCAGCCGGCCGAAAGATCGAATGCCTACCTCTCGCCCGGTAGACCCTCGCGCTCGCGCAGGACGGCGAGCGCGTCGTCCAGTACGGACCGGATATGGGAGGGCCCGGTGACGGGTGTCTCGTAGAACCCCTCCTCGGGGCCGTAGGCGATGTCGAGGCCACCGTCGACCAGTCGCTGCGCCCACCGCAGAGCTGTGTTGATCTTCGGCTGGGGTACATCCCCACCTTGCGCGATGGCGGAGAGGTTCCTCAGATTGGTGGCGGGACCGGTCTGGTTATGGACGCGGTTCAGCTTCCAGGGGATGGCCTTACCGTGGTCGAGCATCGGCTTGGCGAGCCCTGCGTTTCGCTTGGCTTGCAAGATCCCGGACTCCGTCACCCCGAAGTACGCGGCCAGGTCCGCGTTGGATCGGCCCTCGCCGACGAGCCGCCGCAACTCTTCCCGATCAATATGAGCTTTCCGCCCCATGCGCCCATCCTGCCGTCATCGCCTACCACTCCACCGGCCCGCACCTCGGGGTACATCGGCCCCACATTCCCGCGCCGACCGGCCCAAGTCCCGTCTTCACCGGCCTCATGATCCCGCGCCGACCGGCCCCGTGATCCCGCGTCCCCAGGCCCCATGTTGCCGTGTCCCACATCCCATGTTCCGGCGATCCCTTCCCCATGTTCCCCGGACGACTGATCGTCCATCACGTCGGCAGGGGCGCCACCCGTAGGCGCGTCCCCTCGCCCCCTAGAGAGCCGCCAGGGGCGGGGCACGCGTACACATGACTCCTGGAACTGCGCTAAGGTTGTTCTCGCTCGCCTAGGTGAGCAGCGGGACGTAGCGCAGCTTGGTAGCGCACTTGACTGGGGGTCAAGGGGTCGCAGGTTCAAATCCTGTCGTCCCGACAGGCGAGAAGGTCTGTCGATCAGAGGGAAACCTCAGGTCAACAGGCCTTTCTTCATGTCGGCTAGATCATCGGGTCGGCTAGACGACCTTGAGGCGGGGACCATTTGGGGACCGCCTGACAGCGAGATGGGCACCCAAAGCTTCGCTGGCGTCCGCAATGGATCGTGAATCCGGATGCAGATAGCGCTGGGTTGTGGTCAGTGATCCATGGCCCGCGATCTTCCGCAGAACATGCATCGGCACGCCGGCGTCGGCCATCCAGGTGAGCCCGGTGTGCCGGAGATCATGGCGGGCGAAGAGGCTCATAGCCGAGCTGTGTCACCACGTGATCCCAATGGGTGGCGTCTCGCAGAACCGCCGTGGTGATCCGTCCGCCCCGAGGACCGGTGAAAAGCCGCGCGGTGGGATCCGGGCCGACCACATCCAGACGTACTGCGATCAGGTTACGAACCTCAGCGATCAGAGGAACTGTTCGAGCCCGCCCACACTGTCGTTCACGGCCATCACCTGTTCTCCTTCGATCTTGGTGTAGCAACCTGAAGGATCACGTGATGGCCGTCTTCATTTCACGACGCCACGCTGACTACCAGCGGAAACTCCCGCGGCAGAAGGGCGCACCTGATCTTGACGTCTTGGCGTTAGCTGTGGCGGAGGTTCTCAACGCCAGGCGGGATTGCGGCTCGGCAGCCATGGCCCAAACAGCGACCCATACTCCTCACCAGTTTCGACGGTGAGGAGAAAGTCAGGTGTAGTGCCGGCCACCGCATCACGCAGGCGGGCCAGCAGCAGCGGGACAGTCGCCAGGTCCAACGACAGTGCTATCGCGAGTTGGACGCGCTGAGCACCAAGCTCCGGTTGGTCTCTCAGCTCGTCGTGCTCCAGGTGCTCCGCAGCGGCCTGCATAGTCACCAGATCTCCGCCACCGGAATACTTAAGGCAGTCCCACCAGGACGGTAGCCCGATCATGACCTCCAGGGCTTCGCCAAGGCTATGGCCGATAAGTCCGGCCTCCCCTTCGGAGCTGGCATACAAGACCGGACGGATCGAGCGGCGTTCACCGCAGAGGAAGAACGTACCGCCAGTGAAGTCGCCTGCTATGGCCTCCAGGGCATGCCCAGACGAGAGCCGAACAGGTTCGCCGTGATCACCACGCGAGAGGTCAAACTCGCAGACCTCCCACAGCAGTTCGCCGAGACCCTGATCTTGGCGAACCATCTCCAGGATCTCGTCATCGCTCTTCATATGGCGGGACGCTAGCAGCCAGGCCATGGCCGCCCTGCGCAACCTGGCCATCGGCATCTTGAAAACGGCCGGGCACGCCAGCGTCGCCGCCGCCTGCAGGCACCACGCCCGGGACGCCACCCGGACCCTCGAAACCCTCGGACTGCGCCCAGCATGAGCAAAGCGGACACGACGCGGCTACGCCGAGGCCCTGGAGGTTGCTGTACTCCTCTGCCGTACCGTCACCGCCGGGCCCTCGCAGACGGTGAAGTTGCCGACGTGGCCTGCGCTCGCTCAGGTGACCCGCGCGGCCACCAGGGTCTCGAAGGTATAGGGCCGCAGGCCATCGGTACGGCCGGCGAAGTACCGCTGCTGGAGGTCTGCACGTGCGGGGTGGTCCACGACCTTTAGCCCGCACCGGCTGATCAGCCTCTCGATCTCGGATACCGGCCAGCCAGGCTGAAGAGGCTCGCCGGCAGAAGCCGCGATCGGCGTGTAGATACGGGCGAATTCCGTCCCCGCGTCGTCGAGCGCACAGTCCTCGGCCCGGTAGGAGAACACCACCTCAGACCCGGGAGCAGCCGCCGCGATCGTGCGCAACGTCGACTCGATCGCCTGTGCCGTCAGATAGGGGGCGACGCCCGTCCAGCAGAACATCGCCGGCTGCGCCCAGTCGAACCCAGCCGGGCCCAGAACATCCTGAACCGGTCCGGCCTCGAAATCAACCGGCACGAATACCTGCGAGTCGCTGAGCGGCAGGCCGAGCTCCCTGACCCGCTCGAGCTTCCAGGCCTGGGAGGCAGGGTGATCAACCTCGAACACCGTCAGCGAGCCGAGCAGATCCGGCCGCCGCCACGCAAACGAGTCAAGCCCCGCGCCAAGAATCACGTACTGCGTGAAGGCACCAGCAGCCAGCCGGTCTTCGGCGTACCGGCTGCGGGTGCAGACAGCCGCACGGGACTCGCTGCGGACCGGGCCAGGGAACAGCGGATCGAACTGGTCTCGCAGCTGCTGCCATACCGGGCCGACAAGCACCAGGGCCAGCACATCGTCCAGTACCCACGGCGGCGCCGTCTCCAGGCGAAACAATCCACGCGACACGGCCGCAAACATCGCCGTCCTGCTCGGCGCGCTTTCCATGCATTCCTCCTCGCCGGCCAGAACCCAGCGTGCTGGCCACGCCCGGCCACTCCGCGCACTTCACAGGATGCGCCTGAAGCGCCCTGACGGCCATAACCAGATGGACGTCTGGCTATGTGACGATCTCTGCCGAGCATGATCCGCCCCAGAAGCCGGACGCAGCGGCCCAACCAGACCACGCAGCCTTGCCGCCAGATCAGGGGCACATTCAGGGCACATGTTGACGCCCCAGTTCCGTTTCAGTTCCGTTTGAGGCCGTAAAACGTCGGAAGTCGACGGGAGACGTTGAGAGTTATTTTGCCTGGTCAGGCGCTACTCGGCGTGATCGGCGCAGGTGGAGAAGTCGCAGGCTGGAGTTCGAGCTCTACTACGACATCTGGGGTTCACTGTTGTCGAACTTGCGGGCCGCGGGTTAGAGAAACACTGTGATCAGAACACGGCCTACAGGGTGAGACAGCCTCTATCAGTTCTCTATTCAGCGGTTGGACCAGCCTTGCGCGGAAAGCTGGGCCAGGACCAGCGCGACAATGCCTCGCTCAGCGTTCTCGTTGCCGTCAGCAAGGCGATCGGAGACAGCCGCCCAACGCTCTAGCTGGGAAGCGACCAGACTCCACTGTTGACCGGTAAGGCTCATCGTGACCTGCTGACCTGCCGGCGGCCACGTCTTAAGAGCCTCGGCATCGTGCGGCCAGTCAGGGACCTGTTCCCAACCGGCGTGCCGGATGCTGTCACCGAGATCGACAATGCCGGGATCACCATCCACGACCTCTATGGCGATCGTGTTGTCAATCACTGCGTCAATGATCAACCATTGACTGGTGTCCATCTGAACCCGGTACTTGCTCTGTTCACGCGCGGCGCCCACGGGTATTGATCATCGCCGCCACGAACCGCGATCGCAACCATGCTGGTCATTCTCGCGCAATCGGTGGCGTTGCCCCGGCCCAAGAAAGAACCTGGCCCACTGTCACATACATCACCCTTTCGGATCACGGCAGGTGACATCGGTGGATCTTTGCGCTATGCATAGCGAAAGCGCTTTGTAACGGTCCAGAATTTGCCAGCCCGTATCGCCACACGAGGGAGCCACTGCCTGTGACACAGCCATCTCTCTTCGCACCAGACCCGGATGCCGTAAGTCACAAACCGGCAGGAAACCGCCCAGAGCGCTTAAAACTATTGATCGTCGTCAAGGCGGCACCGAACCCATCCCAGACGTATGGCGAAACGGTCTGCGTCGCGGCCCTGCGCGGAAGTTGATGGGATACAGCCGTACCCAGTGACTTCGATCGGGATCCACATGCGCGCCCGCGAACAAATCGCACGTCACCACACGACGTCCCCAGCCATCTGAAGGCCATTGAGCTGCAAGAACGCCTACCCCCACTTCCTGGGGGTCAAGGGGTCGCAGGTTCAAATCCTGTCGTCCTCCTTGCGGTTCGGGCATGCCAGTCGACCAAAGGGACTCCACAAAAGCCAGTGAACATCACGTATGGGCGGCGCCGGGCGAAGACCCGCAAGGAGTGAGCGGCGGACCGGCGCCGTCACCTCTTCGAAGGCCTGCAGGGGCAGATTCGATTGACACGCGGAATGGCGCACGCTTACTTTGTAACTAGTTACTGAAACTAGTTACTTTCGGGAGGGCCTAAGCCGTCGAGCCGAGGTCATCAGTTCCCTTTCATCCGCCCCGGCTTAGACGATGAGCGCCGAGACCGGCGACACCCGAAACGACCCAACAAGCCCCACGAGAGACGAGGGAGACCGGATCAGCATGGTCGAGCATGTGGTCGTCATCGGTGCCGGCGTCTACGGTGCGGCGGTGACCGCCGCGCTGACGCGGCGGGGCGCTCGTGTCACGGTCGTTGACGCCGGTGCACCGGCGGCTGGCAGCTCTGGTGCGACGTTCTCGTGGACCAACTCCTGCGGCAAGCAGCCGCGGGCGTACCACGATCTCAGCGTCGCGAGTATGGCGGCCCATCGCAAGCTGGCCACCGACGTGCCCCATGGCGACTGGTACCACGAGGGCGGCAACCTCGAATGGGCCGCCGACGACGCCGGGCGCGAGGAACTGCGCAAGAAGGTTGCGGGCGTCCTCGACTACGGATACGAGGCACGGTGGCTCAGCCGAGCGGAGGCGCTGGGCCTGGAACCGGACATGGACCCCGCCGAGTTGCCGGCAGGCGAGATCGCCTACTTCCCGCGCGAAGGCTGGATCGAGCCGGTGCGCCTGATCGCCCACCTGCTGTCGAGCGCGGTGGCCGGCGGTTCCGAACTGGTGGCGAACGACGCCGTCACCGGACTGGAGGTGACCGCGGGCACGGTGCGCGCCGTGCGGCTCGCCTCCGGCCGGCGGCTCCTCGCGGATGCGGTCGTGAACTGTGCGGGACCCCAGGCCGCCGGGATCGCCGCGCTGGCCGGACTGGTTCTGCCCATGCGCAACACCCGCGGTGTGCTCGTCTACTCCTCACCGGTCGCGGTATCGGTCTCGCGCGTCATCCATGCCCCGCACGTCCACCTACGCCCGGATGGCGGCGGGCGGCTGCTGCTGCACACCCATGAGATCGACGGTACGGCGCACGTGTCCGGCACGGGGGAGATCAGCGTCGACCCGTCGGCCGTCGACAAGGTGGTCGAGGCCGGTCGTGCGCTGTACCCGGGACTGCGAGCCTCGACCGTGGAAGCCGTCCGGGTCGGTCAACGGCCCATCCCCGGCGACGGCCTGCCGGTACTCGGCCGGGTCGTCGCGCTGCCCAACTTCCACTTCGCGGTCTCGCACAGCGGCGCGACGCTCAGCGTGCACGCCGGCGACCTGGTCGCCGGTGAGGTGCTCGGTGAGGACCACGACGACGCGCTGGCCGCGTTCCGGTTCGAGCGGCCGGCACTGGCGGCCCGGTAACGGAGCGATCATGCACACGATCGTCCTGCATGGCTGCGACCTGGTCGACGGCACGGGCACGGATCCACGGCACGGGGTCGACATCGTCGTCGCGGGGGGCACCATCCGAGAGATCGTTCCCACGCGACCGGCTGACGCCTACGGCACGGTGGACGAGATCGTTGACGCGGCCGGAATGCTGATGATCCCCGGTCTGATCAACAACCACACACATGGCACCGCGTACGGACCGCTGTTTCCCAGCGGACACGTGGGCCTGCCGCACGAACAGGTCCTCGCCAACCTCGACCGGCACCTGCTGGAGGGGACGACCACGGTGCTCTGCGTGGACGGTTTCGTCACCGCCGAGGCGCTCGCGCGCACCGGTGAAGCGCACCCGATCAACGTCAAGCTCGCCTCGTGCAACACCCCGGCGTGCCTGGCGGCGGCGACCATCGCCGACGGCGGCGGCCTCACCGAGGCGAACCGCATGTTCACCGCGCGGCACGCGGTACGCGCCGGCGCGGTCGCGCTCGGCGAGATCGGGGCGGGACACACCCTCGGTGGGGGCGGGGCGAGTTACATGTACATCCCGGCCGAGGTCGAGAGACGTACCGGCGTGAAGATCACACCTCGGCAGGCGAACGGGCTGAAGACCGCGGTGCTGGGCCGGCACATCTCGGAGAAGGCGTTCGATCGGGACCGTGTCGAGGAGGCCCTGGCGAGCGCGGGCCTGACTGGCACGCTCTCGGTCGAGGACACCTGCGAGATCGTCTCCGGCATCGTGCTGCCGGCCTTCGACATCGCCTTGAACGGGCTCGCCGAGGCGGCCGCGCAGGCTCGCGAGGCGGGCGTCCCGGTGCTGGTGCACAACGCGGCGGCATCGATGACCCAGGTCGCCTCCATCGCGGAGACGGACGTGCCGCTGATCGCCGGGCACTCCAACCACTCGAGCTTCGAGCTCCGCGAGGCGGTCGAGCACGCCGGACGGCTCAAGGAGATGGGCGCGATCGTGGATGTCTCCACCCTGGACACCTTCGGGGCACAGCGGCTCACAACGGGGCCGGAATTGCTTTATGCGATGTTTTCCGCGGGAGTGGTCGACACGATCTCGACCGACTACGCGGGCGGCCACCACGACCCGATCTTGCTGGCGATCGACCGATCCATCAGGGCGGGCGTGGTGAGTCTGCCGGCGGCGGTCGCCATGGCGACCGCCAACGTCGCGGACGCCATCCCCGGCGTGGCACCGCGGCGTGGCCGTGTCCTGCCGGGAACGATCGCCGACCTCGTGCTGACGGACCCTGCGGAGCTCCACCACGTGGGGATCGTCATGGTCGGTGGCGAGATCGTCGCGAGAGCCGGTCGGCGCGTCGCCGCCTGACCGGCGCCGGAACTGCTAGGGGACCGGGAGAATCATGGTGAAACGAGCGACCATCGGCGACGTCGCCGCGGACGCCGGCGTGTCCACGGCCACGGTCTCCCGCGTCCTCAACGGCGGCGCCGTCACCGAGGCGACCGCCACCCGGGTGTGGGAAGCGGTCGCTCGTCTCGAGTACACCCCCAACGCGCTCACCAGGGGCGTCTTCGCCGGACGCTCCAGCACGATCGGAGTCGTCATCCGCGACCTGAGCAGCCCGTTCTACCTGGACCTGATCCGCGGCATCGACGAGGTGGCGGCCGCAAACGACAGCCTCGTCATGCTCGCCAACACGTTCCGTCGCGTCGACCGCGAGGTCGCCCAGGTGCGGACCATGGACGAACAGAGGGTGCGTGGCCTGATCGTGACGACCGGCGAAGCGACCGATGGCCGGACACGCCGGATGGCCGAGAACGGCACACCCTGCGTGATCATCGCGCGCTCCGTGCTGGACGCGCCGCCCGGCATGCACTCGATCAGCTTGGACAACGTCGAGGCCGGGCGGCTGATGGCCGTCCATCTGGCCGGGTGCGGGCGGTCGTCCATAGGCGTCGTGTCCTCGGGACGCCGCACGTCTCAGATCGAGCGCACGGCGGGGCTGAGGCGGGCCCTCGCGGACCTGGGGCTGCCCTTGCCCGAGGACGCGGTGATGGTCGCGGAAACCGAAGACGAGGTGAGCGGTGCCGTCGACGCGCTGCTCATCCGTGGCCGTGATCGCGGCGAGCCATTGGACGCGATCGTCTGCACCACCGGCCGGCTCACCGTCGCGGTCCACGCGGCCCTCACCGCTCGCGGCATCGCCATCCCCGGCGACATCGCGTTCGTGACGATGGACGATTTTCCGTGGGCCACCGCGCTCGGGATCACCGTGATCGCCCAGCCCTCCTACCAGATGGGCCTGAAGGCGGGCGAACTCGTCGTCGACCGTCCCAGCGGGCCGGTCGAGTTGGTCTTCACGCCTACGTTGGTCGCCCGCACCTCGTGCGGCGAGCGCCAAGGCCTGATTCCGTACCCCGGCAGCTCGGCGCTCCCTGAGTCGCCTTTGGTGCCCTAGCCGGTGAAGTCGGTGGCGTGGTCAGTCGCCCAGGTTGCGAAGGTACGGGCGGGGTGGCCGGTCAGCTCTTCGACGGCCCGGGTGAGCTTGGCAGGGACACCGTCGCAGGACTGCCACCAGTCCAGGAGGCCGTCGGCGAAACGGGCGGGGATATGGTCGGCCATCTCGGCCTTCCACTCCTCCCGGGTGACGGTGTTGACGGTGATCGCCAGTCCAGTCGCGCGGGCGAGGATGTTGAGCTGCTCGGCGAAGGTGAGGGACTGCGGGCCTGTCAGGTGGTACGGCCGGCCGCCCAGCGCGGGGTCGGTGAGCACGGCCAGGGCGGCCTCCGCGATGTCGGCTTCGTGGATCGGGTCGGTGTGCGCGCCGGGGTACGGCAGGTTGACCGGCCGGCCTGCCCGGATCGGCCAGGACCAGCTCTTCGCGTTGCCGGCAAAGGAGCCCGGGCGCAGCAGCGTGGTGCGGAACGGCGCGGATGTCAAGGCCTCCTCGACGTGCAGGTGGGAGGCGGCGAGGGGGTCGTCCGCCGCGGAAGGGCTGAGCACGGACGATGAGGAAAGCAACACCACGTGCTCCACCCCGGCAGCGGTGGCCTCCTTCGCGAAGGCATGCGCGTGGTCGTGCGTGGCGTAGAGGAAGACGGATGTGACGCCGTCGAGGGCGGCGGCGAAGGTGGCCGGGTCGGTGAGGTCGCAGGTGACTGTCGAGGAGTCCGCAGGCATGCGGGAGGCCGGGCGGACATCGACGCCGCGCTCACGCAGGAGGGTGATAAGGCTGGTGGCGACGGCGCCACGGCTGCCGGTCACGAGGATCGTCATGGGGTCCTTCCCGATATAATGTGTGCAGCACAAATCTTGTGTGGCGCAAGTAAATGTGGGTCATGGAAGGATCGGATGTCAAATCGGGAGAAGTTGCTGGGCGAGATCGTGGCCGAGAGCCAGCGGCACTACGCCGCGTACGTCCTGTTCAACCAGGCCATGGCCGAGCACCTGGGAGTGCACCCGACCGACCTGCAGTGCGTGAGCCTGCTCGACCTGGAGCCCGAGCCGGTGAGCACCGGCGAAGTCGCCAGGCTGACCGGCCTCACCCCCGGCTCCGCGACTCGCCTGGTCGACCGCCTGGCGAAAGCGGGCCTCGTCGTCCGGCACGCCGACCCGCAGGACCGCAGGAAGTCGCTCGTCTCCCTGACCCCCAGCGCCAGGGACCGGATCGGCGCGGCCTGGGAGACGCCCGGCGACGCGTTCGGTAAGGTCCTGTCCGCCTACAGCGACCATGAGTTGGAGGTCATCGGCGACTACCTGCGCCGCGCCACCGACGTAGGGCGGGCGCAGGCCGCACGGCTCACCTCGCCGCCAACATCAGGAGCGGCACACACGCGGAGTTGAGCCGCGTATAGCTACCCTGGATGAACGTGCTTGTCGTCAGTAAGCGGCTCACCTAATCGCGGTCGGGGACACGTGGGGACCACACGTCGTGCACGCAGCCGAACAACCCGCACATCACCAGACGTCGTGCATGACTACCTGAACGCCGTTGAGCTGCAAAACGGCTACCCCCACGTCCTGGGGGTCAAGGGGTCGCAGGTTCAAATCCTGTCGTCCCGACCAGGTTTTCGCTGGTCGGATAGGGTGTCACGTGATCGCGTGGCACCTTTCTCATTTGCTGAGTGACAAACTGAGTGACTACGGGTGTGATCACTCGAAGATCCGATCCATGGCTTCGGCTCCGCCGAGCAGCACCGGGCGGATCTGCTTGGGGTAGACGGCCTCTGTTACGGCAGTCCCGCTGTGGCCCACCAGACGAGCGATGTCGTCCAGGGGCACACCGGAGTCCGAGAGCAGAGAGATGAAGCTGTGCCGCATCTCCCGTGGCGTCCAGTCGTCGGCCGAGAGCCCGCCATCCTTGACGATCTTCCGGAAGGCGCGCCGGACGTTGTGGAGGTCCAGGGGAGTGTCGACGAGCGAGGCGAAGACGAGATCGTTTTCCTGCCACTTGTCGCCGGCCTCCTGCCGTTCCCTGTGCTGCTGAGCCCGATGGAGGATGAGCGCTTCCACGCATCGCCTTGGCAACGCGAGCGATCTCCGCGACCGCTTGGTCTTGGTATCGCCACCCTCACGTACGGAACGCCATACGGCGATCCACGCGGGCACGTCGTTGTCCGGATCACCGACGAGATCCACCTCCGTCCAGGCCAGTGCTCGCAGTTCCTCGGTCCGGGCCCCGATGAGGAGGGAGAGCACGACGTAGGCGTACATCCGGGTGCCTTCCGCCGCTTTTACGACGGAGTCGGGCAGAACACCTACGAACTCGTGGGCGCCGTGCTTGGTCAGTAGCCGGTAGACGGCTCGGCGACCGTTGCATCACCGTCCGGCCTTGTCGCTGTTTCGCTGCCGCTTCCGGGCGGGCTGGCCAGCACGTAGAGTCCTCGACCGGTCCGGCGGAGCGGTGTTCCACCTGCGCTGGGCGGTCCTCCGGGCGCATTACTGATCATGCCCTGAAAAGTGGGATCGAGGCTTGGCCGGTCATGATCACGGCGCAGGTAGCGTGACCAGATCCACTCGTAGACGGCGATCCGCGTGAATGGCGTCTGCCCAGCGGTCGTCAATGCGCGGGCGGCTTGGAGGATCAGCCGCCAATTCTCAGTGCCCTCGGCCACACGCCCTCCTTGTCTCCCAACATCAAAGCTGGTGACCAGGAGGTCGGGCAACTGCTCCGGATCCTCGCCGTCGGACCGAGCGCGCTGTCGGCGGCATGAGAGTGCGCGTGATCAAGCGTCGTCGTCACCCTGCCCAAGCCATCGGCGGACCGCTGAGAAATCCGCGTCGGTCAGGCCGAAGTATGGGTCGACACGTTGCACCAGCGCCCGCCCCGGGTGGTGCCCTGCGACCCATCGCCGGTCAGCATCAGTTATCTCGTCATCAAGCCATACAAATGGGCGTCCGGCCGCCCACTGGGTAAGGAACACGGTCTTCCAGTGCAGACCATGCGCCGGATCGCCATCGCCGTCCGGCCACTCGACTACGGGCAGATCCGGAAGCCCGAGCCGTGGCGAGATGACCTCGTTCGCCTCAGCCATCCATGTCGTTGCCCAGACCAACTGGCACCCCAGCGCCAACAGTCGGCGCCCGTCCTCCGGGTCAAGCCGGTTGAGCAGAGGATTGCCAGTACCGCTCAGTGGCTGAACGCCGGCACCGCTCAAGGAACGCTCCCGGTTAACGGGCCGGACTTTGAACGGGATCAGCGTCCCATCTACATCGAGGAAGATCAAGGGAAGGTTGGTAATGCCGGGCATCACGCTCGAACCGTATCGGGCCCATCCAAGCTGAGCCAGACGCGACTCTTCGGCAGGTGCGGGTGTTCGCTGGCCCGGCCGCTGGTGGCCACCGTCACCTGTGTTCGGCGGCAGGAGAGTAAGGTCGCCACGTGCCGGAGGACATCACGCTGCGGCTGGACCGAGCGACCGCTGAGGACCTGTACGCCGCACTGTACGAGCTCGGTAAACACCTCGCGGCCGGCGCACCTATCGCGGCCCCGAGCAGGGATGAAGCCGAACGGCTGGGAAGCTTCCTGCAGGATGTCGGCCACACGATCGGCCGCCGGTGCTCGCCGTCCTGCGAACATGTCGTGGCACAGAGTCAACGGCGTGCCCGCACCGAATCGCGTCGAGCTGCCGTCGATGGCGTAGCGGCTTACCTCGCAGACGAGGATGCAGAGGTCTACAACATCACCGACGCGGCTGTCCGCGAGGACGCGTTGGCCCTGGCCCTTAACCTCATCGCGCTCAGCGCGACGGCTGTCACCGCTCTGGCCGCAGCAACCGGCCAAACCCCCGACGACGCGCTGCCGTCGATGGTTACGCCCCACGCCCGCGACCTACGCTGGTAGCCGCAGCGCGTCTATGTTCTCACTCGGCTGGCCCGGGACTGTAGGTAGCGTTGCTCGGCGATGCTGGCGGTGGCCTTCGCGGCGCGCCGGTAGTGCTCGTACGCCCCGGCCGTGTCGCCGGTCTTCTCCAGCAGATGCGCCCGTACGGACATCAGCCGGTGATGCCCGGCCATCCGCTCGTCACTGTCCAATGTGGACAGCAGGGCCAGCCCGGCCAGCGGGCCCTCGGTCTCGGCGAGCGCGATCGCCCGGTTGAGGGTGACCATCGGGTTGGGCGCGATCCGTTCCAGGATCAGGTAAAGGGCGTGCACCTGCGGCCAGTTGGTCTCCTCGGCCGTGGCCGCGTCGGCGTGCGTGGCGGCGATGGCGGCCTGCAGTTGGTAAGGCGCCAGCGCCGGGCCGGCCAGCGACGCCTTGACCAGCTCGATGCCCTCGTCGATCAGCCCGCGATCCCACTTCGTACGGTCCTGCTCGTCCAGCGGCACCAGGTCGCCGTCCGCCGTCGTACGTGCCTCCCGGCGGGCGTGGGTCAGCAGCATCAGCGCGAGCAGCCCGGTCACCTCGCCGTCCCCGGGCAGCTGCGCGTGCACCATCCTGGCCAGCCGGATCGCCTCGTGCGCGAGGTCGGCACGGTGCAACTCGCTGCCCGAGGAGGCGGTGTAGCCCTCGTTGAAGATCAGGTAGAGCACGTGCAGGACGACCCGCAGCCGCTCCTCGCGCTCCGCGCCGTCCGGCAGGCTGAACGAGCTGCCGGTGGCCTTGATGCGCTGCTTGGCCCGGCTGATCCTGGCCGCCATCGTGGCCTCCGGCACCAGGAACGCGCGGGCGATCTCAGCAGTGGTCAGGCCGCCGACCGCCCGCAGCGTCAGGGCGGTCTGGGAGGCCGCGGTCAGCGTCGGATGGCAGCACAGGAACAGCAGGACGAGCGTGTCGTCGGTGTCCGGTACGTCCTTGGGCACCACCTCGGTGGCCGTCGCCGACTCCCGCTCGCGGCGCGCGTGGTCGCTGCGCATCTGGTCGATGAGCCGCCGGGACGCGACAGTCACCAGCCAGCCGCGCGGGTTGTCCGGCACTCCCTCGACCGGCCACTGCACGGTGGCGGCGAGGACGGCCTCCTGTACGGCGTCCTCACACCCCTCGAACTGGCCGTGCCGGCGTACCAACGCGGCGAGGACCTGCGGCGTGAGCTCACGCAGCAGATCCTCGATGGCTGGTGCCGTCATGCCTCCAATTGTCCGTCAGCGAACATCACCTGCCGCACCTCGACCCCCAGACCCTCGATCGCGGTGTCCGGGATCTGCGCCGCCAGCTCGATCGCCCGCTCCTTGTTCTCGCAGTCGATCAGGTAGAAGCCGCCCAGATACTCCTTGGACTCCAGGAAAGGTCCGTCGCTCACCACCGGCTGGCCGTTGCGTACGGACACCACGGCGGCCTGTGACGGGTCGACCAGCGCCAGCGTGTTGATCAGCTCGCCGGACTTCTTCAGCGCCTCGATGAACTTGCCGTGGCCGTCGCCGATCGCCGCCTTCTCCTCGTCGGTCAGCGCGTCCAGCACGGCCGGGTTGATGTGCAGGCTGATCAGGAACTTCATCTCGTACCCCTCGTGGTTCGCGAGCCCCGGCTGGGCCCTTCGACCAGTTGGTCGGACCCGCCGCCGCCGTCTTGACATCCCCCCGCAGAACTTTCGCACGAGCTTTTTCGCCGCCGCCTCGCCGGGACTGCGATGTCGTCATCTCTGCTGACCCCCCGCCGTGGCAGACCCGAGAGATCCCGTCCGTACCGATGTCACCTGATGATCGGCGGAGCGGCGTTCGCGGTGCTGTCGATCGTGGCCGCCTTCGCGGCCAGCCCGCTGATGCTGATCGTCGCGCGTGCGCTGCTGGGCGTCGCCGGCGCGACCCGGGCGCCGTCCACACTTGCCTTGATCACCAACATGTTCCGCTACGAACGACAGCGCGGGCAGGCCATCGCGATCTGGGCGACCTGCCAGTTCACCGGCGGCGCGCTCGGACCCGTACTCGCCGGATTCCTGCTCCAGCACTTCTGGTGGGGATCGGTGTTCCTGGTCGCCGTGCCGGCGATGGTGTTGCTGCTGCTCGCCGGGCCGGTCCTGCTGCCCGAGTTCCGCAGCGACCAGGCCGGCCGGCTGGACTGTTCGCACCAATGGGCCTGGGCGTGGCGGTCGGCACCATGGCCGCGCCGGCGCTGACCCGGCGGATGAAGCAGACGACCGCGATCACCGGCGGGCTGGTGGGGTCGGCGCTGGGCAGCCTGCTGCTGGTCGGCGTCGACGGTGCGAGCGCCCTGCCGCCGGTGATGATCGGCATCACCGTACTGGCGCTGGGCACCGGCCCGCTGTTCGCGCTGGGCACCGGGCTGGTCGTCGGGTCCGTACCGCCGGAGCGCGCCGGATCGGCGGCGTCGATGTCGGAGACCGGCAACTATTTCGGCGGTTCGCTCGGCTTCGCGCTGCTCGGCGTGGTGGCCGCGGTGGTCTACCGCAGCCGGATGGACGGCACGTCCGACTCGCTGGCCGGCGCGGTCGCCGCCAGCCAGCACCTTCCCGCCGGCCAGGGCGCGGAACTGCTGCACACCGCGCGGGAGGCGTTCACCGCCAGCCTGCACGTCACCGGCGTCCTCGCCGCGGTCATCTTCGCCGGGCTGGCCGTACTGATCCTCACCATGCGCCCGGCAACCCGGACCACCCCAGCCGCACTCCCCGACTACGAGGCGACTCGCTCATAGCACCCCTGCCGAGGCTGACATTGCAGCCCGGCTCGGTCACCTCCGCCGCTCTGGGGCATTTTTGCCGAGTCGACGTTGCCTGCATCGGCGATGGTAGGTCCGTTCGATCCGTCCTCGCATGGTCGATACCCCGGCTTGGTCGGCCACCAGATCATGGGTGCTTGCGGACTTGACGGGCGGCCCCAGAGTCATGCCGCTGATCACGGGCTCGCCGGGGCGGTCGGAGCGACTCCGGCTCATCGGGTGCGGCTGAGGGCCGCGGCGAGGTGGTCGAGATGATGTGAGACGGGGCCGATGGTGAGCATGCCGCTGCCGGCCCCGGCCAGCTCATTGGCGGCCGGCGTGAGTTCGGTCCGGGCGCGTTCCATCGTCGTCCGGTCGTCGAGCGCGATCGCAGCCTGGGCGGTGAGGCACCACAGGGCCTCGAACAACAGGTCGCGCGGCGGATCCGGGGTCTGACGCAGCGCCGCGGCGGCATCGGCCGGGCGGTCCCGGGTCAGCAGGACGAGCGGGCGCACCCAGGGCGTGTAGGGGCCCCAGTCGGTGTCGTCGTCCAAGCGGACCGGGTGCCCGTGCCACACCTGCAGGCACAGCAGGGCCAGCGGGAGCAGGCCCCGCTCGACGCCGGGCATACCGGCGTTGGCGAGCTGTGCCGCCGCGTCGCGGTAGGCGGCTTCTGCGGCCTGTTGCGACGATCCGGTCGCGGCCAGTTGCAGTGCGCGGTACCACTGGGTGAACACGCCGACCAGCGGGCGTTCGTGCCGCTCGGCGAGCTGGTTCGCGGCGGCGGCGTGCCCGTCCGCGACGGCGAAGTCCGCGAGCGCACTGCGGGCCTGGAGCCGGATGAGGTGGCCGAGGATCTCGAACGTCACCAGGCCGTGCCGGGTGGAGAGCGCGATAAGCTCGGCGCCGATTTCGTCCCGTTCGGGCGCGAGGCCCGCGCGGTGGAAGGTCTGCATGAACACGCCATTCAGGGCGAAGGCCAGCAGGGCCGGGTCGCCCAGGCTGCGCGCGATCCGCTCCGCTTCCCGGGCCGCCTCGGGCCCGCGCGCCGCGCGCGTACCGCGTGACTCCACCGCGATCGTGGCCAGCAGGCGGGCCCGGGTGGCGTCGGGCGAACCGGGGCGAAGGGCGGCCAGGGTTCGCTCAGCCGCCGCCACGATCTGCGCCGCCTGCTCCGGATCGTCGGAGCGGGTCCAGTTCGCGGGTACGTCGTAGCCACCGATCACTCGGGCGGTGAGGTCAGGGTCACCCAGCTGCTCAGCCGCGGCGATGGCCGCGATTCGCTGGTCCCGCGCCGCATCGAGCCCGCTCGGCCCGGCCACCGCGAGACTGCGCAGCAGACCGACCGTCGATTCGAGCCGAGCCCGGGAGCCGGACGCCACGGTACGGTCGTAGGCCGCCGCGGCCTGCGCCCAGACCCGTTCCGCGCTCGGACTGTCGCTTACCTGATCGGCCTGCCGGAGGATGTCGGTCTCCAGGCGGCGCAGCCGCGGACTGGGATCGACGCCGAGCTGTTCAAGGAGCAGGGTACGAGCTCGGCGCAGGACCGCGAGTGCGTCCCCTTGGCGTCCCGTGCGGTACAGGGCCAGAGCCAACAGCCGCCACGCCTCCTCCCGCCACGGATACTCCGCCACCTGGGCGTCGAGATCCGGTACGGCGTCGGCGGCGCGTCCGAGCGCCAGTAGCGCCTCGGCGCGTTGCTCGATCGCGTTCAGCCGTAGCTGTTCGAGCCGGGAGCGCTCGGCGCGCGCCCACGGCTCGTCGTCGAAGCCGGCGTACGCGGGCCCTCGCCACCAGGTCAGGGCACCATCGAGAAGCTCGAGTGCCCCGTACGGCGACGCGGCGGACGCGGCAGCGACCGAGCCCTCGAACCGCCAGGCGTCGACGGCGTCCGACGCGGCCCGAAGCGCGTAGCCCGGCCCTTCGGTGACCAGCAGCCGAGCCGGCTCACGCGGTGGGCGCTGCGGCTCCAGGGCGCGCCGCAACGCCGCCACGAACGTGCGGACGGCGCTCACCGCGCCCGGCGGGGGCTCCTCCCACAGGTCGTCGACGAGGCGGCTGACCGGAACGACCCGGCCGCGCGCGACGACAAGCCGTGCCAGCACGGCACGGTGCTTCGGCCCCTTCACGTCGATTGGTGCGCCGGTGCCGTCCCAGGCGACGACCGGCCCGAGAACACCGAACCTGACCTGCACCGATCAAACCGCCCTTCCGCTTGGACCAACGTATCGCGCTCATTGGATGCTCATCCGTGACCGGCACGCTGAACTCGTCCACGCGACGAGAAAAGGACGATCATGACTTCTGCCATTCCCGGGTTCGACTACCAGCGCGTTGCGGTCGACGACGACGTGACACTGAACGTGGCGGTGGGAGGCACCGGCAGCCCGATCGTGCTGTTGCACGGCTTCCCGCAGACCCACCTCATGTGGCGACACGTCGCCGTCGACCTGGCCGCCGACCACACGGTGATCTGTCCCGACCTGCGCGGCTACGGCGCCAGCGACAAACCCGCCGAGCGCGACGCCGACACGTACTCCAAGCGCACCATGGCCGCCGACATCCTCACGCTCGCCAGCGAGCTCGGCCACGAGCGCTTCGCCCTGGCCGGACACGACCGCGGTGCCCTCGTCGCTATCCGCGCCGGCCTCGACCATCCCGCTACGATCACCCACCTCGGCACGCTCGACGTCCTGCCTACCCTGGACATGTGGGACATCCTGCACGGGCCCACCGCCGCGGTCGCCTTCCATCTGTACCTGATGGCCCAGCCACCCGGGCTGCCCGAGCAGATGATCAGCGCCAGCGCGGACGCCTTCTTCGGCTACTTCCTCGACGTATGGGCCCAGAACCCGCAGGCCATTCCCGCGGACGTGCGGGCGGAGTACCTGAAAGCCTCCCGCGATGCGGTCCCGTCCATCGTCGCCGACTACCGCGCCTCGGCCGGCATCGACATCGAACACGACCAGACCGACCGAGCCGCCGGGAACCGGCTGGCCATGCCGGTCACCGTCGTCCAGCAAGACTGGGGAGCCGCACTCGGCTACGACGCCGCCGCGCTGTGGCGCACCTGGGCCGCTGATCTGGAGCACCGCACCACGTCGGCTGGGCACTTCATGGCCGAGGAAGCACCTGACGAGGTCATCAAGGTGCTACGTTCCCTGCTCGCACGGTGACGCATCGCCTGCCAGCACGACGCGGTGACGCGCTCAACTCGGCAGAAGCGAACTTCGCTCGAATGGTTGATCCCCTCTCGGGTAGCGACCACGTTCGGAGTCCTCAAAGCGGATCGTCGTGTGGCGCCATCTCGCCGGCGAACATGCCGTAGGGCGCGCCGCCGGAGGTGTAGCCCGCCACGAAGAACCACCTGCCGTCCAGCATGGTCCACCACTCGTCGTCGACCTGGCTGACGCCGCGCTCGACGGTACGGCGCGGGGTCGTTGGCGGGCGCTGCGCCCACTGCTGCGCTGATTCTGGCAACGCGAATCCGAGCGCGGTCAGGTCGTCGCAGGCGGTGTACCGGTCGACGCCGTACCGCTTGGCGTAGCTCTTCACCGTAACCGCCGCACCGGAATTGATCCATTCCTGTGCCGAGTCACGGCGTTGCCGCTGGCGCATCCGGTGACGTCGCGGCTGCATGCCCGGATGCTACCGGCGACCGGTGTCCGTCCGCACGACCTGTGGCACGCAGTCGGTTGGCATCCGATCCAGGCCGAGTGCTGGCCCGCCTGGTGGCTGTCACGGCCAGCGGCGGTTCCTCCACAAGCGCCTGGGTGAGACCTGTCAGTGGCGTGAGCGTGCCGCAGCTGCGTCAAGTGCCGGTACGAGCGGCATTAGTGCGATCCGCATCAGGTTCGGCAGCGACCCCGACGGCACCACGAAGCCACTCATCGATGGAGGCACGGTCGTCGAGTGCAACCACTGCTGAAGCGCGACCTTGGCGGCCGCGCCGACGCTGGCGGAGAGCACCTGGGCGGTCAGCCGGTCCATGCCTTGGCAGCGTTCGGCGATGGCTTCGGCGAGCGGGCCCTCGATCGTGGTGACTGTGTCGGCGTAGCAGGCGCGCAGGGCGGGACTGGTGGTGATCATCAGCAGCGCGTCACGCGCATCGTCGCCCGGATCGGTGTACTGCTCGACGACGGCGTCGATGATGGCGTCGGCGAGGCTGACATCGGCAGGACGGGCGGCCACGGCTGCCGCGACTCGTGACGCACGCTCTGCGGTGACCGCGGCGACGATCGCCTGCTCGCGGCTTGAGAAGTAGTTGTTGTATGTCCTCGGCGACACGCCCGCAGCCTCGGCGATGTCGTCGACGCGGACATTCGCGGGCCCGCGTTCCAGCGCGAGGCGCAGCGCCGCCGCCCGAAGCGCCTCTCTGGTGGCCTCCTTCTTCCGTTCACGCAAGCTGGGCCGGTTTGTCGTCACGCCCTCATCATCGCACATTACATGCGCACGCGCAAAAATGCGCACACGCAAGAATCTGATAGCGTCGCCTCTAACCCGCTCGACAGGCATGGACCGGAAGGGACCGACACACATGCGCGCCAAGGGCATGACCTACGACACCGGCTTCGTCCGCGATGGCAGCAACTCGCTGGAGCGCTTCGACCCCGAGCTGGTCAGGCGAGAGCTGACCATCATCCGCGATGATCTGCACTGCAATGCCGTCCAGATCGTCGGCGGCGACCCGCAGCGCCTGGAGCTCACCGCCCGCTCTGCCGCCGAGCTCGGACTGGAGGTCTGGTTCTCGCCGTACCCGCTGGACTTGACGACCGACGAGATCCTCACGTTGTTCCTCGACTCCGCCGACCGGGCCGAGCGACTGCGCACGGCGGGAGCCGAGGTCGTGTTCGTCACCGGCGTCGAGCTGAGCATCATGAACCGAGGGTTCCTCGACGGCGACCGTATCGAAGAACGACTCAGTCGCCTGCTGGCCAACCCGGACGGCCGGGTCGAACGACTCGCCGAAGTTCGAACCCGTCTCAACCACTTCCTCCGCACCGCCGTGGCAGCCGTCCGTGAGCGCTTCCGCGGAAAGGTCACCTACGCCGCCATACCGTTCGAGGGCGTCAACTGGGACCTGTTCGACTTCGTGACTCTCGAACTCATCCGATCCGCGGAGGTCGCCGACCGATTCCGAGATGACGTACGCAACCTCGTCGCACAACCCAAACCCGTCGCCATCACCGGCTTCGGCACCGCGACCTGGCGCGGTGCGAGCGACGTCGCACCACGCAGCATGGAAATCCTCGAAATGGACGAAGCCACCGGCGCGCCACTGCGACTGAACGGGCAGTACCAGCGCGACGAGGCCGGCCAGGCAGCGTACCTCGGCGAGCTGCTCGAAATCTTCGACAGCGA
The DNA here is from genome assembly GCF_039537005.1 of Sphaerisporangium flaviroseum. Classification (NCBI taxonomy): domain Bacteria; kingdom Bacillati; phylum Actinomycetota; class Actinomycetes; order Streptosporangiales; family Streptosporangiaceae; genus Sphaerisporangium; species Sphaerisporangium flaviroseum. The sequence goes on along the minus strand of NZ_BAAAZR010000004.1, from coordinate 432,070 downwards.
GGGCGTCGACAGCGCCTTCGTATACCTCTTCGCGCTCTACAACCTGCGCCACCGTCCCGACGGCGATCCCCGCGACGACCTCGACCTCGCCAGCCTCGGGATCGTCAAGGTCCTCGACGGCCGCAACGGCGACACCTACCCCGACATGCCCTGGGAGCCCAAAGCCGCCTTCGCCACGATCGCCGAACGCTACTCCGGCTGACCCACATCAGCGAACCCTCCGAGAGACACCGTTCAGGTCGGACTGGACCCCAGCCGTCGGCGGTGGCGCTTCGCGTCGCCCACGGACGGCGGCCGTCCGAGTACCCCATCCGCATCCGGCCCAGATTGATCTCAGCGCAGCAATGCGCGTCGGGACTCTTCGCGAGATGCGCCGGGCGATCTTCCCCCAGGGCACGCACCGGGTCCGCCTCCAACTCGAAGGCCTCGCGACTGCCGATCAGGAAGAGGGTGTCCGCAGCGATGTCCCAGCGCAGATGGTCATGGAAGCCTTGGTAGCTCCATCGCCGATGATCAGCGACGGGACGCCGGTGAAATGCCCAGGGCGGAATCGTCACGCGATGCGGCCGGCCTGCTCCCAAGCGGGCGCGGACCTGCTTCCACCGAGAGATCGGAAACGCCAGTCGATGATGCAGCAGCACCAGATCGAGCGGCTGCCCCTCATTGACCGAGTCAGCCGGACGGGCGGCGCGAAGCGGCAGGTAGATCAAGCTGTGCGGGGAGCGGGCAGCCAGCCCCCAGGCCATGGCCAGCATCACGGCCGCTCGCTTGTCCACGCTCATCTGCGCGCCGAGCCGCCCTTCGTGCAGCATCGCGTGCTCCACAGGCTACGGACTACGCGCGCGGGTGACCAACGGCTTTTCACCGCGCTGATCCCGCAGCGGACCGCTAACCACAGCACGCTCGGCGGCATGAGCGCGCATCGCGGCAGAAGAGGGATTATTGCGTTGCGGTCGTCGCGACCTCTGTGTACGGTTCCGGCCATGTTCTCGCCGTGTAAGTCCTAGCTGTCACGCTCCGACACGCGGGTGGAGTCTGCCCTTTTCCAGCGGCTCCCGATGATCACCCCCTCGCACTGCGATGCCGCGCATCGCGTGGTGCCCGCGTGTCTGTCGAGCCCGTGACGGCGCGCCATGTCGGCGCATTCATCGACAGGACTTCACCATGGACCCCCTCGCATCGACGCCACCTCGAAACCTGTGGCGGCGACACGACTTCCAACTACTGCTCGGCGGGCGACTGATCTCACAACTGGGCGACCAGCTTCAGTCCCTCGCTCTGCCCCTCCTCGTCGTGGCCCTGACCGGGTCGTCAACACAGGCCGGCATCGTGCTCGGCCTCCAGACCGTCGTCTACCTCGTTTTCGGACTCGTGGCCGGCGCTCTGGTCGACCATTGGGATCGCAAGACCACGATGATCTGGTGCGAAATCGGCCGCGGGTCCCTGACCGCTACCGTCCCCATCGCTGCCGCATCGGGAGTGCTGGGCATGCCGCAGTTGTATGCCATCGCGGTCCTGAACGGTGTGCTCAGCACCCTGTTCGGGGCAGCGAACAGTTCAGCGTTGCCGAACATCGTCACCAAGACCGACCTCCCAAGCGCACTCGGAGCGATCGGGGCGATGTCCAACACCGTTCGGATCGTCGGCGCCTCGGTGGCCGGCGTCGCCTACGCCCTGGGCCGGATGGTCCCGTTCGCGTTCAACGCCGTCTCGTTCCTGGCGTCGGCCGCAGCCCTGCGGGCCATCCGTGCCGACTTCCAGCAGGAACGAGCCACGGCCACAGCGTCGCCGCGTAGGCTCCTGGCCGACATCGGTCACGGCCAGTCCTGGCTGTGGCGCAAGCCGGTGATCCGAACGCTGGCCCTGCTCGATGCAGGAGACAGCCTGCGTTATGGCGCCGGCTACCTCCTGATCATCATGCTGGCCCAGGACCTGCACGCGAACCCCACACAGGTCGGCATCGTCTTCACCGGCGCCGCGATCGGCGCCCTTCTCGGGAGCCTGCTGGTGCCGGTGCTCACCCGCCGATTTCCACTCGGGACACTGTCCATCACCATGTTGTGGGTGGAGGCCTTGACCTTTCCCTTCTACGCACTGGCGCCAACATGGTGGCTGCTCCTGGTCGTGGCGTTCGCCGAGTCGGTGGTCTCGCCCGTCTACAACGTTGCCCTCGACTCCTACCGGCTCAGCGTCACTCCCGACGCTCTCCGTGGCCGAGTCACGAGCGCGATCGATACCCTCACCAGCGGAGCCGCTGCCATCGGCACCATAGCCAGCGGCGCCCTGATCGCCCTACTCGGGGCGCCGACACTGACCCTCGTCCTGTCCGGATGGCTCACCTTCCTCGCGCTCACAGCGACACTGAGCAGAACGGTCCGCACGGCGTCGGCGACGGACTGACGCAATGATCTCCTGTGGCCCCGCAGGGGCCACGGGGGAACAGCCTCAATTCGGCATGAGCGGAAGTCTCGCCGGGCGACATGGCCAGTCCACGCAGAGCTTGGGTTGACCAACCTCATCGTGATCATGTAACGCATCAGGCGGGGCCGAAGCGTCAAGCAGATCATGTGAGACCAGGCACTGCCCTGAGCTAATGTCCAGTCCCACGACATGCTTGACGTTTCTGGCACAGGACATGCTTGACAGGTGATCTAGGAAGCATAGTGAGTCTGCGGGGCCGGTTGGCTTTGATGCCTCAGCGAGAGAAGTCCAGCCATGCGATGTGGGCCTTGTAGTCCGCTATCGCGTTGGTGTAGCGGAGCTGCTCCTGAATCAGGACCATCCCGGCCTTACCGTCGAGGCTCACGAGCCTGAACGTCGACGTAGGGACCGCAGAAGGCTGCACCGCGGTGCGGTACATCACGATCACGTGGTTGTCGTCGTACCAGCCCTGAAACCCGCCACGCAGCCGGTGGACGACCTTTCCGGTCTCAGCGTCGACGATCAGAATCGCCCGCGTGTAGGAGCTGTCACCTCCGCCGAGGCTGACGAACTGCCGACCGGAGGGTGAAAAGAGGGAAGTGACCCGCGCTTCGAGGGAGCCCACCCCGGTGTAGACGCGGGTTCTCCCCCCGCTCAGGTTGTAGGCCGCGATGCCTTTGTCGTTCTTCAGCGTCGACATCACGCCCGTGCCGTCGGCGTTCCAGAAGAAACCGCCCTTCATGCCCACGTCCCAGTCGCTGACGGTCCAGGCGGATCCGGCCTTGACGAGGCGGGGCTTGCGCTCAGTCACGTTGATGGTGACGAATCCGATCGTCTTGTAAGCCGTGCCCCGCATTCGGTACGCGGTGAGCAGCAGCGTCCGGCCGTCCGGTGACCACTGTGCGGACGTCGCACCGACAGGCATCTTGACGCTGTATTCCTTGTGGCGGACCCGGTCGATCAGGACGATTCTGTTCGCCGGCAGATACCGCTTGTAACCCGGCACCTCGGCCGCCCACCGTCCGCTCTTCGAGACCGAGACCTGGCGGTAGGGCGTCCTGACGAACATGTCGCCGACCCGGAGATAGCCGATGTTCGAGCTGCCCGCGTCCTCGGTGAGGACATACGACGCCAGACGGGCCGGTCCCGGCGGACGCCGAGGCCGAGCCGGCCTTCGCCCGCGCGCTCATCCAGTCGTAGACGGCGAAGGACCGGGAGAACGGCTGCATCACGTTGCCCGCGGCGTCTAGCCGGAGGGCAAGGCGAACGGATCTTCAGGCGGGAAGCAGCCGTAGTCCTGCAACGGCCTAGGATCGTTGAGCACGAGTTGCTTGATCTCACCCGCCGGGGATAGACCGTCCGGGCGGTCCAGGACACGCTGGCCCGGACGTAACCCACCGCGGCCGACCGGCATCTCCGGCGCATCAGCCGACAGCCGCCCGAACCGGTCCAGCAGGATAAAGACCGCGTCATGCAGATCTGCGACGCTCTCGGCCACAGCCTCCTCGCTGACGTCAGGGTGGAGATCACGATATGCCGCACGCGCGGCCGCCATGAAACGCGCCGGATCCACGATCACAACGTCCCGGCGCGTCCGGACGCTGATCGTCATGCCCGCTCTTGGAAGCGTCTGCTCGTCCACTGTCTGAAAGTAGCCCGTCCCAGGGCTTGATTACGTAGGAAAACGATCCCTATCAGGCCGCTTGACGGTCATAGGAGCATCGCGAACCCGAGCCTGCTCGCCAAAGTGGTTCGTGACGTGGACAACTGGCTATGGCGAGACGAGTTCACCTCGTTGATCGTTGTCGCCCTGACCGATGCTGGCTGTGCGTGGTTGTGACGACGTGGCAGAGGACTGCGAAGGTCTGGGGCGAGTGACGAACTGAGTGACTACCGCCGTGGACGGCCGCATACACCGGTGGACGGCTGAGGATCGTTTCCGCAGGTGGAGGCGGGTATCGGGGCTGATCCCGCCCCGTCTGGGTTGCCTGGGGGTCAAGGGGTCGCAGGTTCAAATCCTGTCGTCCCGACCAGGTAGGGCCTGGTCGGCAAGGGTGTCACGAGATCACGTGGCACCCTTTCTCGTTGCTGAGTGACTACGGGCTGAAGATCCGGGGCATCACCTGCGCACCACCCAGGAGCACCGGCCTGATCTGCTCCGGTAGACGGCCTCGGTGACGGCCGTCCCGCTGTGGCCGGCCAGGCGGGCGGTGTCCTCCAAGGGCACCCGCCGTCTGAGAGCAACGAGACGAAGCTCTGCCGCATCTCGCGTGGTGATCATTTCTTCGCCAGGGGGCCCGCTTGGGTGACGATCCGGCGGAAGTCGCGCCGTACATTGTGCGCATCCGAACGGGGTGGACAGGGGCGAGTGGCCGCGTGGCGCCATTCGCTGCGCCGTCGGCCTGGCCGGCTGACCCTGCTCAGTCCTGCGGTTTGCGCCAGGTGATGCTGTAGCGCAACAGCAGGTGGCGGCGATACTGGGAGCCGGGCAGGATCTCGGCGGCCAACGCTCGCATCTGCGGGTACGTAACTGGCGGCGGCCACACCGTGGGGGACGGATGCTCCCAGTGGCCCTTCGTGGCGCGGTGGAAGGTACTGATGACGACACCGCCCAGGTCGCGCGGCAGGTCGTTGGGCATGGTGCTACGGGCCAAGCCGACGATGGCCAGGACGCCGCCGGGGCGCAGCAGGTGGCGCATGCGGGCCAACCCGGCGGCGGCGTCTATGTGGTGCAGGGTGGCCACCGACGCGATGACGTCGAACGAGGCGGGCTCGAAGGGGTGGGTGAGGAAATCGCCGAGGATGTAGTCGACGTCGTCCGGATATCTGCGGGCGTGGTCGATGCTGGGCGCGTCAAGGTCGATGCCGGCGACGTGCGGCACGGCCTGCCGGAGTTCGCGGGCGAGCATGCCCTCGCCGCAGCCGACATCGAGGGCGCGCTGGGCGCCATCGGGGACCGCGCGCAGGATGCGGGGGTGGTAATGGATGTTGTGATTCCACCGCCTGCCGTTCTTCACTGTCATGTGATCATCCTGCCGGACGCAGGCCCTGCTGGTCGGCGTCGCGCGACACGCGACAGTTCCTGACGACGACTCACACGACTTCACCGGATGTGCGGGACCACCGCGGCGCAGCTCGCGGGTTCACTGACCCGGCAGACCATCGACCGCCTCATGCCCGAGCAAGTTTCCACTCCATCACCCACGGAGCACCGTGAGCCGGCCCTCCCGCTCACCCGCGCCTCTGAGCCCGGGTGATGCCTCTGTCCGTGCCGGTCAGGCCCGTATGGCGCGCAGTGCTTCTCGTACCGCGGCGAGGGCCTCTTCCTCGGAGGCGCCGGCGTGGTCGGCGGCCTTGGCGAACTCATCGGCCGCGGCGGAGAGCTGGAGGCGGAACTGGTCGGCCGTGCCCGTGATGACGGCCGCACGGCCGCGGCGCAGCTCCACCACCCCCTCGTCACGTAGCTGCTGGTAACCCCGCAGCACCGTATGGAGGTTGATGCCGAGGGCTGCGGCCACGGTGCGCGCCGAGGGGAGCCGGTCTCCCGGCCTCGCCATGCCGCCGGCCAGCGCGGCACGTACCGAGCCCGCCACCTGGTCGGCGAGGGGCTGGGCGGACGAGGGGTCGACGGTGATCAGCACGACGCCGTCCCCCCTTGCCGTTCCCTGCTCAGCCATCCGTTGACCAGCGCGGCCGCCGTCTCGGCCTCGCTCGTGGAGTAGACGAACCGCCGGCCGTCGGCGAGCGCGAGGACGAGCGCCGGGCCCTTCCCGCTGACGATGCCCCAGCCTTCCACACCGGTGCTGAGCTTGTACCGCCCCGGCGGGGCCTCGCTCATGGCCTCGGCGAACCGCACGGACGGGTAGGGCACCGTCCGGCGCAGGGCGGGCAGCCAGAGGAACCTCACCGTGACCCCGGAGCCGTCGATCTGCAGCCGGGTGCGCGCCTGCGCCACCTCGAGGGCCGTCCACAGCGCCAGCAGCGCCGTGAGCTGCCACACGTCTGCGCCCCTTGACGCGTTCCACACGGTGAACCCGGCCAGGACCGCGGAGGTCAGCAGCCTGCGCGCCGACCAGGTGGAGGTCACGAACATGGCGCGCTGTCCCGAACGAAGGGCCATGGTGGGCACGTACGGCGGTGGTGCGGCCGTCGCCTCGGGCGGCCGTGGCAGCGTACCCGCGGCCCGGTAACCCACCGCGGCCGCCACCACCGTGCAGATGATCTCCGCCGGCGTGGACCAGGGGGGCTGGACCGGCTTCAGCGTCCACAGCACACCGGACACCAGGATGGGCGCGCCGAAGGTGAAGCCGACGATCACCAGGACTCGCTGGACCTGAGGCAGGCGCCAGTGGCTCAGGAAGGGCAGGACGAGCAGCGCCTCGCTCCACAGCGCCACCCCGAACTGCGGCTGTGAGATCCAGCCGCGCCAGGTGAGCGCGTGCTCGGTGCCGATGGCCAGGTGGCCGAAGTAGATGCGGCCGGGGAGTCGCTCGCCGTGCAGCGCGGCCAGGGCCATGGGCAGGATCAGGAGAAGCAGCGGGGAAGCGGCCGTCAGGGCCAGGCGGCGGAGCCTGCCGGGCGCGGCGTAATCAACGCAAGGAGCCGACACCGGAGATACAGGGATGAACATGACCCAACCTCCAACTGTTTGCTCTCGACTATAACACTGCAAACAGTTCAGGGAAGGCCCGGTCTAGTCTTCTCCGGTCCGGTACCGTCGCATCGATGAATGCGGACGACTCGACATCGCCGACGTCACGCTGACCGCACGGACCGGGCACCTGCGGCTGCACGGCAGAGGCGACGAGGTACGCACCGTCCCCCCACCCCGCTCGCCCGCGAGCACCCCATCGCGTGGCTGGACCGGCGACGGACCACTGTGGACCGGCCGGCGCGGCCCGCCGCCGGGGCCGCCTGGTCGGCGAGCAGGCCGCCGAAGACCTGCTGGGCGCCCCGTCCGACGTGGTGGCGCAATCGGCCAGGCCATGTCCGCAGTCAGATGGCCTCGCCCAACTGTTCGGCCAGCCGCTCCAGGCCACCCCTGATGAGCCGCCCGTACTCGTCGTCGCCAAGCGCGCCGATCCCGGCCCGCGCCTGCTGGAGGTGCTCGCGGGCGCGGATGAGATCGCCCAGCTTGCGATAGCAGTCGCTCAAGTTGAGATGCAACGACGGATACAAGCCTGCCACCGAAAGCGTCACCCCGGCCTGCGCTACCCGCTCATCGGTGACCAGATCGGCGGCGGCAAGCGCTCGCAGATCCCACATCAGCTCCTGGCGCACGTCGTCCTGCACGTCGGCCATCGAGTGGGCAAGGACGCAAACATGCAGCGGGTCGCCTTGCTCGCCGTCGATGTCGTCCCAGATCTGCGCGAACAGGGCGCGAGCGGCTTCACGCTGACCTTGGTGGTGATGCAACTCCACCCCGTGGCCGATCCGGGTCATCGTCGGGTCGGTGGTCATCAGCGGCTCCTTCCCCGTCGCGGGCTGATCTGGCCCGCGAGTATTCTGTCCCAGTCCACCGTCTTGGCGCACTCGGCGTAGCTGTGCCAGCGTACGGCGGGGTACCTGGCATGCAGAGTCGTCACGCGCGGCCGCAAGGCCGTCGTCACCCTGCCCGACGGGCGCACCGTCAATGGGCGCGTCACCGCGATCGGGTCGGTGGCCACAGCCGCCGCCGAGGAGGGACAGCCCGCGACGATCGACGTCACGGTGACCGTCAGGGACCAGAAGGCGCTCGGCCGGCTCGACCAGGCACCGGTGGTCGTCGACCTGGTCGCCGCCACCGCCGAGAACGTGCTGGCCGTGCCCGTCACCGCGCTGGTGGCCCTGTCAGGCGGCGGTTACGGCGTCCAGATCGGCGGCCGCTACGTCCCCGTACGGCTCGGCCTGTTCGCCGACGGGCTGGTCGAGGTCAGCGGCGTGGCCGAGGGCACCCTGGTGGGGGTGCCGTCGTGATCGGCTTCGACCGCGTGAGCAAGGCCTACGCCGGGGGCGTGCGCGCGCTCGACGAGGTGAGCCTGCGGGTGGAGCCCACCTCATCCCCGCGAAGCGCATCAATGCTCCCACCGCAGGCCCTCGAACGCTGCTACTTCTCAGCGACACTTGCGCTCAGCGAAGCATCAGGACCACACCTCCTCCGTGAACGCACCCGCTGGCCGAGCCGGGGGTGTTCAGGGCCCGAACCAGCGGGTCAGTGATGACCGCAGGTCGTCGATCTGTCCTTGGAGGGCTGAGGCGATGGATCCGTCGGGCCGGATGAGCAGGGTTCGCGCGTGGTTCTCTCGCCGACGAAAGCATCCTGGTGCAGCTGACGACGTAGTGCCGCTACCCCAGTTGGTCGCGGCGGCGGGTCAGGTAGGCGGTCTCGGCCGTGTTGCCCGCAAGCTCGATGGCTCTGTCGTACGCCGCGCGTGACTTGTGGCTGCGGCCCAGCCGGCGCAGCAGTTCGGCGCGGGTCGCGTGGTAGGCGTGGTAGCCGGCCAACTTGTCCTCAAGACGGTCGACGGCTGCCAGCGCCACCTCCGGGCCGTCGAGTTCGGCGACCGCGATGGCCCGGTTGAGCGCGACGATCGGCGAGGGGGCGAGGCGGACGAGCTGGTCGTAGAGGGCGACGACCTGCGACCAGTCGGTGTCGCGTGCGTCGCGGGCTGAGGTGTGCACGGCGTTGATCGCCGCGAGGATCTGGTACCGGCCCGGGGCCGCCCCGGAGGCCAGGCGCTCGCGTACCAGCCGGTGGCCCTCGGCGATCAGCGCCGCGTCCCAGGCCCCACGGTCCTGCTCGTCCAGGGTGACCAGTTCGCCGCTGACCGAAACCCGGGCGGTGCGGCGGGCCTCGGTGAGGAGCATCAGCGCCAGCAGCCCGGCCACCTCACCGTCCTGTGGCATGAGGGCACGGATCAAGCGGGTGAGCCGGATCGCCTCGGCGGTCAGGTCGTGGCGTACGGGATCGGTGTCGGGGCCGGTCGCCAGGTAGCCCTCGTTGAAGACGAGGTAGAGGACGGCCAGCACGCCGGACACGCGGTCCGGGAGATCCTGCTCGGGCGGCACGCGATAGGGGATGCGCGCCGCTTTGATCTTGGCCTTCGCGCGGGTGATCCGCTGGCCCATGGCGGTCTCCTGCACCAGGAAGGCACGGGCGATCTCGGGCATGCTCAGACCGGCGACCATGCGCAGCGTCAGCGCCACGCGGGCCTCCATCGACAGCGCCGGGTGACAGCAGGTGAAGATCAGCCGGAGCCGCTCGTCGTCGATCGCGCCGAGAGGCTCGGGCGGGTCGTCGTCGTACAACAGCTGCGCCTCCCTGTGCTTGTCGTCGCGCTTGTTCTCGCGCCGGACCCGGTCGATGGCCTTGCGGTTGGCGGTGGTGGTCAGCCAGGCGGCGGGGTTGGGGGGTACGCCGTCGGCCGGCCACCGCTGGACGGCGGTCGCGAATGCCTCGGCCGCCGCCTCCTCGGCGATGTCGAGATCACCGAAACGCCTGGTCAGAAAGGCGACCACCCGCGCCCACTCCTCGTGGTGGGCCTGGGTGATCACATCCCGGACGTCGATCCCGTTCACAGGAACGGCCGCACCTCGACCTTCCGATTGCAGGCCTTCGACCCCTCGGCGGCGAGCTTGAGCGCCACGTCGAGGTCCGCGGCCTCGATGATCCAGAAGCCGCCGAGGAACTCCTTCGACTCCAGGAAGGGCCCGTCGGTGAACAGCGCCTCCCCACCCCGGTTGTCGATCACAGTGGCCGTGGTGGGCGCCCCGAGACCGCCGGCGAAGACCCAGTGGCCTTCGGCCACGAGCCGGTCGTTGAACACGTCGATCGCAGCCTCCTCGTCCGGGGTGGCCAAGCCGGCCCTGTCAAAGATCACGGAAACCATGTACTGCATCTTGGATCATCTCCTATGTTGCGGGGCGCCCCTCGTGGGCGGCCGCTCACCCCTACTACGAACACTCCTGCCCTGATCCGACGCCGCCCCCGGATTTCTTTTCGCGTCACCCAAGATCGTGTACATGTCCACCACCTGCCGGCGAACGTCCCGGCGACCCGACGACGCAGGCGCGAGCTGGGTACGCGTCAACGACGACCGGCACCAGTTCGGCGGCGCTCCCGAAACGCTCACCGGCGACCCGGCCGTCTATGGCCGGGTGTACTTCAGCGGCTACGGCCGCGGCGTCCTCTACGGCGACCGATCCATCACCAGACCCCCTCGATGAGCGCCCGCGCAGGGACGCGCCGTCCCGCATGCGGAGACACTCGCGTGCGTCAGTGGTGGACGGCCGAGTTGTCCTCTTCGACCAGGAAGCCGCCTGATTGGTGATGCCACAGGCGGGCGTAGGGCCCTTGCGCCTGGAGAAGTTCGCGGTGGTCGCCCTGTTCCACGATGCGGCCCTGGTCGAGGACGACCAGGCGGTCCATGCGGACGACGGTGCTCAGCCGGTGCGCGACCACGATGGCGGTGCGGTCGCGCATCAGGTGCCACAGGGCTTCCTGGACGAGGATCTCGCTTTCGGAGTCCAGCGCGCTCGTGGCCTCGTCCAGTAAGAGGATCGGCGCGTCGCGCAGGATGGCGCGGGCGAGGGCGACGCGCTGCCGCTGGCCGCCGGAGAGTTTGACGCCGCGCTCTCCGACCAGCGTGTCGAAGCCGTCCGGCAGGGCCTCGGCGAACTCTGTGACGTGCGCCGCCTGCGCGGCCTGGTAGATCTCGGCTTCGGAAGCGCCCGGCCGGGCGAAGGCGATGTTGTCGTGCAGCGACCGGTGGAACATGGAGGGGTCCTGGGGGACGTACGCGATCAGGCTGCGCAGGTCGGCTTGGCGGATCCGGCTGATGTCCTGGCCGCCGATCAGTATCCGGCCGCCGTGGACGTCCATCAGACGGAGCAGCAGCCGAGTGAGGCTGGTCTTGCCACCACCGGACCGGCCGACCAGGCCGACCTTGGTGCCGGTGGGAATGTCGAGGTCCAGGCCGTCGAACAGGAGCGGATTGCCGGCGTGCGCGAACGCCACCCGCTCGAACCGGACGCCGGCGTCGGCGGGACGCAGGGGTTGCGGACTGTCGGGGTCGCTCACGCCCGGCGGTGTGAGCAGGAGCTGGGTGAACTGGGCGGACTCGGTGAGCACGCTCTCCATGCGACGGTAGATCTGGTTGAACTCGAACATGAGGTTGATCGTGTTCGCGTAGTAGGTGAACGTCACCACGATCGCCTCCACGCCCAGGCCACCGCGCAGGACGACGGCGAGGAGCAGGCCGGCGGTGCTGGTGAGGACCGACAGCGGTGCGACGACGGTGTCAACCCGGAGGTTGCTGTAGTCCCACGAACGGATGGTCAGCCTGCGCTGCTCGGCGAGCCTGGCTCGGTGCTCGGCCTCCTCGCGGTCCTCGGCGGCGAACGCGCGGACCGTATCCATGTTGGACAGCACGTCGGCGACGTGCCCGGCGACCCGTACCTTGGCGGCCTCCCGCTGGTCCACCAGCCGCTGGCGGCGGCGAATAAGCGGGGCGACGAGGAAGCCGGTGACGATGATGAGGCCCACGAGGACGAAGACCAGGAGCGGGTGGTACCGCCACAGCACCACAGAGGCGAACGCCAGTGGCACCACCTTGGCGATGATCGAGAACGTGAGCGTGTCCGTGAAACCCTCGAACCCGCTGGAGAAACTCAGCACCCGCTTGGTCAGCGAACCGGCGAAGTTGTCGTGGAAGAACGCGGCGTCCTTGGCCAGCAACCTCTCCATGCCCATGGCACCGAGCCGCTCGATGCCCCGGGCCTCCGTACGGTTCACGAAGTGCAGGGCCAGCCGCCACAGCACCTCGCCCGTGAGCAGCAGCGCACCGAAGCCGAGCACGTACGGGATCAGCACGTCGATGGTGCCGTTCCCGCCATCGGACAGGCGCCCCACGATCCCGCCCACCGCCAGCGGCGCCAGATAGAACAGGCAGATGTTGCCCAACGCCGGCAGGATCAGCGCGGGCACCGCGATCCGCCGCTGATGCAGCAGCTCCTCGCTGTAGTACCGCAGCGCCAGCAGCACGGCCGATCTTCGTGTGGCCGGTTCGTCTCCTGGGATACCAAGTGATCCGAGCACAGCCATCCGCCCCTCTGAATACCCGCCGCTATGGCCATGGTGGCGCGGGGTGGGCGGCTGGAGCGAACGGTTTTCGCCCGGACGGCGACCGGGAGAGCACTGCCCGGGAGCGAGTGACCGGGTCACAACGCTCCCGGGGTGCGTCTAGGCGCTCATGGCATGTGGCTCATCGCTCGGCCGGCGGCAGCGCCACGGGCCGGGGGCGTTCACATGTGCTTGCGATGGTCACCGCCGTCCCGGAGTGCGCCGAGGACAGTAGTGACTCCATGACGTCGAGCACGTGGTAGCCCAGCGCCCCGCCCGCGCGGGACTCCTGGCCCGCCGGGGTCGTGGCGAGGTCCGCCAGGCCCACTCCGCGTCCGGCCTCGACGTAGCCGGCCGTGGCGGGAAGGGTCCGCCAGCCCTCCTCGCCCACCCTCGCCAGGAGGACGGGGCCGTCGAAGTGGTTCGGATCGGGGACGACGAGCGAGCCTCGTTCGCCGTGCACTTCGATGTTGGGCGCGCTGGTGGCCGCTCCCTCGAAGCTCATCACCAGCGTGGACAGCGCCCCCGAGGCGTGTGTCAGCACGCCCGTGACGTGGGTGTCGACAAGGACCGGGATCTCCTCGCCGCGGCGGGGGCCCGAGCCGATGGTCCGCTTGGCCCGCGTGCGGCCGGCGGCGCCGATGACCGTCGTCACCGGCCCGAGCAGGGTGACCAGGCTGGTGATGTAGTACGGGCCCATGTCCAGGAGCGGGCCGCCGCCGGGGGCGTAGTAGAAGTCGGGATGCGGGTGCCAGCTTTCGTGGCCGGGCGTCATCATGGTCGCGGTCGCCGCGACCGGCCGGCCGATCAGGCCGTCGTCGATCGCCTTGCGCGCGGTCTGCGTACCGGTGCCCAGCACCGTGTCCGGCGCGCAGCCCACCCGCACCCCGGCGTCGGCGGCCGCGCGGAGCACCCGCGCGGCGTCGGTGGCGGTCGCGGCAAGGGGCTTCTCGCAATAGATGTCCTTGCCGGCCGCGATGGCCTGCAACGCGATCTCGGCGTGCGCGGCGGGGATGGTCAGGTTCAGCACGACGTCAATGCGCGGATCGGCCATGAGCTCCGCCACGCTCAGCACGTCGACACCCGCATACGGCCGCACCGCCTCCCTCGCCCGTTCGAGGTCCAGATCGGCCACGGCGGTGAGCCGCAGCTCCGGCAGCCGTTCGATGCTCTGGCAGTACTGGGTGAAAATGAACCCGCACCCGACAACGCCGACGTTCACCGGGTGGCCCACAACATTCCCCTCTCGATGATGGTGTGCACGCTGTCGTGACGCAGGACGTCGAGGCTGTGCCCCGGGGTGGTGACGAAGATCTTTCCGCTGCCCCACCTGCGGGTCCAGATCGCCGGCGAGGTGACCTCCCTGTGCCAGGGGTCCCATGGGCGGACCTTCTGCGTCGTGGTGGCCAGCACGTCGATGTAGTCGTCGGTCAGCACCCAGTACTGCTCGGTGACCAGGTCGAAGTCCGCGATGCCCGCGGTGATGGGATGGGTGCCGGCCTCGGGCAGCATGGTGACGGTGTACGGGATGAAGTTGTCGGCCTGCGAGCCGTCCCGCTCGGCCGGGTCCTTGCCGGGATGGCAGGCGAACTGCCCGCCGATGAGGTGCAGGTAGTCGGAGGAGTTACGGAAGGAATCGGCGATGCCGCCGTGCCAGCCGGCCAGTCCCGTACCCGCTCGGATCGCGGCCTCCAGCCCGCGCAGTTCGTCCGGCTCGATCGTGCCCATGGTGTAGCACTGCACGATGAGGTCGACACTGGACATGTACGCGGAGTCCGCGTACAGCGCGGGGGAGTCCGCCCGGTGCACCTCGAACCCGTTCTTCTCGAGGAAGGGGACGAAGAGGTCGGTGGCCGCCACCGGGGCGTGCCCTTCCCACCCGCCCCGCATCACCAGAGCTCTACGGTCGTGATCGCCTGTCATGCTTTCACCTATCACTCAACGGCAAACGACTCCAATCGTCACATTTCAGGCTCGTGGCCACTAGACGCGATCCTTCTGTACGGTCAGCTGTTCGAGGACCGACGATCCCCCCATCCGAAAGGCGGTCTCGTGACGCAGCTTGTTGTCGAAGGCCATGGCACATCTGTGACCCTTGATCCGAACCGTTCGTACCGGCTGGGCCGCGACCCGAAGTCGGATGTCGTCGTCAGCGCCGATCGCGTCTCGCGTACGCATGCCGTGCTGCGTTTCGAGGGCGGCCAGTGGGTCCTTGAGGACGCAGGCAGCCGGAACGGCACGTACGACCGGGGCCGCCGCGTCCAGCGGGTGGTCGTCGGCCCGGGTACCGAGATCGGCCTCGGCCACGCGACCGAGGGCGGGCTCATCAGCTTCCGCGCGGTCCCGCACCAGCCGCCCGCGGCGCGTGTGGAGGCACCTCCCGTGCACGGAGACGGCGCACCCGAGATGGCACCCGAGATGGCACCCGAGATGCCTACGGTCGCCTTCCGGCGCAGGGGGCAGTGGCGTGAGCCGGCCGCCATCAGGAGCCTCGGCGACGAGCAGGTCGTGCGCATCGGCCGGGCGCCCGAGAACGACATGGTCGTCACCGATCTGAGGGTGTCCCGGCTGCACGCCGAGCTCCGCATCGTCCACGGCGTTCATGAGATCGTCGACGTGGGCAGCCGCATCGGCACCTACGTCAACGGCCGGCGCGTGGAGCGGGCCCGCATCTCCCCGAACGACCTCATCGGCATCGGGCCGTCGACGTTCCGGCTCGTGGGCGACACGCTCACGGAGTACGCCGACACCGGTGAGGTCTGCCTCCAGGCGCACGACCTCACCGTCACCGTCGGGCGGGGCAAGGTGCTGCTGGACCACGTGACGTTCCCGGTCGGCGAGAAATGCCTGCTGGCCATCATCGGCCCCAGCGGCTCGGGCAAGTCCACCTTGCTGCGCGCGCTCACCGGGCTGCGCCCCGCCGACCTGGGCGTGGTGTCCTACGACGGGCGAGACCTGTACCGCGACTACGCCGAGCTGCGCTCGCGGATCGGGCTCGTGCCGCAGGACGACATCCTGCACAGCCAGTTGACCGTGCGCCGGGCCCTCATCTACGCCGCGGAGCTGCGCTTCCCCGACGACACGCGGCAGCACGAGCGGAAGGAGCGCGTCGACGAGGTGCTCCGGCAGCTCGGGCTCGAGAACCGCAAGGACAACCGCATCTCTTCGCTGTCCGGCGGCCAGCGAAAGCGCGTCAGCGTCGCCCTCGAGTTGCTGACCAAGCCGTCCTTGCTGTTCCTCGACGAGCCGACGTCCGGCCTCGACCCGGGGCTGGACAAGTCGGTGATGCAGATGCTGCGGGGCCTGTCCGACGATGGCCGTACGGTCGCCGTGGTCACTCACAGCGTCGCCAACCTGGGTATCTGCGACCGGCTCCTGGTGATGGCGCCGGGCGGGAAGATCGCCTACTTCGGCCCGCCCGATGAGGCGCTGCCGTTCCTCGGCTTCACCGACTGGGCGGACGTGTTCCTGGCGTTCGACGACCCGTCCAGGGACTGGGCCGGCGAGTACGCGCGGTCCTCGCAGTACCAGAAGTACATCGCGGCCGACCTGGTCCAGCCGGCCACGATGGGACCCCCCGTACAACGGGAGGCCCCGCAGAGACAGCAGAGCTGGCCGGAGCAGCTCAGCACTCTGGTACGCCGCTACTGCCGTGGCATCGTGGCGGACCGGCTGTTCCTCGGGCTCACCATCGCCCTGCCCATCATCATGGGCCTGATGGCCCGTGTCGTCCCGACCGGCGACCTGAAGGGACCCCCGAACAGCAACGGCAACGCGGCGAACCTGCTGCTGATCCTGTGCATCGGCGGCTGCCTCACCGGCAGCGCGAACGCGGTGCGCGAACTGGTCAAGGAACGCGCCATCTACCAACGAGAACGGGCGGTCGGTCTCTCCAGATCGGCCTACCTCTGTTCCAAGCTGCTCGTGCTCGGCGTGATCACCGTGGCCCAGGGCGTCGTGCTGACCTACGTGGCGATGCTGAATGTCCAGACCTACGACAAGGGGGTCTTCACCGCGCCGATGACCGAGCTCTCGCTCGCCGTCGCACTGTTGTCGTTCACCGCGATGACCGTCGGCCTGCTCATCTCCGCGCTCGTCAAGACCAGCGAGATGACCATGCCGCTGCTCGTGCTCGTAACGCTGATCCAGCTCGTCTTCTGCGGGGCGCTCGTCCACCTGGACGGCAAGCCGGTCATGGACCAGATCTCCTGGCTCGTCCCGGCCCGCTGGGCACTGGCCGCGCTGGCCGGCACCCTCGACGTGGGGCAGCTCATCCCGCACATCCAGGATCCGCCGGACCCGTTGTGGAGCCAGGACCTCGGCATCTGGTCGCTGGACATGAGCGCCCTGGCCGTCCTCGCGGTCGTCTGCGCCTTCCTGGTGGGCCGCATGCTGCGCCGCTATGAGCCCGCGGTGATGCGCCGCAAGTGACCAGGCGACACCGGCCGGCTCACAGATTCGAGGCGTGAAACGTCACCCGAGGGCGGCCGGGCGGCTCGCGCCCAGGTGACATCCGGTGGTCATTCCCTGCGGCGCAGCTTCCGCAGGAACGCCCAGAAGCCCGAACGGGAGGGCTGGGAGCCGCTGCCGTCCCCGGCCGCGGTGGACGGCGATGCCGGGGGCTCTCCGGGGATCCTCGATCGGGGACCGGGCGAGGGGACGAAGCTCGCGTCGAGCTCGTAATGCACGGGCAGGGATCGCAGCGCGCGCACGAACGGTGAAGGACGCCACGGTAGCTGGTCGGGTGGAAGCGCCAGCTGCAGCGTGGAGAACGAGTCCTGCAGCCGGCGCACGGCGATCGTGGCCATCTGGGTGGCCAGCCGCCGGCTCGGGCAGCCGTGCGGGCCCGCCCCCCATGCGAGGTGGGCACGGGTGCTGCGAATGGTGTCCGGAGTGAGCGCGGCGGCGAACCGCGGATCGGTGTGCGCACCCGCTATGGACAGCATCACCGGATCGCCGGCCGCGATCGTGAAGCGCCCCAGCTTCACATCGGTCCTGGCGTAGCGGAAGCTCAGGTTGGCCAGAGCGGGGTTGAGCAGGGCGACGCGGTTCACCGTCTCCTCGATCGCGCCGACCGGCAGGGCGGCCCGCAGCTGCGGGTTGGTGAGCACCTCGGCGATGACGTTGCAGATCATGCTGCCGGTGAAGTCGAGGAAGCCGGGCAGCATGAACAGCTCGCGGGCCAGCTCTTCGTTGCTGAGGTCGGGGTTGGCGGCGAACATGTAGGAGGGCAGGTCGTCGCCGCGCTGGTGCCGTTTGGCCGTCGCCAGCTCCAGCAGGGCCACGTACAGCCGCTGGTACGCCCCGGCGGAGTCCGGGCCGTCCAGCAGGCGCCACTGGTCCATCATCATGTCGTCGCCACGGGAGAGGGTGACGCCGAGGAGGCGGTTGGCCACCATCAACGGCAGCGGCCGCCCATACTGCGTGGACAGGTCCGCCCACCCGGTGGACGTGCCTTCCGTCATCACGCCGATGAGGTCGTCGCAGTACCTCTCCATGGCGCGTTTCAGCGTCTGGGCCCGCTTGTCGGCGGGGTCCTGGAATGGCCGCAGCGCCGCGTTCCACGCGGTGCGCAGCACGTGGTGCTTCTCCCCGTCGTGGAAACCCATGTTGTCGGCCTGCAGGAGGGGGAGCAACGGCCAGTCCGGCGGGACGCGTCCTTCGGCGTACGCCCGCCAGTTGTCCACGCGCTTGCTCCAGACATCACGCACGTTCTGCATGACGAGCAGCACCTCGTCGTACCCGAGCACGAACCAGGCCGGCACGCCGAGGAGTTCGATCGGGGCCACCGGGCCGTACTTGGCGCGCAGGCGTTCGTGCACGAGGGTGGGACTGGAGTCGTACTCCCCGGTGAGCAGGGGTTCCAGCGGCAACGACGACAGGTAGTCCACAGCGGGCGAGGGCCATCTATCGGGGATCAAGGGGGGCGGCCTGCCTTTCTGGTTCCCGAGCCCTTCCGGGACGATGCGAACGCCCAGGTAAGGGAGGCCATCGTAACCTCCGGCCGAGGATGTCAGCGGCCCGAGGCTCTACGCCTATCGCTGTTCATTCGTCGTCACGCCGAGAACGTTACGTCCGGCCGCTCATGTTCTCCCTGCGCCGTCGACGGCGATCCGCCTGGACGGGACGCCCCGGCGCGAGTGCAGGGGCGTCCCGTCACCGGTCGCTAGCCGGTGATCTTCACGTCGTCGACCCCCGCCTCGACGAGACTGGCCGTCGAGGCGTCCGCGGCCTCGACGACGACGCGGACGCTCTGCCCGGCGAAGGCGGAGATGTCGGCCGTGGCCGTACTCCAGGAACCGTCGCGGTTGGCGGCGGCGCCGAGCTGCTGCAGGACGGTGCTGGTCGTGCTGCCGACGATCCTCACGCGGAGGTAGTCGGCGCTGGAGGAGTTGCTGCCGTGGGCCAGATACCACGAGAGGGAGAGCCTGAGGGGTCCGGCCGAAGGGAGCGTGATCGACGGGGACTGGATGGTGGTCGTGCCGCCGTCCAGGTCGTAGTCACCCGCGGCGGCGCCCGCGAGCCGTCCGGTGACCAGATCGTTGGCGCCGCTGGTCGTGGTGCCGAGCTGCTTGGTGCCGCTGGAGGTCGTGGCCTCGGGGTCGCCGCGCTCCCACCGGCCGGTGGTCGCGGTGTCGGTGCCGCCGGGGTCGACTGTCCACCCCTTGGCGGTCTCGAAGTCGTCCGACCAGACCACGGAGGGTGGCGGGGTGGTGCCGCCGGCGGCGATGGTCCACACCGAGTAGGCGATGGCGTCGGCGTTGCGGTTCAGCGCGGTGTCGTTGATGTTGGCGGTCGTGTCGCAGGAGCGGTGGTAGCAGGGGTCGAAGGCCTGCCCCGCCGTCCCGCCCCACAGCGAGGCCTGGGCACTGGTCTTGACGCCCTCCGCGCCGGTGAACGTGCCGCCCGCCGGGATGCCGCGCGAGATGAACGGCCCGTAGTCGGAGCGCCCGTCGAAGTCGGTGCCCCGGGTCGGGACGCCGATCGAGGAGAAGTAGTCCTGCAGGACCCGCTCCAGCTCGGCCGAACCGGCCGGGCCGGGACCCGAGCCGACGCCGTCGGAGTTGTCGCCGTCGTAGAGGAAGTAGCCGGGGTTGGGCGAGCCGACCATGTCGAAGTTCAGATAGGCCTTGATCCTCGTACGCTCGGTGGCGGCGAGGTTCGAGACGTAGTACGTCGACCCGCGCAGGCCCAGCTCCTCGGCGCCCCACCAGGCGAAGCGCAGATGCTTGGCCGGAGCGAGCCCGAGCCGCGAGACGGTGAGCGCGGTCTCCAGGATCGAGGCGCTGCCCGAGCCGTTGTCGTTGATCCCCGGCCCCGCCGCCACGCTGTCGAGGTGCGCGCCGACCATCAGGATGTCGTTGGGGTCGCCGCCCGGCCAGTCGGCGATGACGTTGTAGCCGGTGGCTCCGTTGTAGGTGAACGACTGCAGGGTGGTGGTGAACCCGGCGCCGTCCAGCAGGCCGCGGACGTAGTTGGCCGAGGCGAGGTAGCCCGGACGCCCGTGTGCCCGGTTGCCGCCGTTACCGGTGGCGATGCTCTGCAGCTGGCTCAGATGCGCCTTGACGTTGGTCAGGGAGATGTCCGGCGGTGCGAGCAGCGCGGCGGCGGGTTGCGCCACCGCGCCCGGCACGGACGCCGCCAGGGCGAGCGCCAGCGTGGAGATGATCAGGAACAGCCGTGATTTCATGCCAGTCCTCTGGGGGTGGGAGGGCTAGGTGGGTTCGCCGGAGCACGTCCGGGGTGGGGGCGTCGCCGGCTGGACGGGGGGACATCACCGACAGGGGAAAGCCGGGTCACCCACGGGAGCGGAGTTGTACCGGGGGCCTCCATCAGGATCCGACGGGACGCGTGAGTCCCCCGACTCGTCCTGTGATGGAACATAACCGCATAAAAGCGGTTCGCCTACATACGATCTGGCCCATCTACCCCATGCACTCGATGAGCCCAGGACATGATGCGTCCCCACCTGGAGTTGGACGTGATCGAGCCGGCCATGACACCCGCCATCGCGAGCCCTCCTGCGTTGGGCGGCCGGGCGCGGCGCTGGGCCTGCGTCTCCTCGGGCGACGTCTACGCCTCTCATGCCACTGCGCGGGAGCGCGAGCGCGAACTGATCGAGGCACTGGGGGAGTCGCGGACCGGATAACCTCGCGGGGTGAGCCGCACCTCCCGCCCTGGTCGCCCGTCGCCGCGCGCCGGAGATCCCTGTCCCTGTGGTCTGCCCGCCGCCTACGGCGAGTGCTGCGGCCGGTTCCATGCCGGGCGGGCCGCGCCGACGGCGGAGGCGCTCATGCGCTCGCGCTTCGCCGCGTTCGCGGTGGAGGACGAGGCCTACCTGCTGCGAACCTGGCACCCCACCACCCGGCCGGCGCGCGTCGAGTTCGAGCGGGGCATGCGGTGGACCGCCCTGGAGATCGAAGACGTCTCCGAGGGAAGCCCACTCCACACCAACGGCACCGTCAGCTTCCGCGCCCGCTACACCTACCGAGGGAAGCCCGGCGAGCTGCGCGAGCGGAGCCGGTTCACGCGGCACGAGGGCGCCTGGGTCTACCTCGACGCCGCCGACACGACCTGACCGGACGCTCGAAACCCTTCGGAGCGGTGCGACCGGCCATGAGCGTGCTCCCGTGAGGGTCCGGCGGGAGCGCGCCACATGGCCGGTCGTCTTCTCAAGGCGCCGGACCCCCTTCACCCAGGGGGTTCGGCGGAGGGGCTAACCTCCGTTGATCACGAAGGTCGTCCCCGGCTGCCGCACGATGTCGCCGGTGGCCGAGTTGGTGATGGTCACGTTGGTCAGCGTCGCGCTGCCTCGGGCCCCGCTCATCGCCAGGATGCCGGCGCCGTTGTTGGACTTGTCGATCCTCACGTTGGTGATCGCGACGCCCGGCATGTTGCCGCCGCCGTTCTTGAACTGGATGCCGTCGTAGGTCGAATCGTAGATATCGGTGTCCCGGATGGTGACTCCGGGGATGTCCTGGCTCGCCGGGAACAGCGTGATGGCTCCGAACTCCTGGTCCTCGTTCCAGAACGCGCCACCGGTGCGGTAGAGCCCGTTGTTGGCGATCAGTGTCTGACCCGAGAAGGGCAAGGGGTCGTGGTCGGTCGCCAGCATGATGCCGGGGTAGTTCATGGTGTCGTAGATGAGGTTGTTCTGGATCTTGTTGCCGTAGCCGCCGTAGATCGCGATGCCGTTGGCCCGCCAGGGCAACTGGATGGTGTTGTTGACGAAGCTGTTGTCGTGCCCGACGTCGACCGAGGTGTCCTTCACGTACTTGCTGGCCCAGACCGCCAGGGAGTCGTCGCCGTTGGTGCGGAAGGAGGAGTTGAACACCCGCGAGTTCCGCGTGCCGTTGGTGAAGTTGATGCCGTCGGCATAGGTGTCGCGGACGCGCATGCCGGTGAACTCCAGCCCGTCTCCCGGGCCCCACAGCGCCGGGATGTTGTCGTAGTCACGCCCGACCCAGACGCCCACGTTGGCGTGCTCGATCCACACGTTGGAGATCTTGGTGTTCCGGCCGAACCGCCCGTTCAGGCCCACGCCGCCTTCGGCGCCACCGGGTCCGCCCCGGATGGTGCCCGAGCCGAAGATGGCGATATCGGAGATCTGGACGTTGTCGTCGATGTCGAAGCCGAAGTTGCCCTCGTGCGGGTGGTTGATGCCGCCCACCACCAGGTGCGGCTCGGTCAGCGTGTAGAACTGGGAGTGCCACATGCCGGCGCCACGGATCGTGACGTTGCTGATGCCCACCTGGTTCCACTGACCCCGGTTCAGCGGGTCGTCGGTGAGGATCTTCTGCTCCTGCCGCCACTGGCCCGGCGGGATCCACACGCAGCTGATCACACCGTTCTGGTCGTCGGTCACCGCCCGCTGGATGGCGGCGGTGTCGTCGCCTCCGTCGTTGGGCACCGCACCGTAGCTGGTGATCGAGGTGCAACCGGCCGGCTGGCTCGCCGCGGGTGCCACCTGCTCAAGGTCGATGAAGTCGATGATGTAGAAGGACGCCGTGTCGGTCGCGTCGCGCTGCAACCTGAACTTGGTGCCGGCCGGGTAGGTCGTCGACAGCAGCGCGTGGGCCTCGTCGAACAACCGCCGGGCGTCGGCCTGGGGGGTGTTCGTCAGGGCCTCGGGGCCGTCGGTGTTCCCGTACAGCCAGCTGTGGTGTGACGAGAGGGTCAGCTTCCTGGAGAAGGTCCCGTTGATGTACAGGCTGATGCTGGCCTCGATGCCACCGCCACCGGGGGCGTCGGGGATGGAATTGCGCACCACGATGGAGTTGGAGGCGTGGGTCGAGGTGAATTCGACGAACTGGCCCGTGTTGTTCAGCCGCACCGACTGGCGCCCCGAGGATTCGGTGGCGAAGTTGGTGTGCCCGAAGGTGCGCAGCGGGTCGGCCGACAGCAGGGTGCCCTGGTAGGTGGCGGTTTCGGCCTCGTAGGAGACCCACGGAACCGCCGCCCCGCGGCCGACCACGATCGCCTGCGAGAACGTGTTGTTGGTCTCGTTGGTCTCGGTGACGGCGCCGGTGGCGTCGGCCGTGGCGGTGATGGTGGCCCCGCCGCTGGTGGCGGTCCAGCTGCCGCTCATGGCCACGTTGGCCGTCGCGCCGGCCGCGATCGACGGGGTGTTGGTGTTGAGCGTGGTGCCGCCCACCGCCACGCGAGTGACCGTGGTGGCGCCCGTCGCGGCGGTCCCGCGGTTCTTCACCGCCACGTTGAACGTGACCGCCGCTCCCACGGCCGGGTTGGGCGGGTTGGAACTGATCCCGATGACCTGTAGGTCGGGGCCGGGAGCCTGCGCGACCACCAGCGGCGACGACGCGGTGAAGGTGTTGTTGGCCTCGTTCTGCTCGAAGACCGTGTTGTCCGCGTCGACCCTGGCGCTGACCGTGTGGCTTCCCTCGCCGCGGGTGCCGATGTTGTGGGTCACCGTGGCGGTGCCGTTGACGGGCAGGGCGGGGATTGCGACGGTGCCGGCCAGCGTGCCGCCGAGGTAGAGGTTGACGCTGTCCGCCGGGGAGGCCGCGGTGCCCGAGTTCCTGACCGTGGCCGAGAGCGTGATCGCGCTCGCCTCGGTCGGGGAGGCGGGGGTCCACGAGAGGTTCGTGACGGTGAGGTCGGGGTTCGGCGCGGGGACGCCGATGACCTGGAACTCGGCGGCCTGCCCGCCGGGCGCGCCGCTGTTGCTCGCGAACTTGAGCTGGACGTCGGCGACGGTCGCGGAGAGGTCGATCCTCACCGAGTTGCCGCCGGAGGCCGGGTTGAAGGTGTAGTTGGCCGCCGACACCAGGTTCTGGTAGGTGGTGGCGCTCTGCTCGCGGCCCAGCACCTGGATGTTCTGCGTGCGGGTGCCCCACGAGGCGTCGGGGTTGAGTTTCACCACGACCGCGCTCACGCTGGCGTTGGAGCCGAGCTTGACGGTCAGCGTGTTCGGGAACGCGCCGGAGTTGGCCTCCCAGTAGGTGGCCAGGTTGTTGTCGTTCGCGTTGGCGGCGACGAACGAGTGCACGTGGCCGGAC
Organism: Sphaerisporangium flaviroseum; assembly: GCF_039537005.1. Taxonomy (NCBI): domain Bacteria; kingdom Bacillati; phylum Actinomycetota; class Actinomycetes; order Streptosporangiales; family Streptosporangiaceae; genus Sphaerisporangium; species Sphaerisporangium flaviroseum. The sequence continues at coordinate 408,031 of NZ_BAAAZR010000004.1, read as the reverse complement.
TCGGCGATCTCCTTGCCGAGCGCCAGGTTCGAGCCGGGGTCACCGGTGCCGGTGCGGGTCACGGAGTTGCTGTTGGCCGACTGGTTGCCCGCCGCGTCCTTGGCCCGCACGAAGTACGTCACGGTCGCCGACGCGGGCTGGCTGTCGGTGTAGGCCAGCACGGTGCCGACGCTGCCCCGAAGCTGGTTGTTGGCGTAGATGTCGTAACCGGTGACGCCCACGTTGTCGGTCGAGGCGGACCAGGTCAGCCGGACCTGGCCGGTGGCCGGCTGGGTGAAGGCCAGGTTGCCGGGGGCCGACGGCTTCTCGGTGTCGCCGCCCGACGCGGCGCCGTAGATCTCGAACTCGGAGATCTGCGCGGCGGGCCAGCCGGTGTTGGCGGTGATGTTGACGCGCCAGTACCTGTGGGTCGCGGCGCCGAAGTTGATGGTGACCGTGTTGCCGGTCGCCGGGTTGAACGTGTAGTTCGCCGAGGCCACGACCGTGCTGAAGCCGGAGCCGTCGGCGCTGCCCTGGATCGACAGCGTCTGGGTGCGGGTCTGCCAGACGGCCGGCGGGGGCAGCTTCAGGATGATCTGGTCGACGCTCGTGGCGGCGCCGAGGTCGATCCGCGCCCACTGCGGGAAGACGTTGTTCGTGCTCTCCCAGTAGGTGGCCTGGTCGCCGTCGTTGATGGCCGACACCGGTTGTCCGCCCGTGGAACTGCTGGCTTGGGTCGCCTTTCCCGGCGACAGGTTGGGTCCGCCCGCGGCGGCGGCCGGGACGACCGACCCCACGACGAGCAGACCGGCGGCGACCATGGCCGCCACCAGCCGTAACGGTCCGTGCAGCTTTCTCATTCGCGTTCTTCCATCTCTCGTCAGGCACGACAGGGTCGGAGCGTGAAGGCATGCGCCTCCACCGCACACGGATGGGGGGCAGGTGCACGGACGCAGTGCAGCCCTGGAGAGTTGCGAGGAATAGCGAAAAAATGAACAGAGAATTGCAATAATCTTGCGTAGTATTGGCTGAATGTTACATACAGGCTACGGTCACGTCAACGGCCGGGAAGCAGCTTTCTCAACCGGCCGCCGTCAGGAGTGAGAAGGGGCCGGGACGGCCGTGCCGCGTGGGGCATCGCGACCTCGGCGGATGACGCGATGCCCGGCGCCCACCCACGCCGGGGGCCCGTAACCGGGGGCCGCGGGTCGTGGGGGCGAGGGGGACGTTGAGCGCCCGAATGCCCCCGCGAACCCCTACCGCCCGTGGCGGTATGTGGCGTAATGCACGCTCGGCCGCGACCACTCCGGCGACTTCGACTGGAGCGACTACTACCGCCGCTCCTTCTGACACGTAGAGACGTCTCCTCGCCTGACACCCGGAGACGGATGAACGGGGCCTGGGCCGCCGGCCCGTCGAGCGGTTCCGCGCCAGGCGGCGCTCATCTCACTTCGAATAGCGAAGTCGAGCGCCTGCCTGGCGCATTGGAGACCGTCATGCGTAAAGGAACCAGTAACCGTACTGGGGAGTGCATGTGTACGAGGTCCACCAACCGCTGTCGATGCCGAGGTTTCCGACGCGATGGCAGTCCCAGTCGTAATAGTAGACGTTTCGAAGTGTGGCGGCCTGCGCGGGCGTCACACCGACGGATACCGCCAGACCGGCGGCCAGGACGACCGAGGCGATCAGGGTTCGTACTGTGCGCATTAATTCTCCTCTGGCGTGCCGAATGATATTTCCGCGAGAAACACGCGGAGACACTTAATTGGAGTGGTGGGCACGGGAAGTATCGCATCGGGGATCACCTGGGGACAGGTCACCTCCGCCGGCTTTGGTTTCCCGGCCTTTGGATGACCTGGTAGGGCCGGCGTAGAAGGCGTACATGAACTGAAACGTTCATCGAACTCGGTGTTTCCGCCGGGACCGCCGCCCTCAGGTGCCACTCCCCGGGCGATTCCCATTCACGTGACGCATGTCCACGCGCCGGGTGGGCGGGCCGAAGCCCCGCCCGGCCGACATTGATCCACGTACTTGAAGGTTATCGCGGGGAATGGGCGGAACAAGAGATAAAAGTCTCAATAAGCTGGTTGAACGATAGGCTTGAAGGTGCTGGAAGCACACCAAGCAGAACGGGGTCCGCCATGACCACACGCCCTCACCTCCACGAAACCGGTTGGGCCTTCGCCGATGACGGTGGCGTCGAAGTCGCGTTCACGAAGTTCCTCCGATCGCTCACGACGACGCCCCGCCTTCTCGGCTTCGGGGAACCCATGCACGGGGAGGAGGCGTTTCCGCGGCTGCGAAACCGGTTGTTCCGGCACCTGGCCGAGCACGAGGGCTACCGGTCGATCGCGATCGAGAGCGACTATGTGGCCGGTCTGGAGGTCGACGAATTCGTCGCGCGGGGCGTGGGGTCACTTGATGACGTGATGCGGCGTGGCTTCAGCCACGGACTGGGAGAGTCGGCGGCCGATCGCGAGCTGGTCCATTGGATGAGGGAATACAACCAGGACCGTCCCGCCGCGGACAGGCTACGTTTCTTCGGGTTCGACGCACCTATCGAGATGACCGGTGCCGCCGGTCCCAGGAGTGTGCTGACCGCCCTTCACGGCTACCTCGCGGACCATGTGGACGCCGATCTGATCCCTTGTTCCCTCGACACGATCGATCGCCTGACCGGCGACGATGAGCGCTGGACCGCCCCTGAGGCGATCATGGACCCTTCCCGGTCGGTGGGGTCCTCCGCCGATGTCTCAGAACTGCGCCTGATCACCGATGACCTGCTGACCCTGCTCGTTTCGGAGTCACCACGCCTGGTCTCCGCGACGTCGCGCGACGATTGGTGGCAGGCGTGCCTGTTCGGCCGAACCGCCGCTGGGCTGCTTCGCTACCACACCGTGATGGCCGATCCGTCCGCGAGTCGCGTGGTGCGACTCATGGGCCTGCGGGACACGATGATGGCGGACAACCTCGGCGCCATTGTGGAGAGCCAGGCACAGCGAGGTCACACGCTGGTGTTCGCCCACAACCGCCACCTTCAGAAGGACAAGAGCCGCTGGACGCTACCGCCCGGCTGGGGGTCCTTGGAAGGCCGGACGCTGGAGTGGTGGAGCGCTGGAGCGATCGTCAGCGCGCAATTGGGCGACCAGTACGCCTTCGTGGCCTCGGCTCTGGGGGCCGCGCGGGGCCAGGGGCTCAACGTTCCGCGCGCGGACACGCTGGAGGGGGTCCTTTCCACCCTCCCGGAGAACCGTTACGTGATCGACTCGGCACGCCTGGCCACGGCTCTCGACGGCATGGGAACCGAACTCGCCCTGCGAACCGATGATTCGGTGAACTACGACTACTTCGCACTGGACCCGGATCATCTTAAGGAGACCGACGGAGTGGTGTTCATCAGGGACATCGCCGCAAGCTCACCTCACACGCCGGCAGCCGACTAGGCCGCCGGCGGGCCCGAGTGGCCGGCCACCCTTTGGAGGCCCTCCAGGCACTCTGGGCACCCATGTGCCGCCCACCCGGCCAAGGACCCACGAGGCGGTTACGGTCGGCGGCTTGAAACTCTGGGGCGGGCTCGTACGTTGCTCATGGTAACGGGCCCGATTGGACCGGTGATCTCCGTTAGCCTCCGGGCTCCCGAGCAGATGACGAGAGGTCAATGATCCCTGAGCCGACCATCCCGCGACCGGAGTACGAACCCCACCAGGTGCAGGTCATGGCCTCCGTAGAGGAGTTGCGCTACCGCGCCGGGTCGCTGGTGCTGCTCGCGGGGCTGCCCGGCGCCGGCAAGAGCACCCTGCTCGCACGCCTGTACGGGCTGAACGGTGACGAGAGGGTGCCGGTGGCCGCCGGCGATGTGCGGGTGGTCGACTCCCGCCAGTCGCGCAACTGGTGGGCACGCTACCTGGGGCCGGTCCCCTCCCGGGTCCGTACCCCCGTCGTGCACGCCACCCACGTGGCGCGCATCGCGCGCGCGGTCCTGCGCGGACACGCCGTCGTCGCCCACACCAGGGGCACCTGGCCGCACATTCTCTACGGCTTCGCCTGGCTGGCCCGCAGCCGTGGCGCCGCCATGCACCTGATCCTGCTCGACATCCCGCCGCAGACGGCCCGCGCCGGGCAGCACTCGCGCGGGCGGGTCGTCACCGCGGCCACCTTCGCCCGGCACTGCCGGCGCTGGCAGGTGCTCATGCGCCGTGCCCGTGCCGGCGGCCTGCCTCCGGCCGCGAGCGTCACCGTGCTCGACCGCGACGCCGCCGACCGTTTGTCCGACATCCGTTTCGACGACTTGTCGTATTGATGATGGTCGACGATCGCGGTGTCGCCGCCGGATTGGTGTACGGCTCGTTCGCGGCCGGCCTTCTGGCGTGGGACCGGTCCACCGCCTGGGCTCGTAGGCGCGGTCCGTCCGCCCGGCCTCTCCGGGCGGACGCGGCGGTGCGGCGACGGAGGCGTGACCGGTAGCTTGCGGGTCGGGGCGGTGTGCCCGTCCGTGACCCGCGGCGCCGGCGAGATGCCGGAGGCCGGCGACCTCGATTGGAGCCGCCACCATGACCGAGCCTCGAGGGCCGGTGGACTCATCGCGGGTCCCGCGCTTCGCGGGACCCGCCACCTTCGCGCGGCTGCCGCGCCTGGACGAGGTCGGCCGGTGCGACATCGCGGTGGTGGGGGTGCCGTTCGACGCCGGGGTCTCCTACCGGCCGGGCGCCAGATTCGGCCCGTCGGGGGTACGCGAGGCCAGCCGCCTGCTGCGGCCGTACAACCCGGGCCTGGACGTCTCCCCGTTCGCGGCCCTGCAGGTGGCCGACGCCGGGGACATCGCCTGCAACCCCTTCGACATCGGTGACGCCATCGAGACGATCGAGCACACCATGGGCGAGCTGATCTCCGATGGCACGCGGCCGCTCACCATCGGCGGCGACCACACCATCGCGCTGCCGCTGCTGCGCGCCCAGTCGCGACGGCACGGCCCGGTGGCGGTGCTCCACTTCGACGCGCATCTGGACACCTGGGACACCTATTTCGGCGCCGAGTACACCCACGGCACCCCGTTCCGCCGCGCGGTGGAGGAGGGACTGCTCGACACCGAGGCGCTCAGCCACGTCGGCACCCGGGGCCCTCTCTACGCCAAGAAGGACCTGGCGGAGGACCGCCGCCTCGGCTTCGGGATCGTCACCTCCGGAGATGTCCTGCGCAGGGGCGTGGACGAGGTGGTGGACGCTCTCCGGCAGCGGATCGGCGACCGCCCGCTCTACGTCTCGGTCGACATCGACGTGCTGGACCCCGCGCACGCCCCCGGCACCGGCACCCCGGAAGCCGGTGGCCTGACCAGCCGTGAGCTCCTGGAGATCCTGCGCGGCCTGGCCGGCGCCAACCTGGTCGGCGCGGACGTCGTCGAGGTCGCCCCGGCCTACGACCACGCCGAGATCACCTCGATCGCGGCGTCGCATGTCGCCTATGACCTGATCGGCCTGCTCGCCCTCACCGGCAAGGGACTGCCTTCGTGGCGGCACTGACCGGCAGGCTCCAACTGATCGCACAGGCTACTGCGCACAGGTTCACCGGTCAGTCGAAGGTGAGGAAGACCGTCTCCTCGTGGACGCCGTCGTGCTGGAGGCGGATGTCGAAGCGGTGGACGCGGTCGCGTTCCGCGGTGGCGAGCAAAGTGGCGCGGCGTTCCGGGGGGAGCGAGGCCAGCAGGGGCTCGGTGGCGGGGTCGGCCAGTTCCGGCAGGTAGGCCCGGGTGTAGAGGTGGTGCACCAGGCCCCGGGCGAAGACGCACACCGAGATGTACGGCGCGCCGCCCGGCGGAACGGTTCGCACCGCGTAGTGGCCGTCGGCGTCCGTGGCGACGCGGGCGAAGCCGGTGAAGTCCAGGCCGGTACGGCCGATCACCGCGCCGGTGACCGGGTCCCGGCGCAGCGATCCGGGAGATCCGGCCCGCGACCCGTCGGCGGCGGGCTGCCAGAACTCCAGCATGGCGTCCGGCACGGGCTCCCCGGCACCGTCGTAGACCCGGCCGTGGACGGTGATGGCGCCGGGGTGCTCGGCCGGGACGATGTCCCCGCCTCCGGCGAACGGCAGCGCGTACCCGTAGAAGGGACCGACGGTCTGGGACGGCGTGGGCGGGCGCGTCATGGGTTCGCCGTGGCCGGCCTCGGGCGTGGTCTGCGTCATGGGCGCACCGTGTTTCGGGTCGGGCGGGTCTGCGTCATCGGTTCACCGCGGGTCTCGTCAGGTGTGGTCTGCGTCTTCGGTTCACCGCGGGTCCCGTCAGGTGGGGTCTGCGTCATCGGGGTCCTCGGTCCAGGTCGCCGTGGGGCCGGAGAGGACGATGTCCCAGCGGTAGCCGAGTGACCATTCCGGGGTGGACAGGTCGTGGTCGTAGCCGGCGACCAGGCGGGAGCGGGCGGCGTCGTCGGTGACCGACTGCATGATGGGGTCGTAGACGAACAGCGGGTCGCCCGGGAAGTACATCTGGGTGACCAGGCGCTGGGTGAAGGCGGTGCCGAACAGCGAGAAGTGGATGTGCGCCGGCCGCCAGGCGTTGACGTGGTTGCGCCAGGGGTAGGCGCCCGGCTTGACCGTGGTGAACGCGTACCTTCCCTGGTCGTCGGTCAGGCAGCGGCCGACGCCGGTGAAGTTGGGATCGAGCGGCGCCGGGTGCTGGTCACGCTGGTGTGCGTACCGCCCCGAGGCGTTGGCCTGCCAGATCTCGACGAGCTGGCCGCGCACCGGGCGGCCGTCGCCGTCCAGCACCCGCCCGGTGACCCTGATCCGCTCGCCCAGCGGCTCCCCGACGTGCTGCCGGGTGAGGTCGGAGTCGAGGTCGGTGATGTCGGTGACGCCGAAGACCGGACCGCTGAGCTCCACGGCGTCGGGGTCGGTCAGGGCGACGAGGGGCTGCCGCGGGTGGCGCAGGACGGTGCTGCGGTAGGGCGCGTAGTCGCGGTCCGGGTGGTGGCGGCGCGGTGCGCCGTCCTGGACGGCCTTCTCATAGGCCTGTCGCGCCTGGGCGATCTCGGCGCTGATGATCTCCTGCGTGGGTGGCGCCGTGGGGCGGGTCGTCATGGGTGCCTGTTACCTTTCGAGGACCAGGGCGATGCCCTGTCCGACGCCGATACAGAGGGCCGCCAGACCGGTGCCGGAGCCGGCGGCGGCGAGCTGGTGGGCGACCGCGCCGGCCAGGCGTGCGCCGGAGGCGCCGAGCGGGTGGCCGATGGCGATGGCGCCACCGCGAGGGTTGACGATCGCGGGGTCGAGGTCAGGCCAGGCGGCCAGGCAGCCCAGCGCCTGGGCGGCGAACGCCTCGTTGAGCTCGAAGACGGCCAGGTCGCCGAATCCCTTTCCCGCGCGGTCCAGCGCCCGCCGGACCGCCTCGACCGGGCCGAGCCCGTAGTACTGCGGTTCGACGGCGGTGACGGCCGAGGCCCGGATCCGGGCGAGGGGCTCGCGCCCGAGAGCCCGCAGCCCGTCCTCGTCGCACAGCAGCAGGGCCGCCGCGCCGTCGTTGAGCGGCGAGGAGTTGCCCGCGGTGACGGTGCCGCCGTCGGTGCGGAAGGCGGGCTTGAGCCTGGCCAGGGACGCGAGCGAGGTGTCGTCGCGGATGGCCTCGTCGCGCGGCAGGTCCGTTCCCTCGACGGCGATGATCTCGCCCTCGTAGGCGCCGTCCTTCCACGCACGCGCCGCCTTCTCATGGCTGGCGAGCGCGAAGGCGTCCTGCCGCTCTCGGGTGATCTCGTACTTGTCGGCGATCAGCTCGGCGCCCTCGCCGAGGGCGACGGTCCACTCGGCCGGCATGCGGGGGTTCACCATGCGCCAGCCCAGGGTGGTGGAGTACAGCTCCTGGTGGCCGGCCGGGAAGGCGCGCTCGGGCTTGGGCAGCACCCAGGGAGCGCGCGACATGGATTCGACGCCGCCCGCCACCGCGATGGAGGCGTCGCCGGTGGCGACCGCCCGGTATGCCTGGATGACGGCTTCGAGCCCGGATCCGCACAGCCGGTTGACCGTGGTGCCGGGGACGGTGACCGGGAGCCCGGCCAGCAGTACGGCCATGCGGGCGACGTCGCGGTTGTCCTCCCCGGCGCCGTTGGCGTTGCCGAAGAAGACGTCGTCGATCCGCTCCGGGTCCAGTCGCGGCGTGCGGTCCGCCAGCGCTCGTACGACCCGGGCGGCCAGGTCGTCGGGACGGACGCGCGACAGCGCGCCGCCGTACTTGCCGAACGGGGTGCGGACGGCGTCGACGATGTAGACGTCGGTCATGTGTCGCTCTCCTTCAGGCGGCAGTCAGTGCGCGCAGGGCGGCGAGCTCGTGATCGGACGGGGGCTCGGTGGTGCCGACGTGGCCCGCGGTCCTCAGCGGCCAGCCGGTGGCGGCGCGTGCGCGGTCCACGGTGACGCCCGGATGCACGTCGGTGAGGACGAACTCGGAGGTCTCAGGATCGGGGCGCAGGATGCCGAGGTCGGTGATGACGGCGACCGGGCCCCTGCCGCGCAGGCCGAGACGCTCGCGGTCGCCTCGTCCGGAGCCGTGCCCGATGGAGGTGATGAAGTGCAGCTTGTCCACGAAGTTGCGGGTGGAGTGCCGCAGCACGATGAGGACCTCGCCGCAGTTGGCCGCGATCTCCGGCGCTCCGCCCGCTCCCGGGAGCCTGCTCGGGGGGCGGTCGGGGCCGCGGTCGACGAAGGTGGTGTTGATGTTGGCGAACCGGTCGAGCTGGGCCGCTCCGAGGAAGCCGACGTCGATCCGCCCGGTCTGCAGCCAGTAGTTGAACATCTCGGGCACGGATACCACGGCGTCGGCGGTCTCGGCGAGCTCACCGTCCCCGATGGACAGCGGCAGCCTGGTCGGCTTGGCGCCGAGGGCGCCGGACTCGTAGATCAGCACCAGGTCGGGCCGGATGGTGTGGCGGGCGAGGTTGGCGGCGGTGCTGGGCAGGCCGATGCCGACGAAGCAGGTGCGCGCCCCGGCCAGCGCACGGGCGGCGTTCACGGTCATCAGCTCGTCGGGGGTGCAGTCGCTCATCTGCTGAGCACCCCCTCGCTCGCCAGGATGTTCGCCTGGACCCACGCGGTGAACTTGTCGCGGTCCCTGGAGATCGGATCCCACGCCTGGTAGAAGTCGTTGTCGCGGACCGAGTATCCGGCGGTGTAGGACGGGTGGGCGCCGCCGGGCACCCGCGCGACGGCGGTGACCACCCAGCCGGGCAGGACGACCCCTCCCGGGCGCGGGCTCAGCTCGTCGACGATCTCCTCGACGGTGACGAGCACCCGCTCGGCCGCGAGCGCGGCCTCCTTCTGCACGCCGGTCAGGCCCCACATCTGGACGTTGCCGTCGCGGTCGGCCTGCTGGGCGTGGATCACGGTGACATCGGGGTTGAGCGCCGCGACGGCGGCCAGCTCTTCGCCGGTGAACGGGCAGGTCACGGTGGAGATGGTGTCGCTGCGGCCGGCCAGGTCCGTGCCCCGGTAGCCGCGCAGCACCGCGAAGGGCAGGCCGGAGGCGCCGGCGACGTAGCGGTTGGCCATGCCGGCGTGGCTGTGCTCGTCGAGCTCCAGGGGTCGCGGCCAGCCGTTCTCCACCGCATCTCTGAAGCGGTGAAGAGACCCGACGCCCGGGTTGCCGCCCCAGGAGAAGATCAGCTTCTTCACCAGGCCGGCACCGATGAGCTGGTCATAGATCACGTCGGGGGTCATACGGATCAGCGTGAGGTCGGTGATCCCCTGACGGATGATCTCGTGGCCGGCGGCGAACGGGATGAGGTGGGTGAACCCCTCCATGGCGACGGTGTCCCCGTCATGGATCAGCTCTGCGACCGCCTCGGGGAGCGTACGGATCTCAGTCATGTCTCTCGCCCTCGCGCCGTACGAGCCGTCGGCGTCATATCCGTCCTTTGCCAGTTGTTCGCCTGGCGAACTTTAGTTCATTATTGTCGGGACAAAGTCTGATCCTCGGCGGCGGAGCTGTCAATCGCCGGGGGCGGTACCGTTCCCGGCGAAGGTGCCCCGACGTGGAGAGCGCATGACGGACCAGATCGGCGTGGCAAGCGTGTGATGGACCCGATCATCGGCGCGCCGCCGCCCCAGGACGCGGTGGGTCCGCTGATCCGGGGCCTCGCGGTGCTGCGCCTGCTGGCCCGGGCCCACGGCCGGCGCGGCGTGGGCGACCTCGTTCGTGACACCGGGCTGGCACGCTCCACGGTCGACCGGATTCTCAGCACCCTCGCCCGGATCGGCTACGTCCGGCTGGACGGCCGCGACGCCGTGCTCACCCCCCTGCTGATGGAGCTCGGCAACGCCTACCTCGCCGCGTCCTCGCTGCCGGGCCTGCTGGGTCCGCTCGCGGACCGGCTCGCCGGTGAGCTGGACGAGTCGGTCTCGCTCGCCGTCCCCGACCGCGACGGTGTGCGGTTCGTGCACCGGGCGGACCGCAGGCGGGCGATGTCGGTCGCCTTCCACGTCGGCGACCTGCTTCCGGCCGAGTGCGGGGCGATCGGGGCGCTGTTCGCCGCGGAGTGGTCACAGGACGACTGGTGGCGCTGGCGGGCGCGGCGGGAGGCCGATCCCGGCAACGCCGCGTTCCCCGTCGTGCCACGGGGCGCCGAGCACGGCGCGGCGTCGTTCGAGGAGCGGATCGCCGGCGCCCGGCGCGACGGCTGGTCCCTGGACGACCAGCTCATCGAGCCGGGGCTGGTCGCCATCGCCGCGCCGGTCCGGGACGGAACAGGGCGCCTGGTGTGCGCGGCCGGCGTGGTCAGCCACACCAGCAGGCACAGCGCCGCGTCGTTGCGGGACGCGGTGCTGCCACCGCTGCGCAGGACGGTCGCGGCGATGGAGGACGCGCTCGCCTCCGCCGTCCCGGCGCCCGTCCCGCCGTCCGCCGTCCCCGCCGCGTCCCAGGCGCGTACGTCGAAGCGGGAGCTGGGCCCGGAGTTCGTGGAGTCGCTCGCCCGGGGCCTCGGCGTGCTCACGGCCTTCGAGGAGACGCCACGCGCGGGGCGGGGCGGGGCGACGCTCAGCGCTCTGACCGAGGCCACGGGACTGTCGCGGGCGGCCGTGCGGCGGTCCCTGACCACGTTGTGCCGGCTTGGCTACGTGGCCGAGGAGGGGAAGCTGTTCGGCCTCACGCCCCGGCTGCTGGAGCTGGGCTTCGCCCGCCTGTCCACGCAGACGCTGCCCCAGATCGCCCAGCCGCACCTGACGTGGCTGGCCAGGCGGGTGGGCGACTCGGCGTCGATGGCGGTCCTCGCCGGAGACGACATCCAGTACGTGGCCCGGGTGCCCATGGTGCGCATCATGAGCGTCGACATCACCCCCGGCACCAGGTTCCCGGCGTACGCGACGTCCATGGGGCGGGTCCTGCTGGCGGGCCTGCCGCCGGACCGCCGTGCCGCGTCCCTGGCCCGTACGGACCCGCGTCCGCTGACCCGGCACACGGTCACCTCGCCCGAACGGCTCGCCGCTCTGGTGGAGGAGGCGGGCCGCGAAGGATACGCCCTGGTGGACCAGGAGCTGGAGGAAGGGCTGCGGTCCGCCGCCGTCCCGGTGCGCGACCGTACGGGCAGTGTGGTCGCCGCCGTCAACGTCTCGATGCACGCCGGCCGCGGGACCGCCGAGCAGGCCCGCGAGAGCGTGCTGCCGTCGCTGCGGGAGGCGGCGGCGCGCATCGAGGAGGACCTGCGCGTGGCGGGGCGCTTCGCGCGGATCTCGCTCGGCTGACCCGCCGGGGCGGGTCAGCGGCCGGCCCACGGGACGACCGGCCCCATAGTGAACGTTGCGTACCCAATGGTCGAGCACTATTGTCCATTCCCGCCGGGGTGCGGGCCGCCGCTCGGGTCCGTGATCCAGAAGGGACCAAGGAGGCACGTCCGTGAAGGAGCAGCTCGTCGCGCCGTTACGCGCGTTCGGCAGGAACGACCTCGCGCTCGCCGGGGGCAAAGGCGCCAACCTCGGCGAACTCATCACGAACGGCTTCCCCGTCCCGGACGGGTTCCTGATCACCACGCGGGCCTACACCGCGATCGTCGGCAGCGCCGGCCTGGGCGCCCGCATCACCGCGCTGCTCACGGACTGCGGCGATGACGGCGCCGCCATCCGCGCGGCCTTCGCGTCCGCCGGCATCCCCGGCGAGCTGCGCGCGGACATCACACGCGCGTACGCGGAGCTCGGCGGCGGGCCGGTCGCCGTACGCTCCAGCGCCACCGCCGAGGACCTGCCCGGAGCGGCGTTCGCCGGCCAGCAGGACACCTACCTCAACGTCATCGGCGAGGACGCGTTGCTCGACGCCGTACGCCACTGCTGGGGGTCGCTCTGGACCGACCGGGCCATCGCCTACCGCCGCAGGCGCGGCGTCGACTCCGGCGAGGTGCGCATCGCCGTGGTCGTCCAGAGCATGGTCCAGGCCGAGACCGCGGGGGTGATGTTCACCGCCAACCCGGTCACCGGCGATCGCGGGGAGACCGTGATCGACGCGAGCAGCGGCCTCGGCGAGGCCGTCGTGTCCGGCCTGGTCACCCCCGACCACTACGTGCTGGACGCCCAGGGCAGGGTCCGGGAGAGATCCCCCGGGCGGCGGGAGGTCGTCATCAGGGGCGCGGAGGGCGGCGGGGTCACCCACGAACCCGGGGGAGACGCGGAGGCCCGGCCCTTGCCCGGCGAGGTCCTGGAGGAGCTGGCCCGGCTGGGCGCCTCGGCCGCCCGCCACTTCGGCCGCCCCCAGGACATCGAGTGGGCCTACGCGGACGGTCACGTACGGCTGCTGCAGGCGCGGCCGATGACCGCGCTCCCACCGCCTCCGGTGCGGCTCAACCGCCTGCAGCGCCGCCTCGGATCGATCCTCACCGAGTACGTTCCCTGGCGTCCCTATCCGATCGACATGACGACCTGGCTGCCTCATGGCCCCGCGGGTCTCATGGGCAAGGTGGTGGGGAGCATCGGGATCAGGAACGTCTTCCAGGACTTCCTCACCGAGGAGGACGGCGTCGTCGTCCGGCTCGTCCCGCCCGCTCCCCATCCCACACTGCGGACGTTCGCGGCCCCCTTCCGCATCGCCTCCCGGGCGCGGCGCCACGATCCGGCCCGGTGGACCGAGGATCCGCGCTTCGCCGCGTTCCTGGAGAACACGCGCAAGCTCGCCGCGCGAGACCTGCGCACGATGCCCTGGAAGCGGCTCATCGCCGTGCCGCGGGAGTCCCTGGCCCTGGTCGAGCCGGTCGCCGACCTGCGCATCGACTACCTGCCGCGTACCGGTCTCTCGCTGCTGCGGCTGCTCATCGTGGTGAAGGCGCTCGGGCGCGGCCCGCTGTTCGGCGATCTGGTCCTCGGCGCCCGGACACGCACCGAGGACGCCAACCGCGCGCTGGAGACCCTCGCCGAGCGGGTGCGCGAGACTCCCGCGCTCCGTGACGCCTTCGCCAAGCTGGAACCCGACCGGCTGGCGGACCTGACGGCCCGCGATCCGGAGTTCGGCGCGTTCCGCGGCGCGTTCGAGGAGTTCCTGGCGGAGTACGGGCACCGCGAGACCGCGAGCCCGATCCTGGTCTCCCCGCCCACCTTGGGGGAGGCTCCGGAGACGGTCCTCGGGCTGGTCAAGCTGCTGGCCGGCAGACCTCCCTCGCCTGCGGGCGCCGACCGTGCCGACCAGGCGCTGAAGCGGCTGCTCGCCCACCCGCTCCTGCGGACCGCCGCGATGCGTTCCCGCGTGCGGCGCTGGGTCGAGGCGGCACGCGCGGGCGTCGCGTTCCGCGAGGACTCCCACTTCTACTTCACCCAGCCGTTGCCCGTCCTGCGCCGCTCCCTGCTGGAGATCGGCCGCCGGCTGCGAGACGCGGGGGTGCTGGCCACGCCCGAGGACGTGTTCCACCTGCGGCTGGAGGAGCTGGAGGGCATCGCCGACCTGCCGGGACTCGCCGAGCCGCACGCCGAGACGCTGCGCGCGGCCGTACGGACCCGATCGGCCAGGCGCGAGGAGCTCGCGGGCGTCCGGCTCATCGACCCGCACGCGATCTTCCCGCCGGGACCCGACGACGGCGACGCGCTGGTCGCCGGCACCCCCGGTGGCGGTGGCACGGCGAGTGGCCGGGTCAAGGTCATCCGCGACCCGGCCGAGTTCGGCAAGCTGAGCGACGGCGACGTCCTGGTCTGTCCCTACACCAACCCGTCCTGGACACCGTTGTTCCAGCGCGCCGCGGCCGTGGTGGTCGACTCGGGGGGCATCGCCTCCCACGCCGCGATCGTCGCCCGCGAGTACGGCCTGCCGGCCGTCATGGGCGCCGCCACGGCGACGACCGTGCTGCAGGACGGGCAGATGGTGACGGTCGACGGCGGCACCGGCCGCGTCACCTCAGCCGACGCCGGTGGTTCGTAGGATCTCCTCATGGCCTCCGAACCCGGCGCCGGCCCAGGAAGGCCGGCCCCCGACCACCACGACGGGCCGGCCGTCGACCACCGCAAGCTGCCCCGCAGGCGCGGTCAGGCGCTCAACGAGGCCATCTTCCAGGCGACCCTGGACGAGCTCGCCGAGGGCGGCTACGCGAAGCTCACCATGGAGCGCGTCGCCGAGCGGGCCAGGGCGAGCAAGGCATCGCTGTACCGCCGCTGGCCGACCCGCGTCGAGCTGGCGATGGAGGCCGTCTACCACGCCCTTCCCGACCCCGCCTCGCCGCCCGACACCGGAACCCTGCGCGGCGACCTGCTCGCCGGCCTGCGGCGCACCGCCGACGTGCTGGCCGGGCCGGCGGGGGAGGCGATGCGCGGCCTGCTCAGCGACGTCCTGCGCGATCACGCCCGCACCATCGAGGTGCGCCGGCACCATCAGGGAGCGGGCCGCAGGCTCATGCAGGAGATCACCCGCCGGGCGGTGGAGCGCGGCGAGATCGACGCCGCGGCCGTCACCCCGCGCCGCCTGGAAGCGGGACAGGCGATGCTCCGCAGCCACTTCCTCTTCAACGGCGTGCCCATACCCGACGAGGTGATCGTGGAGATCGTCGACGAGATCCTGATGCCGGCCTTCCACGCCGGTCCCGCCCGATCCTGAACGCGGTGCCGGCCCCTTCGCAGGGTGCCGGAGATGCGAGGCGGTGGCGATACTGGGCGGTGGCACGCGGTCCCCGTGAACCCGATTGCCCGGAACGGGTGATAAGGGGTGACACGCCCCCACCTGGAGAAGGTAGAGGCCCGATGAGCGGAGCCCTGTTTGATCACCGACGCGCACAGCGCAGAGACGTCGGACCAGACCGACGACGCAGAGTTGATCCGGCGGTCCTGGGACGATCCGGCCCTGTTCGCGGCACTTTTCGACCGACATGCGCCGCACCTTCACCGTTACGTCACCCGCAGGCTGGGTGACGCCCTGTCGGACGACATCGTCGCCGACACCTTCCTCGCCGCCTTCAGGCGCCGCAAGGGCTACGACGTGACCCGTCGAGATGCCCGCCCCTGGCTGTACGGCATCGCCGCCAACCTCATCGGCAAGCACCGCCGGACGGAGGTCCGCTGCTACCGCGCGCTGGCTCGTGTCGGCGTGGACGCGGTGGCCGAGACCTACGCCGAACGCGTGGAGGCGAGGGTGAGCGCCGCCGCCGCGCACCGGGCACTGGCGGGAGCGCTCGCGAAGCTCTCCACGGGCGACCGTGAGGTGCTCCTGCTGATCGCGTGGGCGGATCTCAGCTACGAAGAGGTCGCCGATGCGCTCGGCATCGCCGTCGGCACGGTGCGCTCGCGGCTCCACCGGGCCAGGAAACAGACGCGCACCGCGCTCGGCGGCGTCGATCCCACCGCTTTCAAGGAGGAGTTGGGCCGTGGATGACCTGACAATGCTCAGTGAGTTCCGCGTCGAGGTGCCCGAGCCGGACGCCGCGCGGCTGGCGTCCACCCGCGCTCGCCTGGTGGCCGGAACGGGCCACGCGGGCCATGCCGGACGCACGGTCGGAGCGGGCGGCAGGCGAAAGCCCTTCTGGAACCGGCCCGTCCTGCTCGCCGGCGCCTTCGGTGTCGTGGCCGCCCTGGTGCTGGCCTTCGTCCGGTTCGGCCCTACCGGCGACGCGACCCGTCCGCCGGTCGCGGAGCGGTACGCCAGCACGGCGGTGGTGCTGGAGCAGGCGGCGCTGGTCGCCGAGACCCGCTCGACCGGTTCTGCTCCGCGTCCGAACCAGTGGCAGTACAGCAAGGTCCTCGACAGGCAGCCCAACGGGGACCCGGGCGACCGCGACCACAGGGAGAGCTGGATCCGCTACGACGGGAAGCAGACGGCCGGCTACGACGAGGCGGGGCAGGTGACGGTCTCCGACCACCCGCCGGACCCCGGCGACGACGACCTCTCGCCGATGCGGTACGCCGAGAAGCTCCGCAAGCTGCCCACCGACCCGGCCAAGCTCCTCGCGCATGTACGGGGAGACCGGCACTGGGTCGACTATCCGGTCGAGGAGAAGTCGCCAAAGGGCGAGCAGGTGGCCCGGGCGGAGACTCCCGACGAGCGCGCGTTCCGGGTGCTCTCCCTCTACCTGCAGCAGCAGGCGGTCATGCCGCCGAAGCTGGAGGCGGCGATGTACCGCGCGCTGGCGCAGATTCCCGGGGTCCGGGTCCAGCTCGATGTCGAGGACGGTGCGGGCCGGAGGGGCATGGGCCTCTTCCGCGAGTACAGCGACGCCATGCGTACCTATTTCATCCTGGACGAGAAGACCTACCGCTACCTCGGCATGCGGATGGTCTGGTTCCGTGACCAGTACATGGGATCCGAGCTGGTGACCCGTGCGGGAAGCGTCTGGACGGTCACCCAGCTGGCCTCGGCCATCGTCGACAAGCCCGGGCAGCGCCCATAGGGAACGGGCGGTTACCGGCCCGCCCGGGGGCGGGGCCGGTCTCCGCCGGATACGAGTGGCCGAAGCCTGGGCGGGGACGGGCACCGCCGGGTACGAACGGACAGGACCGGTGGCCGCCCGAGGTGGTCACCGCCTTTTCGCGTCTTAACGCCTGGATGTCCTCTTGACGGTGCGGATCACCGCGGTTAGTTTCCGGGGTGCCGCCCGGCTCCCTCCTCACGGAAGAGCCCAGGCTCATGTTAAAACGTTTTAATCCCCTCTGCCGTCTCGCCGTCGTCGCTGCGCTGGCCCTCGTGGGCCTGGTCGCGGGACCGGCGCCCCAGGCCGGTGCCGCGGCGCCGGGCGTCACGGCCCAGGGGACCACGCTGCTGACCTCGAGGGGGCACACCGCCCTCACCTACACGGGCTACATGAACGGCGAGTCGTTCCAGCAGGAGGGCATCACCAGCTACCGGGGATGGCAGTACGCCGTCTACTGGGACTCCTCCTCGCACGTCAACATCTCCCGCAGGCAGCTTCCCTCCGGCGGCTGGCAGAACCTCACGCTGACCGACTACACCACCACCTCGACGGACTCCCACAACGTCATCAGCCTGGGGATCTCCCGCGCCGACGGCACGATCCACCTGGCGTTCGACATGCACGCCAGCACGCTGCGCTACCGCAGGTCCGTCGCCGGCCTGGCGAACGATCCCGGCCGGTTCTCCTGGACCGCGGACGCCTTCGGCGCCACCCAGTCGCAGCTCACCGGGTCCACCGTCACGACCGTGACCTACCCGGCGTTCATCGACGCCCCGGGCGGGCGGTTGCAGCTCGCCCTGCGCACCGGCACCAGCGGCTCGGGCGACGAGGTGCTGTACGAATACGCGGGCGGCTCGTGGAGCCACCTCGGCCGGTTCCTCGACGGGGTGAGCAACAACCAGAACGCCTACCTGTTCGGCATCGAGTACGACGGCGGCGGCCGGCTGCACATGACCTGGACCTGGCGCGAGACCTCCAACGCCAGCACCAACCACGACCTGATGTACGCCTACAGCACCGACCTCGGCCGTACGTGGCGCAACAACTCCGGCGCCGTCATCGGCACCACGGGCAGCCGTTCCATCACCTCGGCCTCGGCCGGTGTCAAGGTGTGGAGCATCGGGCAGAACCGCGGGCTCATCAACCAGGAGTCGCAGGTGGTCGACGGCTCCGGAGTGGTGCACGTGCTGGCCTCGCACCTCCCCGCCGGCGCCGCGTCCCAGAGCGACTTCACGACCGCGCGCGAGACCGCCGTCCTGGTGCACTACCACCGCGACACCTCCGGTGGCTGGCACCAGACCTACACCCCCTTCCTCGAACGGTCGAGCCGCGGGGACATCGGCGTGGACTCCGGGAACAACCTGTACGTCGTCAGCGGCGACAGCAAGACGCACAAGCTGCACATCCAGACGGCGTCGAGGAGCTCGGGCTGGTCCGATTGGACGCTGAGATACACCTCGGCGGCCATCTACTTCTCCGACCCGCTCCTCGACCACGCCCACCTCAGAGACGACAACCTGCTCACGATCTTCACGCCGCAGTACGGCGGCAGCAGGATCGACATCCAGGACTGGAAGGTCACCGCCTGACGTGCCACCGGCAAAGGCGAACCACTGACCCTGGTTTGAGTCTTCCCTGACCGTCTCCCTCCTAGCGTGGCCGTAGCCGGCGCGGGCCGGGAGCAGACGGCGGAGGGGCAGGTCATGCGGCGGTGGACAACAGAGCGTCAGCCGGCACGAACGGTCCGGTGGGGCATCCAGGCGCTCGTCACCGGGACCGTCGTCGGCCTGACCGCCTGCTCCGGCGGTGGCGCCGAGTCGCGGAACGCCGAGGTGCCCTCGGCTCCGCCGCCCGCCGCGGTCACGGTCGAGCCGGAGGCGCACGGTGGCAAGAAGGCCGCGACCGTGGACGTCTACGCCAACGACCGGCCCGGCATGCTCAGCCCCGTGGTCCAGGGGTTCCCGTCGCTGGTGTACGTGCCGAACAGCGACAGCGGCACGGTGAGCGTGATCGATCCCAAGACCTACCAGGTCATCCGGCGCTTCAAGGTCGGGGCGCGGCCGCAGCACGTGGTCCCCTCGTGGGACCTCAAGACGCTGTGGGTCAACAACAACGAGGGCAACACGCTCACGCCGATCGATCCGGCCACCGGAAGGCCGGGCAGGCCGATCCCCGTCGAGGATCCCTACAACCTGTACTTCACCCCGGACGGCGCCACCGCGCTGGTGATGGCCGAACGGCTCAACCGGCTGGACTTCCGCGACCCGGCCACCTTCAAGCTGCGCGAGTCACTGGACATGCCGTGCCGTGGGATCAACCACGCGGACTTCACCCTCGACGGCTCGACCTTCCTGGCCAGCTGCGAGTTCTCCGGCCACCTGGTGGTCGTCGACCTCGCCCGGCGGAAGGTCGGCCAGGTGGTCAACCTGCCCGGACACCACAACATGCCGCAGGACGTGAAGCTCTCACCGGACGGCGGCACCTTCTACGTCGCCGACATGGCGCAGGGCGGGGTCTGGCGGGTCGACTCGGGGAGCTTCAAGGTGGAGGGCTTCGTCAGGACCGGCGCCGGCGCCCACGGGCTCTACGTCAGCAGGGACTCCAAGGTCCTGTACGTGTCGAACCGGGGCGCGGGGTCGGTGTCGGTCGTCTCGTTCGCGAAGCGCAGGCCGATCGCGACCTGGCGCATCCCGGGCGGGGGCTCGCCGGACATGGGCGGGGTGTCCGCCGACGGCCGCCGCCTGTGGCTCACGGGGCGCTACAACAGCGTCGTGTACGTCTTCGACACCGGCGACGGCCATCTCGTACGCAAGATCCCGGTCGACGCCGGGCCGCACGGCCTGGCCGTCTACCCGCAGCCCGGTCTGCACTCCCTCGGGCACACCGGAGTGTTCCGGTGAGCGGTGTCTCGGCCGGTCAGCCGATCGGCACCTGGTACTCCTTGGCCAGGTCCGAGACGGCGGCCTCCTTGAGGATCACCGCGCCGCCGATCACCGACTTGTCCGGCTTGACGACGTAGGACGCGCGAGAGGCCGGCTGGTCGACCTGCGAGAAGTCCATCGGCGTGCCGAAGCCGCCCTCCCAGGAGGGCTGGGAACGGTGGGCCTTGACGATGCCCTCGCGGCTGAGGTCCTTGGACTCGCAGGCCTTCTTGAGCGCGTCTCCGACGATGAGCGCCGCGGAGTAGCCGGCCCCGACGCCGCTGTCGACGGGCTGCCCGGCGTACTTCGCCTGGTAGTCCTTGACCAGCTTCTGGATGGCGGGGAGCGGGGCGCTCATCGGGGCGCCGGCGGTCATGATGTAGTAGTCCTTCAGCAGCGCCGGAGCCGCGGGCGTGCCGAGCAGTTGCGGGCTGTAGGCCGAGTTGCTGGCGACGAACGGGATGTCCATGCCCTTGGCCACCGCCACGCCGACCAGGGACGCCGCCTGCTTGGGCCCGACGGAGACCATGATCGCCTTGACGCCCGCGTCCTTGAACGCCGAGACCTGGGCGCTCATGTCCTGGTCGGTGGCCTTGATCTTCTGCTCCACCACCGTGAGGCCGAGCTTGTCCGCGGCGTACTTCGACCCGTTGAGCGCGCTCTGGCCGTAGTCGCCCTCGAAGTACAGATGGCCGATCTTGTCGCCCTCCTTGATGCCCTTCTCCTTGACGAGGAAGTCGACCCCGTTGATCATGTCGACGTCGTAGGTGGTACCGGTGACCTGGATGGCCTGGCCGCCCAGCAGGCTCGTCGCCCACGCCATGGGGATCGTCAGCATCTTGTCGCCCTCGATGCGCTGCTTGAGTGCCGTGACCATCGGCGAGCCGATGAACTGGGTGATGGCCGCGGACTGGGGCGCCACCTCGGTGTAGGCGGCCACGGCCTTCTGGGCGTCGTAGCCGTGGTCGCGCACGATGCCCTCGATCTTGCGGCCGCACACCCCGCCCGCGGCGTTGACCTGCTCGAAGTAGAGCTGCTGAGCCTGGGTGATGCTCTTGCCGAGGGACGCGTACGGCCCCGTCAGGTCGGTGAGCATGCTGACGGAGATCTTGTCGGTGGTCACGCCGGGGCCGGACTTGACGCCGTCGCCGCCGGTGGCGGTCTCGCCGCCCGTGGCCTTGCCGCTCGCGCACGCGCTGACCGCCAGCGCGAGCGCCGCCATCGTGGCTCCGGTACGGATGCCGAACTTGCCCATGTCAGCTCCTGGTGTCGGGTGAAGGGGTCGGAGAGGGGGAGGGTGCGGAAGAGCGCCGCATCCGGGTGGTGCGGGTGAGAAGGGCCGCGCGGCCCCTGATCGCCGTGCGGAGCCGGAGGAACAGCTCCCGCAGGCCGCCGGGCAGGAAGAGCACGACCGTGACCACGGCGGCGCCGTACAGGATGCGGGCCGCCTCCGCCGGCGAGACCCCGCCGGAGCCGGGCTCGGCGATCAGCGGCAGGCTGTCGCTGTACCGGGTGAGCAGCTGAGGCAGCACCGAGACGAAGACCGCGCCGGCGATCGCCCCGCCGATCGACCCCAGCCCGCCGATGACGATCATGGCGAGGTAGTCCAGCGACAGCAGCACGCTGAAGTAGTCGGGAACGGTCCGCTGGAAGACCAGGGCGAGCATCACCCCGGCCAGGCCCCCGTACATCGACGACAGCACGAAGACCCCGGCCCGGTAGCGCGCGACGGGGACCCCCATGACGCCCGCGGCGATCTCGTGGTCCCGGATGGTGTTCATCGCCCGCCCCGGCCGCCCGCGCAGCACCCCGCGGGCGAACGCGGCGGCGCCCAGCACCACGGCCAGCCCGAGGAACCAGAGCCGTTCCAGCGAGCCGAACGGCACATCGAAGAGGACCAGTGCGGGGGAGTCGGCGAAGACCAGCCCGAACAGCTCCAGCGGCGGTACGGCCCGGCCGTTGTAGCCGCCGGTGACCGGTTCGGCGTTGAACAGCAGGTGCTGGCCGAGGAAGATCAGCGCCAGCGTGGCGATGCCGAGGTAGGCGCCCTTCAGCCGGCCGGCGATGGGGCTGAACAGGCCGCCCGCCACGCCCGCCGTGAGCACGGCGAGCACCGCCGCCAGCGGCGTGGGCAGGCCGAGACCCCCGAGCGCGTGCTGCCCGGACTGCCCGGGGTCGGCGGCGAAGTACACGTAGGCGTAGGCGCCCACCGCCAGGAAGAAGGCGTGTCCCATCGACAGCTGCCCGGTGGAGCCGGTCAGCAGGTTGATCCCGATGGCGCCGACGGCCGCCGACATCGCGAACAGGCCCGTCTGCAGCCAGAACCCCTCCATGTAGAACGGTATGGCCGTCGCCACCACCGCGGCGGCCCCCCAGCCCCCCATCCGGACGAGCGAAGGACGGTCAGACACGGGCGGTCTCCCTGATTCCGAACAGTCCCGCGGGGCGGAGGAGCAGGATGACGATCATGACGAGGAACGGCGCGACGTCTCCGATGCCCCGCCCGAGGAAGGCGAGCTGGTTCTGGTAGCCGGTCATCAGCGCCTCGGTGACGCCGACGACGAGCCCGCCGACCAGTGCCCCGGTGGTGGAGTCGAGCCCGCCGAGGATCGCGGCGGGGAAGGCCTTGATGGCGGCCAGGGAGGTGCCCCGGTCCAGCCCCGGCGTCGGGAACACGCAGAGGAAGACCGCCGCGACCGCCGCGAGCGCCCCGGCGACCGCCCACGCGCTGAGGGAGACGCGGCCGAGCCGGATGCCCATCAGCGCGGCGGTCTCGGAGTCCTCGGCGGTGGCCCGCATCGCGATGCCCCAGCCCGTGTACTTGAACGCCAGCAGGAACGAGGTGATCAGCACCGCCGCGGTCACCAGCGCCACGATCCGGGTCTCGGCGACGGTCACCTGCCCGAGGTGGAGCACCGAATCCCCCCACGGGTCGCCGAGCGCCAGGATCTCGGTGCCGATCTGGCGGGTC
Organism: Sphaerisporangium flaviroseum; assembly: GCF_039537005.1. Classification (NCBI taxonomy): domain Bacteria; kingdom Bacillati; phylum Actinomycetota; class Actinomycetes; order Streptosporangiales; family Streptosporangiaceae; genus Sphaerisporangium; species Sphaerisporangium flaviroseum. The sequence continues at coordinate 385,322 of NZ_BAAAZR010000004.1, read as the reverse complement.
AGCTCGGTGGTCAGCACGATGTCGACGCCGATGGTGACGATCGCCAGCACGCTGTGCGAGGCCACGTTGGCCCGCCGGATGATGAGGAACTCGATCAGCGCCCCGACGGTCGCCGCCGAGGCGACCCCGATCAGCAGCGCGGCCCAGAAGCCGGTCACCGGCTGCAACCTGGCGACCAGGTAGCCGCCGGCCAGCAGCAGCGACGCGTGGGCGAAGTTGACCACCTCTGTGGCCTTGAAGATGACGACGAAGCCGAGGGCGATGAGCGAGTAGACGGCGCCGATGGAGATCCCGTTGACCAGGAGCTCCAGGAACGTGATCACATGTCCTCCTGGTCGGCGCTCGCGCCGAGGTAGGCGCGGATGACCTGGGGATCGGCCTGTACCTCTTCGGGGGTGCCGTCGGCGATGCGACGGCCGAAGTCGAGTACGGTGACGCGGTCGGCCAGGCGCATGACCATGCCCATGTCGTGCTCGACGAGCAGGATCGAGATGCCGAGGCTCTCCCTGACCGCGATGATCAGCTCGGCCATGTCCAGCCGCTCGCCGCCGTTCATCCCCGCCACGGGCTCGTCCAGCAGCAGCAGCCTCGGCTCCATGCACAGGGCACGGGCAAGCTCCACGCGTTTCTGCACCCCGTACGGCAGGAGCCCCACCGGGGTGGCCAGGCGGTCGGCCAGGCCGACGAAGTCGGCGATCTCGATCACCCGCTCGCGGTGCCGGGACCACTCCCGGCGCGCCCACGGGAGGCGCAGGCCGGAGGAGACGAATCCGGCCCGGGTGAGCCGGTGGCGTCCGAGCATGAGGTTGTCCAGCACAGGCAGGTGGCGGGAGAGCGCGATGTTCTGGAACGTGCGGGCCACCCCGAGGGCGGCGACCCGGTGGGGCGGCAGCGCGGTGAGCTCGGTGTCGCCGAAGCGGACGCTGCCGGACGTCGCCTGGTACACCCCGGACAGCACGTTGAAGAAGGTGGACTTACCGGCCCCGTTCGGCCCGATGACGGCGTGCACGGTTCCCGGCGCCACGGCGAAGCTCACGCCGTCCAGGGCCGTCAGCCCCGCGAAGCGGACGGTGACGTCTCTGACGTCGAGAGGGGACATACCGTCCGGTTGGTATGAGGTGGTCATGCGGACCACCTCGTCAGCCTTCGGCGCCCTGACGCGCGCTCCGGCGACCTCTTCTCCGAGCCGTCCGGTGCCGAGGAAGCCGCTTCCGCGGAACCCGGTCCCGTGAGGTCCGGCCGCCCGGAGTCCGGTCCCGGCGGTCCCGCGCCGGGTGCGTCGGCGATGCCGAGGTACCGGCGCCTCACCTCGTCGCCGGCCGCGAGGTCGGCGGTCGGACCGTAGAGCACCACCTCGCCGACCTCCAGCACGTATGCGTGCGAGGCCAGTGACAGGGCGAGCGCGACGTTCTGTTCGATGAGCAGGACCGAGGTGCCACGCGCGTTGATCTCCTTGATGGTCTCGGCGATGCGGGCCGCCATCAGCGGCGCCAGGCCGAGCGTGGGCTCGTCGAGCAGCAGCATCGCGGGACGGGCCATCAGGGCCCTGCCGATCGCCAGCATCTGCTGCTCGCCGCCGGACAGCAGCCCGGCGCGCTGGTGGGCCCGCTCGGCGAGCACGGGGAACAGGCCGAGGACCTCCTCTCGTGCCGCCGCCACCGCTTTCTTACCCCCACGTGCGCCGAGCGCGCCGGCGCGGAGGTTCTCCTCCACCGTCATCCGGGCGAACACCCTGCGCCCCTCGGGGACCTGGGTCACCCCGCGGGCCACGACGGCGGGCGCGGACACCCCCGAGAGCCGTGTTCCGCCCCAGGAGATCGCCCCGCCGCCGACGGATCCCCGGTGGAACCGCAACGTCCCGGAGATGGCCCTCAGCAGCGTGGTCTTCCCCGCGCCGTTCGCGCCGAGGACGGCGACGATCGATCCGGGAGGGACCCGCAGGGAGACCCCGCGCAGCGCGCGCACCGGGCCGTAGTTCACCGCCAGTTCGCTGACCGCCAGCCCGGCGTGACCGGGCGGGGGCGCCGTGGCGTCCATGTGTTCCTCCTGAGAATCGGTGAGGCACACACAAACGCCGCACGCGCACCGTCGTCCAGGTCCGGAGGTGAAGTCGGGACCGGTGCCCATCACCGCGGGAAGGCGGTTGTGCGCCCGCACAACGGCACGTCACGAAACGAAACCGAACCTTGTTCCGTCCAAGGGCCGGATGGCAGTCTCTCAAGGATGGCCGCCAAGCGAACCGAGCACGTCGACGACAAGGTCCGCCAGGTGTTGCGCATCGCCGCCACACGGCTGCTGGAACGGCTGCCCGAGCTGACCGACGAGCTGGTGACCCGCGTGCGCGAGGGCGACGAGGCCTACCGCAAGCTCGTCTCGCTGGAAGAACACTGGCAGAGCACCGAGGAGGGGCTCAGGATCGGCATCGAGGCGATCCTGCAACGGCCGGAGGAGCGGCGGGACATGACGTTCGCCCAGCAGATGGCGAGCCGCCGCGCCGAGCAGGGACTGCCCATGGACTCCCTCATGCGCATGTACCGCCTGGCCGCGCAGGTCACCTGGGCCGGCTTCGTCGAACTGGTCGAGCGCGAGCATCCCGACCTGCTGGGCGCCCTCGTACGGACCGCCACCCATGTCTGGCACGCGATCGACCGGCAGGCCCTGGTGGCGGCCGACACCTACAGGCGGCGCGAGAAGGAGCTGCTCGGACGCAACGACGAGCGGGTGAACGCGCTGCTCGACGACCTGCTGGAGGGCACGGGCAACGCCGCCGTCGCGCGTTCGGCCGCGGCCGCGCTCGACCTGCCGGAGCGAGGGCGTTATGCGGTCGTCACAATCAGGCTCCCCGTACGTCACGAGCACTACGGCCACCGCTCGGGCCAGAGCTGCCACGGCGGCCCTCCCTCCACCAGGAACGGCTCCGGCGGCAACGTGGGCACCCACCCCGAGACGCTGGGGCCGATGCGGTTGCTGTGGCGCATGCGCACCCAGCACGAGGTGGCCGTCGCCGCCCTCGGAGACGGCACACTGGAGCACCTGGTCGAGGGCATCACCCCGATCGTGTACGGCCCCGCGGGCGTGAGCCCGGTCGTGGACGGCCTCGACGAGCTGGCCACCGCCAGGAGGCTCGCCGAGCTGGCCATGCGCACGTGCTCGGGCTGCGGGCCGGAGATCGCCCGGCTGGATCGCCGGCTGCCGTCGGCGCTGGTGGTCTCCCAGCCCGACCTCTCCGGCCGCCTGACCTCCGAAGTGCTCGGTTCACTGCTGGCGCTGGACCCGGCCGACCGCGAGGTGCTGCTGGCCACCCTGGAGGCGTGGCTGCGGTGCGAGGGCTCGGCCGCGCGTGCCGCCGGGCAGCTGTACTGCCACCGCAACACCGTCTTCAACCGCATCCGGCGGGTCGAGCAGCTCACCGGGCGGTCGGTGTCCCGCCCCCGCGACATCGTCGAGCTCGCCCTGGCCCTGGAGGCGGTTCGCCTGCTCACCACGGCATAGCGGCGAAAAGCGGGCACAGCACCTGTTTCCGCCGGGGATCGCGACGTAGGTTTCGCCTGAGGGCGCCGCACCGGGACCCGATCGGGGCCGAGAGGAGTTTTAGTGGACGAGGTGTGCCTGAAGATCGACGCACCCCCCAGGAAGGTGTGGGAGCTGGTCACCGATGTCACCCGTTACGGGGAGTGGAGCCCGGAGAACACGGGGGGACGCTGGCTCGCCGGCGTGGGCGGGCGGCTGGGCGCCTCGTTCCGGGGACGCAACCGCCACGGACTCTTCCGCTGGGCTACCACGTGCACGGTGGTCGAGTGGGATCGGCCCCGCGCGTTCACCTTCGAGGTGAACCTGTCGCGGATGCGCTGGGGCTACCGCCTTGAGCCCGACGGCGACGGCACGATCCTGTACGAGTGGCGCGAGCACATCGGGTCACCGGTCAAACCGATCCGCACGCTGCTCTCCCTCGGCCTGCTCGGCAAGAACCGCGAGAGCCTCATGGTCGAGGGCATGCGCAGCACCCTGCGGCGGATCAAGGAAGCCGCCGAGAGGTCCTGAGCGGGGCCTCAGGCCTCCCCGCCTGCGTCCCTGCCCGGCCCTGAGGCGGCGGACGCGGCGATCAGCGATGCCGTCAGGTCCTCGTCGATGGTGAAGGCGGCGTCCAGATGGGTGAGCGCGAGCAGGCGCAGCAGGAAGCCGTTCACGCCCGCGAGCCTGATCCATCCGCCGGTCTCGATCGTCTTGCGGTGGAGGCCGAGCAGGAGCCAGATGCCGCTGGAGTCGCAGAACCCGAGCCGGGCGACGTCGATGATCATGCGGTTGTGGCCCTGGGCGAGCAGCTCGTCGAGCCGCTCCTTGGCCCCTGGGGTCGAGATCGCGTCGAGCGTGCCGATGACGCCTACCACGGTGCAGCCGGGGTGATACGTGACAGCCAGTTCCAGAGCCATTCGGCTGCTCCCTCTGCCGAACGTCTAAGACGGAGGCGTCATTTTCCGTGATCCATGCCTGTCAATCGTTGCACCGCATCATAGCGCTGAGGCTGTTTTCACCTCCTATGTACTTGGATCGAGACCTCCTCTCCGCCGGTTCTCCACCGAGGAGGGCCGAAACGGCACGAGCGGTCGCCGGGTCCAAGCAGGATGGATTCTATGCGACGTCGTTCCCGCAGAGGGCTGCCCAGCGTTCTCACCGCCGTGGCCGCGTGTGCCCTGGCCGCCGCGTGCGGCGGCACGGCGTCCTCCGGCCAGGCGGATCCGTCTTCCAGCCCACCGGCGCCGTCCTCAAGCCCTGCCACGAGCGCACCGGCGCCCAGCGGCGGCACCGCCCCGCCCTCCGGGGCAAACCCCGTGGTCGTAGCGGCCGGTGACATCTCGCCCCGTTGCACGGCGGACCGGTGCGGCGCGCGTGCCACCTCCGACCTGGTGCTGAGCATCGACCCGGCCGCCGTGCTGGCGCTCGGTGACCTGCAGTACCCCGCAGGGGCCCTGTCCGACTTCCGCTCCTACTACGACAAGACCTGGGGCCGCTTCAAGGGCCGCACCTTCCCGGCTCCGGGCAACCACGAGTACATCACCGAAGGCGCGCAGGGATACTTCGATTACTTCGGGCCCGCCGCCCGCCGTGAAGGGCGGAGCTACTACAGCTTCGACCTCGGAGAGTGGCATCTCATCGCCCTCGACTCGATGGCCGCGCACGACCCCGGCTCCGACCAGGTGGCCTGGCTGAAGGCCGACCTGGCGGCAAGCCGGCACCGGTGCGTGCTGGCGTACTGGCACCACCCGAGGTTCTCCTCCGGCAGGCAGCACGGGAACGACCGGAGCGTCTCCACGTTCTGGAAGGCCCTGTACGCGGCGCGGGCCGAGGTCGTGCTCGCCGGGCACGAGCACAACTACGAGCGTTTCGAGCCGCTGCGGCCCGACGGGAGGCCCGCCCAGGGCGGCCTCCGCCAGTTCGTGGTCGGCAGCGGCGGGGCGAGCCACTACGCCTTCGGCCCGGCCGTCCCCGGCAGCGCGTTCCGCAACAACACCGACTTCGGAGTACTGCGGCTGGTGCTGGGTCCTCAGGGCTACGGTTGGCGGTTCGTCAACACCGACGGCGTGGTGCTCGACTCCGGCACCGGCGGGTGCCACTGACCAGTTGACCGGCCTATATATATGCAATGCTGGCGATATGGACTCGGACCCTTCGGAAGTTCTCTATCCCCAAGCCGTGGACTCCAGCGAGTTGCTCGACCGCACTCCTGGCCTGTGGGTCGATGCCAGCGACGACGACGATCCCATCCTTCTGTACGCCGACGGCCGCGTGGTCGACACCTGGCGGGAGCACTATCCGTACACCGAACGGATGTCGCGCACCGAATACGAGCAGACCAAGCGGCTGCTGCAGATCGAGCTGCTCAAGCTGCAGTACTGGATCAAGGACACCGGTGGCCGCCTGGTGATCCTGTTCGAGGGCCGTGACGCCGCAGGCAAGGGCGGCACGATCAAGCGGTTCATGGAGCACCTCAACCCCCGCGGGGCGACGGTCGTGGCGCTGGAGAAGCCGAGCGAGCGCGAGCGCACCCAGTGGTACTTCCAGCGGTACGTCGCCCACCTCCCCGCCGCCGGGGAGATCGTCCTGTTCGACCGGTCGTGGTACAACCGCGCCGGCGTGGAGTGGGTCATGGGGTTCTGCTCCCCCGAGGACTACCAGGAGTTCATGCTGCAAACGCCGAACTTCGAAAGGATGCTGGTCCGTGACGGCATCCACCTGATCAAGCTGTGGTTCTCGGTGTCCCACCGCGAGCAGCGCACCCGGTTCATCATCCGCCAGGTCGACCCGGTCCGGCAGTGGAAGCTGTCCCCGATGGACCTCGCCTCTCTCGACAAGTGGGACGAATACACCAAGGCGAAGGAGGATATGTTCCTCAACACCGACACCGAGGACGCCCCGTGGACCGTCATCAAGAGCAACGACAAGAAGCGCGGCCGCATAGAGGCGATGCGCCACGTCCTGAACCAGTTCGATTACGAGAACAAGGACCACGAGGTCGTGGGAACCCCCGACCCGCTCATCGTCCGCTCCGCCGCCGACATCGTCGACGAGGACCACTCGGATCTGCCGCCGGCGAGGACGCCTCCCGAGATGTCCTCCTCGTAGGTCAGATGGTTTCTCCCGCCGGGGACCAGGTTCCTACCCTTTTGGCGACATCTCTACGGATGACCCCCGCGTCCTAACAAGGTGCGGGCGAATCACAACCGGGGGGTCGCATGACCACTTCAGGGTACGGCAGGGCGGATTCTGGCAGTGATCGGGTTCTGCACCTGGCCGGCGATCCTGACGCCGTGGCACGAGCCCGGCGGCTGGTGTCGTCCGCGCTGGGGGCGGGACACCCGCTCCACGACGACTGCGTGCTGCTGACCAGCGAGATCGCCACCAACGCGGTGGTGCACTCCGACTCCGGCGACGGCGGGACGTTCAAGCTGAGCGTGTCCTTCTCCGCCGACTGGGTCCGGATAGCCGTCCAGGACGCCGGCTCTCTCGACCCCCCTTTCGGGTGGCGCCCCTCCTCTCCGCTGGACACCGGGGGGCGGGGCCTGCTCCTGCTGGAGGCGCTCGCCCACCGCTGGGGCTTCATCCGGGAGGCGGGGACCAACAACGTCTGGTTCGAGATGCACATCGATTTGAACCCCTCGGCGGTCATCCCGCCGGGGAACCTGAGGGTCGCCCGCTGAGAGCGGGCGGGTCAGGGCAGGTCGAGGCGGCAGAGGCCCTCGGCGAGGACCTTGGTCGTCAGGCGCGTCCGGCTGTCGCATCCCAGCTTGGCGAAGATGTGCTCCAGGTGGGTGGTCACCGTACGGACGCTCAGCACCAGCGCCGCCGCGATCTGCGGGTTGGAGTCACCCAGCGCGACCCTGGTGAGCACCTCGATCTCCCTGGCCGTCAGGTCGTACGGCAGGGAACACGGCCGCTCGGCGATCACGGCGCCCTGGATGGCGCCGTGGAAGCCGACGCCGGCGCGGTGGACGCGGACCTCGCGCCACTGCCCTGAGGAGTCGAGCCACAGCCCTCGCCGTGACAGCTCACGCGAGTCGATGAAGTCCCTGGCCAGTTCGGCCATCGACGGCTCGGTGTCGACGGCCTCGGAGGCCGGCCACCCGGCCACAGCCCTGCGCCGCCCGCCGCGCTCGAAGGCGACCGCGTGGAACCCCGGCGGCAGCCCGAGCGGGTCGATCACGCACCGCGTCAGGTCGGTGACGTGCGCCAGCGCGCTGGACACGGCGCTGATCACCGTGGTGGTCTCTGGCGGGAGCGCGTCCCGGGAGTTCACATGGAGCAGCCCGGTGTACCGGCCCTCGGTCACGAACAGCGGCGCGGTGAGCCCGGACCGCCAGCCGTACGGCTCCAGGTGCCTGCGGTAGTACAGCTCGGTGCCCGGGGACCCCATGGGCAGCGGCACCCGGGAGGCCATGGCCCGCCGGTAGGGATCGAGGCGGGCGTACTCCTCCGCGGCGTCCACGTCCACACGCGTGTATCCGGACGACACCAGGCTGCGGTGGCACCCCGTCGCCGGGTCGAAGGCGACGAACTCGTACGCCTCGACCGGGATGATCTTCCGCAGCGCCGTCATGGCGCCGTGTGCCCCCGAACCGCCGGCCACCTGGAAACCCACTTCGGTGAACGCGTGGAGGTGACGTGTGTTCAGGGTGATCTGATCCATCTGTCCTCCACGCGCAGCTTGCCCGACACAGATCTTCGCAGGGAATACGTAAACCTTCCGATGTAGAGCCCTGCTCCGCTATTTAGCCTCTCCGGCATCACGCCGGAGCGACGGAGAGGCAGAGGAATAGTGACGGTCCTGAACAAGGCGCGAGGTGCCGCCGTCCTCCTCGCGGCTGCGCTCACGTTGAGCGCCTGCGGGGGTTCCAGCGGAAATACCAGTAATGACCAGGCGAAACAGGGTGCGGGGCAGTTCTCCGTCGCGCTCACCGAGCCCGATCACCTGACGCCCGGCAACACCTCCAGCAGCTACTCCATCACGGTGCTCCAGGCGCTGTTCGACACGCTGGTCGTGATCGACGCCAAGGGTCAGACGCAGATGCGGGCCGCCGAGTCGGTGACCAGTGACGACCAGAAGACCTGGACCATCAAGATCAAGCCGGGGCAGAAGTTCCACAACGGGGAGGCCGTCACCGCCGACAGCTTCGCCGACGCCTGGAACGCCGCCGCCTACGGTCCCAACGCGTGGACCAACAACTACTACTTCGCCAACATCGAGGGCTACGACAAGCTCAACCCCGAGGCCGAGGGCGAGAAGCCCACCGCCGACAAGCTGAGCGGCCTGAAGGTCGTCGACCCCACCACCCTCGAAGTGCACCTGACCGCGCCGTTCAGCCAGTTCCCGATCACGCTGGCCTACACGGGCTTCGCGCCGATGCCCAAGGCGGCCTTCACCGACCTCAAGGCCTACGACCAGAAGCCCATCGGCAACGGCCCCTTCGCCCTCGACGGCGACTGGGCGCACAACCAGCAGATCAAGCTGAAGAAGTTCGCCGGGTACGCCGGCCCGCGCGCGGCCAAGTCCGACGCCGTCCTGTTCAAGATCTACGCCAGCCGCGACACCGCGTACACCGACCTGCGGGCGAACAACGTCGACCTGCTGCAGACGATCCCGCCGGCGAGCGCGCCCGAGGCCAAGAAGCTGCTCGGCGACCGGTTCGTGCCCACGGCCGGCGGCACCATGGACTACCTCGGCTTCCCGGTGTTCGACAAGCGGTTCCAGAGCGCCGACCTGCGCAAGGCCATCTCGATGTCGATCGACCGGCAGGGCATCGTGGACGCCGTCTTCAACGGCACCTTCAAGCCGATGGCCTCGCTGCTGCCGCCGCTGGTGCCGGGATACCGCGAGAACGCCTGCGGCGAGTCCTGCGTGTACGACGCGGCCAAGGCCAAGGCGCTGTTCGACAAGGCCGGCGGGTTCAAGGGCACGCTGAACCTCTACTTCTCCAACGCCGACCCGAGCTACGAGCAGTGGATGCAGGCCGTGGCCAACCAGTTGAAGGAGAACCTCGGCATCACCGACATCCAGTTCCGCAAGATCCCGGCCGCCGACTACCTCTCCACGCTGCGGGAGAAGAAGGAGGACGGTCCGTACCGCAACAACTGGGTCATGGACTACCCGAGCCCGCAGAACTACCTGGAGTCGATGTGGGGCGCCGGTAACCGGATGGGCTGGGAGAACAAGCAGTTCACCGACCTGATCGCCAAGGCCAACTCGGCGGCGAGCATGGAGGCGAGCATCCCGCTCTACCAGCAGGCCGAGGACGTGGCGCTCGCCGAGATGCCCATGATCCCGCTGTGGAACTGGCAGGATCAGGCCGGTTACTCCAGCAAGATCACCGGAGTCCAGATCGACTCCTACAGCCCCAACCTCGACACGATCACCGTCAAGTAAGGATGCGCACCATGGGGACTCCGTACACGGCCCCCGGCCGCCCGGGGTCCCCCCGTGCCGTGACCGGCCCCGCGTCTCGCACGAACGGCCGCCTCTATGCCGTCACGGGCTGTGGGTGTCGTACGAGCGGACGCCTTTGTGCCGTCACGGGCTGTGGGTGTCGTACGAGCGGACGCCTTCGTGCCGTCACCGGCTGCGGGTGTCGTACGGACGGCCACGCAGGTGGGGCGGGCACAGACGCTCAGGCGGGTCGCCGCGGTGCGGGAGGAGCGCGACAGTGAGGTATGCCGTCCACCGCCTGCTCCAGGCCATACCGGTCTTCGTGGCGACCACCTTCCTGATCTACGCCATGGTCTTCTCCCTGCCGGGGGACCCGATCCTGGCGCTCGCGGGCGACAAGCCGGTACCCGAGGCGGTCCTGCAGGCCATGCGCGACCACTACCACCTCAACGACCCGCTGATCGTGCAGTACGGCCTCTACATGGCGGGGGTCTTCCTCCGGGGCGACCTGGGGGAGACCTTCACCGGGCAGCCGGTCAGCGAGCTGCTCCAGGACCGGTGGGCGGTGACCGCGCAGCTCGCCGTCACCGCCTGGATCTTCGAGCTGGTCGTGGGGATCACCCTCGGCGTGATCGCGGGACTGCGCCGCGGCAAGCTGGCCGACACGGCGGTGCTGGCCGGGACCACGTTCGTGATCGCGGTCCCGGTCTTCGTCGTGGGGTACACCGCCCAGATCGTCTTGGGGCTCAACCTCGGCCTGTTCCCGACCGCGGGCACCGACCAGGGATGGCCCGGGAGCTACCTGCTGCCCGGCATGGTCCTCGGCTCGTTCGGCCTTGCGTACGTCGCCCGGCTCACCCGGACCAGCGTGGTGGAGAACCTGCGCGCCGACTACGTCCGCACAGCCGCGGCCAAGGGGCTGCGGCGGTCGAGGATCATCGGTCGGCACACCCTGCGCAACTCGCTGATCCCCGTCGTGACCTACCTCGGCGTCGACTTCGGCAACCTGATGGCGGGGGCCGTGGTCACCGAGGGCATCTTCAACCTGCCGGGCATCGGCCAGCAGGTCTTCCAGTCCATCCAGCTCCAGGAGGGCCCGGTCGTCGTCGGCGTCACCACCCTGCTGGTAATGATCTTCATCGTGGCCAACCTGCTCGTCGACCTGCTGTACGGCGTGCTCGACCCAAGGATCCGCCGTGGTTGACCTCAAGGCCTCCGTGGAGGCGGCGGCGCCGGGTCCCAAGCCGGCGCGGAACGTCCGCGGATCCCTCTGGCACGACGCGTGGCTCGAACTGCGCGGCCGAGTCATCTTCTGGATCTCGATGGCCATCCTCCTCGTCGCCTGCGTGATGGCCGCCTTCCCCATGCTGTTCGCCAAGCTGGGCCCGAACGAGCACTGCGTCCTGCGCATGTCGAAGAAGGGCCCCGCCGACGGCGCGATCTTCGGGTACGACCTCCAGGGGTGCGACTACTGGTCGCAGATCGTCCACGGCACCCGCGCGTCCGTGCTCATCGGGGTCGCGGTCACGGTCTTCGCCCTGCTGATCGCCATCGTGCTCGGCCTGCTCGGCGGCTACTACGGCGGCGTGCTGGACGCGATCATCTCCCGGGTGACCGACGTCTTCTTCGGCATCCCGTTCGTCCTCGGGGCCACCGTCGTCCTGGTCGCCTTCCCGGGCCACGGCATCTGGGCCATGACGATCGTCCTGGTGCTCCTGGGATGGACGACCATGACCCGGCTGATGCGCGGGCAGGTGATCGCCATCCGCGACACCGACTACGTGCAGGCCGCACGGGCGCTGGGGGCCAGCGACCGGCGGATCATGTTCAAGCACATCCTGCCCAACGCGATCGCCCCGGTCTTCGTGGTCGCGATGCTGAACGTCGGCAACGTCATCTCCGGCGAGGCCACCCTCGACTACCTGGGGGTCGGACTGCAGTACCCGGACGTCTCCTGGGGCCTGCAGCTCAACGTGGCGCAGAGCTTCTTCGCCGAATACCCCCACCTCCTGATCTTCCCCGCTCTGTTCCTCACCGCGACCGTGCTGAGCTTCCTGATGCTCGGCGACGTCGTCCGCGACGCCCTCGACCCCAAACTCCATTGACCGGACTGGGACGACAGTCGATAACCGGGGACTGGGAGGACGGCGAGAGATCGACTGGGGACTGTTCGGCGAGAATGGGCCCCGACTCACCCACCCACCCTTGGTTTCCCGCCGCACGTCGGCGCGGTCTCTGCCGCGCCGTTCCTCGTCGCGTCGGCGTCGCCTCGTGCGCTCCAGTCCCAGGCCGAGGCAGCCGATCGCACGGACCTGGAAGACGGCTCGTAACAGGGGACTGGGGGAGTAGGAATCTGGGAGGACGGCGCTCGACTGCGCGTTCGAGGCCATCTTGCGAGCCTCAAACGCATCGTCCGCCGACGCGACCATGGCGCCGAGGTCGCCAACGCGGCCAGCCGCCGGGTCATTTTCGCCCACCACGACGGCGGTCAGCGGCGACAATTGTCCCGACGACAACGGTGCCGGGTCACGCGTCCGGCGTGATGTCGGTGGAGAAGGCCACCTCGCGGCCGTTCTCGACATCGGCGGTCAGCGCGTCGATGCGAGCCTTCGCCAGCCCATACGAGTCGGAGCCGAGCAACTGGTGCAACGGGGCCTTGCCGTCGGCGGCCACGTCCATGATCGCGGCGGCGGCCTTGACCGGGTCGCCGAGCTGGGTGCCGGGCATCGCCAGATGCGCCTTGGTCATCTCCCGGATCGCCTCGTAACCGGCGATCGTGGCCGACGGCAGGCCGAGAGAGGTGGTGCGCAGGAAGTCGGTGCGCGTGTAGCCGGGCTCGATGAGATTCACGTCGATGCCGAAGCCGGAGACCTCGGCGGCCAGTGCCTCGGTGAGGCCTTCCAGGGCATACTTTCCGGCGCAGTAGAGACCCCAGCCCGGGAACGCGGTCATGCCGAGGATCGATGAGATGTTGATGATGCGGCCGCCGCGCCGTTCCCGCATGGCCGGCAGCACCGCCCGTAGCACGTTCCAGACTCCGAAGATCTGTACGTCGAACATCTGCCGGGCCTCGCTGTCGGAGACCTCCTCGACCGCGCCGAGGAAGCCATACCCCGCGTTGTTGACGACTACCCAGGAGGCGGGTACGCGGGTTGCGTCGAGAAGAGGTGGCGCATCTCGCCGGAGTGAGCGTGGACTACTACACCCGCCGCGGTGGCCGCGGCAGCGGCGCCGGCTCGCCGCAGTAGCAGGAGCCGCTTGGCGGGTCATACTGGTGTTCACCGCACTGCTGGCGTACGCCTGCGCCGCTGCGGAGACAGTCACGCCTGGTGAGTGGGGCTTCCTCGCGTTCGAAGTTCTCGCAGTGGCCACGGTTCCCGCTGGCGCGGTCCTGAATCGGAACACGCACCGCTGGTGGCTGCGGCGCGGCCGGGCACCGGGTGACCGGTGTGGACCTGGCACCGCGGATGATTGAGCAAGCCCAGGCCAAGTTGGCGGACGCCGGGCTCGCCGGACTTTTCCTGGTCGGCGACGCAGCCGATCCGCCCACCGGCGGCGAACAGTTCGACATGCTGCTGTGTGCGGCGAGCCGAGTTGTATTGACGGGGGAGTGTCCGGCGAGAATGGGCCCCGACTCGCCCACCCGCCCTTGGTTCCCCGCCGCACAACGGCGTGGTCTGTGCTGCGCCGTTCCCCACCGTATCGGCGTCGTCTCGAACGCTTGGTCCAGGACGAGGCAGGGGTCGGCAGCCCGGTAGAGACCTTCTCCAGGGACACGGTCGACGTCGGCACTACGGGGTTCGCCAGCGACATGATCAGCTTCGACCACTCCAGCGACACGGTCGACATTCGGCACTGTGGAGTTCGCCAGCAGCATGATCAGCTTCGGCCGTGCGATGTTCTCCGGTGGCATCGTCGACTTGCGCGACCCTAAGCCGGTGGGAGGTTGTGCCGGTGGGAGTGCCCGACCCGGGTCCGGGGAGTAGAGGCTGACATGCTCGCGCCCCCGGGGCAGGGTCTGACCTGCTCAGGGGGTTACCAGGGAGCGGGGGAGCCCAGGTCTACATTGGAGGAGTGGGCACCGAGAAGGTCCACCTTACCGGGGACAAGGAGACCCTCCTCGCCACCCTGTACGGGCGCGCCGTGCACAGCCGTACGGAGGACCCGGTTCTCCGGGATCCCCTCGCGCAGCAGGCCGTCGAGCGCATCGACTACGACTTCTCGAAGCTGAAGATACGCGCCACCGACGCGCTGAGCGTGGCCATCCGTGCGAAGACCTTCGACACCCTCACCGCCGCCCACCTTGCCCGGAAGCCCGACACGACGGTTATCCACCTGGCCTGCGGTCTCGACACCCGCGCCTACCGCCTCGACCTGCCCGAGACCGTCCAATGGTTCGACATCGACTACCCCGACATCATCGCCCTGCGTGAGCGCCTCTTCCCACCCCACCCGGGCGACACGACCACTCACCTCGATGACACGACCACTGGACCGGGTGAGGCGATCACTGGGCCGAGTGAGGCTGTAAATGCGCGGGGTGAGGCTGAGACTCGGGCTCGTTACACCATGATCGGTCTACCCGCCACGGATCCCGGATGGCTGGAACGGGTTCCTGACGACCGGCCGGTGCTGGTCGTCGCCGAGGGGTTGATGATGTACCTCACGACCGAGGAGGTTCACGCTCTCCTGCGCCGGATCACCAACCGGTTCCCCTCCGGCGAGATCGTCTTCGACGCACTCAGCAGCCTGGCGGTCAAGCTCAGCCGTTTCCAGCCCGCCATCAGGTCCACCGGCGCGACCCTCCGCTGGGGCCTCGACGACCCCGCAGAACTGACCGCCGACAACCCCCGCCTCCACCTGGCCGAGCAGCTGTTCTTCTCCGACGTTCCTGAGGTCGAATGCTTCCCGGCCGGCTACCGCGCGGCCCTGGCGGTGATGAACCGCTTCTACTTCCTCCGCAAGGTCGGCCGCATCCTCCGCTATCGGTTCTGAGATCCGGATCAAGGTGCGAGGACGCGCGCGGGCCCGCTCGCCACCCCACCGGCCGCGCCGTCGAGGTTGAGGTGCGCCGGTTGCGGTTCGCTTGGGAGACGAACATGTGATGGCGACCGGCCGACCCTCCTGTCGGAAACTCCTGGTCTCCGCGAAGGGCCGGCCGCGCCTTGTCATCTCGGATCCGAGAATGGGATCCCAGGTGGCGGCATCGTCGGTGATCAGCCGCCGGCGCCGAAGAACATCCCGAGAAGGGCATTCACCATGTCGACGGCGTGCGCTTCGTCAATCTTCTGGATGACCCTGGTCCCCTGAAGGATGTTGTCGCCCAGGCGCGTTCTGACGTGTTCCTCCGTGAGTTCCTCCAAGGTGTCATGCCGGACCGGGGCATCGTCTGATCGGACGCCCTTTGGGAGTCTCTTCCCGAGATATCGATTGGCTGCCTTGATGCCCGCCGGCACCAACCGGCCATTCGTCGAGACGGTGATGCTCGGCCCCTCGGGCAGTCCCCAGGGGGTCGGCCTCAGGGGCAGCGACCAAGGGGTGGGGCAGTTGTGCACCAGTACTGATGTGTCCGCCGCCGCGACGTAGAAGGAGTGGACGTCGTCGACCGTGATGTCGTGCACGACCGGGTGGTCTCGCCGGGGCGTGGCGGCGACGACGGGCAGGGGCTTTCCGTCGGGGTCGCGGAGACGGTCGGCGTCGGTGAGCTGGTCGGCGCGGACCCATGTACGGTCCTTGGCGTCCCAGAACAAGTGATGTTCAGTGGTGAGGAGGGTGCCGGTGGCGTCGCCGCGCTTGCCGTCGGTGTCCACGGTTATCTGGACAAGGGTGAGGTAGCTGAGGCCGGAGTAGGTGGCCAGGACGGTTTTGGGCGTGGTGTTGTCGGTCAAGGGATCGGTGGCAAGGACCTTTTCACCGGGTTGGATTTTCTCGATCGGCTTGAGGGTTCCGTCGGCCATCTTGACCTCGGTGCCGGTGACGAAGCTGCTGCAGCCGCCGGACCGGCCTGACGCGGCGCGTGGGCTTTCGCCGCCCTTGGCCGCGCCCTTGCCGGCGCCCTTGCCCGCGGCGCCCCGGGCCGCCGCGCCTTCGGCGGTCGCGCCGCCTCCCTTGCCGAGGGCGGATTTGGCCTTGCCTGCGGCCTTTGCTATGGCTCCGGCGACGACCTTGCCGGCTGCCGTAGTGGCGAGTTTGCCGACCACCGCCGACGCGGCCTTGCCGACGAAGCCGCCTGCCATGTTGACCACGGCTCCGACCGTGGCCGTCTTCACCATCCCGCCGAGGCTCCACTGGTCCGGGGGCTTGGTGACCATGTATTCGGCCAGGTTCCCGGCGGCCCCGCCGGCCGCAAGGCAGCCGACGCTCCCGGTGCCGACGGTCGCCGCCTCACACCCGATCGTGACGACGACCGCGACCGTGATGTTGACGATGATGCCCTTGTGGTCGTGCCAGACCTTCTTGGCCTTGCAGCCGAAGTCCCAGGTGCCGCAGTGCGGCTTGGGGCGGGCCGCGGGGGGCGGGGGTGGGATGCTGTAGTGGGAGGCGCCGCCGATCGTCAAGCCGGACGCGGCGCCGAGCATTCCGGCGTCCTGGGCGAGAATGGGCGACGAGCCGCCCCCGCCGCCGTCCCGGAGCAGGCCGCTGGGGTCGGAAGTGGTGACCGGGTTGTTGCCCGAGTAGGCGTAGCCGTTCCAGCTCTGCGGGTCTGACTGGTCGAACACCGGGTCGACGGAGATGAAGCGGCCGGTCTCGGCGTCGTACTCGCGGGCGCCGAGGTGGGTGAGGGCGGTGCTGGTGTCGATGGTGCCGCCGACGAAGCCGCGTTCTCCCGGCCAGTACGCGGGCTGGACGCCGCGCATCTGGCCGAAGGGGGTGAAGCGGCGGTGGTCGGTCGTCTGGGCGGCGTTGTCGGTGATCGAGGTGTCGGCGCTGCCGTGGTGGTCGGCGCCCAGCCACGTCACGCCGGTGGAGGTGCGGGTGGCGACGACCTGGCCGGCGTGGTCGTAGTAGCGGGTGGCGGTCTTGGCGCCGGTGGTCTTGTCGAGCCGGATCTCCATGCCGGCGACGTAGAGGGTGGTGGAGGTCGGGTCGCGCCGGATGAGCCGCTCGCCGCCCGCGTCGTAGAGGTAGGTGCTGACGCCTGACGGGTCGGTCGACTTGGCCAGGTGGCCTTCGACGTCCCATTCCAGGACGCGGCCGTCGCCGCGTTCGGTGGTGTTGCCCGCCTGGTCGTAGGCGTAGGTGTCGGTCTGGCCGTTGCGTGCGCCGCCCTGGAAGGAGACGGAGGTCAGCGTGTGCGGCTGGGGGTTGCCGGCGCCGGCGTAGGTGAAGGTCTTGGTGACGTCGCCGGTCGGGTCGTGGTCGACCTCCTTGGTGCGGTTGCCGGCCACGTCGTAGGAGAAGGACTGCCAGTACGGCGCGGGCCCGCCGACGATGGCCTGGGAAGGGCCGCCCGCGCAGCCGTCGGTCGCGGTCCAGGCCTCGGTCAGGCGCTGCAGGTAGTCCTGCTTGAAGCACTGCACGTCGGCGGGTTGCCCGGACGGCGTGTCGGCGATCTTGGTGATGTTGCCCGACGGGTCGTACGTGTAGTTGGCGTCGGAGATCGAGATGGGGGCCGTCTCCCGCTCGAACAGTGAGCGCGTGAGCCGGTTGGTGCCCTCCTCGTAGTAGTTGGTCTCCTTGACCCGCTTGCCGCCGGTGGACAGCGTCATGTCGAGGAGCTGGCCGAGCTTGGAGTACGTCGTCGAGGTGACGTAGTTCGTCAGCCCGCGGGTCGTCGTCGAGTTGCCGAGCTCGTCGTAGTCGTAGAGCAGCGTCTCGCCGAGCAGCCCACCGGCGGCGGGGAGCACGGTGCGGTGGACGGTCCCGTCGAGGTTGTAGTCGGTGCTTGTGCTGTAGGTGCCCTGCAGCGCGCCCTCGGCGGCGGGGATGACGGTCTGGGCCCCGGTGGGCCGGTAGGCGTTGTCGTAGCCGGTGATCGCGCTGGTGTAGGCGTCGGTGGCGCCGGTGACGGAGTTCTTC
Organism: Sphaerisporangium flaviroseum; assembly: GCF_039537005.1. Taxonomy (NCBI): domain Bacteria; kingdom Bacillati; phylum Actinomycetota; class Actinomycetes; order Streptosporangiales; family Streptosporangiaceae; genus Sphaerisporangium; species Sphaerisporangium flaviroseum. The sequence goes on along the minus strand of NZ_BAAAZR010000004.1, from coordinate 367,387 downwards.
ACGTAACGCGTGGAGGAGGCCGGCTGGCCCTTGACCACGGTGCCGTCGGGCAGGGTGTCGTAGGTCCAGGCGGCGAGCTTGACGCCGGTGGCGTCGGTGCCGGCGTACTCGGCGGTCTTGCGGCCCAGCAAGTCGTAGGTGAAGGCGATGCTCTTGCCGCGCGAGTCGGTGCTCGACAGCAACTCGTCGGTCCGGTCGTCGTACTTCAGCGTCGCGGTGCCCTTGTCGGGGTCGTCGATCTGCTTGACCCGGCCCCGTAGGTCATAGAGGTAGCGCCAGACGCTGCCCGCCGCGTCGGTGATCGTCGCGGGCTGGCCGTTCGGGGCGTAGGTGGTCTTGGTCGCGTCGTAGGCGCCGCTCGGCCCGTCGCCCTTGTACTGGCGCACTTCGACGGTACGACCCCGGGCGTCGGTGATCTTGGTGATCGGTGTGGACCCGGCGGGCGGGTCGACGCTCGTGCGGTCGCCGTCGTAGGTCGTGGTGGTGCGCCACTGCTCGCTGCCGCGCTTGCGGAAGATCTCCGCCGTGGCCCACTCCATGCCGTCGTAGACGGTGACCGTCTGCCCGGGCACGTCGTCGTCGCTGGCCGGGCTCCACAGCGTGGTGCCCGGCGAGCCCTCGGTGTAGTAGTCGTCGTTGGACTTGTAGACCAGGCCGCGGGCGTCGTAGAAGGTGTCGTCGATCAGCCGGCCGCCGCCGGGAGCGGGCTGCTGGGTCTGCCGCGCCCGCAGCAGGCCGTCGTACATCGCGTACCCGGTGGTGTAGGTGCTGCCGTCGGTGCGCAGGGTCGCGGTGGACACCGCGGTCGGCCCGTCGGCACGGATCTGGTAGCCGAACCGCATGTTCGGAGTCGCGGCGTACGTTGCCCTGGCGCGGCCCGGTAACCACACGCCGGTGAGCCTGCCGAGCGGGTCGTAGGCCAGGTCGGAGCGCTTGCCGTTGACGTCGACGGCGGCGGTGGCGAGGCCCCAGGCCGGCTCGACCTCGGTCTTGGTCACGTGTCCGGCCGGGTTGGTCTCCTGGGTGGCGGTGACCGGGCCGGCGGCAGGGGTGTAGGTGGTGGTGGTCGTGCCGCCGGCGGAGTCGGTGACGATCAGCGGCCGGCCGTACGCGTCGAAGGTGGTGCTGCCGACGGTGACGTACTGCGGGCCGCCGTTCCACGAGCCGAGCTTCTCGGTCCTGGTGACGTCGCCCTTGGACGGCGCCGCGCCGAAGGCCTTGCCGTCGTAGTACTTGCGCATGTCCGACAGCACGTCGCCGGGCCTGGAAGGCGTCGCCGAGCACGCCTTGCTCACCGTCTCCACCCGCGAGGCGTAGGAGATCATCCACCGGGCGTCGTCGCGGGCGTAGGTGGTGCGGACGCACTGGTCGTCGGCCGGAGTGGAGTCGTCGGCCAGGTCGCTGATCTGGGTGATCAGGCCGTCGGCGTTGTAGTCGGTGTCGGACGAGGTGCGCCGCCACCCGCCCGACGCCAGAGCCGTACGGGTGCGGACCTTGTCGACCTGCACCATGCTCGCCGTCGTGGTACCCCAGGAACGCACCCGCTTGCCGGTCTGCCTGACCCAGTAGCCGGTGATCTCCCCCATCTTCTCCGCGCCGCCGGGACCGTCGTAGTGGATCTGCTCGCGGGTCTGGCCCTGCAGCGCCTCGGCGTCGGCGAGCGCCGTTCCCTCCGAGTCGGTGACGCTGACGTGCCGGGTGCCGCCGCCGGACAGCTCGTCGCCGTCCATGCCGCGGAAGTAGGTGAACTCGGCCTGGGAGCGCTGCCCGGCCGGGTCGCCGTGCAGGACCCGCACCTTGCCGTAGCCGCGCCACTGCGACCAGGTCTTGTACTTCTCCTTGGTCAGCCCGTCGTCGTCATCGTGGTGCCAGGCGCCGCCGCCGAGGTACTGGTAGGTGTCCACCACATCGGGTGCCCCGCCGGTACGGTCGATCTGCTGGACCTGGGTGACCACGTACTTGTGGAACCAGTCGCGGACCGGCGTGGTGGCGCCTTCGGGCGACCAGTACTGCGGGTAGCACCGCCGGGTGTTGGAGTCGGGTTCGGGGGTGTTGCCGGCCGTGCAGTCGGCGCCGGAGTAGGTGATCGACAGGGCCCCGCCGGTCTCGTTGTCGATGGCCGAGACCCGCCACTTGGTCAGCGGCGGCCGTCCTTCCAGCGCGTCCACCCGGTTCGGCTTCTGGACGCCCGCGAACCGGACCGGCGGGAGGGAGACCGACCCGCCGACCTTGCCCGTGTGCTGGATCGAGGCCAGCCACAGCCCCGCAGCGGTGCCGTCACCGGGGGCGCGGAGCTCGTGGTTCAGCGTCCAGACATCGACGTCCTTGTATGTGCTGCCGGAGACGAGCACCTGTGTGGTGACGCCGGCCAGCCGCTTGCGCGTCCAGAAGGTGGCGGCGTAGTTGTCGAGGCAGGCCTCGCCGGAGTCGCATTTCTGGTCGTAGGGGACGTCGGGCCAGTACTTGGCGTTGTCCTTGGTGAACTTGCTTTCGGCGCAGTCGAACGTGGAGGTGGGGACGCAGCGTTCGGCAGTGTTGAAGACGACGCGTGCGGGGGCGGAGGAGGAGTAGACGGCGTTGGAGCGCTGCCCGTAGTCGGCCCGTTTGAGGTAGCCGCCGCGGGTGTAGCGGGTCGGGGTGCCGTTCGGCTGGCCGTCGGTCAGGGTGGTGACGTCGCGGCGGTAGTGGTTGGTCTCGGGGGTGTACCAGAACGTGCTGACGGTGCCGTGCGGGTCCACGACGTAGTCCAGGTTCCACCGCCAGGCCTGCCGGCACCAGGAGTCGGAGAACCCGCTGTCCTTGTGGCACGGCTCGCCGTCGTCGTCGCCGAATACCGGCACCGTCCAGGTGGACTGGGTATCGGCGCTGCCGGTGCTCCAGCCCGGCAGGTGGTTCAAGCCGAAGTAGTACTGGGTGCCGTCGGGGGTGGTGACCCGCCAGTGCTCGCCGTCGTCGTCCCCGTTGTCCGCGCCGCCGAGCTTTTCGATCTTGGCGCCGTCGTCGTTCTGCGGCTGCCAGGTGCCGGTCGCGTCGTCCAGGACCAGCTCGGTGGCCTGGCCGTTCAGCGACATGGTGGCGTTGTGGTCGCCCCAGCACTGGTCGGCGCGCTTGGGGGTGACCCCGTCGTCGGCGCACTGCTTGTACTTGCGCTCGATGAAGCCGGGCCAGTAGTCGAAGCCCTCGCCGATCCAGGACGCCTGGTTGTTGCTGGCGACCGTACGGCCGTCGATGCTCCCCGAGGAGTAGGCGAACCCGATGTTCGGCGTCGGCCCGCCGGGGGTCGGCGGCAGGCGCAACGGGTAGGACCAGGAGAAGGCCCCGCTCTGGTTGCCGACGTTCCACGTCGCCGAGGGCGAGAGCGAGGAGGCCTCGTACGTGCCCGCCGAGCCGGACGGTGCCGCCGTGGCGGCCAGCGTCATCGGGGCCGCCGAGGCGAAGTCGACGTCGGCGGACAGGCGCCCGGCCTTGACGTCGTTGCGGGTCGCGAGCGGTGTCCGGGTCTGGCACTCGGGCCTGTCGGGCGTCGTGGCCGCGCATTCGGGTAACCGGACCAGCCGCAGCCGCGAGCCCCAGTCACCGCCGAAGGCGTACCGGAACCCCGAGTAGTCGACCTCGACCGCCATGCGGGACGGGCCGGCCGGTTTTGCCTGGGGGGTCAACTGGAGGCCGAGCCCGATGATCTGGGACGCCGCGGCGGCACGCGCGTCCAGCGTCCGTACCTCGACGGAGGGCGGTGACGCGGGTGCGGCGGACGGCGCGGCTGTGGCGGACGGCGCCGCTGTGGCGGACCGCGCGGCTGTGGAGGAGGGCGCCGGGGTGACCGAGGCGGTTTCCCGCCGCGTGGCGGTGTCCTCGTCATCCGTGCCGGTCACCGGAGTCGCCCGGCCGAGCCAGACCGGCAACCGCCCGGCCCGCACCTTGTCGATGGCACCGGCCCGCGTTCCGGTGGCGGTGCCGGCCCCTCCGGCACCGCCACCGGTCCCACGCTGCGTCGGGGTGGCGGTACGAGCGCCGTCCGCCGCCCATGGAAGCGTCACCACCGCCGTACCCGGCGCCGGCCAGGTGACCGCAGGTGCCCCCGTCAGGTCGTACTTCGCCCCCGGGTCCGCCAGCGGGGCACGGGCCTTTACGGCATGACCGGGTACGGGGTGCTGCTCCTGCGCCTGGTGCCATCCGGGGTCGTCCGTCGCCCGGGCGGCTCCTGGGGCGATCAACGTGGCGGGGACCACGACGGCGAGCATTCCGGCGACCTGGGCCAAGCCTCGCCATGAACCGAGCACGACTTCCTCCGGGGGCGTGGATGAGCGTCGGTGAACAATGGACGGGTCAGAGCGTGATCGGCTCTGGTCCGGTGGGTTCCAATGCCTGGGTGGCCTTCAAGCCAGGCAGACGGCCGAGCCGGCAGGTCAGCCGTCGATGGGGAGGCCCATGGCGAGGTTGAGGACCTGGCGGTCGGTCAGGGTGCCTGTGTAGAGGCGGACGTCGTCCACGTCGCCGGCGAAGTAGTCGACGTAGGCCCCCTTGTTCTTGACCCTGCCGATCTGCAGGGGGCCTCCGGCGTTCCAGGCGGTGAAGGGGCGGACGTCCGCCAGTTGCCCGTTGACGTACAGGCGGAGTTCCTTGGCCACCTCGTCGTACACCCCGGTCAGCAGGGTCCAGGTGTCGAGCGTGGAGCAGTCGACCGTCTCCACGGACCTGGCGTGCGTCATGGTGAAGGAGTCGGTGTCGGTGCCGGCCGTGCTGAACGACCAGCGGTAGACCGTGGCGCCGTTCTCGGTGAAGGTCCGGTAGCCGAGATAGAAGCCGCTGTTCCTGGCGCCGTCCTGCCCGACGGCGGTGAGCGTGTGAGTGGGCATGGTGCAGGTGTCGTCGCCGGTCAGGCGAACCCGGGCCGACACCGCGTAGCTGTGGTCGGTCCGCACGGGAGCCACCGGAGCCGAGGCGAAGGCCGTGGTGCCGTTGAGGCGCAGGACGGCCGCGCCGTCGAAGCCGTCGTCGGACCAGGTGGCGCCGCCGCCGAGCGTCGCGTTCCGGCCGTACCCGGAGGAGTCGGCGGCGGTGGTGCCCGTTCCCTCGTCCAGCTTCCACAGGCCGAGCCCGGACGGGGGCTGCTTGGCCATGGCCGCGATCTCGTTGCCCAGCATCGGGTCGTTCACCGTACGCGGGTCGTCGGACAGGATGCGGTCCCAGATCGTGGCATCGTCGATGTCGCCCGCGAAGTTCTCGTGGAAGCCGCCCTCCCACTTGGTGCGCCCGATCTGCAGCGGCCCGGTCGCGTCCCACGGCGTGTACGGGTAGGCCGCCGGCGCCTGCTGGAGCCTCCCGTTGACGTACAGCCGGACCTGCTTGCCGGGGGCGTCGTACACGCCGGTCAGGTGGGTCCAGACGTTGAGCTGGGGACCGGCGTCGCTGATCGCCCGGGCGAGCGCGGTACCGTCCACGTCGGTGGCGTACTTGCCGAAGATCCACCGGTCGTAGCCGGAGGAATAGTAGAGCTGGAAGCCGGAGTTACGGGTGCCCGACTGGCTCAGCACCGAGGAGTTGACGGACTTGCCGGTGAGTCGCACCCACGTCGAGACGGTCAGGCCCCTGTCGGTGTGCAGTACCGGCCCGGACGTGGCGCCGTACCCGGTGCTCCCGTTCATCCGTGCCGCGCCCCCGGTCCGGCCGCCCACCCATGAGACGCCTCCCGCCAGCGTCACCGGGTGTGGCGCCGCGGCCGAGTCGGCCGCCGCGGTCCCGCTCGTCTCGTCCAGCCGCCACCGGCCCACCGGGCCGGCGCCCGCATTGACGTAGAAGCTGTAGACGGCGGGCGTCTTACCGACGTTGCCGGCGCGATCGACGGGGAAGACGTACAGGGCGTTGAGCCAGTCGTGGCGCGGTGCGATCGGCACGGTGACGGACGTCTGCCCGGCCGGGATCGCCACCTGGGTCGCCGCCGTGGCCCGGCTCTGGTCGTCCAGCGCGAACCGGAACGCCGACACGTCGGTCTCCCCGTCGCCCGGCGCGAGTGTGAACCCACCGGCCGAACCGACGCCACCCTTCCAGTCGTCGGGGGTACCGGCCGGGTAGTCGGCCGAGGTCACCTTCGGGAGCTGGGCCGGGTCCACGGTGTCCACGGTGAACTCGCACCAAGGACTCCACGCGCTGGAGTCGGTGCCGTCGAAGGCCTTGACCTTGTAGGAGTAGCTCTGCCCGGTGACCAGCCCGGACAGCGACACGGAGTGGTCGGTCGCCGAGGTCGTGTACTTGTAGGCGGTCTTGCCGTCGCCGGGCATCGTGGTGGTGAGGTCGTCCCACACGGCCGTCGCGGTGTTGTAGTGGTGCAGGATGAATTCGGCGCGCACGCCGTCGTTGGCCTTGTCCGGGTCGTAGATCCGCGCCTTCAGCTTGATCGGGTTCTCGGTGTCGCCCGCGTTGACGGTCGGGCGGCCGGTCCCGGTGAGACAGGGTGTGGCCGGGTACGTGCTGACGCCCGAGGGCGCCGAGGGCGGGGTGTTGTAGTCGACGACCAGCTTCGGCGCGGTGCCGAACCCCTTCCACCCCCATGTGCTGCTGCCGGTGTCGTCGTAGTCCTTCAGCCCGAACGTGGTGTTCGGCCAGCCCGACTTGGCGGCTTTGGCGATGGTGGCGGTGACGTTGAACTCGATGCCCTTGTCGGGGCAGGAGGAGCTGTAGCCGGCGTCGGAGGACACGCTGTCCTGCCAGTCGATCCAGGACGGCTGATGGGACCAGTTGGTCGAGCTGGAAATGCCGCCGGTCAGCCAGAGCTGTACGGCCTGCGGGGAGGAGGTGCAGCCCCACGACTTGGCCTGGGTGATGCGGAACGTCGCCTTGAGGATGTGCTTGCCGTTGATGTTGTTGGAGTCCATCCGGAAGAACGACCGTTTGATCCCGCTGCCGTAGTTGCCGGCTTCGGGCATGTGGCTGGAGTTCCAGTACTCCTGGCTCGGAAACGCGCGGTCCACGTACGTCCAGGCCTGCTTGGAACCCGACCACTGGGGATCGATGTAGACCGGGTAGGTGGTGGCCGCATCGGTGAGCAGCCTCGAGTCGGGCGTCAGCACCACCTCGCCTGGAGTGGCCTCCACGCCGAGCACCGCCTGCCGGCCGTTCAGTTTCGGCGCGGTGGTGACCGGGCGGGTCAGCACGGAGCCGGAGGAGTCCCACATCCGGGGCGCCGGGGAGTGGAACACGGTCGCCCCGCCGTCGGTGACCGCGATGAGCCCACCGCTCGCCGACCTTCGCACCGACACCCCGGTGCCGCGCATGCCGAGCCGGATCTTCGCCAGAGCGGGGTTCGCCGCCGCCTCCCTGGTCTTCACGACGAGGACCTCGGAGTACCCGAGCACCGACGCCGTGATCTTCAAATCGACACCGGGGAGCACCGACTCATAGGTCGCGGTGTCCTTCTCCAGCACCGGTTTGGGCAGCGCGCCCGGCCAGGTCATCGCGACCGAACGCCCGTCCTCGCTCATGGTCGCCATCGGGACCGTCCCACCACCGGAGAAGGCGAGGTCCAAGGGGGTGGCCACCGGTCGTACGGTGCCGTCCGCCGCGAACCGCAACGTCGTGTCGACGTCCGCCCAGCCCGCGTCCCGCCGTACCCGCTCGGGCAGCGCCGCCGTCTCGGAGGTGAAGCTTCCGCCGGGGTTGGCGAACACCTGCCGGGTCTCGGTACGCAGGGACAGCACCTCGACGCGGTTCCCCGAGGCACGAGCAAGCTCGGCCGCCTGCCTCTCGGTCGGCGCCGAAGCCGGTGGCGGTGGTGGCGGCGCGTCGGTGGTGGCGTGCGCCGGGCTCGTCCCGAGCGGTGCCCCGGTAAGACCGCTCAGCGACGCCAGCAGCGCGATCGCTCGGACCGTACGGCGGGGGAGACGTTGGTGACGCACGTGCCCTCCTCAGGGCTCCGACACGCTGGCCGGGCCGCCGGCGTTACCGCAGGACGGTACGTAAGTCAGGGAGTAAGGTCATCCAGCACCCGGTTGAGATCATGGTCAACCGGGTGCCCCACCCGGGTCAACCTGCGTGGTACGCGGTGGCGCCGTGTGCGACTTTGGCGGTAGGCGTGCTCATGTCGGCGGGGGATGAGGGATCGGTGGTCGTCCGGTTACCATGCGCCGATGGGTACAAGGGTCGTGGCGTGGCTCAGGCGGTTCGCCGCGACGAACCCGCTGGTCGTCGACACGGTCTTCGCCTTGGCGTTCACCAGCATGACCGTGGCTATCGAGGTGGTGGTCGCCCACCACCCCGAGCTGCTGGGAATGACCGAGGCCGGGTTCCGGCGGCCGGACGGGCTTTCCATCGCCTTGACGCTGGTGGCGAACCTCCCGCTGGCCCTGCGCAGACGCGCCCCGCTGACGATCGTGCTGATCACCTGCGCCGCCGGCATCGTCTACCACGCCCTGGGCTACTACTACGGGATGAACACCATGCCGCAGTTGCTCGGCCTCTATACGGTGGCGGTTCAGCGGCCCCCGCGCCTGGTCGCCGTGGGCGCGGTGGCCGTCCTGGTCATGTGGTTGCACGCCTTCTTGGTCGGACCCGTCGACCTCCTGTGGGCCGGTGTCATCCAGGGATGTGTCATGGTCGCCGTGGCCTGGGGGTTCGGCAACAGCGCCCGGATGCTGACGGACAGGAGCCGGCGGCTGACCGAGCTGTCCGAACGGCTCAGGCGCGACCAGGAGGGCAGGGCGCGCCGTGCGGTCACCCAGGAACGGGTGCGCATCGCCCGCGAACTGCACGACGTCGTCGCCCACCACATGTCCGTCATCTCGGTGCAGGCCGGGCTCGCCCGGTATGTGTTCTCCTCAGACCCGGCCACGGCCCGCGCCGCGCTCGCGACGATCGCCGACACCGGCAGCGAGGTCATGGGCGAGATGAGGCGGTTGCTGGCGGTCCTGCGCATCGAACCCGAGGACGACGGGGTGAGCTATGACCCGGCTCCGGGTCTGGACCGTCTCGGACAGCTTGTCGAGCGGGTGCGTTCCGCGGGGGTGCCGGTGGAGGTCACGGTCACCGGCAGCGTACGGCCGCTGGCGTCCGGGATCGACCTGTGCGCCTACCGGGTCGTTCAGGAATGTCTCACCAACGTGCTCAAACACGCGGGCTCCGCCAGAGCCCAGGTGGTCCTCCGGTACGGGTCCGCCGAGCTGGAGCTGCGTGTCACCGACGACGGCAGCGGCGCGGGCACTGCGGTCGCACCGGACACTGACGGCCACGGGTTGATCGGCATGCGCGAACGGGTCAAGCTCTACAAGGGAACGATCGTCGCCGGACCAGGGCCGCTCGGCGGGTTCGAGGTCGTGGTGACGCTGCCCCTCTCGTCCTCGACCGCGGACGAGCTGCCCCCTACGCCGGCCGGTGAGACGTTCTAATGATCAAAGTGCTTGTCGTGGACGATCAGATCCTGGTCCGTGCCGGTCTGGCCGCGCTGATCCGGGCCATGCCCGAGCTGCACGTCGTCGGGGAGGCCGCCACCGGCGAGGAGGCCGTACGCCTCGCGGAGGCGACGCGTCCCGATGTGATCTTGATGGACATCAGGATGCCCGGCATGAGCGGGGTCGTCGCCACCGAGCGCATCCTGGCCGCCGCCGGCGACCACCGGCCACGGGTGGTGATCCTGACCACCTTCGACCTCGACGACTACGTCTACAACGCCCTGCGGGCGGGCGCGTCGGGCTTCCTGCTCAAGGACACCCCGCCCGAGCGCCTGCTCACCGCGATCCACACCATCGCGGCGGGCGAGATGCTGTTCGCGCCCAGCGTCACCAGGCGCCTGATCGAGACGTACACGCGCCGCCCGGATCTGACCGCCCAATCCTCGTGTGACCTGGACATCTTGACCGCGCGCGAGGTCGAGGTGCTCGAACTGGTGGGGCATGCGCTGTCCAACGGCCAGATCGCCGGTCGGTTGTGCGTCAGCGAGGCGACCGTGAAGACCCACCTCAACCGCACCATGACCAAGCTCGGCCTGTCCAGCCGCGCGCAGGCGGTGGCGCTCGCTTACGAGACGGGTCTGGTGACGCCGCGCCGGAGCAGCGAGGCGCCCGCCTGACTCCTCTTTCTCGATGAGCGCTTCACGCGCGGCTGGAGGTCAAGGCCGGAAGTGGCCATCCGTGCGATCGTGGGGGCGGATTCCTCCATTGTTTTCTTGGAGAGAGAGCCCCGGATGGCCGTGCATGGGCCCTTTCTACGGCTGCCGGTCCACGTCCTGACAGCTCTGGATTGGGGCTGTGAACTGGGATGATGTCATCTGTTGGTGGCTATCGGGGAATGTCTGCATTCTGGGTGGCAGCAAGCGGTCAAGGGCGTGCAACTTGCTGCCGTCCATTCGTCTGGTTTGTGGGTTGTGATTCCCGCAGAGTTGTTTGTGCGAGGACAAATACACAGCCACAAAGAAAGAGACGAAACAATGACGAACTCGAAGTTCTCCCCGGTTAGTAACAACACCGCCAAGCGCTCCGCCGGCACCACGTGGGACTCCTACTCCCGCACCGCCGGAACCACGTGGGACAGCTACTCCCGCACCCCCGGCACCACCTGGGACTAACAAACAAACACACCCGACAAACTCAGAAAATCAACAATCTCTCCACATATCCGACCCCGACGAAGAATGCAAACTTCCCGCATATCCCACTAGACGAAAACGGTAAGCACCCGCACATCCGACCAGACGAAGAACCGCAACCTCCCGCACATCCCGATCAGACCAAAAGATCACCGTTCCACAGCAGGTGAACAGCCTCGATCAGCCGAACAGCACCATCGTGATCCGCATCCGAACCGATGGCATCGGCCCAGCATCGAGAATCCCCGGCCCCCTTGAAACGGCCGGACCCCCGTCAGCCGCCCTTCCCGCCACCGGAACGTATGCCGAGGCGGAAGGCCTCCCACGCGGCCGGGGTCACACAAAGCCAAGGCCCTTCAGGATCCTCGTGGTCCCACATGACAACGAGCCGATCTGCTCCCGGATGACTTCCGTCCGCCCACCGGCCGGTGTCGCACCGCCTCCTCGATGAAGGTGAAGAGGGAAAGCGCCGCAGGTACGCCAATATGGCCGGACCGGCCCGCGGGACTTCCCGGGACTGCACGCCGCCCGGCTCAGGCCGAGGCGGTTCCCAGGAGCAGGAGCGCGACGAAGGCGAGGGTCAATACGGCTGGGCTCCCGGCCCCCTTGGTGTCCTTGACACGTAGATGGAAGATCACGGCGCCGAGGAAGTAGAGCACCAGGCCGATCGCGGCCGCGATGCCCAAGGGGCGCCAGAAGATGCCGATGAGCAGGCCGAGGGCGCCGGCGAACTTCAGCGCCGCCAGTGGCGCGTACATGCTCTTGGGCACTTGAACGGTGTTGAGCGTCTCCACGATTCGGGGGTTGGGATCGCGGGTGACGAAGAGGTAGGCGGAGAAGGTCAGCCCGATGGCGAGCAGGATCGAGACCACCGTGTAGGCAACGAACATGAATGGGCTCCTCATCGATTCGCAGGGCGCACGAAGACGGCAATGATGATCGCGAGCGCGAAGTCCCTACTACGACGACACAGCACCTCCGAATGTGAGGTGACGGGTCGGCCTCACATTCGGAGGTGCTGTGTCGTCGATCTGGTGAGGGCAGACGCGGCAGAAGGAAAGCCGGCGACACCATGACCACCCGATATGAGCCAGGAGATGGTCGGCTCGATCCGAGCCTGAACGCGATCATGAGCGAGCGGCGTCAGCTGATCAACCTCGCGTACCGGCTCCTCGGCTCCCTGGCCGATGCCGAGGATGTCGTACAAGAGACGTACGCCCGCTGGTACGCCATGTCCCGACAGCAACGGCAGGCCATCGAATCCCCCGGCGGCTGGCTGACGAAGGTCGCCAGTCGCATCTGCCTCGACCTGCTCGGCTCGGCACGGGCCCGGCGCGAGAGCTACGTGGGCGAATGGATCCCGGAGCCGCTGCCCGACCGTACGATCAACGGGCGGTTGGGCGGCAGCTCGGTCGACCCGGCCGACCGGGTCACCCTCGACGAGTCGATCAACATGGCCTTCCTCGTCATGCTCGAATCGATGACCCCGGCCGAGCGCGTCGCGTTCATCCTTCACGATGTCTTCCGCTACTCCTTCGCCGAAGTGGCCGAGATCGTCGGCCGTACGCCGGCGGCATGTCGCCAGCTCGCCTCGTCGGCCCGCCGTCGCATTCGCGCGTCGCAGGCTCCCGCGACTCCCGCAGCCCAGCGCGTCGACATCGTCAGAGACTTCAAGAAGGCATGGGAAGCCAAGGACATCGACGCCCTCATCGGCCTCCTCGCCCCCGACGCCACGGGGATCGCCGACGGCGGCGGCCTCGCCAGCGCGGTGCTCCGCCCGATCGAAGGCGGCGAGCAGATCGCGCGCGTCTTGGTCGATATCTTCGGCCAGGCGCCCAACCTGGCGATCCTGGAGCGTACGGTCAACGGTCAGCCCGGTCTGGTGGCTCAGCAAGATGGCGTCATCGTGGTGGTGATGGCGTTCGAGGTCGTAGGCGACCGGATCAAGCATCTCTGGGCAGTACGGAACCCCGAGAAGCTCCGGCCGTGGACGACGGGCTGACGCGCGCCGGTCACCCGGATGGCGCCTGGCGATACGGCCGTCTGGCAGGGTCACGTCTTCCTGTCCGACCGTCAAGATCGCGGGTACGAGGTGGACCGCTCGGCCAACACCCTGGCCGAAGACCTTCCCGGCCATCCCATCGCCCTCTTCGACCGCTACGCGATCTTCCAGGAAGAATCCTCAGACCAGCAGCGATACTCCGTCCACCGGCGCGGCGAGGGCATTGCTCACCTGGTGCTCGCCTATGAGGTTGAGCTCGACCCGAGCGCGGCCGGAGGGCGTCACCAGCTCGAACGCGGTTCGCGCGCGGTCGGCCATCCGCACATCTTCGGCTCGCACCTGCGCCTGCGCCGACCCGCCGTACAACAGGATCCGGGCCCTGGTGCGGCCGGCCATGCCCAGGACGTACGGGTCGTCGGCGTTGAGCAGGGCGAACCCGTCCGCCGGAAGTGCCTCGACCAGCTCGCCTTTGGCCTCGGCCACGTCGGCCGGCCCGCTGCCCATACGATCCACATGGGCGGTGCCGACATTGAGCACCAGCCCGACCTGGGGCGGTGCGAGCCCGGTCAGGTACGTCAGGTCGCCCTTCCGGCCCGCGCCCATTTCCAGCACCAGGTATCGGGTGGTGGCATCGGCACGCAGCACGGTGAGCGGCAGCCCGATCTCGTTGTTGAACGACCTGTCGGTGGCGACCGCCGAGGGCGCCGTCACCAGCGCCTGCGGGTCGCGCACGTCATACAGGCTTGCGCCGACGACCTGCGCGATCCTGTTCAGCGTCATGGGGATCACGAGCCGCTCCTGGCGAACGCGAGGTCGATGAGGCGGCGCGGCAGGTCCGGGTACGGGACACCGCTTGCGGCCCAGGCCCTGGCGTAGACGGAACGGGAGGTGAAGCCGGGCATGGTGTTGATCTCCAGCACGTACAGGCGTCCCGTGTCCTCCTCATAGAGGAAGTCGACACGGGACAGGCCGTAGCCACCGATCGCCCGGAAGGCGCGCAGAGCCAGCTCGCGCACGTCCTCGGCCACCCGTTCTGGCAGCACGGCAGGGATGCCGGCGATCTCGGCCTGGCTGAGGTATTTGGCCTCATAGTCGAGCCAGTCGCCGGGCACGATGAGCTCGCCGGGCACCGAAGCATCCGGAGTGTCGTAGCCGCCGAGCACGCCGCAGATGACCTCGCGCGCGGTCACCTCCTGCTCGACGATGACCATCCGGTCGTAGGCCAGCGCCAGATCTACGCCCGCGCGCAGCTCCTCCATGGAGGTGACACGTGAGATGCCGATGGAGGAGCCCATGTTGGCCGGTTTGACGTACATCGGCCAGTCGAGCGACTTCACCAGACCCCAGGAGTCGGTGGTGGTGCGCCACTCGTGCTCGGTGAACCACACATGTGGGGTGACCGGAATGTCCTCCGCCAGAAACGTGCGCCGCATCGCGACCTTGTTCATGGCCACGGCAGAGGCCATGACGCCGCAGCCCACGTACGGGATGCCCAGCGTCTCCAGGTGACCCTGGACGACGCCGTCCTCGCCGAACGGCCCGTGCAGCACGGGGAAGACCACGTCCGCCAGATCGCGTCGCAGTTCCACCGGCCACCTGCCCTGCCGGTCGATGATGACGGCGACGGGCTCGTACAGCTCCCTCGGCAGCTCATCGAGCACAGCCTGCGCCGACCGCAGCGACACCTCATGCTCGGCGGATGGCCCACCCGCCAGCACAGCCACGCGTACGCGTTCAGTCACGATCGATCAGCCTTCCTCAGTGGCACGGAGACAGCCGGACCCACCGCTGGGGAACAGGCGCAGGTCAACGCCATTCACTGTCGGCCGACCGTGTCCCCGCCTCGTCAGCGCCGTGTCATGGTTGTGTCACAGTCGCGCCGACCGCCGTCATCTCAACACGATGACCGAGCTACGGCACCTGCTCGACCTGCTCGCGCGGTGCTCGCGTTCGGCGCGCAGATGGATGGTCGAGAGGTCTATTAGCCGCGTGAAAGACCCCGCCCGGCGTGCCGGACGGGGTCGTGGCGTGCAGTGAGCCTTCAGATGATTTTGCTGGTTAGCGGTGTCGCCGGTACTGCAGATAGATGATCCCGTTGCTGGACGCGGTGCTGGAGACCAGGTCGAGCGGGTAGGACTTGGGGACGCCGTCGAACAGCCGGGTGCCCTCGCCCGCGACGTAGGGGAACGTGCTCAGCTGGATCTCGTCGATCAGGTCGAGCCGCATGAGTGACCGCCAGAGGCTGACGCCGCCCCAGACCACGATGTGGCCGTCGCCGCCCAGCCTGAGCTGTCGATCTCTTCTGTCGTGTCACCGGCGGCGATGGTGGTGTTGGCCCAGTCGGCCGTCTTCAGGGTCCGGGAGAAGACGACCTTGCGCGCGGCGTTCAGGATGTCGGCGAACGGGTGGTCGGTGGCGGTTGTCATGGCCTCGGAGATGGACTCGTAGGAGGTGCGGCCCATGACGTGCGCGTAGGCGCTCTGGAGCCAGTCGAGGTGCGCCGGGTCGTCGCGCTGACGATTTTCGGGCAGGTCGAAGCAGAACTTCCAGAATTCGGTGCCCTCGTCGGCGAGAAGGCCATCGAGGGAGTAGTTGAACACCGTCGCTATCAGCTTCCCCATGATCAGAACTCCGTGGTCTCGGGTCGTCTGGGGACCGTGCTTGCTAGGGGACGTGCGTGTCTCGGGCCGCAGTGCTCGCGTGGCCGCGGTGGCTGTGGCCTGTCGCTAACGCCTTAGACTTCACTGCCGTCCGAAAGTCATCGGTGCCCGGTCAACTGACCGGTTGCAGTCAGGTCCCGGGGCATCTACTCGCGCCGCTGATCCATAGGATGGCGCCTCGCAGATGGAGCCCAGCGAGGTGGCTTTCCGGGGTCTTGTCGAAGCGGAAGGCCGGCCCACGCCACTCTTTGATCCGGTTGATGCAGCGCTCGGCCGTGTGGTGATCGACGCCTGGCGTCCCGCCGCGCCAGAGATCGGCGCGGGGAGGCCGTCTCAACGCCGGCCGTCGCGGCCGTGGATCAGGGCGGTACGGCGCAGCTTGCTGGCCGGCGAGAACGGGCGGATGACCGCGGCCGAGCTAGCGGAATGGCTGCACGCCAGCACCGGCGGGGTCTCGGGCGCCGTCCGCTATCTGGTCCAGCTCCGCCTCATCCGCACAGAACGGGACCCGGGAACGCGCCGCCACACCTACGTCGTGGACGGCTCGTGGTACGAGTCCACGTTCCTCGCCAACCCGTTCCTCGAAAGAGGCGAGGCCGACCTGCGAGAAGGCGTCGCCATCCTGGGTGACTCACCAGCGGCCGACCGGCTGAACGAGACGCTCGAACTCATCCAGTGCGATCGTCACGTCCTTGATCTCGCCGGGGGCGACCGGCGAGCAGTGCCTCGCCCAGCGGGCTCAGCGTGTGCAGGATCTTGGTGGCGGTCCGCCGGCTGACGATCAGGCCCGCGTCCCGCAGGATGGCGGTGTGGTGGCTGATCGTGGGTAGTGACACCCCGATGCGCCGGGCCAGCTCGCTGGTCGTGCTGCCGCAGGCCACGGCGCGGAGCGTCGCGGCCCGGGTGTCGCCGAGCAGCCGGTCCAGCACGGCGTCGTGCCGCGTGGGAGCCGGGTTGGGGTGGTGTTCGGCCGGGTAGGCGATGGCCTGCGGGAGTTCGGGGTCGAAGATGGTGAGCGGATGTATGTGGGTGAAATAGGAGGGGATCAGCCGCAGCCCGCGCCCGTTCAGGTGGATGTCCCGTCCGGAGGGATGGGCGGGGATCTCCAGCACCGGGGGTTTCCAGCGCATCATCGGGCGGAAGCTGTCGAGCAGGGCGTGCACGCCGCCCTCGCGCAGCACCTGGCAGCGCCGGGCGAGGTCGCTGTTGACGCAGGCGCGCACGGCCGGCCAATGCGGCTCCACCGAGAGCCGGTGGTAGGCGCGCATGGTGGCGCCGAGTTCGGCCAGCGCAGCCGTCCTGGCCGCGCGCAAGTCGTCCAGCCAGGCGCCCTGGCCGGGTCCGCCGCCGAGGCGGCCGATCTCCGTGCCTAATCGGCGCCTCGGCGTGCTCAGGATCGTGTCCAGGGCCTCGTCCAGGCCGAGCGCGCCCTCCACGGGAGTGAGCAGGTCAGGGTAGTAGGCGGCGTGGGGCGCGACCGGGAAGAGCTGGTCGCGCACCGGCCGCGCCAGTCCCGCGTGATGCAGGTCGTGGCGTGCCTGCCGGCGCCACTGCCCGAACACCTTCTTCCCGTAGCCGGTCTGCAGCGCCTGCAGACTGCCGACCACCTCCCACATGACGTCGGGCCCGCTCGCCACATCGGTGCGTGCCAGGTCAGCGCGCGTGAAATGAATGCGCATCCGCTTCAGCTCCCCGTTTCCATGCGTGTCCGGCGCTCGTGCCGTGCCGCTCTCCCCAGAAAGACGACGTACCCCTGTCGTTCTGTACGGACCTTCCCGGACAGGTTTCTGATACCTGAACGCCCTGCATAGACCGGCTCCTTTGAACGACGTCGAACAATGTGGCCCATTTAACAGCCATTCTGCTACTCCTGATGAGGTCGTCGAAACCGAGGAGAAACGCGTGCGCAAAAGACGATTACTGACGGCCGCTCTCGTCCTGACAATGACGATGAGCGTGCCGGCGCTGGACACGGACCCGGCGATCGCCGACGCGAACGGGAACAGCGCCACCCACAACAACAAGAGCGGCGCCGACACCAAACCCGTTCTCGTCGCGCGATCTTGGTGCGCGAGCGACAACCTCAACCGCATCGTCAGCAACGATCCCCCGTACTATCCAGGGTGCAAGAACACGACCGATCGCAATGACACGCGGCTGCTCACGCACGCCGGCCCCAACACACCCTCCGGCGAGGACTGGGACGCGTTCAGAGTGGATTCGGGCTGCAAGGTGTGGTGGCAGCTCAAAGTGCTGTTCGGCCTGCTCACCATCGACCAGGATCCCATCGACCGCCGGGGCAGCTGGGTGGGTGTCTGGGTTCGGGTGCACGGCGACCAGACCGCGCTGATCATCCGCGAGGAATGCGGCCCCGTGGATGACGGCGTGTCCAACTCGCCCCAGCCGCAGAACCCGCCGTGGGAGCCGCCGCCGACCCAGGCGCCCGTTCCGCCCTCGCCACCGGCCAGCATCGCGGTGAAGGGAAACGACTACAACCGCGACGGCGTCAGCGACCTCGTAGGCGTGCGTACCTCGGACGGCTGCATCGCCCGGTGGAAGGGCAACGGCGGCGGGCTCGACTACATCGGCGACTACGGCTGCGGCTGGGAGAACTACACCGAACTCACCGCTGTCGGCGACATCACCCGCGACGGCATCGGCGATCTGGTCGCCGTACGCAGGTCCGACGGCTGCCTGGCCCGCTGGAAGGGCACGTCCGCCTTCGGCTTCACCTACTACGGCGACTACGGCTGCGGCTGGGAGAACTACACCGAACTCACCGGCGCGGGCGACGTCACCGGGGACGGCATCGGCGATCTGGTCGCCGTACGCAAGTCCAACGGCTGCATCGCCCGATGGAGGGGCAACGGCGGCGGCGGGCTCGACTACATCGGCGACTACGGCTGCGGCTGGCAGAACTACACCGAACTCACCGGCGTCGGTGACATCAGCGGCGACGGCAGGGGCGACCTGGTCGCGGTGGCCAGATCGAACGGATGCATCGCCCGATGGCTCAGCTACGGCAACGCCTCGTTCAGGTACGTCGGCGACTACGGCTGCGGCTGGGAAAAGTACCGCAACTTCGCGGGTCTCGGAGACCTCAACAAGGATGGCGTCGGAGACCTGGTGGCCATCCGCGCCGCGGACGGGTGCCTGGCCCGTTGGAAGGGCAACCGAAACGGCGGCCTGACCTACTTCGGTGACTACGGGTGCGGCTGGGAGCGTTATACCATCGCGTGACCGTTCTTGTGACCGTGGAGCACCAGGACCCCCGGCGAACCCGGTGAGGCGGCGACGGCCGCGCCGCCTCACCGTGAAGGAACCGTCCTTGCGCACGCCGGCAAGGTGCCACAGCTCTTCGACCTGTCCGGGGCAGCGCCTATCGAGCTGAACCGGGGCGCAGAACTGGCCGGAAAGGGGCAGCGAGTCCCTCCGGACTGGAGGTCCTTGATCAAGGCGTGATCGCCGCAGCAGATCTCGCCTCAGGTGGCCACGCCGCACGGAGCGGAGCGTGGCGTCCAGGCCGCCATCGCCGGCCAAAGGCAACTAGGCGCCCGTTGGTTCCCATCCGCTCCCCGCCGTCCCGACCGAACCGGTGTCGAAGAGCTGGCGGAGGAGGCTGACGGCGAGGTCGAGGTCCGTGGCCCGTAACCGGAGTCGGGGCATGCCACCCTCTGGAAACGCGATGTGCAGCGTGGGCCCGCAGCGCCCCCGCTCGACGGTCACCCGTGCCGTTCGCGGATCACCTGGCATCCCCACCGTCATCTCCGGGCTGTGGTAGGTCGTCGCGCCGGGTTCCTTCTGCAAGCGCAACCTGAGACCGACCCTGCGTACGAGAAGGGTGCCCATGCCGCGGGCACGTAGCATCCGTCCGAGGGTGGTCAGGGTCGCCGCGAAGCGCTCCTCGGCACCCTCCGCGAGCGGCAACCGGCCTGACTCTAGGGCGTGACCAAGGTCGTGCGGCCTCATGCGCGGCTCTCCTCGGTGTGCTCGACAGCGGGTCTCACCAGGCCAAGTACAGTGGTGATCTTCTGTGCGGTACGGCAGATGTCGTGCACGGGGGCGATGCGCTCGTTCCAGCTCCACCAGAAGGAGGGCGCGCCCGCCTCGTCCGGTCGTACGGTGATCCGCTCGGCGAGTGACGGAGCCTCGAGGGAGACCACCCGCAGGAACGGCAGCGCGTAGCCGCGTACCACTCGTGCGGAGAACCGCTGCGGGTCGAACGCACGAGCAAGCGCGTCCAGCGGCTCGGTCATCTCGGACGAGAAGTCGGTCACCGTCGTGTCCACCTTTCGAACAGGGTTTCACAGAAGACGTTGCGCGGACCTCCTAGATTGCCGACTATGGTCGCAGAAAGTAAGCGTACGGTCACGACGGGTTCCCTTGTCCCGTCCGAGCCGGTTCCTGGAGCCCTCTGTGGACTCGCGGGTGTCCTCCCGAGGGATTTGTAGACCTGTAGAGAGTCGGAGGACGGCAGCATGACGCTTGTACACGACCCGGATCCCAGCAGCCCTCTGGCCTTCTTCGCGTCCGAGTTGCGCCGGATCCGCGAGGAGGCAGGGCTCACACAGGAGCAGCTCGGCGAGCTGATCAACTACTCCTCGGCTCAGGTCAGCGCCGTGGAGAACAGTAAGCGCAACCCGAAGAAGGATTTCGCCGAAGCCTGCGACCAGGCCCTCCGAACAGACGGCCACTTCACCCGCCTGTGGCCCATGGTGCGTCGGGCCGTTCACCAGGCGTCGGTGCGCTCCTACTTCGAGCTGGAGCGGGACGCCATCTGCATCGAGAACTTCCAGCCGATCAACGTTCCCGGACTGCTTCAGACGGAGGCGTACGCGCGAGCGTTGATCCGAGGAGCTTGCCCTGGAGATGGCGACGATCAGATCGAGGCGATGGTCGCGGAGCGGCTGGAGCGTCAGAAGATTCTGCGGCGGGATAATGCTCCAAGACTGTTCGTCGTCGTCGATGAAGCCGTTCTCCATAGGCCTGTGGGGGGCATGGACGTCATGCGAGAGCAGCTTGACTATCTGATCGGTGCCGCGGATCGGCCGAGAATCACGGTGCAGGTGATTCCGTCCACCGTAGGCGCCTATCCAGGAACCAACGGCCCGATTGTCTGCGTCTCCTTCCAGGACACACCGGACGTCGCATATTTTGATCATGCGGGAGGAGGACAGGTCGTTCATCGTCCAGACGATGTCAGGAGAGCGGCGTACCTGTTCGGGGCGTTGCGGGCCGAGGCACTACCCCAGAGCGCGTCGATCGAGCTCATCAGGAAGGTGATGAAGCAATGGATCTGACGGAACCTCGATGGCGTAGATCCACCCGGAGTGGCGGCGGAAACGAGTGCGTTGAGGTCGCGACGGTCTGGCGCAAGTCCAGCCGGCTTGGTGGTGAGGGAGATCCCGTGGAGGGCGCCGGTGAGGACCCGGGCCGGGAGACCGCTTGGTACGAGGCTGAGGCTGGTCGGCTGGTTGTGATGCGGGACAGCAAGGATCCCGAGGGGCCTTGGCTTTGGGTGTCCCCGGCCGCGTGGGAGGCCTTCCGCCTCGGCATACGGTCCGGTGGCGGGAAGGGCGGCTGACGGGGGTCCGGCCGTTTCAGGGGGCCGGGGATTCTCGATGCTGGGCCGATGCCATCGGTTCGGATGCGGATCACGATGGTGCTGTTCGGCTGATCGAGGCTGTTCACCTGCTGTGGAACGGTGATCTTTTGGTCTGATCGCGATGTGCGGGAGGTTGCGGTTCTTCGTCTGGTCGGGGTGCGTGGGGGGTTGCGTTCTCCATCTGGTCGGATGTGCGGGTACTTACCGTTTTTGTCTAGTGGGATGTGCGGAGGATCGCCATTCTTTGTCGGGTTGGTTGGCGGGGAGTTGGTCGATTTTCTGGGTTCTTGTTGAGTGTGTTTGTTTGTTAGTCCCAGGTGGTGCCGGGGGTGCGGGAGTAGCTGTCCCAGGTGGTTCCGGCGGTGCGGGTGTAGGAGTCCCAGGTGGTTCCGGCGGAGCGCTTGGCGGTGTTGTTGCTAACCGGGGAGAACTTCGAGTTCGTCATTGTTTCGTCTCTTTCTTTGTGGGCTGTGTATTTGTCCTCGCACAAACAACTCTGCGGGAATCACAACCCACAAACCAGACGAATGGACGGCAGCAAGTTGCACGCCCTTGACCGCTTGCTGCCACCCGGAATGCAGTCATTCGCCGATAACCGCCCACAGGTGACATCACCCCAGGTCACAGCCCCAATCCAGAGCTGTCAGGATGCGGACCAGCAGCCGCTGATAAGAGCGTGACTCATTTGGGGGATTGGTCGTTAGATCGTTGGTGGATGGCGTTTCTTCGACGACTGGTGCCCGATGAGTCGTGGGAGACGTTCCAGCGGGTCGTTTCGCCGGCACCGACAGGGCCGCAGAGTGGTGGGCGGCGGCGGGTGGACGATCGGGTGATTTGGCGGCGATCGTCTACGTCGCCACCACCGGATGCGCCTGGTGGCAACGGTCAAAGTGCAATGGCAGCCTCCCGGTGACGTCGGCACCAGTGAGGTGAGTCCCCGGAGTATGGGTCGACTACTCGCTTCCCCTCCTCGACTGGCCGGTGATCCCCGCCGCCCCGAAGACCAAGACACGAGGTGGGACCTGACGCCATGCCATCGTCATGCCCGCCCCGTGAGGGCCTGGTATGACGAGCACCTCCTCGCATGCCACCGTCAATCCGGGGCTCTCTTCAGGCAGGCAGGAAAGCCGGGACAGGCAGGGAGTCACGACCGGCTGGGAAGCCATGAAGTCGAGAGGCGTGGGGCAACGATGAACGTGTCAGGCGCGTGCGTGGGTTACTCCACGATCTCGTCGGGGAGGCCGAAGCTTGCGAAGATCTCCGGTGTCAGGAACGAGACGACCTCGACGATCTTCGTGCCGCGCAACGCGAGCAGGTCGAGCCCCGCGGCGACGTAGGCGGCCCTGGCGTCGTCCCACATGTAGGTGCCGAACGCGAGCTGCCCGTTCGCGTGCGCCGGCAGGAAGCGCCACCGCCGGGTCAGCGGTGCGTCGACCAGGAATGCCCGGATGGCCTGGTGCCCCTCGTACCATTCAGCCAGGGGCGGCATCGCGTACCTGGCGTCGTCGGTCAGCATCGCCACGATGGCCTCGACGTCCCCGATCTCCCAGGCGGTCGCGTACTGGTCCGCCACTTTTCGAAGATCGTCTTCGCCCAGGGAACGCAGAGTCGCCTGTTGGCTGACGCCGGGAAGCCGGTCGTCGACGACCTTGCGCGCTCGCTGCAGTGTGCTGTTGACCGACGCCACGGTGGTCTCCAACAGGTCCGCGACCTCGCGCGCCGAGAATCCCAGGACCTCACGCAGGACCAGGACGGCTCGCTGGCGCGCCGACAGGTGCTGGAGCGCGGCGACGAAGGCCAGTTCCACACTCTCGCGCGCCAAATAGCGGGCCTCCGGGCTCGCATCCGCCCCGCCCAGTCTCTCGTCGGGGTACGGCTCGAGCCACGACATCTCGGCGAGTGGTGCGGCACCGGGGCTGAGATCGGTAGGAAGCTCCCGGCGGCCCCGGCGCTCGATCAGCGTGAGACACCTGTTGGTAGCGATCTTGTACAGCCAGGGCCGGATGGAGCCGCGGTTCTCGTACCGGTCGAGCCCTCGCCAGGCCCGGACCAGCGCTTCCTGCATCGCGTCCTCGGCATCGTGGACCGACCCGAGCATCCGGTAGCAGTGCGCCCGCAGCTCATCTCGGAACGGATCGACCAGACGCCCGAAGGCATCGGGATCGCCGGCCCGCGCGGCAGCCAGAATTCCAGACGCGTCGTCTCCGGGCACCGGTCCCGTCTCGTGCATCTCACCAACCTAGCCACAGCCGGTGCCGGACGAGATCGGGCGATCATCCGGTTCCGCAGGGGCGCAAAGGTGGCCGCGGTGGGAAGGACTGCGGGTAGGACGGGTGGCTCACCGGAGGGTGGCGGAGTCGTGGGGGACGGGGCGTACGCATGGATGTGGCGGTTCCACCTAGGTGATGACACGGTCAGCGGCACGGGCGTGCTGGAGGTGCGCCGTGGGCCGGGCATCCTGGGCAGGATCGCGTGCGCCGTGCTCGGGCTGCCCCGCACCTGTACGGCGGCTCCCGCGCGGGTGACCGTCCGCCGTTCCAGGGCGGCGGGACCGGCGGCGGGCGAGACCTCGATCCTCGAGCGTTGGGAACGCCGGATCGGCGCGCAGGATCTCCTCAGCGAGCAGGTCCGGATCGGTGAGCGGGGCTGGGAGCCGCACGGCCCGCTGGAGATCCGTACGCGGACCGTGGCCACTCCCACGGAGGTGAACGTGGTGCAGGAAGGCGCGGTGGTCCGGATCGGCCGCCGTGAGTTCGCGGTGCCCAAGCGGCTCGCGCCTCGCGTGTCCGCGCACGCGTGGGTGGAGACCGGCGACCGCGCGCGGATGCCACCACGGTTCCACATCGAGGTAAGGGTCACTGCGCCGCTGATCGGCGAGGTGATGTCGTATCGGGGCCACATGGACGAGGAGGCGCAGGTACGTCCGTGACAACGCGATCGAGGCAAGGGTTGAGATCTGTCCGGTCAGGATCGATCAGATTCCGTCATGCCGATCACTGCTGTCCGGGCGAGCCCGGGTGCCGCGCGGGCAAGGGGATCCGCGGACCGGCTCTCGCCGGAAGCTTGACCTCCGGCTGCCGGGGTCATGGTTCGGTCGTGGACCGATGATCGACATGGCGGACGTTTTGTCCCATGCCGTCCTGCGCATGGTCGGCGACGGTGGGTGCTCGGCGATAATGAGAGGGTCGCCCTGCGCGAGACAAGCGGACCCGCGCATGGTCGTCTTGATTGAGCGGGGGCCGCTGTCCACGGCCTTCTCATAGCGGCTGCTGTCGCTGAGTCCGCGGTCGACCCAGGGTCCCGCGGACGGGACGGGCCGGGTGGCGTCCGCCATCCTGCCGCGGGCATGGGGGCCCGCCGATCCTCAAGCGACCAGTCAGGTCGTGGGGCCCTTCCTTTCTCGTGCCGCCGCCGGTACCCGGTCGTGGCCACTCCCAAGTGACCGCCCGTCAAAGAGCGCAAAAAGGGGACAGGCACATGAACACTCGTCTTCTCGCCCTTCCGGTTGTAGCGGCCCTGTCGCTCACCGCCGGGTACAACACCGTGGCCGGCGCCAACGCCGGTGGCATCGGCACGGGCGCCGCGACGGCGACGTCGAGGCTCAACCAACCGACGCCCACGCCCACCACCTCGCCCACATCGACAGATACCACCACGCCTACCTCGACGCCCACGTCCACGGAGACCGAGACCTCCACGCCCACCGCCTCGCCCACGTCGTCCCCCTCACCCGTCGGGCCGGGCTGCGCGTCGCTGCCGGAGTCCGGTCCGGGTAGCCCGGCGGAACTCGCCAAGGAGCCGGTGGCCACGGCCGCCTCGCACGTGCCGGACCTGAGCACCCTGGTCGCCATGGCGAAGAAGGCGGGCCTGGTGGAGGCGCTGAACTCCGCGACCGACATCACCATCTTCGCGCCCAACAACGCCGCCTTCGACAAGATCCCGAAAGCCGAGCGCGACAAGCTGCTGGCGAACAGGAACGAGCTCACCAAGGTCCTGACCTACCACATCATCCAGGGGCGCAAGACCCCGGCCGACCTGGAGAAGGGCGACTTCACCACCCTGGAGGGCGACAAGCTCACGACGACCCGCTCCGGTGACAGCTACAAGATCGGCAACGCCCAGCTCGTCTGCGGCAATCTCCAGACCCGCAACGCCACGCTCTACATCATCGACTCCGTACTCAAGCCCGGGGGCTGAGCACCCCGCACGCGTGGACGACGGTCGCCGACCGTCGCGATCCGGCCGAGGACCCCGGCGTCCCGGCCGGATCCGCCCATGTTGGAAGCATGCTCCGCGTCCGCATGATCCGCGCCGGCCCGCGCGTACGGCGATCAGGTCTGCGACTGGCACAGGGGCAGGGTCTTGTCCGCAGGCGCGCAGAGCGTGATGCCGAACGGTATGCGGAGCATGGCGCGCGACCGCCCGCTGGTGTAGGTGACGACGACGCCCGTGCCGGAGGCGCTCGTGCCGTTCGGACGGGAGGTCTGCACCACCAGTTCGGAGAACTCCACACGTGAGGACCGGTCCGGCTGGCAGACCTGGGTGACGGCCTGGAGGGCCGTGGAGACCTTGCGCCGCTGCAGGCTGGTGGGCTCCCCCCAGCCCACGCCGTCGCTCCCGATGGCCCGGTAGAACGGACGCAGGGCCCAGGCCTCGACCCTGAGGTCGCCCTTCGGCCTCTCGAACCGGACATCGGTGACGTTGGCGATGCCCGCCCGGTCGAGGCAGAGGGCGAGGTTGCCGAAAAGGTATGGCTTACCCCGCTTGGTCCTGCGCAGGCCGAAGGACTGGCGGCCCGCGTCGCCCGGCTCGACCAGCCTGGCCGGCGGAGGGGAGGCGCCGGGCGGCGGCGCCTCCTCGCCCGCGCAGCACGCCGCCGTCACAAGCAGGACGCCGGTCAGGGCGGCCCGTGCCAAGAGGCCTCGCATGCTCGATGTTCCTCAGGCCTTGTGGGCTTCGACGATCGACGACAGCCGCACGCTCGTGCTCCTGTTGCCGCACAATCGCGTCATCCGGGTCGCTCTGAACGAGAGCTTCGACCGGGTGTCATAACCGCTCTGGGCGGAGGCGCTGAATCCCGCGACGCTCACCCCGCCGCCGATTCTGACATTACGCGCCTGGTCTTTGTCCCAGACGGAGGAATTCGCGTAAAGGGTGATGCAAGAGGCTTTCAGTCGCGGGTGATAGGCGCGGGCGAAACGCTTGATGGGGTCCCCGATGCTCAGCGGCACCAGGCTCCGCCTTCCGTTGCAGCTGTCGGCCAGCACTCCGTAGTTCACCGTGCCGATCGCCCAGGCGTCGGAGACCCTCGACACCGTGTGGCTGTCGCCGGCCCGCACCGACAGCGTCAGCGAGCCGCTGGAAGACCACGCGCCGTGGCCGGCCGCCGCCACGCCGAGCGTGTGGTCGGCGCCGTCCGCCTGCGTCACCGTCGCAAGGGCGCCGGACCAGGCGTAGACCCCCATGTAGGTCTCCTCGCGCCCGTTGTACCGCTTCACGATGCGCGTGACGCACGGCCCGGGGGCCGTGCCGGTCGCCGCCATCGTCCCCTCCCGCATGTGTGCCCGGGTGATGGCGCCGCCGTCGATGGCCGAGGCCACGGAGGTGAAGGCGGGGGTGCGGGGCGTCGCCTCGACCCGCCGCGCCTCGGCGGCGGCCGCCGCCCCGATCGGCTCGGACGGGCCCGGGGGAGGAGTGCGCGCCCCCTCCCGGGTCAGGTCCTCTCCCTGGGGAGCGGTCACCCAGGCGGCGGGGTCGTCGTTCGGGTCGGTGACGGTGGGACGGGCGCCGAGGTCCACGACCAGCTGCCGTGGCACCGACGCCCCCAGCGCCTCCGCCGAGGCGGTGGACCAGATGGGGGTCACCGGGCGCCCGCCCGCGGTGCCGACCACGACGACCAGCCGCTCGCTGTCGGCGCCGCGGACGACGTAGACGGGATCGCCGGGGTCACAGCCGTTGGTGACGTCAGGGCCGCACAGCTCCTCGCCGCCGATCGGGGTGGGGTGGGACGCGCGGACCACGGTGGTCGCCCAGCGGACCTCGCGATCACCGTTGGAGATCGCGACCTCCAGGTGGAGCCGGCCTCTTCCGTCGACGTAGGGGGCGGGCAGGGCCGCGGGGTCGACGTTCACGGAGAAGTGCCCATGAGAGTCGGTGCTCGCGGCGCCCACCACCAGGGTGCGCAGAACAGTTCCTTCGGGAACGTCCAGCGCGTCCCCCGCAGGGTATGCGATGGCCAGGACGTCGGCTCCGCCGACGACCGCGCGGTCCTCGGCGACCACTCCGCTGACGACGGTCGTGGCGGTCATGCCCGAGAAGGGGAAGACCACGTCGTCCGCGTGCGCCGGCCCGGTCGTCGCCTGGGTGCCCGCGGCGAACGCGGTGGCCACGACGAGCGGAACCCACCTGCGCAGGACCGGCTTCACTCTGGCATCCCCTTTCCCGACCCATGCGAATACCGTGTAAGTGATCCCGTACTAATTTGCTGTTATTTATACGGAATCGCCTTTTCGGCCGGGTCGGCCGAACCAATCGGCAAGCGTTCATTACAGGGGATGGACCCCGCTCGGTCAACGATCGCCGGCAGTGCGGCGCGTGAGCGTGGCGCGCGTCACGGCGCCGGGCACCTCGGGCCGTCCGTCCTCGCGGGCGGGCCCGGTGGGGCCGGGAATCCCGGCCGATCGAGGGTTGACCGGCCCCGGCCATGCTCCTATGGTTCGTTAGTGAAGTAATGAACCAGTGAAGCAGGTGTCATGTTCGACGACCGGAGCCCGATCTACCGGCAGATCGCCGACCACATCAAGGCGGATGTGCTGCGTGAGGCGCTGAAAGGTGACGAACAGGTCATGTCCACCAATCAGTACGCCGCGTTCTACCGGATCAACCCGGCGACCGCGGCCAAGGCGTTCCAGCAACTCGTTGACGAGGGCGTTCTGTTCAAGAAGCGAGGTATCGGCATGTTCGTCAGTCCAGACGCTCGGGAGGTGCTGAGGTCCAGGCACCGCGAGAGCTTCTTCGCCGACGTGGTCGACCCGATGGTGGCCGAGGCCAAGGCCATCGGGATCCCGCTGAGCGACGTCATCGGCCGCATCCAGGAACTGGAGGGGCGATGAGGATCGACGTCGAGGACCTGGTGCTGCGGTACGGGGACGTCACCGCGCTCGACCGGCTGACGTTGAGCCTGGAGGGCGGGAAGATCTACGGGTTACTCGGCCGCAACGGGTCCGGCAAGACCAGTCTGCTGTCGGTCCTGGCCGCCTTCCGCAAGGAGTCGGCGGGCACCGTACGGATCGACGGACAGCCGGTGTTCGAGAACGCGGGCCTCACCCGCCGGGTGAGCCTCATCCGCGACGTGGGCGAGACCATCGACATCGGCACGGTCGAGGACGCGCTCTACTTCGCCGAGTGGCTGCGCCCGAACTGGGACGCCGAATACGCCCGTACCCTGCTGGACACCTTCGGGCTCACGCCGAAGGCGAAGGTCAAGTCCATGTCGAAGGGGCAGCGTTCGGCCATGGGCGTCCTTGTGGGCCTGGCCGGCCGGGCGCCGCTGACCATGTTCGACGAGTCGTACCTGGGCATGGACCCGCCCTCTCGTTACGCCTTCTACGACGCCCTGCTCGCCGACTACATGGCCCACCCCCGCACGATCATCCTGTCGACCCACCTCATCGAGGAGGTCAGCTCGCTGTTCGAGGAGGTCGTCATCATCGACCACGGACGCCTGGTCGTGCACGAGGAGACCCAGACGCTGCTGTCCAGGGGCACGGCCGTGACCGGGCCGGCCGAGCAGGTCGACACCTTCACCCACGGGCTGACCGTGCTCGGCGCCAAGCAGCTCGGGCCCACCAAGTCGGCGATGCTCTACGGCGACCTCGACGACGCCCGGCGCAGGAAGGCCGTCGAGGCCGGGCTGGAGCTCGGGCCGATCGCCATGCAGGACCTGTTCATCCACCTCACCGGAGAGCCGAAATGAGATTCCCCAGCCGCCTGCTGCTCGCGAACATGGTGTTCGCCCTGATGCTCTGGGCCGGGTTCTTCGTGCTCGTCGTCGCGGTCACTGTGGGCATCGCGGTCTTCGGCACGCTCAACGAGAGCGTGTGGGAGAAGGCCGTCCAGGTGACCCGCTGGTACGCCCTGTTCGTCGGGGTGGCCCTCGTCCGCGAGTTCCTGCCGATGTACATCGCGCACGGGCAGACCCGCCGGCAGTTCGGCGCGCAGGCGGCCGTCACCGTCGCCCTCTTCGCGCCGTTCCTGTCCGCCCTGATGGCCGTCGGATACCTGCTGGAGACGGTGCTGTACAACCTCGCCGGCCGGCCGCAGGCTCTCGGGCGCGCCCACCTGTACGCCGAGCCGACGCAGGTGCCGCTCGTCCTGATCGAGTACCTGGTGGAGTTCCTCGCCTGGATCGTCGCCGGCGCCCTCGTCGGGGCCGGCTTCTACCGCTGGCAGGGAGGCGGCCTGCTCACGATCCCGATCGGGGTCGGCCTCGTCGTGCTCGCGGAGGGCGCGATCGGCACGGAGCTCCGGCTGCCGTTCCTCGGGTCCCTCCCCCTCCGCGTCGACCTTCCGCAGTCGCTCGCCCTGACGCTCGGCACCGGCCTCGGCACCTTCCTGCTCGGCCTCCTCCTGGTCTGGGCGGTGATCCGCGACGTACCGCTGCGCAACCGCCTGTCGTGAGAGGGCTCAGCCGGCGCGGGACGTCAGCAGGCGGTCGAGCACGCGCACGCCGAACTCCAGGCCCGCGACCGGCACCCGCTCGTCCACGCCGTGGAACATCCCGAAGTAGTCGAGGCCCGGGTCCAGCAGCAGCGGCGCGAAGCCGTACCCCCTGATGCCGATCTGGGCGAAGGACTTGGCGTCGGTGCCGCCGGTCATGACGTACGGCACCGGGCGCCCCGCGGGATCCTCGGCGAGCAGCGCGGCGCACAGCTCGTCGAACAGGCCCTCGGTGGGGGAGGCCACACCGTCGTCGAGGGTGACGAACTCCCGGCTGACCTTCGGGCCGAGCAGCTTGTCGATCGTCTCCAGGAACTCCTCGCGGAAGCCGGGCAGGAACCTGCCGTCGACGTGGGCCTGGGCCGTGCCGGGGATGACGTTGACCTTGTAGCCCGCGTCGAGCATGGTGGGGTTGGCCGAGTTGCGGATGACGCCTTTGAACAGCGTGCCGGCCTGGCCGAGGCGCTCGATCTCCTCGTCGAGCCGGTCCAGGTCGATCGTGGTCCCGAGCTCCCTGCCGAGAGCCTCGATGAGGGCTGCCACGGCGGGGGTGAGCCGCACGGGCCAGCGGTGGTCGGCGAGGCGGGCGAGGGCCCGGCACAATTCGGCCACCGGGTTGTCCACCGGGGGCTTGGATCCGTGCCCGGCCACACCGTGGGCGGTGACCTTCATCCAGGCCGTGCCGCGCTCGCCCACCGCCACCGGATAGAGGCGCAGATCCTCGGAGGAGAGGCCGGCCCGCGCCGGGGAGGGGACCTGGACCGCGCCGGAGCCGATCGCGCCGCCCGGGACGGTCACGCTGAAGCCGCCCGACTCGCTGATGGCCTCGGTGCAGCCCTCGAACAGGTCGCGGTGCCGGGTGACGGCATAGCCGGCGCCGTACTCCCCGGTGGCCTCCTCGTCGGCGAGGAACGCCAGCACGATGTCCCGCTTGGGGCGCCGCCCGAGCCTGGCCCACTCGCGGACCAGCGCCAGCGTCATGGACAGCGCGCCCTTCATGTCCACCGCGCCGCGCCCGTGCACGCACCCGTCGGCGATCTCGCCCGAGAACGGGTGCAGCCTCCACTCCGAGGGGTCGGCGGGGACGACGTCGAGGTGGCCGTGGATGAGGAGGGCATCCGGGTCGTCTCCGGGGATGCGCGCCACCACGCTGGTGCGCCGGGGTGCGGACTCGAACACCACCGGCTCGACGCCGGTGTCGGCGAGCAGCCCCGCGACGTGTTCGGCGGCCACTCGCTCTCCCGAGCCGTCCGGCGTGCCGTCGTTGGTCGTGTCGATCCTCAGCAGGTCCGAGCAGATGCTTGCGACCTCGGTCACATTTGTCCTTTCAGTGTGAGCCGCGGCACTTCGGGAGTGGGGAAGCCGAAGATGAGCCCGTAGAAGGCAAGCTCGGCTTCGAGTGCCGCGACGATGGTTTCCTCTCTTCTCCAGCCGTGCTGTTCCCCAGGGAAGGTCATGTAAGCCCACCGGCCGCCGTGCTCGTCGAGCGCGGCGATGAACCGCTCGGCCTGGCCGGGGTCCACGATGGCGTCCTCCAGGCCGTGCATCAGCAGGGCGGGCCCGGACGCCTGAGCGGCGTGCAGGGTGGGCGAACGGTCGAGGTAGCGTTGGCGGGTCTCCGGCAGCGGGCCGATCA
The DNA here is from genome assembly GCF_039537005.1 of Sphaerisporangium flaviroseum. Taxonomy (NCBI): domain Bacteria; kingdom Bacillati; phylum Actinomycetota; class Actinomycetes; order Streptosporangiales; family Streptosporangiaceae; genus Sphaerisporangium; species Sphaerisporangium flaviroseum. Next base: position 336,193 of record NZ_BAAAZR010000004.1, on the reverse strand, counting down.
GGCCGTCCAGGTACCGCGACTCGAAGTCGTGGGTCTCTCTCGCCCAGCCCTCGGGATCGGTGATCGCGTAGTGGGCGACCGCGCCCCGGAAGACGTCGCTGTGCACGAGCGCGGCGACGGAGGTCCAGCCCCCCGCGCTGCCGCCCCTGATCGCGGTGCGTTCGGGGTCGGCGAGCCCGGCCGCCGCCAGGCCGCGGGCGACGGTCTCGCTGTCGCGCACGTCGACGACGCCCCAGTTGTGCCGCAGCCGCTCGCGGTAGGCCCTGCCGTACCCCGTGGAGCCCCCGTAGTTCACCTCGGCGACGCCGATTCCCCTGCTGGTGAAGTACGCGATCTCCAGGTCGAACACCATCGGGCTGGAGCCGGTCGGGCCTCCGTGCACGAACATCACGTAAGGCGCCGGGGTGCCGGCCTCGGCCCCGGCAGGCGGGTACACATGGGCGTGCACGCCGTCGAAGACCATCGCCTCGGGCACCGGCAGCACCGACGGGTCGGGGAGCGCCTTGGCGGGGGAGAGCACCTCATGCGCGCCGGTGGCCAGGTCGACGCGGACGATCTCGAACGGTTTGTGCGGCGAGCCGCCCACGGCGACGGCGCTCGACCCGTCGGGGGAGGCGGACACCGTCGGCGCCCAGTAGGTGTAGGACCCGCCGACGTCGGTGATCTCGCCGGTGGCGGGGTCCAGCACGCCCAGGCGCTTGCCGTCGGCCGTGCCGTACATCGTGACGATCAGGTCGCCCGCGAGCGTGAACCACGTGTAGCCGAGCTTCCAGGCCGCGTCGCCGAACTCCTTCGGCATCGGGGTGAGGTTGCGCGGGGGACTGCCGTCGAGCGGGACCAGGTGGATGTTCCACCAGCCGGTCGGGTCGGTCACCGCGTACAGCGCGCCGTCGTCGCGCCATTCGGCCTGCGCCACGGCCTCCTCCGGCCCGCCGGCCACGACACGGTACGGCCCGGCGGTGCCGTCGTCCTGAAGCGGGGCCACGCACAGCGAGGTGCCGTCCCAGGGCATGTTGGGATGGTCGTACCCGATCCACGCCACCTGGCCGCCGCCGGGGGAGACACGCGGGTTCATGATGAAGTGCTGCGCCTTGAGCACCACGCGGGCCGGTCCGCCGTCGAGCGGCACCGCCACCAGGTCACGCCGGTCCTCGGTCTCCCGCACGCACCAGACCTCGTCGCCCTGGACCACCAGGTCGGCGTAGCGGGACGGTCCCAGCGGGGTGAGCGGCACGGGGTCGCCCCCGGGCGCGCACCGGTAGAGCCGCTGGTCCGCCCAGTTGGTGAAGACCAGCCCGCCGTCCGGGAGCGGCCGCCAGGAGCGCCCGCCGTACTCGATCACCCGGTTGCGGGCGTTCCAGCCCTGGGGCAGGACGTCGTGGACGCCGCCGTCCGGACCGCGCCGCACGACGCAGCGCCGCCCGCCCTCGGCCGGGCGCGGCTCGTCCCACCACACCTCCTCGCCGTCGGGAGCAGGCACGATCTCCACCCAGAACGGGCGGTCGTCCACGCGTGCGACGTCGGCGGCAGTGATAGGAGACTTGATCACCAGTTGCCCTCTGAAGGTGGGAGTGGGATGTCGTGCGGGTGGACGATATGGACGATTCCCCCGCTGCTGGTCGAGCGTAACCAAACGTTCTCGAAAGCGGCCCGAGGATAGACTCTCTTGACCATCTCGTCGGACATCGCCGCCGGATCGTTGGCGATGACGTCACCGTCCGGGGTGAAGCCGGTCACCACCATGATGTGGCCACGCGTGGAGTACCCCGCGCCCGGAAGCTCGTGCTCCTTGAACGACTGCGAGGTGATCACCGGGATACCGGCGCCGATGAAGCGTTCCAACTCGGCGAGCGAGCGCAGGCGGGTGACGAAGCCGCACAACCCGTACCGCCCAGCGTAGGCGACCCCGAAGGGCCAGTTGCCGGTGCCCTGGTAGCTGTGGTCGTACATGTCGCGGGCCGCGTGGTCCACGGCGGGGCACGGGTCGGCGGGGTCCACGAACGTGAGGTCGTCGGCGGCCGGCCCGCGCTCCCAGTACTGGAGCACCATCGTCATCGAGGCCGGGCTGCACCAGGAGTCGCCGCCCCCGCCCCACTCGAGGTAGTGCCCGGCGTGGGTCTTCTGGCTGCGCGGCGGCACCTTGAGCTCGATCCCCAGCGCCTCGCCGGGAGGGCTGACCGGAACGCTGGCGCGCGTGGGCACCGCCGAGGCCATCACTCCGACGGTGTGCACGGCCGCCTCCGTCCCGTGCAGCGTGATCCGCAGCCGGTACGCCGAGACCGGGCGGGTGGCGACGAAGGTGTCGACCGCGACGTCGCCGTCCTCGTCGCCCTGTCCGGGCAGCGAGGTGCGGTGGATGTCGTCGCCCCCTTCCGCCCACCGGCCCATGTCGTACCACTTGGTCAGGCCGCCGATGACGGTGCGCGCCTGGAGCTCGACCCGCAGCCAGGCGCCCTTGGGCGCGGTGGCCGTCCATGAGGGGACCAGCTCGGTCGCGGGGAAGCCGATGGCCCGCTCCTCGGAGGTCCAGCGCGTGTAGGGCCAGGTGGTGCTCTCGCTGCCGAAGGGGTCGAGGTAGCAGGTCACGCCGCTCTCCGAAGGGACCACGGAGGTCCATCGGTGGAAGACGAGACGGTGCGGATCGGCGGGAGACGGGATGACCACCTTGCAGATTCTTGTTTTGGGCTCTGAGCGGCGCATCGGATGGTTTACGTATCCGTGACCGACCCTGCTCACCCCGCTCGGCTGACCGAGGGCTCTCGGCATCGGCCTAGGTCACGGTGGGTATCGTCAGGGTTATGCACGATCTCGCAGACGTGCGGGTGTTCGTCTACCGGCGGTTCGCCGAGCGGGGCGAGCCCCCGCGTCCGGACGAGGTGGCCGCCGAGTTCGGCATGGAACCGGCCGCGGCGCTCGACGTCCTCCGGGCGCTGCACGACGCCCATCTGCTCGTGCTCGACGACGACCGCAGCCAGATCGTCATGGCCCACCCGTGGTCGGCGGTGCCGCTCGGCTTCGTGGTCGCCGGCGACCGGGTCAAGTGGTGGGGCGGCTGCGCCTGGGACTCGTTCGCGATTCCCGCGCTCGTCGGCGAGGAGTGCATGGTCGCGACCCACTGCCCCGGCTGCGGCAAGGCGCTCGCGCTCGACGTGTGCCCCGATGAGCCCCCGACGATCGACCTGGTCGCGCACTTCCTGGTCCCCATCCCGCGCATGTGGGACGACGTGATGTACGCCTGCGGGCACCAGTCGCTGTTCTGCTCCGAGGAGCACGTGGGGCGGTGGCTGCGCCAGACCCGCAACCCCCGGGGAGTGATCCTCGACATGCGCACCCTGTGGCTGCTCGCCACCCGGTGGTACGCCGGACGGCTCACCAGGGAGTACCGCCGGCGCACCCCCGACGAGGCGCGCGCGCTGTTCCAGGAACTCGGCCTGGTCGGCCCGTTCTGGGGGAACGAGCGACCGCCCGCCGCCCCCGCCATGACGCGCCCGGAGCTTCGGACCCTGTCCCGCACCGAGCCGGCCCTGCTGGCGCGATCCGATCCGACGCTGATGTCGCCGGCGGCGCACCCCCGGCAGGAGGGGCAGGGGGACCATCCCCCGCACGACCGGCCGTCGGCGTGCCCGGCACCCGATCAGAGGTAGAGGCCGGTGGTCTCCGCGGGTGCGGCCGGGAGGGTGGAGGCCCTTCCGGAGCGCAGGGCGAACAGCTCCGCCAGCGTCGCCCCCGAGGAGCCGACGCCGTCCGCGGAGCCGAGCCACGCGCGGGCCTCGTCGGCCGACAGGCGGCCCGCCTCGATCTGCGACAGGCAGCGTCCCGGACGCACGACCGCCGGGTGCAGCCTGGCGAGGTCCTCGTTGGTGGTCACGGCCACAAGGACGTCCCTGCCCTGGCCGAGGAGCCCGTCGGTCAGGTTGAGCAGGCGCGACAGCCCCTGACCCGTGACCTCCTTGGCCTCGGCGCGGATCAGTTCGTCGCAGTCCTCCAGCACCAGCAGCCGCCAGCGGTGGTCGTCGTCGTCGGAGTCGTACCCGACGGCGACCTCCATCAGGTAGCCCGGGTCGGCGAACAGCCGCTCGGGATCGAGCACGCAGTCCACCTGGCACCACTTGGCCCACTCCATGGCCAGGGCGCGCAGGGCCGTGGTCTTGCCGGTTCCCGGCGGGCCGTGCAGGAGGATGAGCCGCCCGTTGACGTCGGACGGGGTCACCGTCATGAGGCTTCCCAGCGACTCGCCGGCCGCCCGCGAGTAGTTGCCCCGGATCGCCGGCCAGCGCGGCGCGGTGATCGGGCGCTGGGTACGGCGCGGCCCGTGGGCCCCGGTCCACCAGAATCCCATGTCGACGTGGTCGGCCTCCTGGGGAGGCGGCTCGACCGCGTCCTTGGTGGCCTCCTCCAGCACCGACCGCGCGAGCTCGTCGCTGACGGCGGTCACGGTGAGCACGGCGGAGCGGTTGCGGAACCGGACCACCCTGAGGGTCCAGCCGTCCCCGCAGGCCAGGCGCGAGTCGCGGCCGTCGTCCTCCTTCGCGGCACGGGTCAGCCGGGCGCGCGCGGGCATGAGCGAGGCGTCGGGACGCACCCTCTCCAGGTTGGCGGAACGTGCCCAGGGCTGGTTCCCGGTGGCGAACGGGGACAGTGCCAGGGCGTCGATGACATCGATCGGCGAGTCACCGTCGTCGAGCCACACCTTCATCGGCAGGGCTTCGGCGGCGGGGAAACGAACCTCCTCCACAACGGACATATATTCATGATTCAGCCCAGTGGCGGGTGGAGTCCAAGGATTTTCCCGCAAGTACCGCTAAATCAATGCGGTATAGCTAACGGACATCCGCGAACTAACACATATGGTCATGTGTCCATGGTTAGGGTTGCTCACGCGGATCGGTCCACTGTGAGACCGCTAGGGCTGGTTTGGTGGCCCGATGGAAGGACAGTGGACCTTCAGTCCTAAATGCTCGTCCCCCTGGGAGAAGATTCGTGGCCATCGACCTTGTGTCGCGTGCAGACTGGGGCGCCCGCGCCCCGCGCGGCTCCTATACGAACCTGACGTCCACCAAGGGCATCAAGGTGCACTACACCGGTGGCCGGGTCGACCCGGCGATCGTGAACGACCACGCCAAGTGCGTCGCCATGGTGAAATCCATCCAGAGCTTCCATATGGACGGAAACGGCTGGCTCGACATCGGCTACAGCATGGCGGCCTGCCCGCACCGCAAGGTCTTCGTCGGCCGCGGCCCCGGGCACCTGCCCGCCGCCAACGGCCCGGGCCTGAACTCCGGGCACTACGCCGTGCTCGGCCTTGTGGGCAACTCCGGGCTGGTCAAGCCGCCGGACGGCATGCTCGACGGCATCGTGGACGCCATCGAGTACCTGCGTGACAAGGGAGGCGCGGGCAAGGAGATCAAGGGCCACCGCGACGGATACTCCACCGACTGCCCCGGCGCCGCGCTGTACGAGTGGGTGAAGAAGGGGGCCCCGCGCCCCGGCGGCCAGCCCGGGCCCACCGACCCCGACCCGGTGCGGCACCCGAGGTTCCCCGGCAGGCTGCTGAAGTACCCGCCGGTCATGCGCGGCGAGGACGTGCGCACCTGGCAGGCCCAGATGGACAAGCGCGGCTGGACCATCGACGTGGACGGGGCATACGGACCCGGGTCGCGGGAGGTCTGCCGCGACTTCCAGCAGGAGCAGCGCCTCGGCGTCGACGGCGTGGTGGGCAAGATCACCTGGGATGCCGCCTGGGAGGCCCCGATCGGCTGAGCACCGCCGATCGCCTGAAGGGACAGGGGGACCCCGACGCGTGACAGGGGTCCCCGAAGTGTCGTCCCGAGACGGCAACGCCTACGATCCGTGACATGACGGTGCAGCCCGAGGAATTCCATCCGGCCGCCGATTTCCCGCCGGGCACGCGGGAAGACTGGCGGCGGCTCGCCCTGGGCGTGCTGCGCAGATCCGGCGCCGAGGTCGACTCGCCCGAAGAGGCGCTGGCCTTCACCACCTACGACGGCGTGACGCTCTCCCCGCTGTACGACGCGGCGGACCTGCCCGGCGACCCCGGTGTGCCCGGTGCCGCCCCCTTCATCCGGGGCGTCCGGGCCGCGGGCGGCGCGCTGTCCGGGTGGGACGTGCGCCAGCGTCACGCCGACCCCGACCCGGCCCGCACCCGCGAGGCCGTGCTGGCCGACCTGGAGAACGGCGTCACCTCCATCTGGCTCGTGCTCGGCGACGGCGGGCTCGACCCCGCCGCGCTGCCCCAGGTGCTGGACGGGGTCTACCTCGACCTCGCCCCCGTCGTGCTCGACGCGGGGGCCCGCACGGCCGAGGCCGCGGAGGCGTTCCTGCGGCTCGCCGCCGAACGCGGCATCGCCTCTGCGGGGGCGAACCTCGGTGCCGACCCCATCGGCCTGCGGGCCGCCACCGGCACGGCCGTCCCGCCGGCGGGTGCCGTCGAGCTGGCCCGGCGCGCCCGGGAGGTCCCCTCCGTGCGGGCGATCACCGTCGACGCCACGCCGTACCACGACGCCGGCGGGAGCGACGCGGAGGAGCTCGGCTGCTCCATCGCCACCGGAGTCGCCTACCTGCGCGCCCTCACCGACGGCGGCCTGACGGTGGAGGAGGCGTTCGGGCAGATCGAGTTCCGGTACGCGGCCACGGCCGACCAGTTCCTCACGATCGCCAAGTTCCGGGCCGCGCGGGCTCTCTGGGCCCGCGTCGCCGAGGCCTGCGGCGTCCCCGCCCACGGAGGGCAGGTCCAGCACGCGGTCACCTCTTCGGCGATGATGACCGGCCGTGATCCCTGGGTGAACATGCTGCGCACCACGCTGGCCTGCTTCGGCGCCGGCGTCGGCGGCGCGGACGCCGTCACCGTGCAGCCCTTCGACGCGCGCCTGGGCCTGCCCGACACCTTCGCCAGGCGCATCGCCCGCAACACCCAGTCGCTGCTGGTCGAGGAGGCCAACGTCGCCAGGGTCGTCGACCCGGCGGGCGGCTCCTGGTACGCCGAGCGGCTCACCGCCGACCTGGCGGGCAAGGCCTGGGAGTGGTTCCAGGAGATCGAGCGCGCGGGCGGCGCGGAGGCGGCCCTGGAGCGGCTGGTCCCCGAGCGGCTCGCCGCCACCTGGGCGCGCCGCTCCCGCAACATCGCCCGCCGCAGGGACCCCATCACCGGCGTCAGCGAGTTCCCGCACGTGGACGAGCGGCGTCCCGCCCGCGAGCCGGCGCCCGAGCGTCCCGGAGGCGGCCTGCCCCGGGTGCACTACGCGCAGGGCTTCGAGGAGCTGCGCGACGCCGCCGACCGCGCCGAGGCCCGGCCCGTGGTCTTCCTGGCGACCATCGGCCCGGTGGCGGCCTCCACCGCGCGAGCCTCGTTCGCGGCGAACCTGTTCCAGACGGGCGGCATCGCCACCGTCCTGAGCGGCCCGTCCACCGACCCCGCCGAGATCGCCGAGGCCTTCCGGCGTGGCGGCACCACCGTGGCCTGCCTGTGCTCCAGCGACAGGCTGTACGACGAGCACGCGGCGGCGGTCGCGGCCGAGCTCAGGCGGGCGGGGGCGAGAAAGGTGTGGCTGGCGGGGAAGGGTGAGCATGAGGGCGTGGACGCTCGCCTGTACGCCGGGTGTGACGTCCTGGACGTGCTCCGCACCACGTTCGACGATCTTGGGGTGACCGTATGATTCCCGACTTCTCCGGCATTCCCCTCAGCTCCGGTACTCCGGGCGACGGGCCCCCCGGCCTCGACCGCTGGGCGCGGGCCGTGCAGGACCAGGTCGGCAAGAGCCCCTCCGACCTGACGTGGGACACGCCCGAGGGCATCGGCGTCAAGCCGCTCTACACCGCCGAGGACCTCGACGGGCTCGACTTCCTGTCGACCTACCCCGGCATGGCGCCGTTCCCGCGCGGTCCCTACCCGACGATGTACGTCACCCAGCCGTGGACGATCCGCCAGTACGCCGGGTTCTCCACGGCCGAGCAGTCGAACGCCTTCTACCGGCGCAACCTGGCCGCAGGGCAGAAAGGGTTGTCGGTCGCCTTCGACCTGGCCACCCACCGGGGCTACGACTCCGACCACCCGCGCGTGGGCGGCGACGTCGGCATGGCCGGGGTGGCCATCGACTCCATCTACGACATGCGGCAGCTGTTCGACGGCATCCCCCTCGACCGCATGAGCGTGTCGATGACCATGAACGGCGCGGTGCTGCCGGTGCTCGCGCTCTACATCGTGGCCGCCGAGGAGCAGGGGGTGGCCCCCGAGCAGCTCGCCGGGACCATCCAGAACGACATCCTCAAGGAGTTCATGGTCCGCAACACCTACATCTACCCGCCCGGCCCGTCGATGCGGATCATCTCCGACATCTTCGCGTTCACCTCCGAGCGCATGCCGAAGTTCAACTCCATCTCGATCTCCGGCTACCACATCCAGGAGGCCGGGGCCACGTGCGACCTGGAGCTGGCGTACACGCTGGCCGACGGGGTCGAGTACCTGCGGGCGGGGGTCGGGGCCGGGCTCGGCGTCGACGCGTTCGCGCCGCGCCTGTCGTTCTTCTGGTGCATCGGCATGAACTTCTTCATGGAGGTCGCCAAGCTCCGCGCCGCCCGGCTGCTCTGGGCCAAGCTGGTCAAGGGCTTCGGCGCCGAGAACCCCAAGTCGCTGTCGCTGCGCACCCACTGCCAGACCTCCGGCTGGTCGCTGACCGCGCAGGACTTCTTCAACAACGTGGTCCGCACATGCGTGGAGGCGATGGCGGCGACCCAGGGGCACACCCAGTCGCTGCACACCAACGCGCTCGACGAGGCGCTGGCCCTGCCCACCGACTTCTCGGCCCGCATCGCCCGGAACACCCAGCTTCTGCTCCAGCAGGAGTCGGGCACCTGCCGGGTGATCGACCCCTGGGGCGGCAGCGCGTACGTCGAGCGGCTGACCTACGAGCTGGCGCGCCGGGCCTGGGAGCACATCCAGGAGGTCGAGCAGGCGGGCGGCATGGCCAAGGCCATCGACGCGGGCCTGCCCAAGCTGCGCATCGAGGAGGCCGCCGCCCGCACGCAGGCGCGCATCGACTCCGGCAGGCAGCCGGTGATCGGCGTCAACAAGTACCGCGCCGGGTCCGACGAGGACATCGAGGTGCTCAAGGTCGACAACACCTCGGTGCGCGCCCAGCAGATCGAGAAGCTGCGCCGGCTTCGCGAGGAGCGCGACGAGCAGGCGTGCCGGGACGCGCTCGCGGCCCTCACCCGGGGCGCCGCGGGAGAGGGCAACCTCCTCGCCCTCGCCGTCGACGCCGCCCGTGCGAAGGCCACCGTCGGGGAGATCTCCGACGCGCTGGAGGAGGTCTTCGGACGGCACGCGGGGCAGATCCGTACCATCTCAGGGGTGTACCGGGAGGAGGCGGGCGACGCCGCCTACATCGAGAAGGTCCGGGCCGCGTGCGCCGCGTTCGAGCGGGAGGAGGGGCGCAGGCCCCGCATCCTGGTCGCGAAGATCGGCCAGGACGGGCACGACCGGGGGCAGAAGGTGATCGCCACGGCCTTCGCCGACCTGGGGTTCGACGTGGACGTGGGCCCGCTGTTCCAGACCCCGGGCGAGGTCGCCCGCCAGGCCATCGAGGCCGACGTGCACGTGGTCGGCGTCTCGTCGCTCGCGGCCGGTCACCTCTCGCTGGTGCCCGAGCTGCGCGACCGGCTCGCCGCCCTGGGCCGCGACGACATCATGATCGTCGTGGGCGGGGTGATCCCGCCGGACGACTTCCAGGCGCTGCGCGAGGCCGGCGCCGCCGCGATCTTCCCGCCGGGCACGGTGGTCGCCGACGCGGCCCTCGACCTGCTGCGCGACCTCTCCGCCCGGCTGGGTCATGCCACCGCTTGAGGACTACGTCCAGGGGGTGCGTGAGGGCGCCGTCGGCTGGATCGCACGGGCGATCACCCTGGTGGAGTCCTCGCGGCCCGACCACCGCGAGCTCGCCCAGCGCCTGCTGATCGAGCTGACCCCCCTGTCCGGCAAGGCCAGGAGGGTCGGCGTCACCGGCGTGCCCGGGGTGGGCAAGTCGACCTTCATCGACGCGCTCGGCGTCCACCTGACGGGACAGGGGCACCGCGTCGCCGTGCTCGCCGTCGATCCCTCCTCCACACGCACCGGCGGCAGCATCCTGGGCGACAAGACCCGCATGGGACGGTTGTCGGCCGACCCCAACGCCTACATCCGGCCCTCGCCGACCTCCGGCACCCTCGGCGGCGTCACCAAGGCGACCCGCGAGGCCATGGTGGTCGTGGAGGCGGCCGGATTCGACACCGTCCTGGTGGAGACCGTGGGGGTCGGGCAGTCGGAGATCGCGGTCGCCGAGATGGTGGACACCTTCCTGCTCCTCACCCTGGCGAGGACCGGCGACCAGCTCCAGGGCATCAAGAAGGGCGTGCTGGAGCTGGCCGACGTCATCGCGGTCAACAAGGCCGACGGCCCTCACGAGATGGACGCGCGCAAGGCCGCCAGGGAGCTGGCGGGAGCCCTCCGGCTGCTTCGGGCGAGCGGCGGCTCGTGGAGCACCCCGGTGCTGACCTGTAGCGGGCAGGAGGGCACCGGACTCGACGAGCTGTGGCGGCACATCATCCGCCACCAGGACGTCATGGAGGCCTCCGGCGAGCTCACGGCCAAGCGCCGCCGCCAGCAGGTCGGCTGGACCTGGACGCTGGTGCGCGACCGGCTGCTGACCCGGCTGAAGGAGAACCCCGAGGTGACCGCGATCGCCGCCGAGGTGGAGCGGGAGGTGCTCGAGGGCACCCTCACCCCCGCCCTCGCCGCCGACCGCATCCTCGCCGCCTTCGACCACCAGCCCGCCTGACCGCCCCCTCCGGGCAGGCGCGGACCCTCCAGCCGGTGGATCACCTCGCGCCTCGACCGGCTCGGTCCCGGCTACACCGGCCTGCTAGGCTGATCAGGCATCCCGGACGTCTCACCCCAAGGTCGGCCAATGTGGTGACCTTCTACGGTTGCTGACGAAGCCACATCCAGGTGGCAAGAAACCTCTCCCTCGTCCGGGGCCCGCGGCGTCCGATTCGCGTCACCGGTGTGACCATGACGGCACATCGGGTTACGGGAGGTCCGCGTGGATGAGGATCTGATGCTTCCGGACGTCGTGGCCGAAGCGCTGCGCGAGTACCGCCGGGCGCTGGCCGAACACGGGATGAGCTGGGGAGAGCCCAAGATCCCATACGTGAGGCTGATGAGCGTCTCGCGCTTCGTCGACGAGGAGAGGTTCTTCCGGGTCGCCTTCGCCCGGGTACGGGCCGAGCGGCCGGACGCCACCCTCGCCGAACACGAGGCGCTCGTGCGCGAACTGGACTTCGACGAGGTGCTGCGGGACGCGCTCGGCGGGGCACCGCCCGGCGGGGCGGCCGTGCTGCGGCTGCGGGAAGGCGGCTGCGAGCTGGAAGGGCGGCCGCGCATCGTGCTCGACGCGCGGCCGGTGCCGGTGAGCCTGCTGCTCGACAACGCCCGCACGTCGCCGGCGGAGGTCCGCGCCGGTGGCGTGCGGTACCACCTCGCCCCCGGCGGGGCCCGCCTGATCGACCTGGACACCGCCACCGAGGTGAGCGTGGGCGCGGGCGGCGAGCGTGCCGGCCTGTCGGGGCTGGTCCGCCTCGCCGCCCGGGCGCGGCTGCGGGTGCGGGCCGGGTTCCCGTGCCGGTGGAGCGTGTGGACCGAGGGCGGCCAGGGCTGGTTCCCGGAGGGGACGCCGGCCAGGTACGACTACCACGGCACGCCGTACTTCCACGGCGACGACATCGTGCTGGACGTCCCCGCCGAGCCGCTGACCGTCCGGGTGACGCGCGGGATGGAGTACGACGTCGCCGAGACGGCCCTCACCCCCTCGGGCGAGACCCTCGTCGAGCTGACTCCGGCGCGGATGTACGACGCGGCGGCCAGGGGATGGTACGGCGCGGACCTGCACGTCCACCTCAACTTCGTCGGGGACGTCGTGGCCACGCCGCAGATGGCCGCGGCCGCGCAGCACGGTGAGGACCTGCACGTGCTCAACCTCCTCGCCGCCAACGTGTCCGGCCCGCGCGTCCTGGACAGGGAGGCGCTGGAGCACTGGGCGGGGCGGGACCTGCCCTGGTCGGACGCCACCCACCTCGCCCGCATGGGCGTGGAGTACCGCGACGACCTGCTCGGGCACCTCCACGCCTTCGGGGTCACCGCCCCGCCGAGCCGCTACCACGCCGGGTTCGCCGGTGCTCCCGACTGGCCCCCCACCAGCGTCGCCTGCCGGGAGCTTCGCGATCTGGGGGCGATCGTCGGCTACGCGCACTCGTTCAAGTCGCCCGTCGAGACCCCGGCCGACGTCTTCGGCACCGGCCGGCCGCAGTGCTCGGCCCGGATGGCCGTGGTCGACGCCGCACTCGGCCTGGTCGACAGCATGGAGATCCTGCACTACGCCTCCGCCGCCGGATCCTCGGCGGTGTACCGCCGCCTGCTCGGAGCGGGCAACCGGCTGGCCGCCGTCGCGGGCACCGACTCGATGCTGTCCTTCACCCGCCAGCGGATGGAGATGGTGGCGAGCCCGCCGGGCTGGGAGCGGACCTACGCCAAGGTGGCGGGGCCGCTGACCGCCGTCTCCTACGCCGAGGCCGTCCGCCATGGGCGGACGTTCGCCACCACGGGCCCGTTCGTCGAGCTCACCGTGGACGGTCACGAGCCGGGGGACACCCTCGACCGCGCGCCCGGCGACCGGGTGAGGGTGAGCGTGCGGGTCATCGGCCCGGAGGTGGAGCGGCTGACGATCCGCACGGCGGACGGCGTGCTGGCCGAGGGACCGCCCGGTGAGCTCACGGCCGAGCTCGTCGTCGGCGGGCCGACCTACGTCCTCGCCCTGGCCGAGGGCGGCCCGCACCCGCGGTCGCTGTTCAGCGGCGTGTTCGCGCACACCAGCCCCGTCTACCTGAACGTGCGGGGCCGGGCGGTGGCCCGTGCCGAGGACCTCCACTGGTGCCTGGAGTGGCTCGACCTGCTGGAGGAGCTGATCCGCGGCCGGGCGCGGCTGGACACCAAGGAGCAGCTCGACGACTACCTCCGCCTGGTCGACGAGTCCAGGCGCGTCTACCTCTCCCGGCTACCGGCCTGACCCGTCTGGAGTTATCGCCTGTGTTCCGTTGCTCATCCCTGGTAGAAGAAATCCCTTCCCGGCCGCGGCTTCGGGCCACCGGGTCGTTCCATCGGTGTAACCATATCGGCACACTGGGTTACGGGAGGTGGGCATGAGCGGTGATCCGATGCTTTCGCGGGCCGTTGCCGGAGCGCTCGGGGAACATCGCCCGCCCGAGGCTCACCCGGCACCCGCGTTCCAGCCGGGCTCCGGCGGGACCCCGCTGCTGTACGCCAGGGTGGTCACCCTGTGCCGCCTGCTCGGATATGAGCGGTTCTTCCGCGCGGCCTTCAGCCGGGCGCGAGCCGCGAGGACGGGGGGCCCCGCGGGCACCCCTGGTCCCGGTGCGGGGCAGGAGAGCTGGGTCGTGAAGCTGGACGTCGAGGAGGTGCTCCGCGACGCGCTCGGCGTGCGGGAGCCGGCGGCGCCCATGGTCGCGAGCCCTCCGGCCCGCTCCCGCGAGCCGGCCGCGGACACCTCGGCCGTGTCCTCGTCCCGCCGGACCATGTGATCACCCGCGCAGGCGCTCCACGTGCGCAAACGGGTCATACTGATCTTAGACGCGCGTGACTGGGAACGCCGTTCGTGGGCACTAACGAAGGCATGCCGAAGGCCGCGAACCATCTCACGCAGATCAAGAAGCAGCTCGGGGCGCTTGACCGTCGTCTGTTCAGGTCGGTGGCCGACGCGCATTTCCCTGGCCTCGACCGTGTGCTGCCCCGCCTGTCGCGGGCCGCCGACAACTCCCTGCTGTGGGCGGCCGTCGCCGGCACCCTGGCGCTCAGCGGGCGCAGGCAGATGCGCCGCGCCGCCACGCGGGGGCTGCTGGCGATCAGCCTGGCGAGCCCGGTGGTCAACCTGCTCGGCAAGCAGGCCTTCGGGCGCGCCCGGCCGTCGATAGTGGACTTCCCGCTGGCCCGCCTGGGCAGGATCCCCTCCTCGCACTCCTTCCCGTCCGGTCACTCCGCCTCCGCGGCGGCCTTCGCGGCGGCCGTGGCGATGGAGGTTCCGGCGAGGGTGGGCGTGCCGATCGCGGTCACGGCGGGGGCGGTCTGCTTCTCCCGCGTCTACACCGGCGTCCACTACCCCGGCGACGTGCTCGCCGGTGTGGGGCTCGGCATGGGGGCGGCGCTGGTCACCAAGCGCCTGTGGCCGGGCCGCACCGTCATCGGCGAGGCCCGCGTCGCCGCCACCGCGCCGCTCATCGACCTGGACCCCGATGGAGAGGGCATGGTCGCCGTGGTCAACAACGGCGCGGGACGCGACCCCGGCACGGCCGCCGCCGTGCGCATGGAGTTCCCCAAGGCGGAGATCATCGAGACCGAGCCCGGCGACGACCTGATGAAGCGGCTCCAGGAGGCCGCGGGGCGTGCCCGGGTGCTGGCCGTCGCGGGCGGGGACGGGACGATGAACTGCGGGGCGCAGGCCGCGCTGGAGCACGGCGTTCCGCTGCTTCCCATTCCCGCGGGCACGTTCGACCACTTCGCCCGCACCCTTGGGCTCGAGACCATCGACGAGGCGGCCTCGGCGTACCGCTCAGGGCACGTGGTGGCGGTGGACGTCGGCGAGGTCGCAGGGCGGGTCTTCCTCAACACGGCGAGCCTCGGCATCTATCCCCTCGTCGTCGACCGCAGGGAGGAGTGGGAGGGGAAGATCGGGAAGTGGTCGGCGCTGGTCCTGGCCATGGCCGATGTGCTGATGCACAACCGCACTCCGGATGAGCTGGTGGTCGACGGCGTGCGGCGCAGGGTCTGGCTGCTGTTCGCGGGCAACTGCGCGTACGAGTCCAGCGGTGTCGCCCCGACGCGCAGGGACAGGCTGGAGGACGGCGTCCTGGACATCCGGCTGCTGACCGCGGCCTCGCGGCTGCCGCGCCTCCGGGCCATGGCCAGCACGATCCTGGGCGGGCTTGGGGTGTCGCGGCACTACCTCGCGTGGCGCGCGGACACCGTGCGGGTCGCCTCGCCGTCCGGCTCCCGGGGAGAGGTGCTTCTCGCGCGTGACGGGGAGACGTTCACCGCCCAGGGCCCGGTCGTGCTGAGCAAGCGACCGCGTTCACTGCTCGTCTTCCGCCCCGTCGAGTGACCTGGTGTACGGCCGCTGTTCGCCGCCACCCTGGAAGCCAGAGATGCGCCGAGATATGCGGATAGTCAGGTAGTTTGTCCGCCTCTCGGGGAGGTTGACTGCCTTGACACGCCCACGGCTCTCCTCGATGATCGACGAAATGAGCGCCCCCCGGTGGTTTCCCGCCGCGCTTGCCATGACCTTCGCCCTCGCCGCGTGCAGCTCCGGCGGTGATCCCGCGGAGCCGTCCTCCGGCGGCTCGACCGGCGCCGCCCCGACGGCGGGCGCCCCCTCGTCGAGCGCTCCGGCCGGCGTGTCACCCGAGGAGTACCGCACGGAGCTCACGACGGCGGCCGGCCCGATCGGGTCCTCCCTCGCAGGGATCGCCAAGTCCCGTTCGCTGAAGTCGCTGAACCAGCGCCTTCAGCGGGCCGAGGGCGCCGTGACCGACGCGGTGGAGCGGCTCGGACCGGTGCTGCCGCCCCCTGAGGTCACGGCCGAGCACTCCGATTACGTCGCGGCCCTGCGAGGGTTGCAGGGCGACCTCGGCGACCTGCGCGACTCGGTCACCGAGCGGAAGCTGTGCACCTCCTCGGCCGTCCTGGCCAGGCTCGGCAAGGCCGCTGGGTTCGGCACGGTGAAGTCGGCGGGAGGTGACCTTGCCGCCAAGGGCGACTACCCGGCGGACGTCGTGAAGGTGAAGACCCCCAAGGAGGTCACCCGCCGGCCCGCGAACGGCACGTTCCTGCGCTCGGGCAGCCGCACGGGCAACGGGCGGCTGACCGTCGACAACGGCGGCAAGTCGGACGCCGTGCTGACCCTGGTGCGCGGCAGCACCAAGCTGACGAGTTTCTATGTACGCAAGGGGCGCAAGGTCACCGTCCGCGGCGTGCCGGACGGCACCTACAAGATCTTCTTCACCGGCGGCGCCGACTGGGACAAGAAGGCGCGGGCTTTCACGCGCAACTGCACGTTCGAGAGGTTCCAGGACACGGTGAGGTTCCGGACCATCCGCAGTGCCACGCTCATCCAGTTCAGCACGTGGACGATCACGCTGCAGCCGGTCATCGGAGGCAACGCCAAGACCAACCAGGTCGACCCGGAGGGCTTCCCCTCCTAGGCCTGACCTGTGCCGGCGTTGACCGGTCCACGCACTCGACCGGTCAACAGCCCGCACCGAGGGACTACTAGCTGGAGAACAGCATTCCCATGAAGCCGCGGTCGCGGTGGCCGCGGTGACCGTGGTGCGGCGCGCCCCATGCCGGTCCGCCGTGCGGCGGGGGCGGCGGCGGAGCGGAGTAGTGCTGCTGGGACCACTGGCTCTCGACCCTGGACAGGGCCTCGAGCTCTCCGTAGTCCAGGAAGATGCCACGGCAGTTCTCACACTGATCAATGTGGACGCCGCTGCGGTCGTAGGTCCGCATGGAACCCTGGCACTTCGGGCAACGCATCGAGTCGATCTCCTTCAGGTGGCCTGAGACGACCTTACTGCGGCAGAGCGGTGCTGATTATCCTCCCGCAGGAGGAGACGAGGGCCTCCTCCACGTCGTCCAGAGGACGGTCTTCGGTGCGCGCCGCCGCGACCGCAGTGGCCGCCAACTGGACCGTCAACGCACGGGCCGGTACATCGAGTTCCCGCCACGGATCCCCCTGCGGCACGGCGGTTCCGCCCGCCAGCAGGTAGGCGGTGAGGAACCGCAGCCACAGGTCGGGGGCCAGGAACCCCGTGGCGAACCAGGCGCCCGGCCGGGCCAGGTCCCACGCGGGAGTGCCGGCGCCCAGGTCGTCGACGTCGATGAGCAGCCACTCGCCCTGGTGGCGGACGAGTTGGCCCAGATGCCAGTCGCCGTGCGTGAGCCTCCCGGCGCCCGGTCCGGTGTCGGCCGCCTCGGGGGGCAGGCTGCGGAAGGCCTCACGGATGACCTCCGCGGCCGTGGTGCTCAGGCCGTCCAGCTGGGCGACGGCGCGTGCGAGCCTGGCCGGTCCGCCGGCCGGAGGCAGGCCGAGGCCGTCGACCGGCACGGCGTGCAGGCGGGCGAGCAACCCCGCCGCGGCCTCCCAGGGAGCCCCGTCCGGATCGTCGGGGTCCACCGGCTCGCCCGCGGGCCACACGGTGACCAGGCGGCCCTCGACCTGCTCGATCCACTCGGCCAGCGGCGCCAGCAGCACCCCAGGAAGCCTTGCGGCCGTACGGAGGCGGGCGGTGAGCGCGGCCTCGTCGGTGCCGGGAGGATGGGCCTTCACCACGACGTCGCCGGCCCGCACCACCGTCACCCGCGTGTCCTTCAGGACCGTGACCGGCCCGGCTCCGTCGTGGGCGCGGGCGAGGCGGGCAAGGCCGCCGGTCAGGTTTGCGGTCAATGCGTCTTCGCCCCGAACGGTCACCGGTCCAATCTACGGGCGTGCCCATAGGGTGGGCGTCATGAAGATTGGCTTCGGGGTTCCCGTCTCGGGTTCGTGGGCGACGCCCGCCAACATGCTCCAGATCGCGCGGCGCGCCGAGGAACTCGGCTACGACTCGCTCTGGACGTTCCAGCGGCTGCTCTACCCGGTGGGCCACCAGATGGGACCGGTCTACCGCAGCGTCCAGGACCCCATCGTCACACTGGCGTATCTGGCGGGCGTCACCAGCCGGATCCGGCTCGGTGTGGCCGTGGTGAACCTGCCGTTCTCCTCCCCGGCCCTGCTCGCCAAGCAGTGCGCCACCTTGCAGGACGTCTCCGGCGGGCGGCTCGACGTCGGGCTCGGGCTCGGCTGGCTTCCAGAGGAGTTCGTCGCCTCGGGCGTGCCCATGGAGAGCCGGGGCCGCAGGGCCGTGGAGTACTTGCAGGTGCTGCGGCGGCTGTGGTCGGACGAGATCATCTCCCACAAGGGCGAGTTCTACGAGATCCCGCCGTCCCACCAGGATCCCAAGCCGCGGCCGGCGCCGCCCGTGCTGCTCGGGGGGACCGCCGAGGTGGCGCTGCGCCGCGCCGGGGAGCTGGCCGACGGCTGGATCAGCTCCAGCCGGGCGGACCTGGCCCGCATCAGTGAGCAGATCTACATTGTAAAGGACGCCGCTCGTGTCGCCGGGCGTGATCCCGGTGCGCTGAGGTTCATCTGCCGAGGCGTCACCAAGGTGCGGGAGGCCGGCCTGCCCGGTCGCGCGCCGCTGACGGGGTCGCTGGAGGAGATCCGCGCGGACGTCGAGGCGCTGGCCGCGGCGGGGGTGACCGAGCTCTTCCACGACCTCAACTTCGACCCCGAGATCGGCTCGCCGGACGCCGACCCCGTCGTGTCGCTGGACCGTGCCGAGCGGGCCCTGGAGGGGCTGGCCCCCCGGGCTTAGAAGCCGGGGGAGCGCGGGCTCGATAATGTAGCAAGCGTTTGGTTGTATGTCGGCATGACCTTCCCGACGGAAACCGCGGACCGGCTGGAGATAGCCGACGTGCTCGCCCGATACGCCTACGCCGTGGACAGCGGCGACTGGGACCGGCTCGACACCGTGTTCACCGAGGACGCGCTGATCGACTACACCTCCGCCGGCGGCATCAAGGGGCCGAGACAGGAGGCCAAGGCTTGGCTCGCCGACGTCCTGCGGCACTGGCCGGGACGCCTGCACCTCATCGGCGCGATGACGATCCGGTTCGAGGGCGACGACGGCGGCGAGGCCGTCGTGACGGCCTCCTTCGCCGACACGCTCGCACCCGCCAGGGAGGCGATCGCCGCCGACACCTCCGGGCTGATCCAGGGCGGCGGCTGGTACCACCACCGCATGGTCCGCACGCCGTCCGGATGGCGGAGCAGGGAACTGGTCGAGGAGCAGACCTGGCGCACCATGAGGTGACCGGGGCGGCGGAGTGGCCTCCGGGCGCATGGCGAAATGACCCGCCCGATCGCGGCGGCGGCGACGCCTGGGTGAATGTCGGCCGTGTACCTGACATCCTGGGTCGGTAAGTCAAAGGGCGTCGAACGCGGGGTAACGGTGAACGAGCGTAAGCCGATCGAGTGCTGGTTGTCCGACATGGACGGCGTGCTCGTCCATGAGGGAAGTCCCGTGCCCGGAGCCGAGGAGTTCATCCGGAGTCTGCGCGACTCGGGCAAGCGGTTCCTTGTACTGACCAACAACTCCATCTACACCCCACGTGACCTGTCCGTACGGCTGCGCGGAGTCGGGCTCGAAGTGCCGGCCGAGGCGATCTGGACCTCGGCGCTGGCCACGGCCAGGTTCCTCGACGACCAGCGCCCCGGCGGCTCGGCGTACGTCATCGGCGAGGCGGGCCTGACCACGGCCCTGCACGAAGTGGGCTACATCCTGACCGACACCGCCCCCGACTACGTCGTGCTCGGCGAGACCCGCACCTACAGCTTCACGGCGATAACCCGCGCGATCCGGCTCATCGACGCCGGCAGCAGGTTCATCGCCACCAACCCCGACGCCGTCGGCCCGTCCAACGAGGGGTCCCTTCCGGCCTGCGGCGCGGTCGCCGCGATGATCACCAAGGCCACGGGCGTCGAGCCGTACTTCGTGGGCAAGCCGAACCCGATGATGATGCGCAGCGCGCTGAACGCCATCGACGGCCACAGCGAGAGCACCGCGATGATCGGCGACCGTATGGACACCGACATCGTCTCCGGCATGGAGGCCGGCCTGCACACCATCCTGGTGCTGACCGGGGTGACCACCAAGGACCAGATCGACCGCTACCCGTTCCGCCCCTCGCGCGTGGTGCAGTCCGTGGCCGATCTGATCGATCTCGTCGAATAGCTGCCGCTCCCTGTCAGGCTCTCGGGGCAGGATGGCCTTATGACGGACATTTACCTGGAGATCGGTGCGAAGAAGGTCTTCGCCTGCGCTTACGACTGGCCGGGATGGTGCCGCGTCGGCAAGGGCGAAGAGGCCGCGCTGGAAGCCCTGATGGAGTACGTGCCCCGCTACCGGGTGATCGCCGAACGGGCCGGCCTGCCGTTCGAGCCGGACGCGTTCACCGTGGTCGAGCGTGCTCCCGGCGGCACGACCACCGACTTCGGCGCCCCGTCGGCGATCCCCGGCATCGACGCCCGCCCCGTGGACGCGGCGACCGCCGAGCGCGACACCCTGCTGATCAGGGCATCCTGGGAGGTCCTCGACGAGGTGGCCGCGGGCTCTCCCGAGGAGCTTCGCAAGGGGCCGCGCGGGGGCGGCCGGGACCGCGACAAGATGGTGGCGCATGTGGTGGAGGCGGAGCGGTCGTACGCCCGCAAGATCGGGGTGCGGCATCGCCCTTTCGCCATCGAGGATCACGCGGCACGGGCCGCGATGCGCGATGAGATCATCGAGGTGCTCGGCAAGCCTTCGGACGGCTCGCCGCAGGCGCCCGGCGGATGGCCGGCCCGGTACGCCGCCCGGCGGATCGCCTGGCACGTCATCGACCACATCTGGGAGATGGAGGATCGCCGGATCTGACCCGCCGGGGCGGAGGGTCAGCTCTCGTCGGAGCGGCGGAGGCGCTTGACGTCGGAGCGGTGCTTCTTGGCCGTGAGGCGTCTCTCGACCGCGCGCCGCGACGGCTTGGTGGCCCGGCGCTTCTTGGGCGGGGGAGCGATGGCGCCTTCGAGCAGGCGCGTCAGGCGCTCCTTGG
The DNA here is from genome assembly GCF_039537005.1 of Sphaerisporangium flaviroseum. Lineage (NCBI taxonomy): Bacteria > Bacillati > Actinomycetota > Actinomycetes > Streptosporangiales > Streptosporangiaceae > Sphaerisporangium > Sphaerisporangium flaviroseum. Next base: position 315,396 of record NZ_BAAAZR010000004.1, on the reverse strand, counting down.
CCGCCTCGCGGTTGCGAAGCTGGGAGCGGTACTCCGAGGCGACGATGGTGATCACTCCGTCGACCAGGCGCGAGCTCAGCCGCTCGAGCGCGCGGGCCTTGAGCGCCGGGGGCAGAGCGCCGGTGGCCGCGAGGTCGAAGCTCAGCTCCACACGGCTGTCGGTGGTGTTGACCCCCTGGCCGCCCGGGCCGGACGAACGTGAGAAACGCCAGCCGAGCTCGGGCTCCGGGATGGAGACCGAGCCGCGGACGTGAGGCGGACCAGGCATTCTCCCAGGGTAGCCGGTGGGTCCCGCCCCAGATCAACTGATTTGCGGGTCTTGCCGGCAGGGGAGTGTCCTGTGCCGTGGTCGTGCGTGCGCTTGTGGTGATCGCCAAGCTCGGGCACAGTGTCCATGTTCTCCAGTCAAGCGTTCGGCCGCACCCGCCGAGCCGAGTACGTCAGCGACCCTGGGAGGCCATGCGGTGACGAGGATCGTGGGGGTTCACGGCATCGGCAAGTACCGCTACTACGTGGCCGCGGGATCGGCCGAGGGCGCCGCGGAGACCATGCGGCAGAAGTGGGATCGCTACCTGCACGCCGGGCTGTCGGGCGGCGCCCCGTACACCGGGCAGACCTACGTCAGCGAGGTCGCCTACTATGCCCACCTGCTCCGCAAGGAGATCCCCCCGGCGAGCAAACGCGACCTGCGCAAGATGGACTCGGCGTCGCAGCTCGTGCTCGCCGACTGGATGAAGCAGATGGGCGGCGCCGGGAACTTCGCGGGGGAGACGCTCACCGGGCTGATCCACCGGTTCGCCGAATGGCTGCTCCTGAGGCTCGGGCCGCACGCCAAGAGCTTCGCCGAGGACTTCTGCCCCGAGGTCGCGGCCTACTTCGCGAGCACGGAGGCCGCGGCCAGGGTGCGGTCGCGGAACGCCGTCGCCGATGTGATCCGCCGTAACAAGCCCAAGGTGGTCATCGCCCACTCCCTGGGCAGCGTGGTGGCGTACGAGGCGCTGTGGGCGCACCCCGATCTGTCCGTCGATCTGTTCGTCACGCTCGGCAGCCCGCTGGCGATGCGCGGGGTGGTCTTCGAGCGGCTCCAGCCGCTGCCCACGGGAGGGCGGGGCAGGTGCCCCCAGGGCGTGGGCCGCTGGGTGAACATCGCCGACAAGGACGACATCGCGGCGATTCCAGGAGCGTTGAAGAGCTGTTTCGACGGCGTCTTCCGCGACCAGAAGGTCAACATCGACTGGGCCGACTTCCACACGGTGCGCAACTACCTGGGCTGCGGAGCCGTGAACGAGCACGTGGAGCCGTTCCTCAAGGTCTGACGTTCGGTAACATCACGATCATGAAATGGGTGCTGTTCGACTACGGGGAAGTGCTGTCCCACGCTCAGCCGGAACGTGAACGCGAGCTGTTGACGCAGGCCGCCGGCATCGACCCCGGCCGCTTCTGGGAGGGCTACTGGCGGCACCGGCTGGAGTTCGACCGGGGAGCGCTGACGCCGGAGGACTACTGGTCGCAGGTCCTGGGCCACCCGGTGAGCCAGGCGGAGGTGCGGCGCCTGGTCACGCTCGACGTCGAAAGCTGGATCCATCACAACGAGGACACCGTGGCGATCCTGGCGGACCTCAGGGAGGCCGGGCATCCGCTGGCGTTGCTGTCGAACGCCCCGATCTGCATAGCGGAGGGCATCGAGCGGCTGCCGTGGATCCAGACGCTGGACGCCCGCTTCTACAGCGGCATCATGGGTCTGGTGAAGCCGGACGAGGAGATCTATCTCCGGGTGGCGGCCGAGCTCGGCGTGCGGCCGGCGGACGTGCTGTTCGTCGACGACCGCCTGGTGAACGTCGGCGGCGCGGAGTCGGCCGGGATGAGCGCCATCCACTTCCGCGACGCCGGGACACTGCGCGCCGACCTGAAGATGGCACTGACCACGCCGGGACCGCCGTAGCGCCGCGTCAGGGTGGTGCCGCGACCTATCGACCTGATCATCAGCGGGCATGTTGCCTGTGAATCGGTTCGGCGAGAATGGGCCCGGCTCACCCACCCACCCCGGCTCCTTTGCCCCCCGGCTTATGTACCCGCCCCCGGGTTGCCCGCCGTAGCACGGCGCCGGGTTCACGGCGCCGGGTTCACCGCGTCGGTCCCGCCGTGTCGGAGCCGCAACACCCGATTCGGGCGCCGGAGGTGGTCTGCGCCGGCGGCTCTTCGACCGGGTATTAGCGGGCATGTTCTTGTGGAGTGGTTCGGCGAGAATGGGCCCCGGCTCACCCACCCACCCCGGGTTGCCCGCCGTAGCACGGCGCCGGGTTCACCGCGCCGGGTTCACCGCGTCGCGTCCCGCCGTGTCGGCGCCGTAACACTCGATCCGGCATCGGAGGTGATTCGCGCCAGCGCCTGCTTACTAGGCCATGGGGGTGAGCGCGGCGGCGGGGAGGTGTTCCCTCGACCTCACCGACAAGACCTCAACTCGATCCAGCCCGGTGGCCGACTTCAGGTTCGCCGGCGTGGCCGGGTGGGCGTCGGCAGTGAGGGGGTTTCTGGACCGTTATAGGCGACATTTCCCTCCGCTGACCTGCGCAGACGTATCGATCGCCTCTCCCGTGGGAATACGGATGACAACCGAATATCGGAGGCGTGAAGATGCATGTCAGCGGAATTTTCAGCGCGATCATCGTCGGTCTGGTGATCGGTGTGCTCGCGCGGCTCCTCATCCCGGGGCGGCAGAACATCCCGATCTGGCTGACCATCGTGATCGGTATCATCGCGGCCCTGATCGGCACCGCCATCGCCGGTGCCCTCGGCGTGGCGACGACCCGGGGTATCGACTGGCTTGAGCTGATCCTCCAGATCATCCTCGCCATCGTCGGTGTCCTGCTCGCGACCGCCCTCTACAGCAGACGCCGGGTGACGTGACCCGTCCCGCCGGGACATCAGGAGGTCCGGGTCATCCGGCCCGGACCCCGCGCGGCGACCGAGCCCGCGAGGACGTCCGTAATACTTGACGCCTCGCGGGCCGGTTTCGTCCGGAGACTTCGCCAGGAAGTTGGAAGAGGTCGTCTTCGCGTTGGCCGCCGTTCAGCCGCGGTGGGTAGTCCACTCGCCTGTGCGACAGCTGTTCACGCCGCCGACATCGAGCCATCGCCCGCAGGTCGGGCGGGAGGTCTGCACTTGAGGGCGTGGAGCAGAACCCCTCACGCAGAGCGTTCCTGATCGCCGCCACGGCGGGTGCCGGGGGCCTGGTGCTACCCGGGTCCGCCGACGCCTCCGCCCCGCCACGCTCGGCCTCGTGGACGACCTTCACGAGCACGGGCTGTGCCGCACCCGATCCGTTCACGCTCGGCATCGCCTCGGGCGACCCGGAGGCGGACGGAGTAGTGCTGTGGACCCGCCTCGCCCCCGACCCCCTGGCCTCCGACGGCCACGGCGGTATGCCGGGCCGCGATGTGGAGGTCGGCTGGCAGGTCGCCACCGACGAGCGCTTCCGCCAGGTCGTACGGACCGGCACGGCGACCGCGCGCCCCGGCTCCGCCCACGCGGTGCACGTGGAGGTCCACGGGCTGGGTCCAGGGCGGGAGTACTTCTACCGCTTCCGCGCGAACGGCCATCTGTCGCCGGTCGGACGCACGCGTACCTCGCCCACCACCGCGGACTCCTTCACCTTCGCCGCGGTGTCCTGCGCCCAGTACGAACACGGCTACTACACGGCCTACCGCCGGATGGCAGAGCAGGACCCCGACCTGGTCGTCCATCTCGGCGACTACATCTACGAGTACTCGGCCGGCGTCTACACGGCGGCGAACGGCAACGTACGGCGCCACGTGGGCGGCAAGCTGCAGACGCTCGCCGACTACCGGGTGCGGCACGCGCAGTACAAGACCGACCCCGACCTGCAGTTCGCCCACCGCAACAGCCCGTGGCTGGTGATCTTCGACGACCACGAGGTGGAGAACAACTGGGCCGCCGACAACCCCGGCACGCTCGTCCCCGGCTTCGGCACCCGCAAAGCGGCCGGATTCCAGGCGTATTACGAGCACATGCCGCTGCGCAGGTCCGCCGTCGCCCGCGGCTCCCGCATCAAGATCAACCGGCGGGTGGGGTGGGGCTCGCTCGCGACCTTCCACCTCCTGGACACCCGGCAATACCGCGACCACCAGCCGTGCGACGACGGGATGCGGTCCGGCTGCGACGAGCGTCTCGGCCAGGAACGGGTCATGCTGGGGGACGACCAGATGGAGTGGCTGGCCGAGGGCCTGCGGTCCTCCTCGGGGACGTGGAACCTCATCGCCCAGCAGATCATCCTGGGCCAGCGCGACTACCATCTCGGCCCGGGCAGAGAGCTGAACGTGGACGCCTGGGACGGGTACCCCGCCGAGCGCGACCGGCTGCTCGGCACCCTGGCCGCCTCCGGCGACGGCAACCCGATCGTGCTCACCGGCGATGCCCACGTGGCCTCCGCCTCCGACCTGGTGGCCGACTTCGACGATCCCGACGCGGACCGGGTCGGGGTTGAGCTGGTGAGCACGTCCATCTCCAGCGACGGCGACGGGTACCACGACCCGGCTAGGGACGCGGCCCTGCTCGCGGAGAACCCGCACATGAGGTTCGTCAACGAGCGGCGTGGCTACATCATGTGCCGTGCCACGCCGCAGGAGCTGAAGGCGGACTTCCGCACCCTGGACTACATCAGCCGCATGGGCGCCCCGGCGAGAACGGCCGCCCGCTTCACCATCCCCGCCGGAGAACGCGTCCTGACCTGACCGCCGTCAGGTGCTGACAAGGACGCTCCTCTCAGCGCAGGACCGACTCCCAGCGCAGGACCGACTCCTAGCGCAGGGACCGAGTTCCAGCGCAGGACCGACTTCTAGCGCAGGGCCGAGTTTCAGCGCAGGACCGACCCAGCGCTCAGGGGGCGACAGCGAAGCCGAATAGGCTGTTGGAGGGTCCTGCCAGCGCTCGGGCGCCGGTCAGGCGCAGCCCGGTGTAGGAGCCCTTTTTGGTACGGGACGGGATCAGCGTGACCCGGCCCGCGCCGGGGGAGCCCACGGCGAGCCCTGAACCGGTGATCGCGACGGAGGATCCGTACAGGTCCCCGGGGTGGCCCTTCCTGCCTTTGACGATGGTGTGGTGCCGGGCCGTCAGCCCGCCCCTACGGGTGCCGGCGAGCACCAGGACCATGTTGCCGCCCGGCACGCCGATCGCCAGCTCCGCGTCGCCGTCCCCGTTGAGGTCGCCCGCGGCGAGCGCCGAGCCGAGCCGGTCGGTGTTCAGGCTCTTCCGGCCGATGCCCTTGGTCTCGCGCGACCAGAACTCGCCGCCGATCGCGGTGAGCCCCCGTCCCGTCCCGTACAGCACGTGCACGCCCCCGTTGCCGTACATCGGCCCGTCCTGGAAGGTGTCCAGCCCTTCCCCTGGGACGCCGACCGCGAGGTCGTCGCGGCCGTCGCGGTCGAAGTCGCCGGCCGCGAGCGTCGCGCCGAGGGAGTCCCACTTCTCGGCCTCGCCGGGCACGCCGGGGCTGTTCTGGGTGTAGACGCCCGCCTGCCGGGCGCGCGGGTCGGCGATCGTCACCGAACCGCCGCCCGAGGTGGTGCCGACAGTGTCGCCGGGGGCCCCGACGGCCAGCTCGGCCTTCCCGTCGCCGTCGAAGTCGCCGACCGCGACGGCGGCCCCGAACTGGTCGGTCTCCGAGTGGTCCTGCGCGACCCAGGAGGTGGCCTGGGTGATGAGCGTGCCCTTGCCGGACGGTTTGCGGCCCTTGAGGCCGAAGATCCCGACACCGCCACCTTCGGAGAGGCCGGGAATGCCGACGACCAGCTCGTCGTCGCCGTCGCCGTCGAGGTCCCCGGCGGCCAGCGCCGCGCCGAACCGGTCGGTGTCCCGGGACCGGCCGAGGCGGGTCACGGTGAGCGTTCCCGCCGGCGTGAGCCCGTGCGCCGTGCCGTACATCAGGTGCACGAGCCCGTTGCCGTCGGCGCCGTCCGGCACCGGCGTGCCCGCGAACTCCTCCGACGCGCCGATCGCGAGGTCCGCGCAGCCGTCCCGGTTGAAGTCGCCCGCGGCCACTGCGGACCCGAACGAGTCGCCGCGCTCGGGAGCGTCCGTGACGCCGCCGGCCCCCTGCGAGAGCACCGCCTGCTTCTGGTCGCCGCGGAAGAGGGTGACCGTCCCCGCGCGCGTCTGCCCGTCCACGGTGTCGTACGGCGCGGCGACGACGAGGCCGGGGGTACCGCACGCCAGGGCGCGCGCGGCCTTGGCGGCCGTGGGGGTGGAGGTGATGGCGAGGGTGAGGACGGTGAAGGCGGCGAGCAGCTGGGATGCGCGCGAGGCACTCATACTCCGGATCGTCCCCGTCGATCCGGACATCCGGCCCACGTCAGTATGAAGTTCCCGCGTCGATGACCTGAACGGCGCGTCCGGTCGCCGGCACCCTTGTTCACAGCCGTTGTCAGGGCGGGGTAAAGCGTTAAGAATGATCACCGCGGTGTTCCCGCGATGTCATCGGCATGTCATGGGGCGGATCCACGATCGGTTCCATGCGTGCCCGGCGTCGGCCCGCCCGTACATGGAGGTGGAGATGCGCAGGTTCGCGCGCGTGCTGGCCGTGGCGCTCGTCCTCGGCGTTCCCGGGCTCGCCCAGGCGCCGGCGCGGGCCACGGTCATGGCGTCGCCTGGCCCGGAGGGGCCCGCTCACGCCGCGGCCGCCGGACGTCCTGACTACCAGACCACGGTCCCCGGCGTGTCGGTCGAGGCGGACCGCGCCGACCGGACCATCGCTCCCGGCATCGTGCTGACGACGTTCGACACCTTCGGGCGGGACGGCTGGACCCGGGCCCATGTGCTCAACGCCGACCTGTCCGGCTCCGGGGTGGAGGCGGGGCTGGTCGGCGGGAGGCTGACCGAGACCCGGCCGCTGTCCAGGTCGGCCGACGACCAGGCTGCCGTGGCCGCCGTGAACGGCGACTACTACGACATCAACGCCACCAACGCCGTGATCGGCCCCGAGGTCAGGGCCGGACAGTTGCGCAAGGCCACCGCCGAGGCGCGTACGGTCGCCGCCATCGGCGAGGACGGTGTCGCCCGGCTCGCGAGCGTCCTGCTGGAGGGCACGGTCACCGTGGCCGGCGCGGCGCACCCGGTGGCCGCCCTGAACTCGGCGTCGCTGCCAGCGGACGCGGTCACGGTCTTCACCGACCAGTGGGGTCCCGGCTCGCGTGCCCTGATCCCGCACACCGGCCCGATCACCGAACTGGTGGTCGACGGCGGCACCGTCACCGCGGTCGACGACGAGATCACGACGGCCCCGGTGCCGGACGGCGGCCTGGTCGTCGCCGGCCGGGGCACCGCCGCCGCGCGCCTGGCCACCGTCCGGCCGGGCGATGAGGTCACGCTGGACGTCGGCCTGCGCACCGACGCGCCGGCCAAGCTGCGCACGGCCCTTGGCAGCGGCGAGGTGCTCGTACGCGACGGCGAGGCCATCGACTTTCCCCCGTCGACCGGCAACGACGCGCTGAAGCCGCGCACCGCGATCGGGTGGGGAGAGGGGGGCAGGCGGCTGCTACTCGTGACGGTCGACGGTTCGGCGAACTTCTCGGCCGGGCTCACCTTCGACGAGACCGCCAGGCTGATGGTGCGCCTCGGCGCCCGCGAGGCGTTCATGCTCGACGGCGGAGGGTCGTCCGACATCGTGGCCCGCGTCCCGGGGGACGGCCGGGTCAGCGTGGTCAACACCCCCTCCGACGGTGGCGAGCGGCCGATCCCGAGCGGTGTGGGCCTGTTCGCCGCGAAGGGATCCGGCACGCTGAAGGGCATCGCCGTGCGAACGAGCGCCGACCGCGTGTTCCCCGGCCTGACCCTCGACGTCTCCGCCGCCGGGTACGACGAGACCTACGCGCCCGTCAGCCTGGACGGTGGACGGGTGCGGTGGGACGCGGGGCGGCTCGGCGAGGTGCGTGACGGCGTCCTGCGCGCCGGGCGGCCCGGAAGAGGGACGCTCGCCGCCCGCTCGGGACGGGCACGCGGCGAGGCCGGACTTCGCGTGCTGGGGGCGCTCACGACCGCGCGGTTCGGCGTCGCGAGCCTCACCTTGGAGACCGGTGAGTCCACGGTGGTCCGGGTCACCGGGTACGACGCCGATGGTTTCGGCGCGCCGGTCGCCGCCCGCGACCTGCGGCTCGCGTACGACTCCTCCGTGGTGGCAGTGCGGGCGCAGGACGACGGGTCGCTGAAGGTCGCGGGGCTGGAGGTGCCCGGCGGGACCGGGACCTTGCTCACCGCCACCGTGCGGGGCAAGGTGGCGCGGCTGCCCGTCACCGTCGGCCTGACGCGCCGGTCGCTGGCCGAGTTCGAGGCGGATCAGGAGTGGGGCGTCTCCACCGCCAGGGCCACCGCGTCGGTGGCGGTCGTGAGCGCGGCCGACCGGCCCGGCGCGCCGGCGGGCGGCCGGGCGCTCGCGCTCACCTACGATTTCACCGGCACCTCGGGCACCTCCGCCGCGTACGCGGTCGCCAGGCCGTCGCCGCTCACATTGCCGCACGGCACCAGGCGGCTCGGCGTGTGGGCTTACGGGGACGGGAAGAAGCACTGGCTGCGGGCCACCCTGCGCTCGCAGGGGACGACGAACGTGCCCTTCAGCTTCGCGACCGTCGTCGACTGGACGGGGTGGAAGTGGGTCGAGGGCGCGCTGCCCGCCGGGTTCTCCGAGCCGATCACGCTGAACAACCTGTATCTGGTCGAGACCTCCAACCTCGCCAAGGACGCGGGTGAGGTCAGGTTCGACGCGCTCACCGCGCTGGTGGGGCAGGAGGTGGCCGTCGACGCGGACCTCACCCCCGACCCGTTCGTCCTTCGGCAGCGGGACGTCGGCGATGACCGCTGGCGCTTCGCCGTCATGTCGGACCTGCACGTCAGCGGGTCGCTGGGCCCGGCCTCGTTCCCGGCTCAGCAGGCCGCCGCCGCGCTGCGCCAGGCCGTCGCTGCCAAGCCTGACTTCATCGTGATAAATGGCGATTTCGTGGATAGCAACGCACCGGCGGACTTCGCGTTCGCGGAACAACTCCTGGCCGCGAACGTGCCTGCGGGCATCCCCGTCCACTGGACCCCCGGCAACCACGAGTCCGGGGCCACCGCGACCGGGACCCTGGACGGATTCCTGGCGACCGGGCGACCGGCCCATCAGGTGTTCGACCACAAGGGCACCCGGTTCATCCTGCTGAACACCACCCTGGGCGGGCTGCGGGCCTCGGACTGGTCGCAGGTCCCCGACCTGCGGCGGGAGCTGGACCGTGCGGCCGGGGACCGTTCGGTGAGATCGGTGGTGGTCGCCTTCCACCACCCGCTCCACGACCCTTCCGGAGCGGCCGGATCGCAGTTCTCCGACCCGCTTGAGGCGGGCCTGATCGAGAGGTGGCTGGCCGCGTTCCGCGAGAGCGCGGGCAAGCCGGTCGCCCTGTTCACCGGCCACGCGCACACCGCGTCCGTCACCAGAGCGGACGGCGTCCTTGAGGTCACCACCCCCTCGGTGGGCAAGACGCCCTACAGTTCCCCGGACAAGGGCGGGTTCTTCGGGTGGATGCTGGTCGGCGTGGACCCCAGGCCGGGCGAGGTCGAGGCCGGCCTGCCGGACCCGGCGACCCGTGACTGGCTGACCGCGCGCGTGAACCCGCTGTTCGACAAGCTGTCGCTGTCGGTGCCCGGCACGCTTGCCGTGGGACAGCGGGCCGAGGTTTCCGCGACGGGGACCACGACGGCCTTCGGCCTGACCTTCCCGCTGCGATACCCGGCCGGCGTGACCTGGAGCGGTGACCGGGCCCTCGCGGTGGCCGGATCGCCCGAAGAGGTGGCGTCCGCGTCGCGTCGCCGCGGCGTCGTCGCGGTGCTCGACCTCACGGACGGCACGCTGATCGGCGTACGCCCGGGACAGGCGACCCTCACCGTCTCCTCGGGCGACCGCTCTGCCTCGGCGACCGTCACCGTCTCCTCAGGTGATCGCTCGGCCCTGGGGACCGTCACCGTCTCCTCGGGCGATCGCTCGGCCCTGGCGACCGCCGCGACCGCTCGGCCTCCACGACCGTGACCGCCCCGGGTGTCAGCCGACCGCGTCACCCGAGGGGGCGGGAAGGGCGAAGGCGACGGCCTTGCCCGCCGAGCCGCAGGCGGACATCGTCGTCGGATAGGCGTAGCACCGGCCGTGGGAGAGCTTGTGGGCCAGGAGCAGCCCTCGCCCGCTCTCGGCGAACGGTGTCAGGTCGCGGTCCACCGGTGTGTGCAGGCCGGCCAGTATGGTGGGGATCCGGCCGAGATCGTGCTCGCCGTCGACCATCTCGCACCACATCGGGATGCCGCTCAGGCAGTGGATGCGCAGCTCGTACGGCCCGTGTGAGTACTTCTCGGAGTTGGCCGCCAGCTCCGCCACGATGATCTCGGCGTCGCCGATCTCCTCGGCGCACACCCCCGCCCTCCCCAGCGCGCCGCGCACGGCCGCACGGGCGTTACGCGAGGCGGAGCCCGGCCGCAGCGTCGTCACCAGTACGAGGAAGGCGTCGTCGCAGAGGGCCGACGGCTCGGCGCCCGGGCGCCGTTCCTCCTCCAGAACCCCGGTGCGGTGGCAGGCCTCCTCGGAGACGGGCTGCTCGGCGCGCATGAGCTGATCACTCCTTGGCTTCTCGACCGACGAGTAGGCGGAGGAAGCGCGCGGTGACCCCCCCGGGTGTGAAGTCCATGGTGGGGAACCTCACACGAAGTGGTAAGCCGCCTCACCGATACCCATCCCCGCTCTAGCGCGATTGGCCATACCGATCAGCCTGGGCGATCGGTCCGACCGTTATCCCCTCCGAAACCCCGCGGCGCCTGGTTAATTGAGAGGCCAGAGGACGTCACCTTCGGAAGGGCGGCATGAACGTCACCCATGCGAGCGAGCAGGCGATCAGCTTCGCCATCTGGGAGCGACCGCAGATGCGCCAGGCCCTGGCACAGCGCGACATCGCCACCGTCTATCTGCTGCTGCAGCGCGTCGGGGTCTCCCAGCGCAGGATCGCCGCCCTCACGGGTCAGTCCCAGTCGGAGATCTCCGAGATCCTCAACGGCCGCCAGGTCATGGCCTACGACGTGCTGGTCCGCATCGCCGATGGCCTATGCGTCCCGCGTGGGTACATGGGGCTCGCCTACGACGACGCCTCGGAGGGCATGGCCGATCCGACACGCCTGGGCTACCAGGACGACGCCGACGAGGACGAGCAGGTCCGCAGGCTGCTGGCCCACGCGGCCCAGGTGACCATCGGCGCCGCGGTGGCGGCCGTGGACGACTGGCGCCAGCCGCTGGCACGCGTCGACACCCCCGTCCCCGCGAAGATCGGCGACACCGAGGTCGAGCAGGTCGAGACCGTGACCCGGTCGCTCCGCGCGCTCGACTACCGTTACGGGGGCGGCGTCTGCCGGGACGCGGTGGTCGCCCAGCTCGCCTGGTCGCAGCACCTGCTGCGCGCCACCTGCTCGGAGGACGTCGGGCGCCGCCTGCACCGCGCCGTCGCCGACCAGCACAACCTCGCCGGGTGGACCTCCTTCGACGTCGGCCTCTACAGCGCCGCCCGGCGGCATCTGGCCCGCGCCCTCGAACAGGCGAAGCACGCCAAGGACCCCTCGCTGGCCGCGAACATCCTCTACCGGATGGGTCGCGTCCACCTGCACATCGGGCGCACGGAGGACGCTCTACGGTTCTTCCAACTGGGTCAGATCTGCGCCCAGGACGCAAGCTGCGAGCTCACCGTATCCATGCTCTGCGCCAACGAGGCCGGGGCGTACGCCCTGCTCGGGGACGAGCGGCTCGCCATGAAGTCCATCCGCCGGGCCCACGACGAGTTCAACCGGGCCGACCACGACGCGGCCCCGTGCTGGGTGCGGTTCTTCGGGGACGCCGACATCGACGCGGCGAGCGGCATGACGCACGCCGGCCTCGCGCGCACCCATCCCGGCCACCTGGTGACGGCGGCCGAGCTGCTGTCCAGCAGCGTGCGGAGCAGGGATCAAAGCATGGCGAGAAGCAAGGTGTTCGAGCTGATCGGGCTGGCGACGGTGCAGCTCCTGCTCGGCGAGGTCGACAGCGGGCTGCGCAACGGGCACGAGGCCGTCACGCTGGTCGGCCAGATCAGGTCCGTCCGCACCATCGACCGCCTGGCCCCGCTGGAGACCGCGGCGGCGGATCGGCCGCAGAACTCCGACGCGCGAGAGCTGTGCCGGCGCATCGCGGACGTGCGGGCCGTATGAGCATCGCGACGGTAGACACATCCGGCGGGCTGACCCACGACAACCTCCGCACGCTCCTCGCCGCCGTCTGCGCCGCGACCGGTCTCGATCCCGGTGGCGCCGAGCTGATCAAGTTCACCAACAACGCCGTCTTCCGGCTGCGCGGCGCGCCGGTGGTCGTCCGCATCGCCGGCTCCACCGCCGCGCGCGAGCGGGCAGCGACCGTGGTCGGCGTCGCGCGCTGGCTCGCGGGCCATGACTTCCCGGCCGTGCGGCTGCTCGCGGGGCTGGAGCAGCCCATCAGCCTGCACGGGCAGGTGATCACCCTGTGGGAGCGCGTGCCCGAGACGGGACCGCGGCCCGACGGCGCCGATCTGGCCGTCCTGCTCAAGCGCCTGCACCGGCTCCCCGGCCCGCCTCCCGACCTGCCCGAATGGCGTCCGATCAACGAGGTCCGCCAGCGGCTGGCCGAGCCCGAGGACCTGGCCACCGGCGACCACGCGTTCCTGCTGGACCAGTGCGATCAGGTCGAGAAGGAGCTCGCGGGGCTCCGCTTCCGGCTGCCCCGAGGCGTCATCCACGGCGACGCGTTCCTGGGCAATGTCATCCCCGGCACGCGCGGCCCGGTGCTGTGCGACTTCGACGGCACGACCATCGGTCCACGCGAATGGGACCTGACACCCGTCGCGGTCGGCCGGCTCCGCCTCGACTACACGACCGACGACCACGCGATGCTGGCGAGGCGGTACGGCGTCGACATCACCGAGTGGGACGGCTTCCCGGTGCTGCGCCGCCTGCGCGAACTGAAGCTGGTCACCAGCGTCCTGCCGATCCTGCGCAGCAACCCCGGCATCCGCCCCCAGTGGGAACACCGCATGCGAACCTTCAAAGCGGGCGACCTGACCGCCAGATGGCAGCCATACCGCTGACCGCTCCAGGCCCTGTGGTGCGGTGGCGAGGGGTAGTGATCTGTGGTCGGGTGGCGGCCGATACAGGCCTGTGGTGCGGTGGCGACGGGTACTGATTTGTGGCCCGGTGGCGGCCGATACAGGCCTGTGGTGCGGTGGCGACGGGTACTGATTTGTGGCCCGGTGGCGGCCGATACAGGCCTGTGGTGCGGTGGCGACCGGTACTTACCTGTGGTCCGGTGCCGACCGATCGAGGTTTCCGGCCCGGTGGCGACCGGTTCGGGGGCGTAGGTTCGGTGGGATCCGGTTCCGGTGCGGCTCGCGGGCGGGGAAGGTAAAGGCCGTGCCAGGATAGGACCGTGACAACGGCGGTGGAGACGGGCATCGACCTGGCGGACCTGGCGTTCTGGCGCAGGCCGCCGCAGGAGCGCGACCGCGACTTCGCGCGGCTCAGGAAGCTCGACCATCCGGTGTTCTTCGCCGAGCGGCGGGTACCCCTGCTCCGTTCCGGCAAGGGGTTCCACGCCCTGGTCCGGCACGCCGACGTGGTGGAGGCCAGCCGCAACGCCAAGGTGTTCTCCAGCGAGCCGGCCGTGACCAACCCCGAGCCGCCCGGCTGGGTGAAGCACGTCTTCGGCGACTCGATGGTCAACCTCGACGACCCCAAGCACGCCCGCCTGCGCCGCATCGTGTCCCGCGCGTTCTCCCCCAAGATGCTGGGCAAGCTCGACGACGACATCATGCGTGCCGCCGAGCGCATCGTCGACGACGTGGTGAAGGAGGGGCCGCGCGACTTCGTCGCACAGGTCGCCGCCCGGCTGCCCATTCACGTCATCTGCTCCATGGTGGGCGTTCCCGACGACATCCGCGCCAAGGTGCACCGGCACGTCGACGTCTCCACCGCCTACACCGGGGTGCGCATGAGCCTGCCCCGCACCGTGGCGATGGCGGGGCGCAACATGGCGGCGCTGTTCGCCCTGCAACGCTTGGTGATCAAGCTGGGCCGCGAGCGCGAGAGGCACCCTTCGGACGACCTGATCTCCTCACTGGTCAACGCCAACGTCGACGGGGAGCGGCTGACCCCGAAGGAGCTCGGCTCGTTCTTCACCCTGCTGCTGGTCGCGGGCAACGAGACCGCCCGCAACACGATGGCCCACGGGCTCAAGCTGCTCACCGACAACCCCGGCGAGCGCGAGCGGCTCGCCGGCGACTTCGAGGGCCACATCGGCGGCGCCATCGAGGAGACCGTACGGTACGTCTCGCCGATCATGCAGTTCCGGCGCACGGTCACCGAGGAGTACGAGATGCGCGGGGTGCGGCTGGCGCCCGGCGACAAGGTGGTGCTGTTCTACGGTTCCGCCAACCGTGACGAGGACGTCTTCGAGGATCCCGACCGCTACGACATCACCCGCAAGCCCAACCCGCATGTCGGCTTCGGCGGCCCCGGCCCCCACTTCTGCCTTGGCGCCAACCTGGCCCGCCAGGAAATCAAGATCATGTACCGCGAGCTGTTCACCCGTCTCCCCGGCATCCGCGCCGTGGGCCGGCCGGACCTCCTGCTGTCCAACTTCGACAACAGCGTCCGCACCCAGGCCTTCACCTTCTGATCCGACGCAACGGCATACCGGTCAAACACGGGCACAGTCTCGGATTCTGGCCAGTGGGTTGTGAACCTCGCCGGGTGGGCGCGGTGACTGGTCGCGTCCAGCCGCAGAAAGAACCGCCTTGGGCGCTGCCGCTGGACAGGAAGAGCCGCTCCTGGGTGTTGGTGGTGGGTAGGAGGAGCCGCTCCTCGGTGTTGGTGTTGGGCAGGAAGAGCCGCCCCTGGATGCAGGTGCCCGGACGTCACCATGCAGGGTCGCGAGTGGCGGATCAATCGGGTTCGCCTGTCTGGTGGGTCGTCACGGCCTCCCCCCTTGTCTGATGGGTCCCACAACCTTCCGTTGTCGGGTCACCTGGGTGTGGGTGGGTAGCAGGCGGGTGCCCCGATCAAATGGGTGCCGGGAGGGCCTGAACCAGATCCGTCAACACTCGGGCCTCGAAGGCTGTCTTCCTATCGCTCAGGAGGAGGCCCGGTCGTCCTCCGCCGCAGGGTGACCGGTTAATGTCCGGGTTGTGGACCTTGACGACTTCAGCCTCGACCCGTCGGTGGCGCACCTCAACCACGGCTCGTTCGGCGCGGTGCCGAACCAGGTGGGGGAGCGGCAGGAGGAGCTGCGCCGGGAGGTGGAGCGCAACCCCGACGTCTTCTTCGCGACGGTCCTCGACCGGATCGCCAAGGCCAGGAACGAGGTGGCGGCCTTCCTCGGTGGCGAGCCGGAGGGAATGGCGTTCGTCGCCAACGTGACCGAGGGGGTGGCGATCGCGCTGAACAGCGTGCCGCTCGCCCCCGGCGACCAGATCCTGATCACCGACCACACCTACGGCGCCGTCGAGATCGCCGCGCGGCGGAGCGCGGAGCGGGCCGGGGCCGAGGTGGTGCGCGTGACCCTACCTGGGCAGGCGGACGGCGAGTGGTCGGGCGAGGAGGTCGCCGAGGTCTTCCTCGGCGCGGTCACGCCGCGCACCAAGGTGGCCGTGTTCGACCACATCACCTCCCCGACCGCACGCCTGCTGCCGGTCGGCCGGCTGGTGGACGGATTCCGCGCCCTCGGCGTCGTCACCATCGTGGACGGCGCCCACGCGCCGGGCATGCTCGACCTGGACCTGAGCGAGCTGGGCGCGGACTTCTGGACGGGCAACCTGCACAAGTGGGCGTTCGCGCCGAGGCCTTCCGGCGTGCTCGCCGTGGCCCCGGCCTGGCGTGAGCGGGTCGAGCCGCTGATCGTGTCCTTCTACCAGGGCGACGGCTTCCCGAGGAGCGTCGAGTTCCAGGGCACCGGCGACTACACCGCATGGCTGGCCGCGCCGTACGGGCTGCGCCTGTTCGGCGAGCTCGGGGCGCACGCCGTGCGGGGGCACAACAACGGGCTCGTCGCGCGTGGCCAGGAGATCCTCGCGGAGATCGCCGGTCTGGCGCCCTGGCGGGCCGACCCCGAGCTCTCCATGCGCGTCCTGCGGCTGCCCCATGGTGTGGCGGAGACCACCCCGCGCGCCGAAGCGCTCTCCGCCGAGATCTTCAGGAAGCTGGGCTGCCGCGCGGGGATCAGGGCGTGGCCGGGCGCCGGGCTGGTCCGGCTGTCCGCGCAGCTCTACAACCGCGAGGAGGACTACCGTCGCCTGGCAACCGGCCTTGGCGGGATCCTGGGCGGCTAGCCCCGTTTTCCGCACATGAGCGGTTGTCAGCGTAGATCTCGTGGATCGACATCGAGGAGATCGAGCAGATGGATCTGGAGATCGGTCGGCTGAGGGATGGTCGGTGGTGACTGGCCGGTGCCCGGGATGATCCGGATGCCGGCCAGCGCGTCGAAGATGAGCCGCCCGGTCGGTACGGCAGGGCGTCCGGCGTACAAGCCGTCGACCTTGGTGGCGTTGCGGGCGGCCAACGCTTGCCGGATCTGGCGTTCGACCAGGCAGAAGATGAGGAGGGCCAGGCAGATCACGGTGATCAGCGCGGCGATGCGCCGGTTGCTTTCCGGTACAAGGTGGCCACGGCCAGCGGTCCCTTGAACGCGGAGTACCGTCGCTCGAGGCTTCCTGCTGTTTGTAGAACCGCAGGATTTGCTGGGCGTCGGCCTGGCCGGGATCGAGGTTGGACAGTAAGGCGTACCAGCCGTCGCCGGCCGCCTCGACGTCGATCGCCGCCTGGTCGAAATGCCACGCCAGGGTGGGTTTCCCGGTGTCGCCATCAGTGCCGATCTCGGTGCGAAGGTAGGCAGCCACCCGCCGTTCCCGGCCGATCACGGTGATCCGGGCGGTCACCTTCTCGGCCGTGGGATAGTGGCGGCTGCCCAGGCCACGCTCCAGAGGTTCCAGGTCATCGCGGGCTCGGGCGAGTTTTTTGGCGCGGGCAGTGAGGGCGGCCTGCGCGCGCGCCGAGGAGTGCACGAAGATACGCCGCAGGTTCACCACCGGGTCGCTCTTGCGAGGTCCGGCCAGCGTCATGGTGTCCTCCATGACGTGCCACGATCCCCGCTGATCAGCCGCTTTGCCGGCGTCCCGCTGAGCGACATATTCCACCGGGGCGGCCGCGGTCACCTCCAGCCCACACAACACCTCGGCTGCGACATAGGTCTTGGACGCCGGTGCGATGAAGGTGACCTGCTCGCGGTCCATCGCGGCCAGATTCGCATACGAGATCAGCTTGGAGTCGCCGATCATCAGCAGCCGCCGGCGGCAAGCGAGTTGTTGCAGCGCCTTCATCGCGCCGATGACCTGCCCGACCTCGCCCGCGCCTCCGTCGAACGCGCGATGGAAGACCGGGATTGCGCCATCACCGCTGACGGCGATCCCGGTTTGAATCTGCTTCAGGTCCGGGCGGCGGTCCTTGGGATGACCAAACTTCGGCGCCGCGAATCCCGGCGCGGTCTGAATGTAGTCGCCGTGCAGGGAGATCGAGGTCATGTCCCAGTGCATGCGGGACACATCGATGCCGAACCCCTCGATCACGACCAGCCCGATCGATCCGACCAGGTGATCGAGGTGCGGGGCGATCGCGTCGAGCGCCCGGCCGATCCGATCATCGTTGAGCAGTACCGGATCGACACCGAACGCTTCCTCAACCGCCCAGTCCTGCGCCCAGGCTTGCACGTGCACCAGCGGGCGGGTGAGGTCAACCGGTTGGCGATCAGCACCTCGATGACCTGCCCGTGAGTGAGTTCGGCCAGCTCACCCACCGGGCAGGCCGCATCTACGATGTCGCGGATCCGCAACTTGGAACAGAAGTCGGCCACCACCGGCAACGCGCCGAGCAGTTTCTCAACGCTCGGGACGCCCCACTGCGCTCGTTGTCTCACAAGCCACAGCAACTACCGGCCCCACTCATCTCAATCAACCAGCCTCGCCGGAGTTGCCTCAATCATCCGCATGTGCGGAAAACCCGGCTAGCGGCGCGGCGTGGTCGCCCGGATCCTGGGCGGCCGGCGCGTGGCGTGCTCACCCGGAATCTCGGCGGTTAGCGGCGTGGTGTGGTCACCCGGAATCTGGGCGGTTAGCGGCGTGGTGTGGTCACCCGGATGGTCCGTGACTTCGGGCTGAGGTTGCCCGCGGCGTCGTGGGCCCGTACCCACAAGGTGTAGCGCTGCCCAGGGGTCAGGCCGTTCAGGGTGAGCGTGGTGGCGGCCGTCGTGGCCTTGACGGTGCCCGCGGCGCTGGTGCGCCACACCTCGTACCCGGTGACGCCGACGTTGTCGGTGGCCCGAGGCCAGGTCAGGGTGACGCTGGTAGCGGTCACGCGCCCGGCGTCCAGGTCAGCGGGCGCGCAGGGCGGCACCGTGTCGAGGATCACCAGCTCGGTGATCGAGTTGGCCGGGAACGTGGTGGACACCGTGGTGGCCGGAGCGGCGTGCGCCGGGGAGGCGCCAGAGGCGTGGGAGGTGGCGTGCGCCGGGGAGGTGGTGGAGGGGCGCTGTGAGGCCGCTCGCAGGGGCAGGTCCGCTTCGCGGTGGATGCCGGTGAGGTCGGCGCCGCTGTAGCGGTAGACCTGCGCGGTGCCTCCGGGCGTGGCTCCCGTGATGGTGAGCGGGGCGGCCAGGTCCGAGCCGGTCTTGTTGACGACCATCATGGTCAGCGCGCCGTCGCCGCTCCTGGTCGCCCCGTACACGGCGAGCCGCGACTGGTCGGTGCTGGTGGACCGGACCGACGTGTCGCCGAACCGCCCGCCCTTGCCGTCGTAGTTCAGGTACATCCGGAAGGCGTAGGCGCCCGGGTCGGCAGGCGCCGGAGGAGCCCACAGGGTCGCGAGGTCGGCGCCCTCCCGGCCGAAGATGCCGAGCACATCCGCCTGGGTGAGAGCGCCGTTGAGCGAGCCGATGGCCCCGAAGCTGTACTCGGTGATGGCCACCTTGGTGCCCGGATAGTTCGCGGCGATCATCTCCTTCATCCGGGGGATGAGGTACACCGGCTGGTTGATCCAGCTCTCGTCGGTGTAGGTGCGGTCCCACAGGGTGCGGGTCTGCCGCAGGCGCAGCGCCTGGGTCTCCGCGTTACCGGGATCGCCGCCGGACACCCCGCTGCCCTGCGGGTACCAGTGGTTGTCGTAGTAGTCCAGGATGCGCACGCCGTGCGACTTCTCGTACGCCTGCATCTGCCGCAGGTACCACTCGCCGAACGGCACGCCGCCATGCGCCGCCATGTCCGGCGGGTTGCTCCAGCAACCCTCGATGGCGCACCTCTGCTGATCGGAGCCCGAAAGCGTGATCGAGGACCAGCCCCAGCCGACCGGGCCGAGCGTCGCGGCGTCCGGGTCGGCGGCCTTGACCGCGCCCGCGATGGAGTACGTCCGGTCGCGCATCTCGTCGTAGGACGCTCCGGCAGGGTGGACGTCGCGGTGCGTCGAGTGCCAGATGTCCGGCTCGTTGTCCAGGTTGTAGAACCGTACGCCACCGTGCGCGGCGTCGCCGTACCGGCCGCGCAGGTGCGCCATCCAGTCGGTGACGTACTCGGGCCCGATCTCCACGCTGGTGTCGTGCGGGTCGTTGCCGGTGATGTACGTGCCGTCGGGCTTGACGCCGTTGCCGCAGTCGGGGGCCCAGTAGTCGGTGGACTGTTGCGGGCCGTACTTCTCCACGCTGAAGCCGCACGCCTTCGCGCGTTCCTTCGGAGCCCAGCCGATCAGGGGCACGGTCAAGATGGTGTCGGTGCCCGTACGCCTGTCCTGGTCGACGAACCGGTCGGTCTCCGAGCCGTCGGGCAGCGCGGACGGGTCGGCGTTCTCGCCGGCGATGTTCTCGAAGTACCAGTCCGATGCCCGGTTGGTGGTGTCCAGCCGGAAGTTGTACCGGGTCGTCGCGTTGCCGCCCCAGCGTCGTACCGGCAGCCGCAGTTCCTCCGCCAGCGTCTCGTCGGCGAAGTTCATCCCGTACACGTATGGGCTGATGGGATGGGAGGGCGCGGTCAGATCGACGGAGAGGCTCAGCTCGGCGGCCTGGGCGGTGCCGGTGCCGATGGCGGTGGCGGACGTGGCCAGCAGGGTCGTGGCGAGCAGGGCGACCCGGATCCGGGCTCGGGGCATGCGTGTGGCCTCCTTCGAACGTCAGCGGGGATCGTGCGCCGCGGGCGGATGAAGGGTCCAGGGCATGCCGGCCGTTCGTGGCAGAACCCCTGCTCAACAGATGTCCAGAACTGAAAGTTTCAGCCGGGCGCCGGCGCGGTCCGCTGCCGGGCGGGTGTGAGAGAGCGGCTGACCCGTATGGCAACTATTGATCTTCAGGGACCGGTTCGTCGCCCATGATCACTCAAGTTGGTGATCTACCTTTCTTTAGGTCATCTTTACGTGTAGCGTCCTAAGAATCGAATTCTTGTTCGAGTGGCTCGTGCAACAGTGCGGGCCACTCGTATGCATGCCGGGAGAACTGAGTGGGCTTAATCCAAGGAAGAGGCGGGCTTCCGTCTTCCCCCTCCAGCGCCAGGCGGCGTAGACGCCGCCCGGCGAACGCCACCGCCGCGACACTGACCGCGACGATGATCATCAGCCTGGCTGCGGCGCCGTCATGGGCCCAGCAAGAACCACCATCCCCCACTCAGAACCACGCGGCGGAGCACGCGCCCGAGGGGGGCACGCGGGTTCGGGACAAGGTCGTGGAAGCCGCCAAGGAGAAGGCGCGGACGACTGGCAAGCGGGTCGAGATTCCCTCCCGGCAGACCGAAACGTCAACGCTGTACGCCAACCCCGACGGTAAGACGCTCCGTATGGAGCAGCACCTGCAGCCCATTCGGGTCAAGAACGCCAAGGGTGACGGCTTCACGCCGATCGACACCACCCTTGTCGAGGTAGACGGCGCCATCAAGCCCAAGGTTGCCAAGGGTGACCTCACGCTGTCGGCCGGCGGCGACACCGCCGTCATGAAGAGCAAGGGCGCCAACACTACCGCGCGCATCGACGCTCCCGGCAAGCTGCCCACGCCCAAGCTCAACGGCAGCATTGCCACTTACCCGTCGGTGTACGGCAAGGGCATTGACTTAGTCGTCATCGCCACCCCGACCGGGTTCCGGCAGCAGATCGTCATCCGGGAACGACCGACCGGACCGGTGACCTTCCGCATCCCCATGGTTCCGCCCAAGGGGTTCTCCTTAGGCGCGAGTGCCAAGGGGCAACCGACGCTGAAGAGCGACAATGGCGCACGTGCTCTGGACATCCGGCCGGCAGCGCTGCTGGACGCGGTCGCAGGCGACCCCAACGGCGACATCGAGGCCGCCAAGGTCGGCAAGGCCGCGGTCAGCCTGGACGGCTCAGCGCTGGTGTACAGGCCTGACCCGGCTTTCCTGGCGGATCCGGCGACGTCGTATCCGGTGACCATGGCCGCGGTCGATGACGACTGGTACGAGTGCACCCTCGGGGACCGCACCAAGCCCTGCCCGGCAGGCGACCCGATGGACACCTTCATCAACGACGTGGACCGCACCGATAGCTGGGACAACTTCCGGCAGGACGCGATTTGGGTGGGCAAGTCCAACACCGGCTCGAAGCGCTGGCGTGGCTACATCCAGTTCCCGCTCCCCCCGCAGAGTGACCTGTTCTGGGGCTCCACGATCCAGAACGCCGACCTGGAGCTGTGGAACTACCTGTCCCACACCTGCGGGGAGCGTGTCGGGTCCGGTATTACGGCTCGGCGGATCACCTCCGACTGGGATGAACTGACGCTGACCTGGAACAGCCAGCCCTCGGTCACCAACGTGGGTGCGGACACCGAGTACGGCGCCTACAGCACCGACTGCACCGGTTCGATGAACTACGCGCACGACCTCATCCACTCGGTCAACCCCATCGTCCAGGCTTGGGCCGATGGTCACCCGAACTACGGCATCCAGCTCCGTGCGGGGAACGAGTCCGACCTTCAGAACTGGCGGCGCTATCGCTCCCGTGAGCAGACCGACGGGTACCCCGCCCACGGTCCCCGGCTCACGGTCGACTTCGAGCCTCCAGTACCGCCGCGCCGAGAAACGGTTGTCATTTCGGCGCCCGAACCTCTCACAACGTTTCCGGAGTACGAGGAAGCGCTCGAGATGTCAATGCATGTACCCGACGCGCCGGTAGCACCCGAGTCGCTGCTGATCAGCGAGCAGGTCGCCTCCGCCGCCTGGATGCACCGTGACGGGCAGGCATATCTGGTCGGAACCGACATGCTTGACTCTGCTGAGCCCTCCCCTGGGGGGCCCGACACCACAGACCCAGACGGGGAAGACATTCTCCCCCCACGCGTCGTGGCCAACGAGCCTGCAAGTGACGCCACAAAGGTACCTCTTGACGCAAAGGTACGTGTGACGTTCTCCGAGCCCATCGACGAGGCCGAACTCTCTGTGAAGACGTCACAGGGCGCTGTAATAGAGGGCACGGTCGCTCGCGACGCCCCACAGAAGGTAGTGACCTTCACTCCCCAACGGCCACTGAGCCCAGGCGAGACATACACAGTGGATGTCTCAGGAGCCATCGACGCGTGGGAAAACGCGATGGTTCCGTATTCGTGGTCCTTTCGAACGGACGAGCAGGTGGCTGCCCACTGGACCTTTGACGAGGGCACCGGAAAGATTGCCGCCGACTCCTCCGAAGAGGCTCACAACGCAACGCTGAACGATAGGGCGGCGTGGATTCCCGGAAAGAGTGGCAACGCAGTTTCGAACACGCGTTCACAGGCCGCCGGTCCAGGTGCGCCGGCGGGCAGTTCGCCGGTGTCGGGCCTGACGTTCGAGGATCACTCCGACAACGGGTACGTGCTGTTCACCGGCGCGGACGGCTCTCAGCTCACCTACACCCGGCAGGCGGATGGCACCTACAAGCGTGACTCCGACCCCACCGACGCGTCCAAAGTGGTCAAGGATTCCTCCACCCAGTTCACCCACACCGCCGCTGATGGCGCCAAGACCGTCTTCAAGGCGGTAAGCATGTCCGGGACCGCCCCCGCACACCTTTTCGCCGACACGGCCACCCCGGCGGTTCCGGCGGTTGACGAGTCCGACGCGTTGGAGTTGGGGGTGAAGTTCACCGCCGATCAGCCCGGCCTCATCACAGGAGTTCGGTTCTACAAGGGGCCGGGGAACACCGGAACGCACATCGGGAACCTGTGGACCACCTCCGGGCAGAACCTGGCCACCGGGACCTTCACTGGGGAGACCGAATCGGGATGGCAGACGCTCACCTTCGCCGCGCCGGTTCAGGTGGCTCCCGGTACAACGTATGTGGCCTCCTACTTCGCCCCCGCTGGGCACTACTCGTTCAACGACAACTTCTTCAGCACGGCCACCGACAGCCCTCCGCTGCACGCGCCGGCCACCACGGATGTCTATGGCGGCAACGGCGTCTACGCCTACGGCACCTCCTCCCTGATGCCGTCCGGCAGTTATCACGGTGGCAATTACTGGGTGGATGTCGAGTTCGTCCCCAACCAGGGACAACGCGATCCCGCTCTGTCGACGGTGAGCACCAAGCACCTGTTCGGCCCGTCGGTCACCCCGGGGACCGCGGCCTCCACCGACCCCGACTCGTTGGAGTTGGGGGTGAAGTTCACCGCCGACAAACCCGGATTTATCACGGGAATTCGGTTCTACAAGGGGCAGGGCAATACCGGAGCACACGTCGGGAACCTGTGGACCGCCTCCGGGCAGAATCTGGCGACCGGGACCTTCACCGACGAGACCGCGTCGGGGTGGCAGACGCTCACCTTCGCCGCGCCGGTTCAGGTGACTTCAGGAACGACATATGTGGTGTCCTACTTCGCCCCCGCCGGGCACTACGCGTTCGACGCTAACTACTTCGCTACGGCGACGGACAGTCCGCCGCTGCATGCGCCGGCCACCACGGAGGTGTACGGCGGCAACGGCGTCTACGCCTACGGCCCGGCCTCTCAGTTCCCCGCCAGTACCTACGGTGCCGGCAACTACTGGGTCGACGTGAACTTCGCCTCAGACTTGACGCGCTGGGTCGCCAGCAGCATCCAACCGGCAGAGGAACCGTTGGCGCAGACTGCCGATCCGGTGCTCCGCACGGACGAGAGCTTCACCATCAGCGCTTGGCTGCGGTGGAATGACAAGGACGGCGACTACAGGGTCATCGAGCAGAAGGGGACACATCAGGCGCCCTTCCGCCTCGGCAACACCCCCGATCGCGGTCTGGTATTCACCCTCACCAGCGCCGACACCGGCGACGCGACGACCGAGGGTGTGCTTTCCGACGTCGAACCGCCGGTCAACGAATGGTTTCATCTCGCCGGTGTGTACGACGCCACGGCTAAGACCGCGACGCTGTACCTCAACGGCAACCCGATCGGCACCGCTCAGCTGACCTACTCAACGTGGAACGCCAATGCTCCCAGCCGGCTTGGGTCCAGCATGATCGGCGCTATCGATGAGGTTAAGCTGTACCAGCGAGCGCTGAACAGCAGCGATGTCACCGGCCTGTACGCCGGGCCCCTCGGTGTTGCGGTTCAGCGAGGCTCGGCGCCGGAGGAGAAAACCTCGTCGGCCAAGGCAAAAACGGCCGGTTCGGTCAGCGCCTCTGGCTTCGACTACGAGCGCATTGATCTGCAGGACTGCAAGGACAAAGCAGTCTCCGACTCCAAGTATTATCAGGCCCGCATCCAGGAAATGCCCTATAACTCCTGCTGGTCCTCCTACCTCTACGTCCAGGATTTCGAGGAAGACCCGATATCCAGAACGATGAGGAAAGCCGCAACCAGTGGCAATATATTTAAGCAACTGAAGAAAAAGTTCGGCAGCGCGATATTCAAGGATGACGACCTATTCCGATTCCGAGCCACATGGGTCATCCACAGTTACCTCGGCGACGAGACCGGTGAGGAGGTGGTTCGCGGGGCAGGAAATGGCCTCATACCTCAGGACATGAAGGTCTTCACGCGTCTTGACGAGATCGCGGTCACGGACGGAGACGGTCGGGTTAAGCTGACATCGGCCGACATCGAGGGCCTGGATCTCAGTCTGGGAGTATCCGCCGGCACGAAAAAGCCCGGCTCGGGCTGCAGCGTTCGGAGTGGCGATACCCAGCGCAAGGACGTCTCCATATGGCATACTGACCCCGACGATGTGTTCACCATTCGGGCTAGCACCAGTAACCACGATAATGCAACCTGCACGATCCTTCCCATGATCTTCGTTTATGACGATCCGCTGGAGCCGATGCCGTTCCATCTATGGAGCCAAGTAGTCCTCGATGAAAACGGTAAGACGGTCGGCGTCCGACGGAAGGGCGGCGGGAATGCCTCCGATACGTACTGGGCGCCGAACTTCCGATGCGACTGGAAGCCCTTTGGGGTGTCGGGCGAGCGAAATGATGGTGTGCCAGACCGGGTTGGCGGGTGTATCAACACCAGAAGCAGTCGCGTCTTCAGGATGTCCAAAAGCCGGAACGCAAACTTCCTTGAGGTCATCAATCACATCGAGGATGCGCTGGATTGGCGTCCCAACGTGTACACGTTCCCACCAGTGAGGGCGGGACACGACTGGACAAAACCGGAGTTTCCGCCCACGAGGAAGGTGCTTGGAAACGAACAGGGAAAGAATATTCCTGGAGACTGGGCCAACCTGGAAAGCTGGCCTCTAGTGAAACTCCCAGCGGATGAGGCTAAAATCAACCGGGAATTCTTCTCCAACATCCCAATGCATATGGATGTCGGAACCCCCGAAGAGAAGCATTGGGTCAAGACCTTCGGGACGAACTACTGTAAATATTACTTCCGAGAGAAGTACCCGAAGACGTCAGACCCCAACGCACTTCCCCCATCAGCTTATCTGGAGTGTGACGAATATCCCTTCGCCTCAACACACCAAGGGGCCTCAACCGCGAATGGCCAATACTCCCTGCGCGCGGTTAGGGGTACGCACAACCAAGCGCATGGTATGGCGATCAAAAATTTCTACGCTGACTACCGTGTCGGCGCCGAGAATCCCTTCTGGGTTTTGATCGAACCTTAACGACGTTCGAGCTGTGTGCCACAATTGGGGTGGAGCGCTGCATGGCACAGCCCTCCACCCCAATTCCTCTCACTGAAGACTTAGGAATCAATAATGCAGGACGAGCTCCACACCTTCCCTGCGGAAGGCCAATGGGATCTGCTGGTTGAGTACGGACTGCATGAATGGTTCAGTGGTCAATGGGTAGATATAGAAGACATCGGTGAAATCGCACGACGCCTGCGCGTTGATCTGGAATCGGGTACGGTTTGCGACTTCCAAACAGCCATGCGGTCATATAGCATAAGCTCCAAGACACGGCTGGTTTGGATCGGGGAACATGCACCGGGTTGGTCTCATGTCCTCACCCTGAGCGGTGCGACGCCGCCCTCAGAGGCGATAGAGGCGCTAAGCGCGGGGGAGCGACGCGTTTTTGACGCGTTCTTCATTGAAGAGACCGGCCACCTTCAGGAACTACTCTACAGCTACGACGGCGCGTGCGTCGGAAATGTGTGCCCGCCCCACCCCGGCGGAACGGTAGAGGTTGCAGAATACGACGCATATGCGAGTGGGCTGGAGCTCAGCAGTGGGATGCGTTCCGCTGAGATTTTTGACCGGTTCTTGTGCATGGCGGGGCGAATCACGGGTCGGTTCATCGACCGGGATTGGTTCTCATCGACGCGCACCCTTTACCAGATTCCTGAAGGGGCGTGGAACTACTGAGCTCGCTGTTTGTAGGTGTCGGCGTTGAAGGTGTGAGAGGGCGTTTGACTTGAGTAGATTGCTCCTTATGTTCTAGTAGGTGCCTCGCCAGGTTGGGGTGGTCTCGTCCGTTATGCGTTTAGCGAGGTTGTTCATCGAGGCAATGTGGATCATGGCTTGGGAGCTGGCGGGGAGGGTCTCATAGTCTCGGGCCAGGCGGCGGTGGAGCATCAGCGAACCGAGCGTGCGTTCGACGATCCAGCGCCGTTTGACGACGTGGAATCCGCGGACCCGGGTGTTTCTCGGGACGACTTCGACGTCGATTCCGAGGGTGGCCCCATGTTCGATCGCGGCGTTTTTGAAGCCGGCGTCCACCCAGGTTTTGGAGATGGCCGGGTAGCTCTGTTTTGGCCTGGTCCAGCAGGTGTATTCCGATGGCGTTGTCGGATAGGCCGGCGGCGGTGACCATCACGGCGAGGATTAGGCCGAGGGAGTCGGTGACGATGCCCCGCTTCCGGCCGACGATCTTCTTGCCGGCGTCGGTTCCCTGGCTGGTCACGGGCACATTGGTGGAGGTCTTCACGCTCTGGGTGTCGATCACGCACGCGGTCGGCTCGGGGTCGCGGCCGTGTTTGATGCGAGCCAAGCCGGTCAGGTCGTAATTGAGCCGGGCGAAGATTCCCTCCTCGCGCCAGGCGGCGTAATAGGCGTAGACGGTGCCGTGCGCAGGGAGGTCGTGTGGCAGGCATTTCCAGGCGATCCCGGTGCGGTTCACGTAGAGGATCGCGTTGAATACCTCGCGTAATTCGACCTGTGCGGGGCAGCCGGTCGGGCGGGGGTCGAGGCGGGCCTGACGCCAAGCGGTCAGCGTTGGTTCGATGAGCGCATCGGGCGTCGGACAGGTCGCTGGGGTAGGGCTTGCGGGGGGTCATGGCAGAGCCCTACCGCAACGGCATGATCGATGCTGGCAGGCAGCGAGGCAGGGAGTGTCTATCCGATTCCCACACCAGACGGAATCCCGGGGCCGGGCTCTCACGAAACGGACGCCCCGACCGCCGCACCCGCCCACTTCGGACCGCCCATACTCGACGAACCGACACGAAAGCCACCGACCCGAAAGAGACTATTCACCATCAAACCCAACGAGACGCCCTCTGAGACCCTGCCCGGGCGCCCTCCGGCAGGACGACCGTAGCGGGCACAGGATGTCGGGTCCTGCTGGGTGGGCCCGGCCTAGCTTTGGTGGTCAGAAGGAAGGGGGCTGAGGGTTGCTCGAACCGTTGAACCGGGCCATGGAGCACATCGAGCGGCATCTCGACGAGCCCATCGAGATCGCCGAGCTCGCGCGGATCGCCGTCACGTCGGAGTACCACTTCCGGCGGATGTTCTCCGCGCTGGCCGGTATCCCGCTGTCGGAGTACATACGGCGCAGGCGGCTCACCGTCGCGGGCGCCCAGGTGCTCTCGGGTGAGGGGACGCTGCTCGATGTGGCCGTGCGTTATGGCTACAGCTCGGCCGAGGCGTTCGCGCGCGCGTTCCGCGCCGTGCATGGTGTCGGTCCCGGTGAGGCCAGGCGGACCGGTGCGGCTCTGCGATCCCAGCCACGGATGTCCTTCCGCCTCATCGTCGAAGGGAGCACCAGCATGGAGTACCGGATCGTGGAGAAGGACGAGTTCCGCTTGGTGGGCAAGAAGGCGCGGGTTCCCCTCGTTCACGAGGGGATGAACCCGGCGATCGTCGCCTTCCTGCGGGGCATCGACAAGGAGGTCGTGCGGCGCATCGAGGCACTGTCGGACCAGGAGCCGCGAGGGATCGTCAACGTGAGCGACAAGATCGCCGAAGGCCGGGAGGAGGGGACGGAACTGGACTACTACCACGCCGTCGTGACGAGCGCCGAAGTGCCCGGGGACATGGACGCCCTCCCCGTCGCGGCGGGGACGTGGGCGGTCTTCGAGAGCTCCGGGAAGTTCCCCGAGACCCTCCAGTACATGTGGCGGGACGTGTTCACGCAGTGGTTCCCGTCCAACCCGTACCGGACCAGGCCGGGCCCGGAGATGGTCCAGGCCCGCCTGTCGGAGGACGGCCAGACCGCCGACGCCGAGCTGTGGATCCCCGTGGAGCGGACCCCTGCCTGACCGGTTCGTCTCCCCGCCGCAGATGACCAGCACGGTCGAACGCGACGGCGACTGAGGGCGTGCCGACCGGGATCGGCGGTCAGCCGGCCAGTTCGTGCACGCCTTTCAGCAGCCTGTCCACATCGGACTCGTCGGTGTAGGGCGCCATCCCGGCGCGGACGGCGCCGGTGTCGCCGAGCCCCAGCCGGCGGCTGCACTCCAGCGCGTAGAAGCTGCCCGCCGGCGCGTTGACCCCGCGCCCGGCGAGGAAGGCGGAGACGTCGGCCGCCGCGACCCCGCCGACCGAGAACAACGTCGTGGGGGTGCGCCTGCGTCGCGGCGAGCCGTGCAGGGTGACCCCGGGGATCTCGGACAGCCCGCTGTCGAGCCGTTCGAGCATGGCGTCCTCGTGCCGTTCCAGCGCCTCCATCGAGCGCACCAGGCGCTCGCGGCGGGTGCCCTCGCCGGGGACGAGGCCGGCGAGGAAGCCCACCGCCGCCGTGGTGCCGGCGAGGACCTCGTAGGGAAGCGTGCCCAGCTCGAAGCGCTCCGGCACCGCGTCGGTCTGGGGGAGCAGCTTGTCCGGGTGGATCGTCTCCAGCAAAGCCGGGTCGGCGGCGAGCACGCCGAGGTGCGGGCCGAGGAACTTGTACGGCGAGCAGGCGTAGAAGTCGGCGCCGAGCGGCCCGACGTCGACCAGGCTGTGGGGCGTCAGGTGCACCCCGTCGACGTAGAGGAGGGCCCCGGCCGCGTGGACCCGTTCGGCGATCGCCGGGATGTCGGGCCGGGTGCCCAGCAGGTTGGAGGCGGCGGTGACGGCCACGAGACGGGTGCGTCCGCTCAGCACGCTCTCGACCGCGGTGACGTCCAGCTCGCCGGTGTCCGGGTCGAACTCGGCCCAGCGGAGCGTGGCTCCGCACGATTCGGCGGCGTGCACCCACGGCCGGATGTTGGCGTCGTGGTCCAGCCTGCTGACCACGATCTCGTCGCCGGGCCCCCACCGCTTGGCGAGGGCGCGCGCCATGTCGTAGGTGAGCTGGGTCATGCTGCGGCCGAGCACGATGCCGGAGGGGGTGCCGCCGAGCAGGTCGGCCATCGCCTGGCGCGCGTCGATGACGATGTCGCGCGCGCGGCGCTCCGCGGCCGTGCGGTGCCCGAGATTGGCCACCGCCGAACGCAGGACCCCGGCCACGGCGTCCGCGACGACCGCAGGGGTCTGCGAGCCGCCCGGTCCGTCGAAGTGCGCCGCGCCCTCGTCCAGCGCGGGAAAGTGCGCTCGTACGGCCGCCACGTCGTATGCCACGAAGCCTCCCAGGTCACCACTTACCTTCACCCGACGGCACGACGATATGCCCAGGACTCGCCGAGAGCACGAGGCGGGCGCCGGTGGTTCAGATGCCGGGCCAGGCGAAGCGGTGGGTGTGGATGCCGAAGTAGGTGAAGGACTCGGCCCGGGTGACGCCGGGCACGCGTTTGATGTGGTCGTTGAGCATGGCGAGAAGCTCGGCCGGCTCCTTGCACACCACCTCGACGAACATGTCGAACGAGCCGGAGGTGAGCACCACGTAGATGACCCCCGGCAGCTCGCCGATCCGGTCGGCGACGGTGTGCACGTCGCCGTCGACGCGCACGCCGACCAGCGCCATGACGGGCAGCCCCAGCGCCATGGGGTCGGTGACGCCGACGATCTGGACGACGTTCTCGTCGCGGAGCCGCTGCACCCGCTGCCGTACGGCCGGGGCGGAGAGCCCGGTGGCCTCGGCGAGCGCGGTGTAGGAGATGCGGCCGTCCCGCTGTAGCTCGCGCAGGACGATGCGATCGATCTCGTCGAGGTTCATCGGCGCACCGCCCCTCTCCGGCCGGCCGCCCGGCTCACCCGACCAGCTCGGACACCGCCGCCGCGAAGACCTCGTGGTGACGGTCGAC
The DNA here is from genome assembly GCF_039537005.1 of Sphaerisporangium flaviroseum. Classification (NCBI taxonomy): domain Bacteria; kingdom Bacillati; phylum Actinomycetota; class Actinomycetes; order Streptosporangiales; family Streptosporangiaceae; genus Sphaerisporangium; species Sphaerisporangium flaviroseum. Next base: position 284,516 of record NZ_BAAAZR010000004.1, on the reverse strand, counting down.
GTCGGCCTCGGTGGTGGCGGGGCACATCAGCGCCATGTTGTGGAAGGGGGTCAGCAGCACGCCGCGGTTGGCGAGGTAGACGTGCAGGTAGTCGTCCAGTTCGGGGTCGCCGGCGGCGTTGGACTCGCCGCCGTTGCGCGGGGGCGGGTCGGCGAAGCGGTACTCCGCCCGCGCCCCGAGCTGGGTGATCGACCAGGGCAGCGCGTGCTCGTCGATGACCCCCTGGACGCCCTTGGTGAACCGGGTGGCCAGCGCGATCATGCCGGTGAAGGCCTCGTCGGTGAGCACGTGCTCCAGGGTGGCCCGCATGGCGGCGACCGAGAGCGCGTTGCCGGCGAGCGTGCCGCCGACCCCGCCCATGTCGATCAGGTCCAGCTCGCTCATCCCCTCGATGCGGGACGCGACCTCGGCCGACAGGCCGTACCCCCCGCTGGGGACGCCGCCGCCGATGGCCTTGCCGATGGTCACGATGTCGGGGTCGAGCCCCCACGCCCCCGTGCAGCCGCCGGGGCCGGCCGAGAAGGTGTGCGTCTCGTCGATGATGAGCAGGCTGCCGTACCGCCGGGTCAGCTCCCGTACCCCGTCGAGGTAGCCGGGCTCGGGCAGCACGATGCCGATGTTGGTCAGCGCGGGCTCCATGAGCACCGCGGCGACGTCGCCGTGGGCCAGCTGGCGCTCCAGCGCGGGCAGGTCGTTGAACTCCACCACGCGGGAGGTGAGGGTCGGGTCGACGGGGGCGCCGACGTTGCCCTCGCGCGAGACCTGCTCGCCGTCCGGGCCGACCACCAGCAGGACCTCGTCGACGCTGCCGTGGTAGCAGTAGCTGTCGACCAGGATCTTGGGCCGTCCTGTGACCGCGCGGGCCAGGCGGATGGCCCAGCGGTTGGCGTCGGTGGCGGTGAGCGAGAAGCTCCAGTACGGCATCCCGAAGCGCCGTGCGAGCTCGGCGCCGACCCAGGTCGCCTCCTCGGTGGGCATCATCACCGTGGCGCCGCCGCGCCCGGCAAAACGCTCCGCGACCGCGTCCACGGTCGCCTGGGGCGAGTGCCCGGCCATGGCGCCGGTGTCGCCCAGGCAGAGGTCGACGTACTCGTGACCGTCCACGTCGGTGACCCGGGCGCCCCTGGCCTCGGCGAGGTAGAGCGGGAAGCCCGCGGCGGTCTTGTTCATCCAGGTCATCGGCACGCCGCCGAACAGGTTGGCCCGCGCCTGCTCGTAGGCGGCGGCCGAGCGCGGGTTCCGCTCGCGGAACGCGCGGCGCTCGCGGTCGAGCAGGTGGGACAGGCGAGCACGGTCGATCATAGTCACTGCCTCAGAAACCATCGCAAGCCTCCGTCTCCGTGACGGAATCTGAAGTGAATGTACACCAGGACGTTCGAATGCACACCCGGCCGATCGGAAGAAGGAGATCAGGCGGCCAGAGTGCGTAGCGTCCTGCGGAGCCCGTCGATGATCGCCGCCAGGCCGACCTCGAACGACAGATCGGCGGGAGGGCGTCCACGCGCGGCCGCCGCGCCGTCGCGGGCACGTACGGTCGCTGCGAAGGCCGGAACCTCCGCCGCGAGCGGCCCGGAGTCGAACATGTCGGGCGGCGCGACCATGTCCAGAGCGGAGCCGAGGATGAACGACTCGACCGCGACCATGACGGGGATGACCATCTCGGCCGGCCAGCCGCCGCGTTCGAGCCCGGTGACGACCTGGTCGTACATCCGCAGAGTCCGCAGCGCGCCGGTCACCGGGAGCGTCGCGAGCAGGGAGATGGCGGGCGGGTGCGCGGCGAACGCGGCGCGGTAACCGTGGGCCCACCGGACCATCGCCTCGTCCCAGGGCAGCTCGCCGAACATCGAGGCGTCGATCGAGTCGGAGACGAGCTCGCGGACCGCGGCCAGGATGTCGTCCCTCCCCGCGACGTGGTTGTAGAAGGAGGAGGGCCGCACGCCGAGCCGCCGGGCCAGCGCGGCGAGGGAGAATCCCTCGGTTCCGGCCTCGTCGATGAGGGCGAGGGCCTCGCGCGCGATGACCTCTCTGCTCAGCACCGGTGTGGCCGGCCGGCCCACGCGCCTGCTCACTTTGCTCGCCAGCCCCTTCCGCTTTGCCTCCGGACAACCTATCCTTCCGCACAAAACGAACGACATTCTTTTTGGACGCCGATGACACGCACGCTCTTCCACAACGGCACCGTGTGGACCGGCACCGGGACCACGGCCGGGGCCCTGTCCATACGCGACGGCCGGATCGAGGCCCTTGGCGCCGAGGCGCAGGCCCGGCCGGCAGACGAGATCGTCGACCTCCAGGGCGGGCTCCTGTTACCCGCCTTCGGCGACGGCCACTGCCACCCCGACCACGCGGGCTTCGAGGCGATGGGCCCGCGGATCAGGGACCGCGGCAGCGTGGAGGAGATCGTCGAGGAGGTTCGCCGGTACGCCGCCGCGCATCCCGAGGCCGAGTGGATCATCGGCGCCAGCTACGACGCGACCCTGGCCCCCGGCGGCATGTTCGACGCCCGCTGGCTGGACGCGGCCGTACCCGGCCGCCCCGTGGTCCTGCGTGCCTGGGACTACCACACCGTGTGGTGCAACACCGAGGCCATGAGGCGGGCCGGTCTGGACGCCGCCACCCCCGACCCGCCACGCGGCGCCTTCGCCCGCCGTGACGACGGTGAGCTGCTCGGGATGATGTTCGAATGGGACGCGGTGGACGCGGTCCTCGGCGCGGCCCCCGCACGCACCACCGCCGACCTGGTACGGGCGCTCGCCATCGCGACCGAGGCCTACGCCGCGGCCGGGGTCACCTGGATCCAGGACGCCTGGGTGGAGCACCGCGCCATCGAGGCATACCTGGAGGCCGCGCGGCAGGGGCTGCTTGCCACCCGGGTGAACCTCGGCCTGCGCGCCGACCCCGAACGCTGGCGTGACCAGCTCGCGGAGTTCGCCGCCGACCGCGAGCGGGTGCGAGCGTTGGGCGGCGACCGGCTCACCGCGAACACGGTCAAGTTCTTCGTCGACGGCATCCTGGAGAGCCGTACGGCGTCGCTGCTGGCCCCCTACAGCGACGATCCGTGCACGCGCGGCATGCCGCTCTGGCCGTACGAGGAACTGCTGGAGGCGCTCACCGCCGTGGACAAGATGGGCCTGCAGGCGCATCTGCACGCCATCGGCGACGCCGGGGTACGTGCCGGCCTGGACGCGATCGAGCACGTGACCGCGGTCAACGGCCCCCGCGACCGGCGGCCGGTCATCGCCCACGTGCAGGTGCTCGACGAGGCGGACCTGCCGCGCTTCGCCGAGCTCGGCGTGATCGCCAACCTGCAGCCGCTGTGGGCGCGCACCGACCCCGCGATGACCGAGCTGACCATTCCGCGTATCGGCGCCGGGCGTGCCGCACGGCAGTACCTCATCGGCTCGCTGCTCCGCGCCGGGGCTCACGTGGCCTTCGGAAGCGACTGGCCGGTGACCGATCACCGCCCGCTGGCAGGGATGCCGGTCGCGGTGACGCGCGAGAACGCCGAACGCGAACCGGCCGGCGGCTGGCTGCCCGAGGAGCGCATCGACTTCGACGCCGCCCTGTCCGCCTACACGGCGGGGGTCGCCTACCAGGCCTTCGCCGAGCGGGAGCGCGGCTCCCTGAGCCCCGGGAAGGTCGCCGACCTGGTGTGGCTCGACCGGGATGTACGCCAGATGGACCCCCACGACATCGCCGACCGCTCCGCCGTCCGCGGCACCTGGCTGGCCGGCACGCGAACCTTCATCTCTCCCGAGAGGAGTGGCATATGACCGAGTCCGCTGCCGGTTCCGGACTGAAGCGGGTCCTGGGTGTCCCGGGACTGACGCTGTTCGGGCTGACCTATCTCGCCCCCGTCGCCGTCTTCACCACCTACGGCGCCGTCGCGCAGGTCACCGAGGGCCACCTGCCGTCGGCCTATGTGGTCGCCCTGGTGGTCATGCTGTTCACCGCCTTCAGCTACGGCCGGATGGCCCGGGCGTACCCCGCCGCCGGGTCGGCCTACACCTACACCCAGCAGACCTTCGGCGGGCATGTCGGGTTCATGACCGGCTGGACGCTGATGCTGGACTACCTGTTCCTCCCGATGATCAATTTCCTGCTCATCGGCATCTACCTGAACAGCCAGTTCCCCGGCGTGCCACAGTGGATCTTCACCCTGGGCGCCCTGCTGGTGGTGTTCCTGCTGAACATCCTCGGCATCACCGTGATGAGCCGGGTGAACGCCCTGGTCGTCGGGGTCTCCGTGGTGCTGATCGTCGTCTTCGTCGCTCTGGCCGTGAAGCACCTGGCGGGTCACCCCTCCCCGTCGATCTTCGAGTCCTTCACTCCGGGCACCGGGGTGTTCTCCGGCGCGGCGATCCTGGCGCTGAGCTTCCTCGGGTTCGACGCCGTCTCCACCCTGTCGGAGGAGGCGAAGGACCCTCGCCGCACCATCCCCCGCGCGATCGTGCTGACCACGTTGATCGGCGGCCTGCTGTTCATCGTGGTCGCGTGGATGGGCAGCCTCGTGCACCCCGGCTACGACGACTTCACCAATCCCGACACGGCGGGCGTGGACATCATGGCCGCGCTGGGCGGCGCCGCCTTCCAGACGATCTTCGTGGGCATCTACGTCATCGGGGCCTTCGGGTCGGCGATGACCACCCAGGCGAGCGTCTCCCGGATCCTGTACTCCATGGGGCGGGACGGCGTGCTGCCCAGGCGCGTGTTCAGCGTGCTGCACTCCCGGTTCAGGACGCCGGTCTTCGCCGTCGCCGTGGTCTCAGCGGTGTCGCTCGTCTCGCTGTTCATCAGCCTCGGCAACGCGGTCGTGATGATCAACTTCGGTGCGCTGATCGCCTTCTCGATGGTGAACCTCACGGTGATCAAGCACTACCTCGTCGACGAGCGCCGACGCTCCACGGGGGACATGCTCCGCTACGGGCTGCTGCCCTTCGCGGGCTTCGCCCTGACCATCTGGCTGTGGACGAGCCTATCGGGGATCACGTTCACCGTCGGGCTCATCTGGATGGCCCTCGGCTTCGTCTACCTCCTCGGCCTGACCCGCCTCTTCACCCGCAGGCCGCCGGTGATGACCTTCTCCGAGGCCGAGCCCGCCGCCGTGTGAGCGCCGCCCACGACGGGCGGCACAGGCTCTCAGGCCGGCTCGCGTGCGTCCTCGGCGGGCTCCAGGGGCGGGGCGGACAGCTCGCACGCCGTCTTGCGCTCGGGCGTCCGCAGGGCGTTGGTCCTGATCGTGACGAAGGTCAGGATCGCGGCGCAGGCCATCATGGCGGCGCTGATCAGCATGGCCGTCCGGAAGCCCCAGGTGAAGTCGATCGGCGAGGTGTAAGCGGCGCCGGTGAGGCCCACGAGCGGGGGGATGGCCGCGACGGCGAGCAGGCTGCCCGTCCGGGCGACCGCGTTGTTCACGCCGCTGGCCACCCCGGCGTACCGTTCCTCGGCGGTGGCCAGCACCGTCGCGGTGAGGGGCGCGACCGCGGCCGACAAGCCGAGCCCGAAGACGGTGATCGCGGGCAGGACGTCCACCAGGTACGACGAGCTGGGCCCGACCCTGCTCAGCAGCACCAGTCCCACCGCGCAGGTGATGATGCCGGCGGTCATCGGCAGGCGCGGGCCGATCCGCCTGCCGAGGTCGCCCGCGCGGGGGGATAGCAGGAGCATCAAGAGCATGACCGGGAGCATGGAGGACCCGGCGGCGATGGGGGAGAAGCCGGCGGCGACCTGCAGTTCCACGACGAGCAGGAAGAACACCACGCCCATCGCCGCGTACATGACCAGCGTGACCAGGTTGACGGCGGTGAACTCCCGTGAGGCGAACACGCGGACCGGGACCAGGGGCGACACCGGGCCGCCGCGCGAGCGGCGTGCCTCCAGCACCACGAAGGCCGCTCCGAGCGCGACGCCCGCGACCGCCGCGACCAGCCGGATCGAGGTGCCGCGCTCGATGAGCCCGTAGGTGATCCCGGCCAGGGCCAGGGCGGCGAGCGCCGCGCCCAGCACGTCGAACCGGCCGGTGGTCGCCTCGTCGCGTGTCTCGGGCACGTGCCGTACGGCCACCGCGATCACGATGGCGGCGAGGGGCAGGTTGATGAGGAACACCCAGCGCCAGCCCGCCGTCTCCACGAGCCAGCCGCCGAGCAGGGGGCCGATGGCGCCCGCCACCCCGCCGAGGCCGGACCAGGCGCCGACGGCCCGGGGACGGTCCTCACGGGCGAAGGACGCCTGGATGATCGCGAGCGATCCGGGCGTGAGGAGTGCTCCGCCGATGCCCTGGAGCCCGCGGGCGAGGATCAGCGTCTGGATGTTGGGCGCCAGCCCGCACAGGGCCGAGGCGATGGCGAACCACGCGACGCCGATGACGAAGATCTTGCGCCGGCCGAACCGGTCACCGAGCGAGCCGCCGAGCAGGATCAGGCCCGCGAGCGTGAGGGTGTAGGCGTTCACCGTCCACTGCAGGCCGGACATCGAGGCACCGAGGTCCTCACCCAGCCGGGGCAGGGCCACGTTGACCACGGTGCTGTCGAGGAAGGCCATCCCGGAGCCGAGGACGGTGGTGAGAAGGATCCACCGGCCGCTGGGGGACTTCATGCGGATGCCGCCTTTGTCCATGCGATCCATCATGCTCTGATATTTGAGGTGCTTTAGCCCTTCGGCCCTGGTCTGCCGGTGTTTCGGGCCGTGGGTCCACCGCCCGCGAGCCGCCGGCAGCCCTATCCGGTCAGGTCATCGGCGCGCGGAAGGCGTCCGTCCTGCGGCCACGGCGCCAGAAGATCGCGCAGGCCACCGCGACCAGCACGGCCGGGATCGGCAGCCACGACATCCGCTGGAGCAGCCAGGCGGCCGAATCGGGCGGGGCGAGCACGCCGGGGACGGCGGGACCGAAGGGCAGAGCGGCCAGCAACACCACGGTCAGCGCGGTCTGGTGCCACAGGAAGATCGTCATCGCCGAGAGGTTCGCCACGACCACCGCGGCCCACACGCGGGGACGCCGCATCAGGGTGGTCAACGGCCCGTGGAGCAGCATGGCCAGCCCCACCTGGGCGACGCCGAAGCAGACGGCGGCCAGGGTGGGCGGGCTGAGGTTGGAGACCCGCGCGCCGGTGACACCGATCATGCTGGCGGCGCGACCGGGGAGCCGACGCGCTGCGCGTCCTCGCGATCCTCGGGGTCATCGCCGGCCACTGGCTCGTCACGGCGTGGGTGATCGACGATCTAGGGCACATCCGCCTAGTCGCTGTGCCCGCCCGGCCCGGCCGCGATGATCCGGGCACCGAACGACGGCCGCACCGGGTCGGCGCCGAACCCGAGGGTCCCGAAACGCACGGACGGGACGAACCTCATCCAGTCTTTCGCCCCGCGCCCCGCCCATAACCGGGCGGGGGAGCCCAGGTCGCTCGCGTGGGCGACCCCCAGTCCCGGGCTGCCGACCACGGCCACGTCGTCGACCGGCAGGCCGCGCAGGGCCTTGGCACAGACGACCGAGCCGTAGCTGTGGCAGAGGAGGGTCACCGGAGCGCGTGTGCGGCCCCGGATCTCCGCGACCGTACGGCGCAGGGACTCGGCGCCTTCGGTGGCGGCGTCTTGTGTGGCCACCGCGAGGCTGAAGGTTCGCGGGCTGTCGTACCCGAGCCACGCGATCACCGCGGGCCGGGCCGCCGGGTGGATGGCGTGTGCCTCGGCCATCAGAGTGCGCGCGGCCCCCGCCGGCGTGCTGTGCGGCTTGCGCCTGCCGCCGTCGAAGGTGGCGCGGGTGACGTCGGAGCCGGGGACCACGACGGCGACCCGGTCGGCCGTCACGAGATCACCGAACACCTGGATCATGCGGTCGCGGGGTGCGGGGGTGAGCAGCGTGAGCCCGCCGACGACGCCTGCCAGCGAGACCGCCGCGAAAACGCTCCGGACCACCATGGAGCCTCCTGTCTGGTGCCACTAGATGAGGGCGAACCAGACGAAAGCTATGAACCAAGATCTGTAACGCACGTCCCCTGCGAGAGTGGTCCTTGCGCGTCACTCTCAGGGGGGACCCGGGTGGCGGGTGCTACTCGCTCGGGCGGACCAGGCCGGTTTCGTAGGAGAACACGATGGCCTGGGCGCGGTCGCGCAGGCCGAGCTTGGTCAGGATCCGGCCGACGTGGGTCTTCACCGTCTGCTCCGACACGATGAGCCGCATGGCGATCTCGCCGTTGGACAGGCCCTGGGCGATCAGGGCCAGCACCTCGGTCTCGCGCTCGGTCAGGTCGTCCAGGCGCTTGGCCGTCGGCGCGCGCGGCCCGCCGAGGCGGGCGAACTCCGAGATGAGCCACCTGGTCACCGAGGGCGCGATCAGGGCGTCCCCGGCGGCGACGATCCTGACGGCCTCGACCAGTTGCTCCTCGCCCCGCAGGGCGCCGAGCACCTGGCGCATCTCGGCCAGCGCCGCCAGTGACATCACGCGGATCTCCGCCAGCCCCGCCTCCAGCCTGCGGGGGTCGCCGGCCGCCTGGAGCGGGGTGGCCTCCGCCTGGATGGCGATCACGGACATGTGGTGGGCGACGACGTCGTGGAGCTCGCGAGCGATCCGCGTGCGTTCCTCTAGCACGGCGCGGGCGGCTTGCTGCTCCTCGCCTCGCCGCGTCTCCTCGGCAAGGCGGCCGGTGATGGCTCTGCGCGCCCGGACGTTGTAGCCGAACAGTACGGCGACCGTCACCATGGCCGAGGCCAGGAACATCGAGTTCGGGTGGATGATCCATGCGCCGATCACCGACACGATCCACGCGCCGATCGTGATCTCCTTGCTGGAGCGCACCGACAGGGAGTACGCGGAGAGCAGGTAACCGATCACCTGGGCCGCCACGTACGGGAGCGGCTCCGAGCCGGCGCCGGCCCCGCCGAGGATGTGCGGGTTGACGCCGGCGCCCACGGCCGTGGCCAGGGCCGCGACGCGCCAGGCGGCGACCGGCCACCGGTCGCGCAGCGCGACCGGCACGGAGTAGGCGGCCGACAGCAGCCACAGCGCCGGGCTCTCGCCGCCGAAGCCGGACATCCCGGCCTCGCTCATCAGATACGACAGCCCGCCGCCGAACAGGACGTACGCCAGCAGCAGGTCGCCCACCACGACCAGGTCGATCGTGTGGAAGGGCAGCAGGCGCAACGGTCTCGGCATGGGGAACCGCAGGCGCCGGGACCGGGGGTGGGGCGGATCGGCCGTGCCGGTCACCAGCGCCGACATCAGCGGGCGCGTCAGCCGTACGAGATCGGCCACGGCACGCGAGATCATCCGTCCAGATTACCGAGGCGTGACCTGGGCCGCGTCGTGCCGGAGAGGGATCTTCCGGCGTCATACCGGAGGGGCAGATTACAGAATTACGATCGCTGGCAGCGAACATGCGCAGACTTGGGAACAATCGGAGGCTCTCATTAATTGAGTCCATGTAACTCAACCCTTGGAGTTAGCATGAGTCAGAGCTTGATCCTTCCGGTTCTGCCGCTCGATGACGAGGTCGTCCTGCCCGGCATGGTCGTTCCCCTTGATCTGTCGGACGCCGAGGTGCGCGCGGCCATCGACGCCGCCAGGGCCTCCTCGAAGCAGGGCAAAGCGCAGGTGCTGCTCGTTCCCCGCATCGACGGCAGGTACGGCGCCGTGGGCGTCTCCGCCGTTGTCGAGCAGGTCGGGAGGCTTCCCGGCGGCGAGCCCGCCGCCGTTGTCCGGGGTGTGGAACGGGTCCGCATGGGCTCGGGCACCACAGGTCCCGGCGCCGCTCTGTGGGTCGAGTCCACCCCCATGGAGGTCATCCCCGCCGACGGGCGCGCCGAGGAGTCGGCCAAGGCGTACAAGGCCCTGGCCACCACCGTCATGCAGAAGCGTGGCGCCTGGCAGATCGTCGACGCCATCAACCAGATAGAGGACGCGTCCGAGCTCGCCGACAGTTCCGGCTACGCGCCCTGGCTGTCCACGGCCCAGAAGGTCGAGCTGCTGGAGAACCCCGATCCCGCGGAGCGCCTCGCCCTGCTGGTCGAGTGGGCCCGTGAGCACCTCGCCGAGCTGGACGTCGCCGAGACGATCCGCAAGGACGTCCAGGAGGGCATGGAGAAGCAGCAGCGCGAGTTCCTGCTCCGCCAGCAGCTCGCCGCCGTCCGCAAGGAGCTGTCGGAGCTGAACGGCGAGGCGGCGTCCGAGGAAGAGGACTACCGCGCACGCGTCGAGGCGGCCGACCTGCCCGAGAAGGTGCGGGAGGCCGCGCTCAAGGAGGTCGACAAGCTGGAGCGGACCTCCGACCAGTCGCCCGAGAGCGGCTGGATCCGCACCTGGCTGGACACCGTCCTCGACATCCCGTGGAACGACCGCACCGAGGACTCCTACGACATCGCCGCGGCCCGCGCCGTCCTCGACGCCGACCACACGGGTCTCGACGACGTCAAGGAGCGCATCGTCGAGTACCTCGCGGTGCGCAAGCGGCGCGCCGACCAGGGGCTCGGCGTGGTGGGCGGGCGCCGCAGCGGCGCCGTCCTGGCGCTGGCCGGCCCTCCCGGGGTCGGCAAGACCTCCCTCGGGGAGTCGGTCGCCCGGGCCATGGGCCGCAAGTTCGTCCGGGTCGCCCTCGGCGGCGTCCGCGACGAGGCGGAGATCCGCGGTCACCGGCGCACCTACGTCGGCGCGCTTCCCGGCCGCATCGTGCGCGCCATCCGCGAGGCCGGCAGCATGAACCCCGTCGTGCTGCTCGACGAGGTCGACAAGGTGGGCGCCGACTACCGCGGCGACCCGACGGCGGCGCTGCTGGAGGTCCTCGACCCCGCGCAGAACCACACCTTCCGCGACCACTACCTGGAGGTGGAGCTCGACCTGTCGGACGTGCTCTTCCTCGCGACGGCGAACGTCCTAGAGTCGGTTCCCGGCCCGCTGCTCGACCGCATGGAGATCGTGACGCTCGACGGCTACACCGAGGACGAGAAGGTGGCGATCGCTCGTGACCACCTGCTGCCGCGCCAGCTCGACAAGGCCGGCCTGACCTCCTCGGAGGTCACGATCGACGACGAGGCGCTGCGCAGGCTCGCCGGCGAGTACACCCGTGAGGCGGGTGTCCGCTCGCTGGAGCGGTCGATCGCGCGGGTGCTCCGCAAGATCACGGCCAATGCGGCTCTCGACCAGGCCGCCCTTCCCGTGCACGTCGGCGCGGGAGACCTGGTGGGCTACCTCGGCAGGCCGAGGCACGTTCCCGAGTCCTCGCTGCCCGAGTCGGCGCAGCGCACCGCCGTCGCGGGCGTGGCGACCGGCCTCGCGGTGACCGGCGCGGGCGGCGACGTCCTGTACGTCGAGGCCTCGCTGGCCGACCCCGAGACCGGCTCCACCGCCGTCACGCTCACCGGGCAGCTCGGCGACGTGATGAAGGAGTCGGCGCAGATCGCGCTGTCCTACCTCCGCTCACGCGGCGCCGAGCTGGAGCTGCCGGTCGGGTCCCTCAAGGACCGGTCCGTGCACATCCACGTCCCGGCGGGTGCCATCCCCAAGGACGGGCCTTCGGCGGGGGTCACGATGACCACGGCCCTGGCCTCGCTGCTGTCCGGCCGCCCGGTGCGGTCCGACGTGGCGATGACCGGCGAGGTCTCGCTCACCGGGCGGGTGCTCCCGATCGGCGGGGTCAAGCAGAAGCTGCTCGCCGCCCACCGGGCGGGCATCACCACGGTGCTCATCCCGGCGCGCAACGAGCCCGACCTCGACGACGTGCCTGAGGCGGTGCGCGGGGAGCTCACCGTCCACACGGTGAGCGACGTGCGCGAGGTGCTCGACATCGCGCTGTCCCCGGCGACGGTGGCGGAGACCGCCGCTGCTTGACCTGGGCCGGGATCGAGCCGGAACAAATATGGACGAATCATTCAGTCGCTTGACTGGATGATTCGTCCATGCTGTTATGAGGACGTGATCTATTGCACGCCGGAGCTGGAGCCGGCCGACAAGGCGGTCCTCGAAGAGATCGAGGACATGCGGCGCGATCTGATGTACCGCCTCGCGGAGCCGCACCGCTGGGACGGCCAGCTCCGCCGCCAGCTCCAGGCTCGGGCGATCCAGGGCTCCAACTCCATCGAGGGGTACCGCGCGAGCGTCGAGGACATCGAGTCGATCATGCTGGGTGAGGAGCCGCTGGAGACCTCGTCGGCGGTGACGAGCGAGATCGCCGGATACCAGCAGGCGCTCACCTACATCCGGCATCTCTCCCTGGCGCGGTCCTTCCGCTTTGACGCGGGCGTCCTGCACGCGCTGAACTTCATGATGATCGGCCATCACCACGACAAGAGCCCTGGCACGGTACGGCCGGGCGGAATTTACGTGCGCAACTCCGCGACCGGTGAGGTCGTCTACGAGGGTCCTGACGTTGAGAACGTCCCTGCGCTCATCGACGAGCTGATCGACTGGCTGAACGGTGGAGACCTCGACCAGCCGAGCTACGTGCGCGCCGCGATGGCGCACTTCAATCTCGTGGCGATCCACCCATGGCGCGACGGGAACGGCCGCATGTCCCGGGCTCTGCAGACGCTGGTGCTCGGCAGAGACCGGATTCTCACTCCCGAGTTCTGCTCCATCGAGGAATGGCTGGGCCTCGGTGAGAACACCGTCGAGTATTACCGGGCGTTGCGCGAGGTCCAGGGGGGAACCTGGAACCCCCACGATCGGACGCTTTCCTGGGTGCGATTCTGCCTGCGAGCGCATCACATGCAGGCGCAGCGGGTGCGCGACCGGTTGGCGGAGGCGGGCAAGGTATGGCTCCTGCTGGAGGAGCAGGTCGACGCCGAGCGGTTGCATCCCCGGTGCGTCTCGGCGCTCTACCAGGTCTTCGTGAGCAGGCGGCTGCGGCGCGGCACCTACCAGTCCGACGAGTCGCTGAGCCAGGGGCAGGCCGCGCGTGACCTGCGCGAGCTCGCCGCCCGCGACTGGCTCACCCCCTACGGTGAGACCAAGGGCCGCTTCTACGCCCCAGGCCCCAAGATGCAGCGGGTGAAGGCCGACTTCGCCGCGCGCGTCGAGCCGCTCCGCGACCCGTATCTCACCGGCACCGCCGCCCGGTGAACGCCGGTGTGCCTCCCGTGAGCCCGGCCGCGCGCGGCACATGGGTAAGTGAATCCTTTTCACGGAAGCGTTAACCGAGTAGCGTTCGGTTTTATGCATCCGGGAGCAGTCGCAGCACAGACCCCCGACAAACCCGCTGTGATCATGGCGGGCTCCGGGCGTGTGGTCACCTACCGGGAGCTGGACGAGGAGTCGAACCGGCTCGCCCAGCTCTTCCGTTCGGCGGGCCTGCGGCCCGGCGACCACATCGCTTTCATGCTGGAGAACCACCCGCTGTTCCTGGTGGTCGCGTGGGCGGCGCACCGCTCGGGGCTGTACTACACGGCGATCAGCTCCCGCCTCCAGAGCGACGAGCTGGCCTACATCGTCGGCAACTGCGAGGCCAAGGTCTTCATCACCTCCGCCTCGCTCGCCGAGGTCGCGACCTCGGTCACAGAGGACACCCCGAAGGTCCTGCTCAGGCTCATGCTCGACGGCGTCGCCCCCGGCTTCCGGTCGTACGAGGCGATGGTGGCCGCGCAGCCCTCCACCCCCGTCGAGGACGAGTGCCAGGGGTCGGACATGCTCTACTCCTCCGGCACGACCGGGCGGCCGAAGGGGATCAAGCCGCGCCTGAGCATGGTGCCGCTCGACGCCCCGGGCGCGCTGCTGCAGCTCGTGCAGTTCCTTTTCGCGCCGTCGGCCGACGCGGTGTACCTCTCGCCCGCCCCGCTGTACCACGCCGCCCCGCTGCGGTACTGCATGACGTTCCAGCGGCTGGGGGCGACGATCGTGGTGATGGAGAGGTTCGATCCCGAGCAGGCGCTCGCGCTGATCGAGAAGTACCGCGTCACGCACTCGCAGTGGGTGCCCACGATGTTCATCAAGATGCTCAAGCTTCCCGAGGCCGTACGGAAGAAGTACGACCTGTCCTCGCTGACCTGCGCGATCCACGCCGCCGCGCCCTGCCCCGTCTCGGTCAAGGAGCAGATGATCGACTGGTGGGGGCCGATCGTCCACGAGTACTACGCGGGCACCGAGGGCAACGGCTTCCTGTACGTCGGCTCGGCCGACTGGCTGAACCACAAGGGCACCGTCGGCCGGCCGCTGCTGGGCGTCACGCACATCTGTGACGAGAACGGCGACGAGCTCGGGCCCGGTGAGCACGGCACGATCTACTTCTCGGACGGCCCGCGGTTCGAGTACCACGGCGATCCCGAGAAGACCCGCGCCTCCGAGGATCCGCAGGGCCGGGGCTGGACCACGCTCGGCGACATCGGTTACCTCGACGAGGAGGGTTTCCTCTACCTCACCGACCGCCGCTCGTACATGATCATTTCTGGTGGGGTGAACATCTACCCGCAGGAGGCGGAGAACGTCCTGTCCGTGCATCCCAAGGTCGCGGACGTGGCGGTCTTCGGGGTGCCCGACGAGGAGATGGGCGAGGCGGTCAAGGCCGTGGTCCAGCCCGTCGACCCCGCAGAAGCCGGGCCGGCGCTCGAAGCGGAGCTGATCGAGTACTGCCGGGACCACCTCGCCCACTACAAGTGCCCGCGATCGGTCGACTTCCGGGCCGAGCTGCCACGCCATCCCACGGGCAAGCTCTACAAGAGGCTGCTGAAGGACGAATACTGGCCCGCCGGTTCATGAGGCGGGCGGGGACGCCGCGTCACGGGCAGCCGTAAAGGGTGCGGACCGCGGTCAGGTCGGCCGGGCTGAAACCGTTTCTCTGGCCGATCGGGACGGCGATCGTCGGCACCAGGGTGTCCTTTCCGTTACTGCTGAAGAAGTTGCGGCCGTACAGCATCACCGAGCCATAGTCGAGGGTGCCGAAGAGGCGATTCTGCGCGAGGGTGAGTTTCTGGAACTGGGGCTCGTAGCCTGGTATCACGTTCTCCAGGTGAACGGTCACGGCGGAGTCCCGGTCGGAGCGTGAGTGCTCGTGATAGAAACCCAGCGCGTGCAGCAGTTCGTGAATGACGATGCCTTTCCGCTCGCACCCGGATCCGATCGACACATCCTGCGCGATCGGGCCCACTCGTCCCACATATGAATAACAGCCGTTCCCGGCGAAGAGGTTGAGGTGGCCGTCCTCGGTGGTACGCGGAACGAAACGCACGCAGGTGTTGTCGTGGAAGTCCTTCATGGCCTGGGTGATCGCCTCACGGGCCGCCACCGAGAGGCCGGGGGACAGGACATAGGGCACCTTCCTGCCCGGCCACAGGGCGCCGGTATGTGTCGTGGCGGCGCCCGCCGCCGGCAGGCGGCAGTCTCCGGCCCGTGCGGGATGGCCGTGCAACTCGGGGAGCGGCCCTACCGGAGAGGGCGGGCCCTCCTCGGTGAGCTTGGGAAATATCCCCGGCATCTGGAGCTTCCCCGAGGCCGCCTCGAAGGGCGTTCCGATGATGATGTCACCCTCCGTCACAGCGTGCCCGTCTATGTCGACGTACCCGATTGTGTGGGGGTGTCCGGTGATGTCCGAGGCTGTAATGGAAAGAGATGGACGTACGGTCTGCTGCTGCCATAGCCGGTCGTAAGGGTCCTCCTCCGCGGCGGCGGGTGAAGCCCCCATCGCCAGCCCGAAGAACGTGACCGCCAATATAGCGATATGTCTCATATCAATGCCCCCGAAAACGCGCGTACAGATTGGCGAGCCGTCGCTCGTGGAATCTACCCCGGCGGTCTTGCGGCACTCCGGAAATGAGCGTCAGGTGGAGCCTGGCGACATGCCCGCGAGCGCACATCGAAATGGGCGGCAACGAGGAGCCCGGTCTTTATCCGGATTTTAGGCGCCGGGTGCCGGTCAGGTAGGACGGGCGTGCTCCGCAGCGCGACCGGAGGGTCGATCCGGGGCCACGCCGAGGCCGCCGTCATCGCCGTTCCGCCGCCAGGACGAGAAGCGCCCGACACGTTCAGCTGACGTTCAGTTAGGGCTTAGGCAGCTCTTATCGCCGGCTTGTCATCATTGATTTACCGGCTCGAAGCCGGCCGCCGCCGAATAGCGGTGAGTGCGAATGCCCTTGGGGGAGAGATGAGCACCGAAGACCCGCGTGAGCAGAAGATGAGCGACACCACTCCGGCAGAGGCGCCGGGTTCGCGGGGGTGGACCCAGTTCGGCCGCACCCCACCCGTGGCGGGCGAGTACCGGGGCGGCCCGGAGTTCCTCACCGCCGGTGACACCCGGTGGATGCCCGCCCAGAGCACCAGCGCGACGCCTGGCGCGGCACCTGGATGGTGGACGACCGGGCGCAAGGCGGTGGCCGGGCTCGCCCTGGCCGCCGTGGCGATCGGAGGCGGTGCGGCGGGGGCCGTCGTCGCGACCGCCGCCGACGGGAACAGGTCCGTGATCGCCGGCCCGATCGTCAGGCCCGCGTCCGACGCCAGCGTGACGACCGTCGCCGACGTGGCCAGAGCCGTACAGCCCTCGGTCGTCTCCATCACGGTGACCAGCGGCTCCGGCGAGGCCGAAGGCTCGGGCGTGGTCCTTTCCTCGGACGGCTTGATCCTGACCAACAACCACGTCGTCGCCCAGGCCGGGCAGGGCGCCAAGGTCCAGGTGAAGTTCAGCGACGGCAAGAGCGCCACGGCGACGATCGTCGGCACCGACCCGGCGACCGACCTCGCGGTCGTGCGGGCCGAGAACGTCTCGGGGCTGACCAAGGCGACGCTCGGCGACAGCGACAAGCTCAGGGTCGGTGACGCCGTGCTCGCCATCGGCAGCCCTCTCGGGCTGGAGGGCTCCGTGACCGCCGGTATCGTCAGCGCGCTCGATCGCACGCTGACCGTCGGCGAGCAGCCTCAGCAGCAGCAGCAACTGCCGCCCGGATGGGGCCGGGGCGGCCTCGGTCAGGGGCAGAGCCAGGAGCAGAGCGGCGGGACGACGATCGGCGGCGCGATCCAGACCGACGCGGCGATCAACCCCGGCAACTCCGGAGGTGCCCTGGTCAACGCCTCCGGGCAGGTGGTCGGCGTCAACAGCGCCATCGCCACCAACGGAGGCGACGGCAACATCGGCGTGGGCTTCGCGATCCCCATCAACACCGCGCGCCAGGTCGCCGACCAGCTGATCAAGTCCGGCAAGGCCACCCACGCCTTCCTCGGGGTCAGCCTCGCGGACGCCACGGGCGACGCCGAGGGCGCCCTCATCGGCACGGTGCAGAGCGGCAGCCCCGCCGACCAGGCGGGACTCAAGGCGGGCGACCTGATCACGCAGATCAACGGTAAGCCGGTGGCAGGCGCGGACACGGTGGTGGGCGCCGTTCGCGGGTACGGACCGGGCACCAAAATGACGCTCACCTACGTGCGCGGCGGCTCGACCTCCACGGTCACCGTCACCCTGACGGAGAAGACCACCACGAGCTGAGCACGCCGAGCCGAATTCGCCGCCGGGATCGCTGCGGGCCCGGCGGCGAATTCATGCCCCGGCTAGGACTTCGGCTGGGTGAAGCGGATGTTGTTGCCGAAGGGGTCGCGCAGGCCGCAGTCGATTCCGTACGGCCGTTCGGTGGGTTCCTCGGTGAACTCGACACCCAGGTCCCGCAGCGTCTCGTATGTCTTGCGGCAGTCGTCCGTGGTGAAGATCAGCGAGCCACCCGTCGCCCCCTTGGTCACCAGCTCGCGGACCTGCTGCGCCGTTTCCTCCGACATCGCCGGAGGGCCCGGCTTCTCCAGCAGGATCTGGCGCTCCGGGTGACCGGGGACGCTGACGGTCAGCCAGCGCATGAAGCCCAGGTCGACATCGGCGTTGACCTCCAGTCCGAGCTTGCCGACGTAGAAGTCAACGGCCTGGTCCTGGTCGAGGACATATATCTGTGAGTGCGTGATCGCGTTGAACATGTGTTTCACGCTACTGGGCAGGCCGTGCGAGAACTTATCCAAAACCACCAAGTTGGCGCAGGCACGGTGGTGCGACGGTCAGGCGCTCGGCCGCATCCACACCATCGTGAAGCACGTCGGCACGTTCGTGGCCGCCGTCTCCTTGCGGTAGGTCCGCGGCGACCGGCCGACGATGTCGCGGAACGTGCGGCTGAAGGTTCCCGGGCTGCCGAAGCCGACTTCGAAGCAGATGTCCGTCACACTGTGGTCGGTCTCGCGCAGCAGGAACATCGCACGCTCGACACGGCGGCGCTGCAGGTAGCGGTGCGGTGTCTCGCCGAACGTGGCCCGGAAGGTGCGCGAGAAGTGGGTCTCGGAAACATGGGCGATGCGGGCCAGGGCCGGGACGTCCAGCGGCTGCGCGTAGGCGCGGTCCATCGCATCCCGTGCCCGGAGCATACGGCGGTTGCTCTCTTCTACGGCGCGGCTCACGGCGCCATCACACCATGCTCCCGCCGTGCGGGAAAATCCGGCTCCCTCCGCCCCCTCCGGCACACGGGGTGACCACGACGGCCCGTGCCCGGCAGCGCCGCCGGCTAGCCCCGTTTGCCGCACATGTGGATCTTTAGGCTTAACATGCGGAAGAGGGGGGCCGGCCGGTTCGCTCGAGCTCGCTCATTCCGAAGACCTCCGCCATCGCCTGCTCACCTGCGGGGGTCAGTCTCAACGCCCGGGTCGAGCCGACCCTCACCAGCCAATCCCGATTGAGGAGGGTGCGGCAAAGCGCGGCGCCGGAGGTGCCAGCAAGATGAGTCCGGCGCTCGGTCCAGTCCAGGCAGGCCCTGGCCATGGGACGCCTGCTGGGGGCGGTGAGATCTATGCTCAGGACGGTTCCGAACCATGTCTTGCCCTCGTCGGTGAGAGCGAAGCCGGTATCCTGCCGGAGCAGGCCCTTGGAGG
The DNA here is from genome assembly GCF_039537005.1 of Sphaerisporangium flaviroseum. Classification (NCBI taxonomy): domain Bacteria; kingdom Bacillati; phylum Actinomycetota; class Actinomycetes; order Streptosporangiales; family Streptosporangiaceae; genus Sphaerisporangium; species Sphaerisporangium flaviroseum. The sequence continues at coordinate 265,717 of NZ_BAAAZR010000004.1, read as the reverse complement.
TGAGGGCATCGGTCACGGCCACGCCCAGCCGTCCGGCCAGATGGTCGTAGCATGTGCGGGCGAACACCAGCGCCTGGTTCGCGTTGTGGGCCCGCAGCGTCCTCGGCGTGGGGAGCGGGTCGGCGGAGTACGCGGCCAGGTCCTCTAGCAGCTGGGCGGCATGGGGGCCCGCCAGGCGGACATACCGGTGCCTGCCCTGCCGCTCCTCGGTGAGCAGCCCGCCCTCGACCAGCAGCGACAGATGAGCCGTCGCCGTCGACGCGGCCACTCCCGCGTGGTGGGCCAGTTCGCCGGCCGTCCAGGCCCGACCGTCGAGCAGGGCCGTGCAGAATGTGGCACGGGTGTCGTCGGCCAGTAGCTTGGCCAGCCTGGCCACCGGGATTGTCATGGCTCCATCATCGGTCACCCATACTTCGGCGCTCACCGAAACGTCGTGCACCTAGCGTCCTTCCTATGAACGCGCCCCCTATGAACGCACCCTGTCGTGAACCGCAGGAACAGGAGCCGGGCCGCTGGCGGCTGACCCGGCAGGCCGATGTCCGGGTCGCACTGGCCGACCCCCGTCTGCAGGTCCCGCCGCCGGCGCCGGGTGACGGGCCGATGGCCCGGCTGCGAAGGGCGGTCAGCAGGTTCAGCAACGGCGCTGAGCACACCGCGCGGCGGCGTGCGGCGGCGAAGGAGTACGGCACGATCGCCGTGGCGGCCCTGCGCGCCGAGGTGGGGGCGCGGGTGTGCGAGGAACTGGCGGCGGCCCGAGGCGGCAGGATCGACCTGATGCCGGCGGCACGGGCGATCCCAGTCGGTGTGCTGGCGACCGCCATGGGCGTACCGGCCGGGCTGAGCGGTGAGGTAGCAGAGGCGGTCGCGGTGGTCGCCGCCGCCTACCCGCCTGGTGCGGCGGTGGAGCCCGTGCCCGCGGACCAGGCCGCGACCCGGCTCGAAGCACTGCTCGGGAACCCCGAGCCCGGCAGGTTCGCGGCCCTGGCTGTCCTGCTGGTGCAGACCTGCGACGCCACCGCCGGGCTGATCGGCAACACTCTGGGCCAGATGCTGTCGCGCGGTGCCCGAGGCACGGTGGACGCGGCAGTGGCCGAGACGCTGCGCTTCGATCCGCCGGTCCGCGCCACGGTACGGATCGTCCGCGAGCCCGTCTCGATCGGCGAGGTCGCGATCCCCGCCGCCGCGACGGTGATCCTGGATCTGGCCGCTGCCAACCGCGATCCGGAAGTCTTCGCCGATCCGGGCAGGTTCGATCCGGGCAGACCCGAACGCGCGTCGCTGACCTTCGGCTCGGGACACCGGCGCTGTCCCGGCGACAAGGCCGCCCTCGAAATGGCCGCCGGGTTCGTCGAGACCGCCCTGGGCTGCGAGCTCGCTGATATCCGCTATGCCCCTTCGACCAACCTGCGGGTCCCCTCCCGTCTGGAGGTGATCGCGTGACCGCCGATCGGTTCGCTGAGTTCCGCGCACTGCACCACGCCACCAAACCACTGCTGTTGCCGAACGCCTGGGACTACGCCTCGGCCGCCGCGCTCGCCGACGCCGGGTTCGCCGCGGTAGGTACGACCAGTCTCGGCGTCGCCGCAGCCGCGGGAAAGCCGGACGCCGAGGCGGCCACCCTCCAGGAGACCCTGACCCTCGCCCGGTCGATCACAGGCCTGCCATGCCCGGTCAGCGTGGACATGGAGGCCGGCTTCGGCGGCGGTCCCGCGCAGGTCGCGGACCTCGCCGAGCAGCTCGCCGAGCTCGGGATCGCCGGGATCAACATCGAGGACGGCCGCCCGGACGGCACGCTGGCCGATCTGACGGCACAGCGGGAACTGATCAGCACCGTCAAGGCCCGGGTGCCCCACCTGTTCGTCAACGCCCGGACCGATGCCTTCTGGCTCGGCACGCCCGAGCCGCTGAGCGAGGCCCTCACCCGTACGGCCACCTTCGCCGACGCCGGTGCGGACGGCGTGTTCGTGCCAGGGATCGCAGCGGACGCCGACATCGCGGCCATCACCGCGAAGACCGGCGTCCCACTGAACGTGCTCTTCATGCCCAACCGTCACACAGTAGAAGGCCTGACAGCGCTCGGCGTCCGGCGCATCAGCACAGGCTCACTGCTGTTCCGGGCGGCACTCCACGCCACCATCCGCACCGCCCTCACCGTCCGGGACAGTGCTCCGGTCACGGCCGACCTGCCCACCTACGACCAGGTCATGGCGCTGACCGCACCCGGTCAGCGGGGCGCGGCGGTCAGGGTCTCCGATTCCCACAGGTCGCGGTAGTAGCCGGGGACGGCCACCAGATCATCGTGACCGCCTCGCTGCGTCACCCGCCCGTCCTCCAGGACGATGATCTCGTCGACTCCTTCGAGGCCGTGCAAGCGGTGGGTGACCAGCAGGGTCGTACGGCCGTGCGTGGCGTCGAGGAGGTCGGCCATCAGCGCGTCGGCCGTGGCCCCGTCGAGGGCCTCCGCCGGCTCGTCCAGCAGCAGCACCTCGGGGTCGTGGAGCAGCGCGCGGGCCAGGGAGAGTCGCTGGAGCTGGCCGCCGGAGACCGTGCGCCCGTCCTCACCCAGCGTCACGTCCCAGCCGATCCGCTCGACCCAGGTGTCCAGGCGCGCCCGGCGCACGGCCCTGCCCAGCTCCTCCTCGCCGGCCTCGGGGCCCGCCAGCCGCAGGTTGTCACGGAGGGAGGCACGGAAGACGTACGGGTCCTGCGTCAGGCCGGTGATCCTCGCGCGCACGTCGTCCGGGGACAGCTCGCGGACGCCGGCCCCGTTGATCCGGATGTCGCCGGACTCGAAGTCGGCGGTGCGCATCAGCGCGGAGAGCAGCGTGCTCTTGCCCGCTCCGCTCGGCCCCACCACGGCGACGCGCCTGCCGGGGGTCAGGGTGAGGGACACGCCGTCGAGGGCCGGGGCCCGGCCAGGGGCGTGCCGTACCACCAGGTCCTCCACCTGGACGGTCAGCGGCGCGTGCGGCGGGGCGGCGGGCACGGCCGGCACGGCGACGGCGGGCGGCGTGGCCTGGATCTCCTTCAGCCTGCGCAGGGCCGCCGTGATCCCGGCGAAGCGCTCGCCCGCGGCGGCCAGGGGCAGGACGGGCTCGAACGACACCAGGGCGGTCAGGGCGAGGACCGCGGTGGTCACCTGGCCGGCCCCGGCGCGCTGGGCGACGAGCACGATCGCCGCCACGGTGAGGCCCTGCACCAGCGTGCCGAGCGCCAGCGCGGCCGCGTTGGCCCTGGCCTGCCGCCGTTCGAGGGCCGCCAGCTTCGCGTCGGCCCGCGCCGAGGCGGCGAGTGCCTGGTCGCCGGCCCCGTAGGCCGCCAGGTCGGCCGCTCCGTGCACCAGGTCGGCGACTCGTGCCGCGAGCTCGGCCCGCGCGGGAGCCAGCCGCGCCGACCAGCGCCGCGCGGTGGCGGCCGTACCGGTGGGCAGCAGCAGCCCCGCGACGAGCAGCCCGGCGAGCAGCACGAGCGCGGCGGCGGGCAGCAGGAAGGCCCCGATCGTCACGGCGGCGACGGCGGTCACCGCGGCGGCGACCGCGGGGAGCAGGCAGCGGACCAGCAGGTCCTGTACGGCGTCGGTGTCGTCGACCATGCGGCTCAGCAGGTCGGCACCCCGGTGGCCGAGCGGGCCGGTGGGGATGAGCGCCTGGTACAGCCTCTCGCGCGTGGTCGCCTGGGCGCGCAGCGCCACGTCGTGCCCGGCGAGGCGCTCGCCGTACCGGAACAGGCCACGGCTGGTCGCGAAGGCGCGGACGGCGACGATCGCCACGCTGAGCGCGGCGAGCGGCGGCTGTTCCGCGGCCCGGGTGATCAGCCAGGCCGCCGCCGCGATCAGCCCGACCGCGGCGAGCTCGGCGGCCTCGCCCGCGCCGGCGGCGATCAGCAGCCGCCCGCCCATGCGGGCCCCGAGCCATCTGGTCATCGAGGTGCTCGTGCTCATCGACTGCCTCCCGACCCGGCTCCGCGCCGGGCGCCGGGGACGGCGGGATCATGACCGGACACCTCATGTCCCGGCACCGTCCCGCCCGGGGTGGTCGTACGGGGCGCCCGGTGGTCCGACACGATCTTTCCGGAGTCGACGCGGACGACCCGGTCGGCCAGCTCGATCATCGCGGGCCGGTGGGCGACGATGACGGCGGTGCGCCCCTCGGCGAGGGTCCTGGTGGCCTCGATGACCGCGGCCTCGCTCCTGCCGTCGAGGCGCGCGGTGGGCTCGTCCAGCAGCAGCATCTCGGCGTCCGGACGGCAGAACGCCCTGGCCAGGGCGACGCGCTGCCGCTGGCCCGCCGACAGGTTCGCCCCACGCTCGCCGACGACGGTGGCGTACCCCTCGGGAAGGGCCGCCACGAACTCGGCGGCCCGTGCCGCGGCGGCGGCCGTGCGGATGTCCTCGGGAGAGGCGGCCGAGCCGAGGCGGATGTTGTCGCTCACGGACCCGGCGAACAGGTGGGGCCGCTGTGGCACGAACGCCAGCCGCCGGCGCCACAGGTCGAGGTCGACCGCCGTCAGGTCGGTCCCGCCCACGAGGACCCGGCCCTCGGAGGGGGTCACGAAGCCGAGCAGCAGGTGGAGCAGGGTGCTCTTGCCCGCGCCGCTCTCTCCGACCAGCGCCACGCGCTCGCCCGGCGAGATGACCAGCGACACCCCGTCGAGCGCCGCGTCCTCGCGGCCGGGGTAGCGCACCGTGACGTTCTCCAGCCGGATCTCCGGCACGCCGGGAGGAACCGCCGCGAAGAGCCGGGCGGGCACGGGCCCGCCGCTCGGCGTGGAGGTCGCGTGCTCGTCCGGGGCGGGAGTGGGGGCGCCGCCGCGCGTCGCGGGCTCCTCCAGGACGGCGAAGGCCTGGTCGGCGGCGGCGACGCCCTCCATCGCGGCGTGGAACTTCGTGCCGACGGCGCGCAGCGGGATGTAGGCCTCCGGGGCGAGCAGCAGCACGAGCAGGGCGGTCCGCAGGTCCAGCGATCCCGACAGCAGCCGAAGGCCGACCGGAACGGCCACGAGGGCCAGGGAGAGCGAGGCGACGAGTTCCAGGACCAGCGAGGACAGGAAGGCCACCCGGAGCGTCCGCATGGTGGCGGACCGGTGGGCCTCGGCCACCTGCCGGATCACCGTCGCCTGGTAACCGGCCCGCCCGAACGCCCGGAGCGTCGGAAGGCCGCGGACCACGTCCAGGAAGTGGCCGCCGAGGCGCGACAGCGCACGCCACTGCCTCTCGGTGACCACCTTGGTCTGCCATCCGACCAGGGCCCCGAAGATCGGGATCAGGGGAAGCGTGAGCAGGACGATCACGGCGGTGCCCAGGTCGGCCACGAACAGCCGGATCAGCACGGCGACCGGCACCACGCCGGCGACGGCGACGGCCGGGAGGTAGCCGGTGATGTAGGGATCCAGCGCGTCCAGCCCGCGTCCCGCGAGCGTGATCAGCTCGCCCGAGCGGTGCGTGGTGAGCCGGGCCGGCCCGAGATCGCGCAGGCAGGAGAGCAGCCGGTGCCGCAGCACCGACTTCAGCGCCGTGGCCGTGCGCCCTCCGGCGACCCCGTGAAGCAGGCCGAACAGCGCCCGCGCCACCACCACGGCGGCCAGCGGCAGCAGCGCCACGGTGGTCAGGGCGCCCGACAGGACACCGGACAGCAACTCGGCCTGGACCAGGACCAGCAGCCCCGCGAGCACGGCGGCCACGGCGCACACCAGCAGGTGACGGCGGACCGTCCGCTCGGTCCGCGCCAGTCGCAGGAGATCCTTGTGCATCGGTTCCCTAGAAGAAGGACGGTATGCGGGCGGCGGCGCCGGTGGACCCGGACGGCCCGAATGCGCGCCATACCCAGACCTGCGCGCCGATCATGATGGGGACGACCGGCAGGACGAAGAGACTGAGCACATTCAGTGTCGCCGACGGCGCGACGTGGTCGAGCATCGAGGGGATGACCACGGCCAGCGGGACCGCCACGGGCAGCGCCGCCACCACGGCCGAGAGCAGCAGGCGCCGTCCGGTACGGGGCGACTCGCTGGGACCCGACAGCTTCCAGGCCATGAAGGCGCGACCGTGGAAGGCGAACGCGGCCGCGACCACCCCGCCGTACAGCAGGGCCGGCAGGTCGAACGGCTGGGCGGGCAGCCCTCGCACGACGGAGGCCAGCGCGGCGCCCCAGCTCAGGGCGAGGCCCCAGGAGGCGGCGCACAGGACCGCGTCCCAGAACGCCCGCCAGGCGCCGCCGTCGATCCTGCGCCGGAACCACAGGCCCGCGTCGCGCAGCACCCAGGACGCCAGCAGGGCCACCACCAGGGGGTAGAGCCCGCTCAGCACCGTGCCTTCGAGGGCGGGGAACACGCCGAACAGCGTTCCGGCGACCGCGACCAGCCAGACCTCGTTGGCCAGCACGAACGGGGCCATCGCGGCCACCAGCCGATCACGGTGCTGCTGGCGCGTTCCCGGCTCCCCGGCGCGTTCACCCGCACGGCTGAGCACGGGAAGCAGCATGCCCACGCCGACGTCGAAACCTTCCAGGGCGAAGTAGCCGATCAGCAGCACGGCGAAGACCGTGAGCCAGATGATCTCCATGGGGGGAGCTCCTCAGGGGGTCGGCGGGTCCGGCCGATCGAGCCTTCGGTCCGGCCGGGCCCGTGCGTGTGACGGGAAGGTCAGAGGGCGAGCGCGGGCGTGGGGCTGGGCTCGGCGGGCTCGACCGCGCCGAGGTCGAGGCGCGTGGGGCCGCGCCGTACGGTTCTCGCGATCAGCACGTAGTCGACGACGGCCAGCAGCCCGAGCACGCCGACGAAGGCGGCGAACGAAAGGGTGATCATGCCCTTGGTGAGGCCGGGGGACATGGCGTCCGCCACGCTGAGCTTTCCGTAGACGAGCCAGGGCTGACGGCCGACCTCGCGTACGAGCCAGCCGGTGATCGCCGCCACGAACGGCAGCGGTGTCATGATCATGAGCAGGGGATGCACCCACCGGAAGCGGGCGAGGAGGTTTCTGAACAGCAGGGGGAGCATGCCGAGCATCACGATGAACTGGATGAGCTGCCCGATGAGGATCATCACACCGAGTGCCGTGCCCGGCACCGCTCCCTTGAACTTGTCCGGCTGAAGCTCGCCGATGAAAGCGAACTGCGCGTACCCGAAGCCGACCGCGAGCGTGCTGCCGATGAACGCCCACAGCACCCCGGTGCGCAGCGACCGGCGGAAGAACTCCTGCTCGGAGGTCCGCCGGAACAGGTGGTAGGCGCTGCCTCCGATGATCACGAAGCTGCCCGTGAAGAGCCCGGCACCGATGACGTGGGGAAAGGCCATCACGAGGCTGGGGTTGGTGAGCAGCGCTCCGAAGTCGGTGAGGGCCAGGTGGTCGCCCCGCATGACGCTGCCGGCCGGGTTCTGGAGGAAGGAGTTGGCCACCATGATCCAGAACGCGCTGGCGTAGGCGGTGAGCGCCACCAGCCAGATGCACGCCAGGTGCAGCTTCTTGGGCAGCCGGTTCCATCCGAAGATCCACAGTCCGAGGAAGGTGGACTCCAGGAAGAACGCCACCAGGGTCTCGATCGCCAGGGGCGCCCCGAACACGTCACCGGCGAAATGGGACAGACCACTCCAGCTCAATCCGAACTGGAACTCCATCACCAGACCGGTGAACACGCCGAGCGCGTAGTTGATCACATAGATCTGCCCCCAGAAGCGGGTCATCCGCTCGAAGAGCGGGTCGCCGCTGATGAGAGCGCGGGTCTGCATGATCGCTACCAGGGGTGCCAGGCCCAGCGTCAGCACGACGAACAGGAAATGCAGGCTCCCCGTCACCGCGAACTGCAGCCGGGCCAGGTCGAGCACGTCCATGGCTCCTCCGTAGTTGTGTCTGCCTACCTATAGAGAGCCTACATGTAGACTGTCTACATGACGTACCTGGATAGGCTTTAGCGGTGAACACCGACGCTCTCCGCGGCCACATGGACGCTCTGCTGCTCTCGGTCCTGGAGCATGAGCCGCTTCACGGATACGCGATCATCGAGGCGTTGCAGGAGCGCAGCGGCGGTGCGCTCAGCGTGCCGACCGGCACCGTCTATCCGGCGCTGCGCAGGCTGGAGCGCGTCGGCTACCTCACCAGCGAGTGGGCGACGGTGGGGGGCCGCAAACGCCGCACCTACCGGCTCACGCGGGACGGCCACAAGGCCCTGGCCGGCGAGCGGTCGGCGTGGGCCGCCTTCACCGACGCCATCGGCAGCGTCCTCGCGCCGCGGACCTCACCCGGACGCCAGGGCAACGCGGGCTGACCGGCGGCCGTCGCGCCCTTAGCCGTTTCAGAGCAGGCCGTTGCTCTGTTTCGAGGACCGCAACGACAGTGCCAGGACCGGGGTGCCGCGGGTGGTGATCAGGCAGCGGGTGGCGCTGTACAGGAGCCAGCCCGCTATCACGTAGCTGCACAACGCGGCCACCAGCCCCGGGAGATAGTTTCCGAAGCCGGTGAGCGTGGCGGCGCCGCCCGCGGAAAGGGCCGCCGATATGCCGATGATCACCAGCACCTGGATCCACACGAGGATTCCGAACGCCCTGGTGACAAGCTCGGGCCGCCGGATCCTGCGCAGCCCCCGCCCGAGGCTCACCATGACGAGCGCCGCCAGTATGCCCATGCCGAACTGCAGCCAGTCGAGAAAGCGCGCGAGCGGCGTGAACCAGGCCGGCCTCATCGCCGCGACGTTGGGCGGCGCATCGGGGAAGAGCTTCCAGACCAGGCTCCAGATGACGGCCAGAAGCGGCACCGTGAGGAAGACCACGGCGGCCGTCCTTCGGCCCTGGTGGGCGGTGAGTTCCTCCTGGTAGCCGGGGGCGATCTCGGCCACGGTGCCGAAGTCGGCGACCGCCATGCGCTCGGCGCCCGCCTGGTCCATCCCCTCCGCCAGGTAGGCCTCGGCGCAGTCGGTCAGGCTGTCGCGTGCCTCGGTGACGAGGTCCCGCCTGGCCCGTCGCGGTCCGCGCAGGGCGCGGTCGAGCGCGGTCACGTAGTCGTCGATGACACCGGCGCTCGCCATGTTCTCCTCATGTCCCGCCCGTGATGAGCAATTCAGTCCCCATTGTGGCGTCCGGTACGGGAGGGTGGTAATCCGGGGAATCCCTGAGGTGCCCCTGGGATAGGGCGGCCGAAGCCCCTCGCCCGAGCGGGGGTGATGAGTAGGCGAAATCCTCCATATCATGCGTGACATGCCTGTCCACCACATCAGCATGGCCTCCGGACCCGTTGCGCCGGTGACGCGATGACCGACGTGTTCGCCGCCCTGGCGAGCCCGGCCAGGCGGGAACTGCTCCGCCTGCTGCGCGACGAGGGCGCCCAGCCCGTACGCAGGCTCGCCGACCGGTTCGCGATGGCGAGGCCGAGCGTCTCCGAGCACCTGAAGGTGCTCAAGGACGCCGGCCTGGTGACCGAGCGCAGGAGCGGGCGTGAGCGCCTGTACAGCCTGGAGGCCGCGCCGCTTCTGGAGGTCAAGGACTGGCTCACGCCCTACGAGCGCTACTGGCGCGAGAGGCTGACCGGCCTGCGTGGCCTGCTGGACGAGATCGAGGAAGAATGACCGAACCCGATATTCGAGCACGAGTGACCGAACACCCCATCTTCGAGCATGAGTGAGCGAACACCCCATCTTCGAGCACGAGTGGCCGAGAACCCGATATTCGAGGACGAATGACCGAGCACCCCATATTCGACGACAACGCCGTGGAGGGTGACCCGACGGCCGTCCACGTGGACGAGTTCCTGCCGCACCCGCCCGCGAAGGTCTGGCGCGCGCTCACCGATCCCGAGTTGATCGCCCGCTGGCTGATGCCGAACGACTTCAAGCTGGAGGTCGGGCACCGGTACACCATGCGGACCATGCCCATACCGGCGACGCGGTTCGGCGGTGTGATCGCCTGTGCGGTGCTGGAGTTCGAGGTCGGCAAGCTGCTGCGGATCAGCTGGGCGGACGCCGGCCGCGAGGACGGGCTCGACTCCACCGTCACCTGGCGGCTGGAGCCGGAGGGCCGTGGCACCCGGCTGTTCCTGGACCACGAGGGCTTCGACCCCGGCGACCCCTCCCAGCGGCTCGCCCGCAGGATCATGGGCGGCGGCTGGAAGTCCCACGTCCTCCGCGGCCTGGAAGCGGCACTCGCCGGCCTTCCCTAGGATCATGGACGGCTGCCGGAAGTCCCCTTGCCCAGGACTGGGAGTGGCGATCGCCGGCCTTCCCCGGCGCCGGCTTCGACCCGATGCATGTCAGCGACACGAACCGATCCCAGGATAGGACCGCGATGATCCCTGAGCCGGCGCCGCGCCAGGTGACCGTGGGGCGCATGATCGAGATCCCTCGCGGGGAGATCGTCCTGCGGGACGAGGGCACGAGGACGACCTGGAAGGCCGAGGTGGGGGCCTTCCTGCTGGCGCCGTATCCCGTGACCCGCGAGCTGTACCTGGCCGTCCGGGGGGAGGCGCCCGAGAGTTCGGCGGGGGCGCGGACGCCGGTGACCGAGGTCTCCTGGAAGGACGCCGTCCGGTTCTGCAACCTGCTCTCGCGGGCCACGGGGCTCGAACCCTGCTACTCGATGGGCGAGGACCCCGACGGGCGGGACGTGGTCTGCGACTGGGAGGCCGGCGGCTATCGCCTCCCCTCCGAGGCGGAGTGGGAGTACGCGTGCAGGGCCGGAACCTCCGGCGTCCGCTACGGAGAGCTGGACGAGATCGCCTGGTACCGCGGGAACTCCGGCGGCGAGGTGCACGACGTCGCGACCAGGGCGCCCAACGCGTGGGGCCTCCACGACATGATCGGCAACGTGTGGGAGTGGTGCTGGGACGTCTACGACCCCCACGTCTACGGTCCGTACCGCGTATTCCGTGGTGGCGGCCTGTACGACCAGCCCCGAGGCTGCCGGGCCTCGTGCCGCCGCAAGAGCCACCCGGCCTTCCGCATCGACGACCTCGGCTTCCGGCTCGCCCGCTCGCGGTGAGCGCGGGTCAGAGAAGGTCTCCGCCTCGGGGGTGCGGGCCCGCCCTAGGGTGGCACTACCTCAGCCCGCGCCCATGGCCGGGGCGTGGATCACCGGGGCGGGGGTGGGGGAGCGGTGGCTGATGGGGCGCCTGGCCGGGTGGGCGCCCGCGGACCAGAACACCGCCACGGCGGCGACCGCGGTCACGAGCGCCACCCAGCCGAGCGTGCGTCCCATGCGCAGGCCGTATCCGCAGGTCAGCCAGTAGGCGGACAGCATCATCCTGTCCCGCGGCCGGCTGCTCGCCAGGCGGCGCATCTCCATGGCTCCGAAGGCGAAGTCGGCCGAGGTCTTCCCATCGTCGACGGCCGGTCGCAACCGTTCGTACAGCCCGGCGAGGCGGCGGGGGTCGAGTGGCTGGTCCGCCCACGTGGACCAGCCGCGCCAGGCGTGCTCGTCGGCGAGTACGCGGCGGGGGGTCCACCACAGGACCGGTGGCCACCGCAGGGCGAACCGCACGCCGCGCGGGGTGGCCGCGAACACGCAGCCCGACAGTCGTAACGCCTCCGGCCGCCGCAGCTCGGCGAGCCGGCAGGTGCTGAGATCGACCCCGGTCAGCGTGAGCGCGGACGCTTCCAGGCGATCGAGCGAGAGCACGCGGAGCCTGCCTGCGCGCCGGACGACGGCCGCGGCCCCGCTGATCACCGCCTCGCGTAGGTCGAGGTCGGCGTCGGTCAGGCGGGCGGTGAACCGTCCGGAGATCCTGGCCGCCCGCAGGTCGATCGGGCAACCGGCCGTGTCGAGCTCAAGCGGGCCCGAGGCACGGACACCGGCGAGGGTCAGGCGACCGCCGACGCGGACCTGGGTGAGGAAGACGGGGGCGTGGAACCGGGCGCCCCGGAACCCGGCCGTGCCGGCGAAGACCGCCTTGCGGTAGGAGACAGCGCGGTGGAACCGCGCCCCGCGAAAGACCGCGTCACGGTCGAACCTTGTTCCGTCGAAGGCCGCGAACCCGTGGAACTCCGCTCCGAGGAACGAGGCGTCCTTGCCGAACCTGGCGCCGCCGAAGAGGGCGTCGCTGCCGACGCGGATGTGGTCGAAGGCGCCGTGGCCCCGGACGCGGGCCTCGTGCATCGAGAACTCCCGGCGGAAGCGGGCCTCGTGAAAGGAGGCGTTGCGGCTGAAGCGCGCGCCGAAGAAGGAGGCGAGGTGGTCGAACCTCGCGTGGTCGAAGGTGGCGTCGCCCGCGAAGAGGACCTCGCCGAACCGCGCCGGTCCGGTGAAGACCGCGTGGTCGAATCTGGCGCGGCCGAAGTGGCGTCCGGTCGCGTGCAGGATCCGTGTGAGAAGGTCCTCGTCGACGGTCGTGCCACGTAAGTCGATGCCCTGGCCGGGGGCCGACCGCCGAAGGGCGTCCTCCAGCTCGGCCGGAGTGAGGTGCGCCAGGCAGCGACCGTAGGGGCTGCGCGCGATCCCGGCGCACTCGGGCGAGGCGTCGCACGTCGTCCAGCCGACGTCGAGCGGCCGGATCTTCAACGGGGGCGTCATGCCAAAGTCATACCCAATGTCGGGTAACAGGTCGCTAAATCGTGATGGAGAGCTGACAGAGTGTGTCGGAGCCCTTGGTTCTTCCGCGCCCGCTAGGTCAGAGCACGCCAAGTCTGGCGACCGCTACTCGACATGAAGTGTCAAGATTCGCTTATTTCACCTTCTATCTAGTTCTAGTACGAGATCGCAGAGTTTTCCGGCCTTACGCTCCGGACCATGCGTGCTCTATCCCGGGCCCTCGCCGCCCTTGTGGCCGCCGGTGTCTCGATCGCCGGCGTCGCCACCGTCTCCCTGTCCCCCGCCTCCGCGGAGCCGGGGACCGTCGTGATCAGCCAGGTGTACGGCGGGGGTGGTAACTCCGGCGCCCCGCTCACCAACGACTTCGTGGAACTGTTCAACCGCGGTGGCTCGGAGGTCTCCCTCGACGGCTGGTCGGTGCAGTACGCCAGCGCGACCGGCACGGGCACCTTCGCCGCCAACAAGGTCGACCTCGGCGGATCCCTCGCCCCCGGCCGGTACCACCTGGTCCAGCTCGCCGCCGGGACGACTCCGAGCGGCGCGCTGCCCGCGCCCGACACCACCGGAGGGCTCGCCCTGAGCGGTACGGCCGGCAAGGTGGCCCTGGTGCGGTCGGCCGAGGGCCTCGCCTGCAACGGCGGCTCCACGGCCTGCACCGCCGACCAGCTTGCGCTCCTGGGCGACCTCGTGGGATACGGCTCCGCGAACTTCTCCGAGGGCGCCGCGGCGCCCGCCCTGACCAACACCACCGCGGCGCTGCGGGGTGACCACGGCTGCGCCGACACCGACGTCAACGCGGCCGACTTCACCGCCGGAGCTCCCGAGCCGCGCAACTCGGCCACCACGCCGGCGCCGTGCGGCGGCACCGGAACCCCCACCCCGACCCCGACCCCGACCGCGACCCCGACAGACACGCAGACCGCGACACCCACGCCGACGGACTCGCCGACGGTGAGCCCGACGCCGACCCGTACGGGCGAGCCCTGCGAGATCGGGGCGACCCACCAGATCGCCCAGGTCCAGGGGAGCGGCGTCGCCAGTCCGATCGCCGGCCAGACCGTGCGCGTCGAGGGCGTGGTGACGGGTGACTTCCAGGGAACCGGCCAGCTCGGCGGCTTCTACCTCCAGGACCCGACGCCGGACGCCGACCCGGCCACCTCCGACGCGGTGTTCGTCTTCTCCACCAAGCCGGTCAACGCCGGTGACCGGGTGCTGGTCAGCGGCACCGTCGTGGAGTTCAGCGGCCTCACCGAGCTGTCCTCGGTGTCCGACGCCGACGTCTGCGGCACCGGGACCGTCCAGAGCACCAAGGTCAAGCTGCCGACAGCCGCCGGGGCGACCCTGGAGCCGCTGGAGGGCGTGCTCGTCACCTTCCCCGAGAAGCTCACCGTCTCCGAGGTCTTCAACCTGGCCCGCTTCGGCGAGCTCACGCTCTCCTCGGAAGGACGGCTGTTCCAGCCGACGGACCGTAAGAACGTCGATCCGGCCCTGAACCTGCGCCGCCAGATCCTGCTCGACGACGCCTCCAACGTGCAGAACCCCCCGGCGCTGCCGTACCACACGACCGGCTCCGACACTGTGCGCGTGGGGGATGGGACCACCGGCCTGACGGGCGTGCTGACCTTCGGCTTCGGCGTCTACCGGGTCGAGCCGACCCGGCAGGTGGCCTTCCAGGCCGACAACCCGCGCCCGTCCAAGCCCGGCAAGGTGGGCGGCGACGTCCAGGTGGCGAGCCTCAACACGCTCAACTGGTTCACCACGCTGAACTCGCGCGGCGCCAACACCGCCGAGGAGCAGCGGCGTCAGCTCGCCAAGCTCGTCGCGACGCTGAAGGGCCTGGACGCCGACGCGGCCGGCCTCATGGAGGTCGAGAACAACGGCACCACCGCGCTGAACGCGCTGGTCGACGCACTGAACGCCGCGGTGGGCGCGGGCACGTACAAGGGGATCACCTCCCCGGTCCCGGGCACGGACGCGATCCAGGTCGCGGTGATCTACAAGCCGGCCGTGCTCAAGCCGGTGGGCCCGGCGCGGTCCTCCACCGACCCGGTGTTCCGCAGGCCGCCGCTCATCCAGGAGTTCCAGCGCGCCAAGGGCGGCGACGGCACCACCTTCACCATGATCGTCAACCACTTCAAGTCGAAGGGCTGCGACGGGGCGACCGGAGCGGACCAGGACCAGGGTGACGGCCAGAGCTGCTTCAACGCCGAGCGGGTCCTGCAGGCCAAGGCCGTGCTCGGCCTGATCGACACGCTGCGCCTGCCCAACCCGGTCGTGCTCGGCGACCTCAACGCCTACGGCGAGGAGGACCCGATCCACACCCTGGAGGACGGCAGGCTCACGAGCGTGAGCAAGAAGTTCCTCACCAAGCAGGACCGCTACAGCTACGTCTTCGGCGGCCTGTCCGGCGAACTGGACCACGTGCTGGTCGGCAGGCAGCTTCTGAAGCGGGTCACCGGAGCGGACATCTGGCACATCAACGCCGACGAGGGCAGGTTCATGGACTACAACACCGAGTTCAACCCGCCCGAGCTCTACTCACCGGCGGCGTTCCGGTCCTCCGACCACGACCCGCTGCTGTTCGGTCTGGACCTCTCGCGTCACTAGCCTCCCGCTGGTGACACCCGGCCACGGCCTCGTGGCCCGCCCCGACCGGGCGGGTCGCGAGGCCTTTCCGCCAACGTGCGCGGCGGCGTCCGGCGCGCACAGGTGAGGAATTCGGGAACCGGGTAGATGGTTATGCCGAGCGAAACGACCAGAACACGAGACGAGGAACCACCTGTGGCGACCATCGCGGTGAACGAGACCAACTTCAACGAGATCGCCGACGAGGGCATCGTGCTCCTCGACTTCTGGGCCTCCTGGTGCGGGCCGTGCCGGACCTTCGGGCCGATCTTCGAGAAGGCCTCTCAGAAGCACGAGGACATCACCTTCGGCAAGATCGACACCGAGGCCGAGCGTGGGCTGGCCGAGGGCTTCGACATCACCTCGATTCCCACGATCATGGCGATCCGCGACGGCATCGTCGTCTTCGCCCAGCCGGGCGCCCTTCCCGAGCCCGCCCTGGAGGACCTGATCAAGCAGGTCAGGGCGCTCGACATGGAGGCGATCCGCAAGGAGATCGCGGCCGACATCGACGCGGGCGCCGAAGGCCCGGAAGACGGCCGCAGGCCCTGACCCCGCGCCACCCCGCAGACGACGATGGGCCCTCCCGCGACGCGGGAGGGCCCATTCGGGCGTTCGCCGGCGTGACGCCGGGTGGTCTCAGCTGGAGCGGTAGAGCTCCGCGACCCGGAAGGCCAGGTCGAGGGACTGGCTCCGGTTGAGGCGCGGGTCGCAGGCGGTCTCGTACCGCAGGGCGAGGTCCTCCTCCACGATCGGGTGGCCGCCGCCGACGCATTCGGTGACGTCGTCACCGGTGAACTCGATGTGGATGCCGCCCGGATGGGTGCCGAGCGCCCGGTGGACCTCGAAGAAGCCCCCCACCTCGTCGAGCACGTCGTCGAGCCTGCGGGTCTTGTGGCCGCTCGGCGCCTCGAAGGTGTTGCCGTGCATCGGATCGCAGATCCAGGCGACCTGCGCGCCGCTCGCGCCGACCTTCTCGACCAGCGGGGGCAGCGCGTCGCGGACCCGGGAGGCGCCCATGCGGGCGATGAAGGTGAGCCGCCCCGGCTCGTTCGCGGGGTTCAGCTTGTCGATCAGCGTGAGGACGTCCTCCGGGCTGCTGGAGGGCCCGAGCTTGACCCCGATGGGGTTGCGGATGCGGCTGAAGAACTCCACGTGGGCGCCGTCGAGCTGGCGGGTGCGCTCGCCGATCCAGACCATGTGCGCCGAGACGTCGTACGGCAGGCCGGTGCGCGAGTCGACGCGGGTGAGCGCGCGGTCGTAGTCGAGGATCAGCGCCTCGTGCGAGGAGTAGAACTCGACGGTGTGGAACTCCTCGGGATCGGCACGGCAGGCGTGCATGAACGCCAGCGCCTGATCGATCTCGCGCGCGAGCTGTTCGTAGCGGCGGCCGGCCGGGGACTCGGCGACGAAGTCCTGGTTCCAGGCGTGCACCTGGCGCAGGTCGGCGTACCCGCCCTTGGTGAAGGCCCTCGCGAGGTTCAGCGTCACGGCCGAGGTGTGATAGGCGCGCAGCAGCCGCGCCGGGTCGGGCCTGCGGGCCTCGGGGGTGAAGTCGAACCCGTTGACCATGTCGCCGCGGTAGGCGGGCAGCTCGACGCCGCCCCGGATCTCGGTCGCCTTGGAGCGCGGCTTGGCGAACTGCCCGGCGAGACGGCCGATCTTCACGACCGGGACACGGCCCGCGTAGGTGAGCACGATGGCCATCTGCAGCAGCGTCTTCAGCTTGTCGCGGACGTTGTCGGCGGTGGCGCCGGCGAAGGTCTCGGCGCAGTCGCCGCCCTGCAGGACAAAGGCCTCACCTCGCGCGACGGCGGCGAGGCGATCTTTGAGCTCATCGCACTCACCGGCGAACACCAGCGGAGGCAGGCCCTGCAGCTCGGAGACGACCCCCTCCAGCGCGGAGGGGTCGGGCCAGTCGGGCTGCTGCGCGGCGGGGAACTCCCGCCAGGAATCCAGGTTGATCGGTTCGGCGCTCACCCTAAAAGGCTATTGCACCATCCCCGCATAACCGACCCGCTGTCCAATCCGTGAGAACCGGATCCCACGTGGTGACGGCCGCCGGGGCCGGGAACCCGCTTCACGGGCGCGCGGTCGCCGGCCGGTCAGGTCACCGCGGCCGGCGGCCGCGGGCGACCGCTCTCACGGGTGAGCGGCCGGGGCCGGCCCGGTCGCCGGGCCGGCGACGGGCGAACGTACGTGCTCGGGAAGGACGCCGAAGCCGATGAAGCGGCGGGTGAGGGCGCCGACGACCGGCAGCCGGGCCGGGCTCACGGGCAGCCGGACCCGCCTGGGGGCGCCCTTGAGCGCGGGACCGATCAGGCGGTTCTGCACCAGCCGCTGGGCGAACTGGGTGATCACCGTGGGGATCATGCGGCGGCGCTGGAGCCGGCGCAGCAGCGATTCCGGCACCTCCCCGGCCAGCAGGGGACCGGCGAGCAGGTTCGCGGCCGCGACCGCGTCCTGCACGGCCAGGTTGATGCCCACCCCGAAGACCGGCGACATCGCGTGGGCCGCGTCGCCGATCAGCAGCAGGCCCGGCCGGTGCCAGCGGCGCAGCCGGTTCAGCAGTACCCGCAGGACGCCGACCTCCTCGAAGCTCTTCAGGCCCTCGGCCCGGCGCGCCATGAAGGGCAGCAGCGTGCCGACGGACGCGCGGAGCGTCTCGATGCCCTCGGCCTTGAGGCTCTCGTACGCGCCCTTGGGGATGAGGTAGGCGAGCTGCCAGTACGTCTCGCGGTTGATCGCCACCATCATGTGGCCGGCCGAGACACGCAGGAACGTGTCCTTCGGATCGCGCTGCTCGCGAGGCAGCCGGAACCAGACCGCGTCCATGGGGGCGCCGCGCTCCACCGGTACCAGGCCGGCGGCCCGGCGTACGTCGGATTGCCGGCCGTCGGCGCCCACGGTGAGGAGGGCGCGAAGCTCGTGCTCCCCCTCGGCGTCGCGGTAACGGACGCCGCGCACCACGCCGTTCTCCCGTATGAGCCCGACGACCTCCGCCTCCATGACGAGGCGGAAGCTGGGGTAACGTTGGGCCGCCGCGGTCAGCAGCTTGAGGAAATCCCACTGCGGCACGAACGCGATGTACGGATATTTGGCCTTAAGGTGCGTCAGCAAGGCGACCTGGATGACCTGGTCGTCGGTCCACAGCTCCAGGTTGTAGGTCTTGCGGTGCGGCAGCCGGTGGAACTCCTCCGCCAGCCCGAGCTCGTCGAGCACCTGCAAGGTCGAGGGATGGATCGTGTCGCCCCGGAAGTCGCGCAGGAAGTCGGCGTGCTTCTCCAGGAGCGTGACCTGCACTCCCGCGCGGGCGAGGAGCAGTGCCAGCATGGCTCCGGCGGGTCCTCCGCCGGCGATCACACATGTCGTCGACATTTCATCACCTGTTGAAATCATCGCACAGGTCGTCTTCGTGGCCAAGAGCGGCCTCATCTGGTCTTGAAACACCCCCACCACGCCCGGTCAGGAAGGAATAACCCGCACGGTCGTGGGCAGTCGGAGGTCGGCCCCCCAAAGGGGCTTGGCACCGAAGCGACTTGGAGTTGAGGTCACATGATTGTGCTGGGCCTGCTATTTATCGTGCTCGCCGGTGCGGCTCTGGTCGCGGTGGCGAACGACGAGAACGGAACGATCACGGCGTCGATCACTGTCCTGGACCGGACGCTCCAGCTCAGCAAGCTGGAGCTCTTCCTGGCGGGAGCGGCCACCGCGGCGATCTTCCTGATCGGCCTGATGATGCTGACCGCCGGAATGCGGCGCACCGGAGCCAAGCGCAAGAAGCTGCGTGAGGCCCGGGTCGAGACGCGCGACCGCGTCGCCCGCCTTGAGGAGGAGAAGCGTCAGCTCCAGCGCAAGCTGGAGGCGGAGTCCGCCGCCGAGCCCGTCGCCGAGCCGGTGGGAACCACCGCTGGACGGCACGTGCACGCGCCCGACCGCGACGGTGACGGCGTCGACGACCGCGTCGAGGGTGACAACGACGAGCGTGTCGGCACGAGCACCCAGCCGGTGCGGGCCGTGAAGGAACCCCACGCGACGGATCAGCTGGTCGCGGGTAACCGCTCCGGCCGCGACACCGTCTGACATGCCGACTGAAATGCCGACGGAGACGAGCGTAGACCGCTCGGCCGCCCGGGGGCCCGGTCCCTGGGCGGCTCTACCGTCCCGCCGCCGCCTTTCGCGGCCGGTGGGCCACCGATGCGTCCGGAACACCCGCATTCGCCGCACCGGGCGGTCGCGTCAGCGTTGCCTGAGGAACGCCAGGTTGTTCGTCAGGCCGGTCGTCGCCAGGTCGCGGATGCGGCCGTAATCCTCCTCGGGATACTGGCGGGGGCCGTTCTCGACGAGCAGGATGAGGTAGAGGTACACGCGGTACATCGCGTCGCGTGTACGGGCCTCCGGAGTGAGGTCCAGCTTCCCGCCCGCCTCCCGGTAGCCCACCAGGATCGGATCGTCGTCCCTGAGCTCCTCGAAGATCGTCGGGGTGACGAAGTCGGCCAGCGGATCACCCCAGAACGCTCGCTCGTGGTCGATCAGGGCCTGGATCCGCGGCGGCTCCTCGGGCGGCGTCGACAAGAAGACGTTGCCGGGCCAGATGTCGAAGTGGACCAGCATGGGCACCGTCACCTCGTCCAGCACGTGCGCGTTGGAGTGGATCGCCCCCGCGATCTCCACGAGGGAGCAGGGCAGCGGGGTGGCGTACCGCACGGCGTCGTCCATCAGGGCACCCATCATGACGATGAACGCGTCACGCCAGGTCGGGCCGGTGAGCCCGGCGTACGGATAGCCGTACACGCCCTGGCCGGCGATGGTGTGCAGCTCCGCGAGGAGGCGGCCCAGCTCGTGCCGCAGCGCCCGCTGGTCGTCCTCTCCGAGGGACTCGGCCTGGTTCCACGGGACCCCGTCGAGCGCCGACATGATCAGATAGTCGCCGCCCAGCTCGGGGTCGTCGAACCCCGAGTACAGCAGCCGGGGGAGCGGGATCCCCGCGGGTGTGGCCAGGTGGTACACCTGCGCCTCTGTGCGCAGCAGGTGACGCTCGTAGCGCAGCAGCTCCAGGTCGGGTGGCGGGGACACCTTGAGGACCACCTGCCTGCCGTCGTCCAGGGAGAGGCGCCAGACCGCGTTGGCGAAGCCGTCGGTCAGCTCCTCGGCCGAGGTCACCCCCGTTCCCAGGGTTCTGAGGATCAGCGCGTGCAACTGGGCGGCCGACAGCCGGCGCTTGGTCCTGCTCTCCATCGGTCACATCGCTTAGCTCGTCGAGACGATCGGGGCTCGCTCGGGTCGGTCAGGGGGGTCTGGTCCGGCGGAGGCCGGGTCGGGGCGGTCAGAGAGCGGAGATCGTCCAGCTCACCTCGTGCTTGCCGCCGGGCTCGAGCACGACGAGATCGGTGCCCGAGTTGAAGGCGTCGGGCGGGCAGGTCATCGGCTCGATGGCGATGCCGCGGTGGCCGAACCCGGTGCCGGTGCACAGCTGCACCCACGGCATCGAGGCGGCCTCCCAGGAGATATCGACCCCGCTCGTCGCGCCGCGCAGCCGCACCCGCGTGGTGCCGCCGGAATCGGCGGCCAGCCCGGTGAACGCCTCGTCCATGACGGTGCCGGCGATGGGACGGGGGGTCCGGAAGTCGAACGCCGTGCCGCCGACCTGTTCGAGCGTGGTGGGCACGAGCACCTCGTCGGTGAGGAGCACGCGCTCGGCCGGCAGATCCAGCTCCCAGCTCTCCTCCGCGCCGTCGTCGGCGATCAGCCAGGGGTGGGGGCCGCAGCCGTAGGGTGCGCGCCGGTCGCCGGTGTTCTCGGCGGTGAGCGTCGTCGTCAGGCCGTCCGGCGTGAGGGCGTAGCGTACCTGGAGCGCCAGGCGGAACGGGTAGCCGGGGGACGGCTCGATCGTGTGCACCAGCCGTACGAACCCGTGCTCGTCCTCGACGGTGAGCAGCTCGAGGACCTCCCAGTCGGCGAACGCCACCAGGCCGTGGAGGGCGTGACCGCGCTCGGGCTCGTTGATCGGCACCTCGAACCGCTCGCCTTCGAAGGTGTAGTGCCCGCGGGCGACGCGGTTGGGCCAGGGGGCCAGGAGCGTGCCGCTGTAGTGCGGGATGGGGCCGTCTTCCGGCCAGCTCGTCACGACGTCACGGCCGCCGTGCCTGAGCACCCGCAGAGCAGCGCCCAGCCGGGTCACCTCGGCGCTGTATTCACCACCGCGAAGGACGTACTGAGGCACGGGGGAATCCTCTCATTGACCTGTGAAACATATGAATACGGGCGAACCAGGCTGAGCACGCCCCATCATTCCCGTTGCCGACCGGTGATCAAAACCCGACCCCGGGGCACGGGGAGTGGGAGCGCTCCCATAGGGCCAACAACGTAAAGGCTGCGGGCCATGGAGTCAACCGAATCGGTAAATGCCCTCACACGCCTGCGGCTCCGCCTGAGTAGGCATCGCCGCAGTTCAGGCTGATATTGGGCAGCGCGCACCGATCCCCGGCACCACGCCTCCCCACTACTTCACCACGGGCCGCCGGCGTGCGGCTTGACGGCCCGTGGCGTCAATGATCGTTGTCAGGAGCCTTTTCGAGGGCCATCACGGCGTCGGCGAAGCCACGCACGGTCGGAGCCTCGAAGAACATGTACGCCGGCACCTCCACGCCGAGGACGTCCCGGATGCGGGCCGCCATCTGGGTGATCGCCAGCGAGTCCCCGCCGAGGTCGAACAGGTCCGTGTGCTCGTCGATGCCGGAGACTCCCAGGACGTCGCCCCAGATCCGGCGGATCTCCGCCACCAGCCTCCCGTCCGCGCCGGCCGCCCGCCCCGCCTGACCCGGCCCGACGGCGCCGGCGGCGTGCCCGGGCGGCGGCCCGGTCCCGAGTGGGGCGGCGGGCTTCTGGATCGCCTCGGCGGGATCGCCGGACGTCCCCGCCTCCGCCCGGACAGGGAGGGGCGGGAAGCCGTCCAGGGGTGGCACCGCCAGGTCGCCCACCGGGACGTCCGGCGAGATCGAGAGCGCGGTGAGCAACGTCTCGAAGCCCGTGGCCAGCGATCCGGCAGGCTCGTCCGGGATCCGGTCGAACCGGTGGGCGAAGACCAGTTCGTGTCCCGTGCCCTTGGGCGTCATCGTGAGCGTCAGATCGTAGGTGGAGTCGTCGACCTCCTGGCCCCACTCGAAGGCCCGGAGCCCGTGCCACCCCTCCGGTGTGGCCGGACCGTCGCGCTGGATGAACGCCACCTGGAAGATCGGATGCACTCCCGGCCGC
This sequence comes from Sphaerisporangium flaviroseum, assembly GCF_039537005.1. Classification (NCBI taxonomy): domain Bacteria; kingdom Bacillati; phylum Actinomycetota; class Actinomycetes; order Streptosporangiales; family Streptosporangiaceae; genus Sphaerisporangium; species Sphaerisporangium flaviroseum. The sequence goes on along the minus strand of NZ_BAAAZR010000004.1, from coordinate 243,334 downwards.
CGCCGCCCGCCGAGGCTCGACACCAGCGCGTCGAAGGGCACCTCGTTGGCGAGGGCAGCCCCGACCTCGTCCCGCGTTCTCGCCATCACCTCGTGGAACCCCTCGGACCCGTCCAGCCGGACGGGGACCGGGACCATGTTGACGAAGCAGCCGACGACGGGCTCCAGTTCCCGGCGCGTCCGCGCAGAGGACGCCGTGCCGATGGTGATGCCGCTCCGGCCCGTCACCCGGTGCAGCAGGACGAACAGCGCCGCCAGCACCGCGACGAACGGCGTCGCGGCGCCACGCCGCAGCCCGTCGATCAAGCCCGCCTCCACCTGCGCCACCGAGGTCCCGGTGCGCCGCCCGCCTCCACTTCCCGTCGCCCCGCCATCGGCCCGGGGTCCCGCGTCCCCGGCCCGCGCCGCCCCGCCATGGGCCCGCGACGTCGTGTCAGCGGAGCCAGGAGGCCGGCCGAACAGGGGTGGCTCGTCGCCGAGGCGCTCGCGCCAGTGGGCCAGGCGTTCGGTGCCCCGGGTCCGGGCGCGTGCTCGTGCCCAGGCGGCGTAGTCGGCGTACCGCACCGGCGGCGGCTCGGGCAGCGCCCGCCCGCTGTACAGAGCGGCGAGTTCGCGGGCCACCACCTCCATGGAGCCCCCGTCACAGACGATGTGGCCGCAGACCAGCAGCAGGCGGTGCTCCTCCGGGGCGAGGCGGTAGACGGTGAGGCGCAGCAGCGGGCCCGAGGCGAGATCGAACCACTCGCCTCCCGCGGCCACCGCCAGCCTGCGCGCCGTGCGTTCCCCATCAGGATCGCCGGTGAGGTCGACCACCGTCACAGGCGCGTCGACCGAGCCGAGGACCATCTGGCGCGGTTCGCCGCCGGAGTTCACGAACACCGTACGCAGCGTCTCGTGCCGCTCGGTCAGGCCGATCAACGCCTTGGCCAGGGCTCCGAGGTCGAGCGGTCCGGACAGGCCGAGCCCGAGCGTGGCGTTGGGCGCGGCTACCTGGCGGTCCATCTGGGCGGCGAGCCAGAGCCGCCGTTGCTCGGGCGAGCATTCGAGCAGGCCGGAGTCGCGGGGGACGAGCGGGATGGCGTCGCCCGCCGGTCGCTTGCGCGCCGCGAGCAGCCGGGCGACCAGTTCCTGCCGTTGGGAGGGCAGACCGGCGACCCGCCCGCGCGTCTCGTCACTCATGCCGTCGCCCCGCCTTCGGCTTCCGGCGAGGCAAGGGATCGGGGGGAGGCGGGGCCTTCGGCGGAGGTGGCGTTTCCCGGGGCGGCCAGGGTTTCGGGGGAGGCGAGGGCTGTGCGGAGCGCGTCGAGGAACTGGACGGCGTCGCGGCCGTTCACCACGCGGTGGTCGAACGCCACTCCGAGCTGCACCACATCCCGTACCTCGAAGCCGCCCCCGCCATCCGGGACCACCTCCTGGTACGGCGCGGCGAGCGACAGCGCGCAGACGTGACCGGGGAAGATGATCGGCACGGCCAGCAGGACTCCGGGCTCGTTGTGCAGCGTCACGACGATGCCGGCCCCCCGCAGGTCACGTTCCCGGAACTCACCGCGCATGGCGGTCAGCCGGAAGGCCATGAGCGCGCGGGAGATGTCGGCCAGCGAACGCGCCGAGGCGTCGGTGAGGACGGGGATGACCAGGCCCTTGCCGACGTCGAAGGTGACCCCCACATGCGCCGCCCCGGCCACCCGTACGGTGCGCGCGTCGATGGGGGAGGCGAAGAACAGCGGGAACCGTTCGTGGAGCGAGCCCACCGCCTTGACGAGCAACTCGGGCAGCCCGACCAGCGTCCGCAGGCTCCTGGTGAGCGCGCGGCCCGCCGAGAGCGCCGCGCCGACATCGACCTTCATGACGGTGAAGGCGGCGGGGATGGTCCGGTACGACAGTTCCACAACCGAGGCGGCCCGCTGTTGCGCACGGGAGAGCGTGACGATCCGGCCTCCCCGCGCCTCATCCGCGCGCTCGGATGGCGGAGGGGCGGTGGACAGGAGCTCTTCGATGTCGGAGCGACGGATGATCTTCTTGTCGAGGGCGCGTATCCGCTCGGTGGTGATGCCGAGCCGGTCCATCAGGGCCCGTGCCGGTGCGGTGATCACCGGCTCGCCTTCGGTGAAGGTCGCGGGTTCCCGGCCGGCTTCGGTGGTCACCGGCTCGCCTTCGGTGAAGGCCGCGGGTTCCTGGCGGGCTTCGGTGGTCACCGGCTCGCCTTCGGTGAAGGCCGCAGGTTCGCGGCCGGCTTCCGTGAAGACCCTGCGTTCCTGGTCGGTGTCGAACAGGCGGGCGATGACCTGGCCGGGTTCGCAGTCGGCGCCCTCCGGAAGGTTCCGGCTGAGTAGCCCCTCGCCCTCGGAGACGATCTCCTCGGCCGTCTTCGAGGTCTCCACCACGGCCAGCGGATCGCCCGCCCGCACCGGGCTTCCGTCCTCGGCGACCCACTCCACCAGCACGTACTGGGCGTCGTTGGTGTTCAGCTTGGGCACGCGTATGTCGATCATGTGAGGCCCTCCAGGACGGCCTGGCGGATGGTGGTGTCCTGGAGCAGGACGTCGCGTTCGAGGTGGAACGCGGTGGGGACCACGTCCGGCGCCGAGTGCACCACGCTCACCGGCCGGGGAAGGGAGTCCCACAGGTGGCCGTGCAGCCGGTGGGCCACCTCGCTTCCCCAGGTCCCCCCGGCGGCGCTCTCCTCGGCCACGCAGATGTGCCGCGTCCCGCCGAGCAGGGGGAGCAGCGGCCCGGGGTCGAAGGGGTACAGCCGGGCCGGTACGAGTAGCTGGCAGGTGATCTCGTCCTCCAGCAGCAGGGTGCGCATCGCCGAGAGCGCCCGGTGCGCGACCCCGCCGGGCGCGATCAGCGTGCAGTCCGGCTCGCCGCCGTCGACGAGCCGGACGCGGGCGGTGTACGGCGGCGGGCCGGCCATGTCGAAGACGAACAGGTCGTCGAGCCGCCCCTGCCGGAATGAGCGCCGCGTGTACAGCACCTTGTCCTCGAAGAGCATGCACGGCTCGCCCAGCGACAGCAGGTGGGGGAGCAGTTCGCGGGCGTCGTGGAACGGGCTCATCTCGAACACCGACAGCCCGGGGATCCCGATGAAGTGCTTCTGCAGGCTCTGGCTGTGGGTCGGGCCGTACCCCCGGCCGCCGCCCGTCGGGCAGCGTACGACCAGGGGGATGGGGACGCGCCTGCCGTACATCATGGTGGACTTGCTCGCGAAGTTGAGCAGCTGGTCGAACGCCAGACCCGTGAAGTCCGCGAACATGATCTCGACGATGGCCTTGTCACCGGCCAGCGCGAGCCCCGCGCCGACCCCGACGATCCCGCCCTCGCTCAGCGGGGTGGCCATCACCCGGGAGCCGTACCGGGTGGAGAGCCCTTTGGTGATCTTGAACGCGCCGCCGTACGGATCGACGATGTCCTCGCCGAGCACGTGCACGCAGGGATCATCGGCCATGACCTGGTGCAGTGCCTGGTTGAGGTTGTCGGCGACCCGTTCCGTCCGGGTCACGGACGTTCCCGGGTGACGACCGGCCTGGCCGTGACCTCGGCGGCGACGCGGGCGACCAGGTCGCGCTGGCAGGCGTCGATCCTGGCGAACCGCTCGGGGAAGGCCTCGCTGTAGGCCCGGTGCCAGCCGGACAGCTCGGCGTCGAGCCGGTCGCGCGCGGAGCGGGTGTCGTCCCCCTTGCTGTGCGGGCCGATCCGGTGCGTGACGAACTCCACGACCAGCGGCCGGGAGCTCTGCCTTACCCCCGTGACCAGCGGCCCGAGCTGGTCACGGATGTGCGCGACGTCGACGGTCGCGATCCGGTGGTACCGGATGCCGAACGCCTCGGCCCGCGCGGCCACCGTGCCGGACATCTGCGCCGCCGTCGGAGTCGACTGGGCGATGCCGTTGTTCTCCACCACGACCAGCAGGGGCGCCCGCCACAACTGCGCCATGTTCAGCGCCTCGTACACCGAACCCTCGCCGAAGGTGCCGTCCCCGATGTAGGCGCAGGCGAGCCCGCCGTGGCTGGTCCGTTTCAGACGCAGGGCCACCCCGACCGCCACCGGCAGGCTCTCTCCCTGCACCCCGGTGGACAGGAACCGGCGGTGGTAGATGTGCTGGCTGCCGCCGACGCCCCCGCACAGTGCGCCCTCGCGGCCCATGATCTCCGCGAGCAGCCCGTGCGGCTCGGCGTACCGGGCCAGGAAGTGACCGTGCCCGCGGTGGTTGCTGAAGACGAAGTCGTCCTCGTACAGCAGCGGACTCAGCGCTACGGGGATGTGCTCCTGACCGAGACAGGTGTGCGTGGTGCCGTTGAGCGCCCCACGCTCGAACAGCTTCAGCAGGGTCAGCTCGAAGTGGCGGATGAGCAGGAGCCGCTCGAGGTCCTCGTCGTGGACCTTGGCCACGGGCAGCCGGTACGCCTGCGCGGTGCCGGTCACGATGGATGGTCTCCTTGCTCGGGGACGGATTCCGGAGCCGGTGGCGGCGGGGGAGCGGCGTGGCCCGCCAGCAGCGCGGCCAGCGCGGCCCGCCGCTCCGGGGTGAGCGCCTTCGCCCGGGGCCGGACGGCGGGGACGGGCGTGTCCGCGGGCCTCAGCTCGGTCAGGTAGCGCTCGAGCGCCCTCTCGTCCAGCGAGGCCACGAACGACGCGGCGGCCTCCCTGGACCGGCGGCCCAGCTCACGACGGTGGCCGGGGTCGGACAGCAGCCGGTCCAGCGCCGCGGTCCACGGCCCGGGGTCCTGCTCGGGCACGATCGGCGCCGGACGCGCGTGCGCCTCGGCCTGGTACCCGGTGATGCGCCGGACGGGCAGCAGGTACGGCACGCCGAGCTTGGCCTCCGAGAGCCCGCCGACATCGGACGCCAGCACCGGGACGCCGCGAAGCATCGCCTCCACGGCCGTGTAGCCGAACGTCTCGTCCCACAGCGACGGCATGACGAGGATCTCGGTCATGGCGAGGATCTCGCCGATGTCGTCGACCGGATCCACGAGCCTGATGTTCGGCCTGCTCCGCAGCGCGTCGAGGTCGGCGTCGGTGGAGCCCCAGGTGGGCACGGCCACGAAGGAGGTGCCGGGGTGGGCGTCGGCCAGGGCCAGGAAGAGCGGGAGCCCCTTGTAGGCGCAGGGGTTCACCATGGTCACCGCCCCCTGTTCGCCGGCCGGCGACGGCCGGGCGCGGGTGAACGGGCCGGGGCCGTACACCTGGGGATGGATCAGCTCCGACTCGATCGATCCCCAGGTGCGCAGATGGTCGCGCGCCGCGCGGCTGACGGCGACGACCCCCGCCGCGGCCCTCACCATGCGGGTTCCGGCGGCGCTCGGGTAGAACGCCTCCGGCCCGAAGGGCAGTTGCTGCAGCGTGTGCGCCAGGTAGACCACCCGTCCCGGCGTCGCGCGCGATGCGGCCCCGAGCATGATCAGCCCTGGGTCGTCGGAGGGCACCAGCGTCCAGGTGGGGTCCACCGCGCCGGCGACCGCGCCGACCTGCCGGGCCAGCCGCGAGGGATTGACGACGGCATGCGCCACCACTCCCCGGTACTCGTAGACCACCACATCGTCGCTCACCGACCGGATCTCCGCCCCCAGCCCCTGGAGGTAGGAGAGATGGGCGTTCAGGGACGTACGGCGGAGCGCGCCGCTGAGCGGGGCGATGACGTGACAGGCGTGGCCCTGGGCGGCGAGCTGCTCCATCATGATGCGGTTGGACTTGTTGGCCCCGCCGTGGGCCGGCAGGTGGAACATGTTCTGCGCGAGCAGGATCCGCATCATGACCCCCGCTGTGCGAGCCGGCCGCGCAGGCGCTCGGCGACGATCCGCCGTTGCTCGGCGGACAGGTGGTCGAGCCGGTGGCGCATGGCGTCGGCCCGGGACTCGGGGACGGGCGCCCCCAGCAGCGCCGCGATCCGCGCGGCCGCCTCAGCCGATCCGTCGGCCTGGGCCGGCCCGTCGGCCTCACCCGGCTCACCGGCCCGGTTCGGCCCGTTCGCCCCGGTGAGCCGGGCCGGACCGCCCGGCGTCCGGGCCCCCGCGATGCCCTCATGGGGAGCGGTGGCCTTGCCGAGGAGTAGGCCCACCTCCCCGGGGGTCCAGCGTGGCGCAGGGAGCCGGGAGGCCAGGCCGTGGCGTTCCAGGCGTTCGGCGTTGTCCGGCCGGTCGACCCCGTGGGCCAGGATGACCTGCGGGACGCCGGCCGCCAGCGCGCGGCTCAGGGTGCCGATGCCGCCGTGGTGAACGACGGCCGCGACTTCCGGCATGACGGCGCGGAAGGGAAGGCGCGGGTACCAGGTCACGCCCGCTGGCAGCGGATCCGGGACCAGATCGCGGTGCCGTACGACGAGCAGCACGGGACGTCCGGCCAGCCTGCCGCCCTCGACGGCGGCCGTGTAGAACTCCGGGTGCAGCATTCGCCCGGTGCCGCCGGTCACCAGCACCGGCCGTACGGGCCCGGCCAGGAGCTCCGCCACGCCTTCGGGCAGCGTGTCGTCCTCGTCGTCGTCGGGCAGGGGGAAGCCGGTGAGCCGGACACGCGCCGGGGAGCGCACGCCCGCCCGGTCGAACCAGCGTGGCCACAGCCCCAGTTCGAGCCGTGCCGAGGCGAACCAGGCGTCCCAGTCGGCGATCGGCCCGAGCCCGAGCTCCCGCCGCACGCGGCCGAGGCCGTCCGAGAGCACATGCCGGTAGGCGTGCAGCGCGGCCCGCGAGGCCATGACCTGGATCGGCGCCACGGCCACCCAGGCCGCGGGCGCACCGAGCGCCTCGGCCGCGAAGAGCACCGACAGCGCCGAGGTGTGCCGCCCGACGAGTACCGTCTCGCCGGGCCGGTGCCGCTCGGCCAGAGCGCGGAACTCCAGGACCATCTGCTCGTACAGCCCGTTGCGCTCGTAGAACTCCGGCCAGCCGAGACCGTCCAGCAGCCCCGGGGTGTCGGTCAGCGTCCGTTCGAACGCGGCCTGGGTGTCGATGGCGACGAAGCCCAGGCCGGCACGCGCGGCGTGGTCGCGGTAGTGGGCGTGCGTGAGCAGGGTCACCTCGTGGCCGCCGGCGCGGAGGCGGTGCCCGAGCCGCACGAACGGCAGCACGTCACCGTCCGTGCCGTGTGTCACCAGCATCATGGTGGCCATGAGGGTGGTCAGCCCTCCTCGGCGAGGAGCGCGAGCACGTCCTCGTCGGACATGCCGTCCAGCTCCGCGAGCAGCGCGGCGATCTCGCCGTCGTCGGCGGCCTCCAGGCGGGCCCTGTCGATGGCCCCGGCCGCCTCGGAGATCGTGAATTCGCCGGTGAACAGCAGGTCGATGGGCAGTTCTATCCCGTAGGTCTCCTGGACGCGTGCCAGGAACCGGACCATCGTCAGCGACTGGCCGCCGAGGTCGAAGAAGTCGTCGTCGACCGAACGAGGCGTGATGCCCAGCAGTTCGGTCCACATCGCGGTGACCGTGGCCTCGGTGACTGTCACGCGACCCTCCGCAAGGCGTTTCGGGTGGTTTCGGGCGTGCTCGGCAGCGAATGCGTCACTGAACCTCCAGCACGGGGGTTTCGTGGGGGGCCGCCATATGGGAGCGCTCCCAAGACCCTAGGGATCCGGCGGAACAAGTGTCAAGAACGATCAGGCCTTTGTGCGGTTCCGGACAAGTGCCTTTTATTAAAGTGCCTGATAAAAAGCCTATTCTGGACGAAACATGTATGACATCTTGACGCCGCCAAAGCGCAATCTCTAGCCTTTGCGCCGTGGGAGCGTTCCCACAACGTCGTCATAACGTCTTTTCGCCTTGGACGCGCGCTTGTCTAACGGACAAGACGGACAAGAGCCCCTTTTTCCGCCACAGTCCGGCAGAGGTACTGACGCAATGCGCGAGCCCACGGAAAAGATGCCCCTCTCGTTCGGCCAGGAACGGTTGTGGTTCCTCGACCAGCTCCATCCGGGGGACTCATCGCACCATCTCTTCACCACGGTGAGGCTGCACGGTCCGCTCGACGTGCGGGCGCTCGAAAGGGCGCTGACCGAAGTGGTGGCGCGGCACGAGCCCCTGCGCGCCCGTTTCCCCGGGAGGGACGGCGGGCCGGTCCAGATGGTCGACGCCCCGGCGCCGTTCGCGCTGGAGTACGCCGAGCTGTCCGCCGGCCAGGTGCCCGGCCACCTCGCCGAGCGGACGAACCGCCCGTTCGACCTGGCCGCCGGGCCGCCGATCCGTGCGAGCGTGGCCAGGACCGGCGCCGACGAGCACGTCTTCTGCCTGGTGGTCCACCACATCGTCTGCGACGGCTGGTCGCTGAAACTGCTTCTCGACGAGGTCGCCGAGCTCTACACGGCCTTCTCCGAGGGAAAGCCGTCCCCGTTGCCGCCCCTGCCCGCCCGCTTCGCGGACTTCGCCCGATCCCAGCGCGCACACGAGCCGGGCCGGTCCGGCCCGTCCCTGGACTACTGGAAGGCGCGGCTCGCCGGAGCGCGCACGCTCGACCTGCCCGCCGACCACCCCCGCCCCGCGGTGGCGACCACCAACGGCGCGAGCCTGGTCGTCCCCCTTCCGCCCGGCCTGATGGACGGCGTCCAGCGGCTCGCCGCCACTGAGCGATGCACGACCTTCATGGTGCTCATGGCGGCCTACCAGTCGCTCCTCGCCAGGTACAGCGGGCAGGACGACCTCTGCGTCGGCTCCGCCATGAGCGGACGCGACCGGCTGGAGTACGCGTCCCTCATCGGATACTTCGCCGGCACCCTGGTCCTGCGGGGCGACCTGTCCGGCGACCCCACGTTCCGCGAGCTCCTGCGGCGCACGCGGGACGCCGCCGTCGCGGCCTACCGCCACCAGGACGTCCCCTTCGAACTGCTGCTGAACGAGCTGGGCGTCGAGCGCGACCTCAGCCGCGCGCCGCTGTTCCAGACGATGCTCGTCCTGCACGACATGGGCGAGACGCGGCTCACGCTGCCGGGCGTACGGGTCGAGGTGCTCGACGCCGGCTACCACCAGGTCCACCACGACCTGGTGCTCGACGTCTTCGGCGAGGGCGACGACCGGCGGCTGGTCTTCACCTACAACACCGACCTGTTCGAGGCCGGTACGGTGGCCGGGTACGCCACCGCCCTGCTCTCCCTGCTCACCCGTGTCGTCACCGACCCCGGCGTACGGCTGTCGCGGCTGTTCGCCGTGGACGAGGCGGAACGGGAGCGGCTGCTGCGTGAGGGCGAGCACGCCGGCCTGCCGATCGCCGGCCTGCCCACGCTGGTCGAGATGTTCGCCGCCCGGGCCGCGGAGACGCCGGACGCGGTGGCGGTGGTGGACGAGCGGGCCGAGCTGACCTACTCCGAGCTGGTCGCCGCCGCCGGCCGGGTGGCGGGGGAACTGCGCGGTGCCGGGGCGGGACGCGGCACGCTGGTCGCGATCTTCGCCGAGCGTTCGGCGGAGATCCTGGCGGGCTTCCTCGGAACGCTCGCGGCCGGGGCCGCCTACCTTCCCCTGGACCCGGGTTTCCCGGCCGACCGGATCGCCATGGTGCTGCGGGACTCCGGCGCCGCGGTCCTCCTGGCCCAGCCGGATCTCCTCGACAGGCTCCCCGAGCACGACGCGAAGCTCCTCCTGCTCGACCGCCCCTTCGGCCACCGGGCCGCCGCCACGCCGGCGGACGCCTCCGAGATGTTCGAGGCGCCCCGGCCGGCCGATCCGGCGTACGTGCTCTACACCTCGGGCTCGACCGGACGTCCCAAGGGCGTCGTGGTGCCGCACCGGGCACTGACGAACTTCCTGTTCGCGATGCGCGAACTGTTCGCGCCGGACCCCTCGCACGTATGGCTGGCGGTGACCTCCCCCTCGTTCGACATCTCCGGCCTGGAGATGTACCTGCCGCTGGTCACCGGGGCGCGCGTGGTGGTCGCGGGACCCGGCGTCGCGCGTGACGGCTTCGCCCTCGCCCGCCTGATCGAGCGCTCCGGTGTCACGCACGCCCAGCTCACGCCCTCCGGATGGCAGGTCCTCCTCGCCGCCGGGTTCGCCGGGCCCTCGGTGACCGCGCTGGCCGGAGGCGAGGCGCTGCCCCCGCCGCTGGCGGCCGAACTGCGGTCCCGGGTGGGGCGGCTGTGGAACATGTACGGGCCCACGGAGACCACCATCTGGTCCACGGCCTGGGAGGTTCCCGAGCGGCCCGCGAGCGTCACCATCGGCGGCCCGATCGCGAACACACGCGTGTACGTCGTGGACGCGGACCTCCGGCTGGTCCCCCCGGGCGTCCCCGGCGAGCTGGTCATCGGGGGAGACGGCGTCGCCGACGGCTACCTGGGGCGCCCCGCCCTGACCGCGGAGCGGTTCGTGCCGGACCCCTACGGCCCACCCGGCGGGCGGCTGTACCGGACCGGCGACACCGTCCGAAGGCGCCCCGGCGGGACGCTTGAGTTCCTCGGCCGTTCGGACAACCAGGTCAAACTGCGCGGGCACCGCATCGAACTGGGCGAGATCGAGTCGGCGCTGACGTCCCAGCCGGGAGTGCTCCAGGCGGCGGTGGCGGTCTGGGGACGCAGCCTGGTCGCCTACGTCGTGGGGGAGGCCGACAGGGCCGCGCTCGCCGTCCGGTTGCCCGCGTACATGGTGCCGTCGGTCTACGTCACGATGGACGCTCTCCCGCTCACCCCCAACGGCAAGCTCGACCGGCGAGCCCTGCCGGAACCCCGTACCTCCTCGCCGGGCCCGGGCCGGAGGCCGGGCACCGAGGCCGAGCTGCGGATCGCGTCGGTCTTCGCCGAGGTGCTCGGGATCGGCGGGGCGACGCCCGGCGCGGACGACGACTTCTTCGCTCTCGGTGGCCACTCCCTGCTCGCCACCAAGGTGGTCGCGCGCCTCGCCGGCGCGCTGGGCGTGCGCATCCCGGTGCGCGAGCTGTTCGCCCATCCGACGGTGGCCGGGCTCGCCGCCGTCGCCGAACGGGCCGACACGAGCACCGCGCCCTACGAGCCGAGGCCCGACGGGGCGCCGGTGCCGCTGTCGGTGGCCCAGGAACGCCTCTGGTTCCTGCAGCGGTTCGACCCCGGCGACGCCTCCTACAACGTCTACCTGGTGCGGAGGATCTCCGGGGAACTGGACGCGGACCTGCTCGACGAGGCGCTGACGGGGCTCACCGCACGCCACGAAGGATTGCGGACCCGCTACCCGCACGACGACGGCAAGCCGCTCGCCGTCGTCGAGCCGGTGGTGCCGGTGCGGTTCGAGCGCGCCGGCGCCGCGGGCGAGGAGGAGGCCCGGCGGCTGGTCGCCGCCCGGATCAACACCCCCTTCGACCTCGCCTCCGCGCCGCCGTTCCGCGCCACGCTGCTGCGCCTGTCGCCCGCCGACCACGTCGTCTGCGTCGTCTCGCACCACATCGCCGCCGACGGCTGGTCACTGAACATCCTGCTGGACGACCTGAGCCGTCTGTACGGAGCGGCACGGCGGGGAGTGCCGCCGGACCTGCCCCCGCAGCCCCTCCAGCCCGGCGACGTCACCTACCGCCGCCGGCCGCGGGAGGGCGACGACGGCACCCTGACGTACTGGCGGGAGCGCCTGGAGGCGCTGCCCCCTCTGGAGCTGCCCACCGACCGGCCACGCCAGGCCACCTCGGCCCGCAGGAGCGGCTTCCACCGGCTGACGCTGCCCGCCGACCTCGCCTCCGGGCTGGAGAGGACCGGCAGGGCGCGCGGCGCCACGCTGTTCATGACGCTGCTGGCCGCCTACCAGGTGCTGCTGTCCCGCCACAGCGGCCAGGAGGACTTCGCGGTCGGGTCGCCCACCGCGGGGCGTGACCGGGTCGAGCTGGAACGGGTCGTCGGGTACCTCACCAACACGCTGGTGCTGCGCGCCGACCTGTCCGGGGACCCGGCCTTCGCCGAGGTCCTCGACCGGGTGCGGGAGACCGTGCTGGACGCCCACACCCACCAGGAGGTCCCCTTCGAACGGCTGCTGGTCGACCTCGGCGTGGAGCGGGACACCAGCAGGACGCCGCTGTTCCAGACCATGTTCATCCTGCACAGCGAGGAGGGCGGCACGCACGAGCCGTTCGACGGCCTGCCGTCCGAGCCGTTCACCGCCGCCAACGATCACGCGAAGTACGACGTGATGCTGGAGGCCTGGCGGGGTCAGGACGACCTGACGCTGCTGTTCGGCTACGACACGGAACTGTTCGAGGCCACGACGATCGAGAGCCTCGCCGGGCGCATGGCCGTCCTGCTCGGCGGCATCGTGGCGGGCCCGGACCGGCCGGTCTCGGTGCTCCCGATGCGCACCCGCGCCGACGACGCCGCCCTGCGCGCCCTCGGCGCCGGAACCGGCGACGCCGCCGGACGGGAACGCCCGCCAGGGGCTGGACCACACGCCGGAGGCGCCGTCCGGGATCGACACGGCGTCCAGGGCGAGAGCGGGTCCCCCGCCGTCCCCGAGCTGATCGCGGGCGTGGCGCGCCGCACGCCCGGGGCCGTCGCCGTGGAGTGCGGCGGCGAGGCGCTCACCTATGCCGGGCTGGACGAACGCGCCCGCCGCCTGGCTCCGCTGCTGCGCGGGCACGACGTCGTCGGCGTGTGCCTCGGACGCTCACCGGGCACCGTGGTCGCCCTCCTGGCCGTCTGGTACGCCGGAGCCGCCTACCTTCCCCTGGACCCGGAGTACCCCGCCGAGCGGCTGGCGGGCCTCATCGGCGACGCGGCCGTCTCCCTGGTGGTCACCGGCGAGACGACCGCCCATGGGCTTCCTCCCGTGGAGGTGGTGACGATCGACGCCATGGGCTCCGTCACCGGCGCCGCCGAGGCCGGTGGTGCCGCGGCGGGGCCGGTCCCAGGCGCCGGACCGGCCGCCTACGTCATCTACACCTCCGGGTCGACAGGGGTGCCCAAGGGCGTGGTGGTGGAGCACGCGGGACTCGCGGCCCGCGTCCGGTGGATGCGCGCCGGCTACGGGCTCGGTCCGGGCGACCGGGTCGTGCAGTTCGCGTCGCTGAGCTTCGACACCCACGCCGAGGAGATCTACCCCGCCCTGGCCGCGGGGGCGACCGTGGTCATGCTGCCGGACGGCGGCACGTCGCTGCCCGACCACCTGGCCACCTCGCCCGAGATCAGCGTGCTCGACCTGCCCACGGCCTACTGGCACCGGCTCGTGGACCTGATCGACGAGATCCGCTGGCCCGCGTCGCTGCGCCTGGTGATCCTCGGCGGCGAGCAGGTTCACGGGAGCGCGGTGGCGCGCTGGCGCGAGCGGTTCGGCGACCGGGTGCGGGTGATCAACACATACGGCCCCACCGAGACGACCATCATCGCCACCGCCGCCGACCTCGCCGGCGACCTGGGCTCTCGCCCGCCGATCGGACGGCCGATCGGCGAGACCAGCGCGTACGTCATGGACGCCAGGGGCGAGCCCGTCCCGCCCGGCGTGCCGGGGGAGTTGTACATCGGCGGAGCCGGGGTCGCCCGCGGCTACCTCGGGCGGCCGGCGCTGACGGCCGGGCGGTTCGTGCCGGACCCCTTCGGGCCGCCCGGCTCCCGGCTCTACCGAACGGGGGACCGGGCGCGCCACCGGCCCGACGGGCGACTCCAGTTCCTCGGACGGCTGGACGACCAGGTCAAGGTGCGCGGCCACCGGGTGGAGCCGGGGGAGGTGGAGGCCCGGCTGCTCGCCCATCCGCACGTGGGACAGGCCGCGGTCGTGGCGCGCGACGACGTGCTCGTGGCCTACGTCACCGGCTCCGCGTCGTTCGAGGACCTGCGGCGGCACACGGCGGAGGCGCTGCCGCCCTACATGGTGCCCGGTGCCTGGATGCGGCTGGAACGGTTGCCGCTGACGAGCGGCGGCAAGGTCGCCCGTTCGGCGCTGCCCGAGGTGGAACGGGAGCGGGAGTCGCGCTTCGTGCCCCCGCGCACCGACGCCGAGCGGCTGATCGCCGAGATCTGGGCCGAGGTGCTCCAACTGGAGGAGGTCGGCGCGCTGGACGACTTCTTCCACCTCGGCGGCCACTCGCTCCTGGCGGTGCGGGTGACGGCCCGGCTCCGCGCCGACGTCGAGGTCGACATGCCGATCCGCACGCTCTTCGCGCGCCGCACCGTGGCCGAGCTGGCCGCCGCGCTGGAGGAGCTCCTGCTGGACGAGCTGACCGGCCTGTCGGACGAGGAAGCGCTCCGCCTGCTCCAGACCCCGTCCGGCTCCCTGGAGGGGCCGTGATCCCGCCGGGACCGCGTTGGTGGACGCGGCCGAGACCAGCTCCTCAGGAGGCGCCATGACCACGGAGCTGTCGGCCGCCAAGCAGGCGCTGCTGGCGCGGCGACTGCGCCGGCGCGCGGCCGTGCCGACCATCCCCGCGCGCCCGTCCAACATCGCTCCGCCGCTCTCGCATGCCCAGGAGCGGTTCTGGTTCCTGGAGCAGTACGTGCCCGGCACGGCCGCCTACGTCGTGCCCTTCTCCGTGCGGCTGACCGGTGACCTGGACGAGTCCTGCCTCATCCGGGCGCTCACCGACGTGGTGGCCCGCCACGAGAGCCTGCGCACCCGCTTCCTCACCACCCACGACGGGCGGCCCGAGGTCGTCGTGGACGACGAGTCCCGCGTCCGGCTCCGTGTCGCCGAGGCCGGGGACGAGGAACGGGCAAGGGAACTGGTCCACGAGGAGATCGCCCGTCCGTTCGACCTGGAGAACGGGCCGCTTCTCCGCGCTCTGCTGGTGCGGATCGGCCCGCGCGACCACGTGCTCCTGCTCACCATGCACCACGCCGTGACCGACGGCTGGTCGTGCGACATCCTGATCCGCGAGATCCTCACGCTGCACGACGACCACCGGTCCGGCCGTCCCGGCGCGCTCCCCCCGCTTCCCGTGCAGTACGGCGACTACGCGATCTGGCAGCGCGCGCGGACCGGATCGCCGGGCCACGATCGCGACGTCACCTACTGGAAGGGGCGGCTGTCCGGGCTGGCCCCGCTCGAACTGCCCGCCGACCTGCCGCGCCCGGCGACGCAGCGGTTCGACGGCGCCGAGCACGGCTTCCCTCTCGACGCCGAGCTGGTCTCGTCGATCGTGCGCCTCGGTGACGCCCACGGGGCCACGCCGTACATGACCCTGATGGCCGCCTTCCAGGTGCTGCTGGGGCGCTACTCCGGTGCGACGGACTTCGCGGTCGGCTCGCCGATCAGCGGGCGCGCGCTTCCGGAGCTGGAGGCGGTGGTGGGAGTGTTCGTGAACACGCTCCCGATGCGCGCCGACCTGTCCGGCGACCCCACCTTCGCCGAGCTGCTCGGCCGCTGCCGGGAGACGGCGCTCGACGCCTACGCCCATCAGGAGCTGCCCTTCGACCAGATGGTGAACGAGCTGGCGGTCGAGCGTGACGTCAGCCGCTCACCGGTCTTCCAGGTGCTGCTGGCATTGCAGAACTTCCGGGGAAAGGACGGGAAGGCGCCGGAGCCGCCGCCCGGCTTCTCGATGACCCCCTTCTCCTTCGAGACGGCCATCACCCGGTTCGACCTGGCCCTGTACCTGACCGACACCCCAGACGGCGGTTTATGGGGAAATTTCACCTTCAACACCTCTCTGTTCTTCCGGGAGACCGTCGCGCGGATGGCCGGTCACTTCGAGGACCTGCTCCGCTCGGCCGTCGCCGACCCCGGAGTCCCGATCTCCCGGATCCCGCTCGCGTACGGCCGGGCGCTGGAGTTCGCGAGCTCACCCGGCGCGGAGCCGCCCGCGTGCGAGCTGCTGCACCGGCTCGTCACCGCCCAGGCGGCGCGCACGCCCGGCGCCGTCGCCGTGGTGTACGGCGAGACCTCCCTCACCTACGCCGAGCTGGACGAGCGGTCCGACAGGCTGGCCCGCCACCTGGTGGGCCTGGGAGTGCGGCCCGACGAGCGGGTGGCGATCTGCCTGGAACAGTCGGCCGAGCTGGCCGTCGCCGTCGTCGGCGTGCTGAAGGCGGGCGGGGCGTACGTGCCGCTCGACCCCGAGCATCCCGAGGAGCGGCTGGCGTACGCGGTGGCCGACGCGGGGGTGCGGGTGGCGGTCACCGGCACCGGACCGCGTGACAGGCTGCCACGCGAGCTGACCACCGTCGACCTGGACACCGGCGTCCTCGACCGGGTGGCTCCCGGGCCGGTGGAGACCGGCGTCACCGGCCGCAACCTGGCCTACGTCATCTACACCTCGGGCACCACGGGAAAGCCCAAGGGCGTCGCCGTGCAGCATCGCGAGGTGCTGCTCTACCTGTCCGGCGTGCGCGAGCGGTTCACCGGCCACGCCGGGCAGGAGCCCGGGGGCGTCTTCGCGCTGCTCCAGTCGCTCGCCTTCGACTTCGGCGTCACCGTCTTCTACCTGTCCCTGATGACCGGTGGCACGCTCCACCTCATCCCGTCCCGCACGGCCGCGCCCGACCTCGCCGCCTACTTCGCCAGGGCCGGAATCGACTACTTGAAGATCACCCCGTCGCACCTCGCCGCCCTGCTCACCGAGGCGGGCCCGCGCGAGCTGCTGCCCCGGCGCCTGCTCGTCCTCGGCGGCGAGGCCTCGCCCTGGGCGTGGGCCAAGGAACTCGTGCGGCCGGGCGGGTGCGCGGTGGTCAACCACTACGGCCCCACCGAGGCCACGGTGGGGGTCACGACCCTGCGCGTCGACCCCGGCGTCCCCGACGTGGCGCCCGCGCTGCCGATCGGCCGGCCGCTGCCGGGCGCCCGGGTGTACGTGCTCGACGAGCACCTGCGTCCCGTCCCCGTCGGGGTGCCGGGGGAGATCTGCCTGGGCGGCGAGCGGCTCGCGCGCGGCTACCTCGGGCGGCCCGCGCTGACGGCCGAACGGTTCCCGCCCGACCCGTACGGCGAGCCGGGCGCGCGCATGTACCGAACCGGGGACCTCGGACGCTGGCTTCCCGACGGGAACCTGCAGTTCCTCGGCCGCCGCGACCTGCAGGTGAAGGTGCGCGGCTACCGGGTCGAGCTGGGCGAGATCGAGACCCTGCTCCAGGAGCACCCGGCGGTCGCCCAGGCCGTGGTGGACCTGCGCGGCCGGGGCCTGGTCGCCTACCTCGTCGCCACGGGCACGCGGCCGGGCGTCGGCGAGCTGCGGAGCTGGATCCGGGAACGGCTGCCGGACTACATGGTCCCTGCCAGGTACGTGTGGCTGGACTCGGTGCCGCTCAAGTCCCACGGCAAGGTCGACAGGGCCGCACTGCCCGAGCCGGACGACGAGCGGCCCGACCAGGAGGCGGGGTACGTCCCGCCGCGGACCCCGCTGGAGGAGGCCGTCGCGGAGGTCTGGGCGGCGGTGCTCGGCCTGGACCGCGTCGGCGCGCTGGACGACTTCTTCGACCTCGGAGGGCACTCGCTGCTCGCGATGCAGGTGATCGCCCGGCTCCGGGCACTGGGCGGCCATCCGGTCACGATCATGGACCTGTTCGGGCACTCCACCGTACGCGCGCTGGCGCGGCTGATGCGGGTGGGCGACGACGGGCCACGCAAGCTCCTGCACCGCCTCACCCCCGCCCGCCGTACGACCGCGACCCTGGTGTGCGCGCCGTACGGAGGGGGGAGCGCGGTCATCTACAAGCATCTGGCCGACGCGCTGCCGCCTGACTGGGCGCTGTACTCGATCGCGGTCCCCGGCCACGAGCTGGGGGAGGAGCCCCGGCCCCTCGCCGAGGTGGCCGCCGGGTGCGTCCAGGAGATCCTCGCCACGGTGGACGAGGGCCCGCTGGTCGTGTACGGGCACTGCGGGCTCGGGGTGATGCTCGCGACGGAGATCGTCCGCCACCTGGAGGCCGTGGGGCGCACGGTCGAGGCCGTCTACCTCGGAGGCATCTTCCCCTTCGCCCGGCCCAAGGGGATCCTGGCGCGGGTGCCGGACTGGATGGAGCGCCTCCGCGGCGACCAGGCGATGGCCAACGCGCTCACGGCGGCGGGCATGGACGTCGAGGAGATCGATCCGGAGCAGCTGAGGCTAGTCATCCGCAACCGGCGGCAGGGCACGCGCGAGGCGGAACGGTACTTCGGCCGGCTGTTCGAGGAGCGGACGCCGCCGTTCGCGGCTCCGGTGATCGCGGTCGTGGGGGAACGCGATCCCGCGACCGAGTTCTACCAGGAACGGTTCCGCGAGTGGCATTGCGTCACGGACTCCACCGCCCTGGTCGTCCTGGACGAAGCAGGCCACTTCTTCCTGAAATATCGGGCGCAGGAGCTGGCGACGATCCTCACCGAGATCCACCCGGCCGTCGCCGGCGGCGACACCGGGCCGTACCTGCGCCGCGAGGACTCCACCTGGTGGCTGCACGACGTCTCCACCACCGCACCCGGCTCATCCACCACCGCTCCGGGCCCGTTCACTGCCGCTTCCGGCTCGTCCACCACCACACCCGGCTCGTCCACCGCCCCTCCGGGCCCGTTCACTGCCGCTCCCGGCGTGCCCGGTCCGTCCACCGCCGTGCCTGGGCCGAGGCCGAGTATGCGGCGGTTCGGGGTCGTCGCCGCGGGGCAGCTCGTGTCGATCACCGGATCGGCGCTGACGGAGTTCGCGATCCCGATCTGGATCTACCTCACCACCGGCTCGCTGGCGAACTTCGCCCTGTTCGCCGTGCTCGGCCTGGTGCCCGGCATGCTGGTGTCACCGCTCGCCGGTGCCATCGTCGACAGGTCCGACCGCCGCCGGGTGATGCTGGCGGGCGACATCGCCGCGGGCTCCACGCAGGCGGTCCTCGGCACGCTGCTCTGGACCGGCACCCTGGAGATCTGGCACATCTACCCGCTCCTGGTGTGCCTGTCGGTCGCGCTCACCTTCCAGCGGCTGGCCTACGGCTCCGCGATCCCGCAACTGGTGCCCAAGCGGTATCTCGGGCACGCCAACGGCGTGGTGCAGATGGTCGTCGGCACCTCGCAGCTGATCGTCCCCCTGGCCGCCGCCGGGTTGATGGCCACGATCGGCCTGGCCGGCATCCTCGTCATCGACGTGGTCAGCTACGCCGTGGCGATCCTGAGCGTGACGCTCGTCAGGTTCCCCTCCTCGATGGCGTGGAGGCGGCGCGAGTCCGTGGTCACCGAGATGGCGAACGGCTTCCGCCACTCGTGGGGGAACCGGTCGTTCCGCTCGATGCTGGTGTTCTTCGCCGTGCTCAACATCTTCCTCTCGCCGCTGTTCCTGATGATCTCGCCCCTGGTGCTGTCGTTCGCCACGCTGGCGGACGTCGGCCGGGTCGCCTTCGCGGGCGGTCTCGGGGTGCTGCTGGGCGGCCTGGCCATGACCGTGTGGGGAGGCCCGCGCCGCAGGCGCCTGCGCGGCGTGCTGCTCGCCACGCTCGCCCTGTCGGTCTTCTGCCTGGTCACCGGCCTGCGGAACGACCTCGTCGTGATCGGCGCCGGGGCCTTCGGTATGTCGTTGTGGCTCACCCTCCTCAACGGCGTCTACGCCACGATCATCCAGGTGAAGGTGCCCCAGCGGTTCCACGGCAGGGTGATCGCCCTGAACACGCTGGTCGCCTGGTCCACCCTGCCCATCGGCTTCGGCCTGGTGGCCCCGTACGGGACGGCGCTGTTCGAGCCGCTGCTGGCCCACGACGGCCCGCTGGCCGGCACCGTGGGCACCCTGCTGGGCACCGGCCCCGGACGCGGCATCGGCCTCATGTACGTCTGCTTCGCCCTGGCCATGACGGTGACGGTGCTGGTGGCGATGCGGGTGAAGGCGCTGGCCCGCTTCGATGACGTCGTCCCGGACGCGCTTCCCGACGATCTGGTCGGCGTCGAGGCACTGCGCGGCCGTACGGAATCGAACGCACCCAGTCGAACACCATCGATCAAGGAGCCATCGTGACAGAAGCCCGGTACCGCGTCGTCGTCAACGGCGAGGAGCAGTACTCCCTCTGGCCGGTGGACGGTGAGACCCCCGCGGGCTGGCGCCCCGACGGGTTCGAGGGCACCCGGGAGGAGTGCCTCGCCCACATCGAGGAGGTCTGGACCGACATGCGTCCCCTCAGTGCGAGAACGCCCGGCCCTCGCTGACGGCCCGGACCGTCGTGGTCCTCACCGTGCGCGGGCCCGGACCGCCGTCGTCCTCATCGCGCGCCGGGCCTCCGTTCCGGGCCACACGGTCAGCCGAGGCGGCCGGTGGCGATCACGTCGCGGTACCACAGGGCGCTGTTCTTGAGGGTTCTCTTCTGGGTGGCGTAGTCGACGTGGACGATGCCGAAGCGGGCGCTGTAGCCCTCGGCCCATTCGAAGTTGTCCAGCAGGGACCAGACGTAGTACCCCTCCACAGGGACGCCCTCCGCCAGGGCGTCCCTGACGGCGGCCAGGTGGTCGCGCAGGAAGGTGATGCGCCCGCCGTCGTCGACCGTGCCGTCCGGTCCGACCTCGTCGGGCGCGGGCACGCCGTTCTCGGTGACCACGATCGGCACCTCGGGGTAGTCGGACCTCAGCCTGGTCAGGGTGTCGTACAGGCCCCTCGGGTAGATCTCCAGCCAGTCGAGCTGCGCGGTGGGGTGCTTCAGCACGCGGTTGCCCTCGGCGTCCAGGAAGTTCGGGTTGTAGTACTGCACGCCGAGCACGTCGACGGGCTCGCTGATCGTGGCCAGGTCCCCGTCGCGGATGTGGTCCTTCATCGGGCTGCGCTCGGCGATCCACGCCAGCGTGTCCTCGGGATAGGCGCCGGTGAAGATCGGGTCGAGGTACAGCCGGTTCTCCAGGCCGTCCTGGTGCCAGACCGCCTTCGCCGTCTCGGGGGCGCCGTCGGCGGCGTAGGTCGGATGCAGGTTGAGCGCGGGACCGATACGGCGCCCGGGGTGGCGGTCGTGCAGGACGCGCGAGGCGAGCCCGTGGCCGAGCAGCAGGTGGTGAAGGGCCACGAACGCCCGGCCGTCGTCCTGGATCCCGGGCGCGTGGACGCCCGCACGGTACCCGCACTCGACCACGGTCTTGGGCTCGTTGATGGTCAGCCAGTCGCGGATCTCCAGGGCGTCGAACATGATCTCGGCGTACTCGGCGAACCGCTCGGCGGTGTCCCTGTTCTCCCAGCCGCCCGCGTCCTGCAAAGCCTGGGGAAGGTCCCAGTGGAACAGCGTGGCCATGGGGTGGATGCCGCGCTCTCTCAGCCCTTCCACCAGGCGGCGGTAGAAGTCGATCCCCCGCTGGTCGGGCCGGCCGGCGCCGGTCGGCTGGACGCGCGGCCAGGCGATGGAGAAGCGGTAGCCCCGCAGCCCGAGGGACGTCATCAGGCCGAGGTCCTCGCCGAGCCGGTGGTAGTGGTCGGCGGCAGGCGTCCCGGTGTCCCCGTTCTTCACGTTGCCCGGGACGGCGGCGAAGGTGTCCCAGACGGACACCCCACGCCCGTCCTCCTCGGTGGCGCCCTCGATCTGGTACGCGGACGTGGCCGCGCCCCAGACGAACTCGTCGGGGAAACGCTGGTCAGGCACGGTCTTCTCCTTCTGAGGGGTGGGCGGGGGCATGCCGCTGCCCGGGCCCTCGATCGTGCGAGGGCCCGCGGGGACGGCGGTGTCAGGCCGAGCCGCGCTCGACGAGATACGTGTCCAATATGACGACGGGCTGCTCCAGGCGCTCGCCGTTGATGCGGGCCACCAGGAGCTGTGCCATCTGGCGGCCCATGTCCTCGGTGGGCTGGTGGACGCTGGTGAGCGGCGGCAGCGTCTGGGCGGCGACCGCGGAGTCCTCGAAGCCGATCACCGCCACGTCGCCGGGAATGGCCTTGCCGTGCCGCTTGAGCACCCGCATGGCGCCGATGGCCATCGCGTCGGAGGCGGCGAACACCGCGTCGAGAGAAGGATGCTCCTCGAGCAGCCGCTCCATCGCGCTGACGCCGCTGGCCTCGAGGAAGTCTCCGTACACGACCAGCTCGGGCATGCCGGTGACCAGCAACGCGTCGCGGTAGCCCGCGAGACGGTCGACGCCCACGCCCATGTCCTGCGGGCCGGCGATGGTGGCGATCTGCCGCCGGCCCCTGCCGAGCAGGTACTTGACCGCCTGCCTGGCACCCGCGCGGTTGTCCACGTCGACGTAGCTGAAGGGGGTGAACCCCACGGGACGGCCGCCGAGGACGGTGGGCACGCCCATCTCCTCCAGCCGGCCGGGCAGCGGGTCGGCGCCGTGCAGCGAGATCAGCAGGACGCCGTCGACGTGCTGGCCGGTGAGGTAGAGCTCCAGGCGCTCGTGCTCGTCGGAGGACTGCGCCATCGTCAGGATGAGCTGCAGCCCGGTCTCGGACAACGACGAGCCGATGCCGCGGATGATGCCCGCGAAGAACGGCTCGTCGAAGATGCGCTGTTCCGACTCCGACACGACCAGAGCGATCGTGTCGGTGCGTCTGGTGACCAGGGTGCGCGCTGCCCGGTTGGGCACGTAGCCGAGCTCCTCGATCGCCTGCTGCACCGCTTCACGCGCCTTCTCGCTGACCTTCGGCGAGCCGTTGATGACGCGTGAGACCGTGCCGCGGCCGACCCCGGCGCGAGCTGCGACGGCCTCGAGGGTCGGTCGCGCTCCCGAGCGGCGGTCCCCGTTCATGAAAAGTGCCCCCTCCTGAGGTTAGGCCTTATTCTGCCGGACCACGAAGACCACCTCGGCGTATCGTGTCGGCATACCACAAGGCGCTGGCTTTGGGGGTTCTGCGCTGGCTGGCGTAGTCGACGTAGACGAGCCCGAAGCGCTTACCGTATCCCCACGCCCACTCGAAATTGTCCATCAAGGACCAGGCGAAATATCCCTTCAGGGGGATCCCGGCCTGGATGGCGGCGTGGCAGATGCGCAGGTGCGCGTCGATGTACGCCAGGCGCTCCTGGTCGTCCACCTTGTCGCCGTCCAGCACGTCGTCGAAGGCGGCGCCGTTCTCCGATATGACCAGCGGCATGCTCGGGTAGTCGCGGGCCAGCCGCTCGAGCACCTCGTACAGGCCGAGGTCGTCGATCTCCCAGCCCATCGAGGTGACCGGGCGGCCGCCGTTGACGAACGACACCTGCTCGCTGCCCGGCCACGGCGACCCGGCGCCGGTCGGCGCGGCGGCGGCGGACGCGGCCCCGCCGGGCTTCCCTGACACGGTGAAGCGGCTGTAGTAGTTCACCATCAGCGTGTCGAACGGCGTGGAGATCGTCTCGAGGTCGCCGTCCTCGATGAAGTCGATCTCGGTGACCTGGCTCAGGTCTTCCAGGACGTCCTCGGGATAGGAGCCCTTGAGCAGCGCGTCGAGGAAGAACCGGTTCTGCAGGCCGTCGATGCGCCGGGCGGCGTCCAGGTCGGCCGCGTCGTCGGAGGCCGGCGTGATCGCGTACAGGTTGACGGACCCGCCGATCTGCGCGCCCGCGCCCTGGGCGCGCAGCGCCTGGACGGCGAGCCCGTGGGCCAGGTTGAGGTGGTGGGCGGCCCTGATGGAGGCGGCCGGCTCCCGCCGTCCCGGAGCGTGCTCGCCTGAGGCGTAGCCGAGGAAGGCGGCGCACCAGGGTTCGTTGACGGTGCTCCAGTTGCGGACCCGGTCGCCGAGGGCCTGGTGCACGCACGCGGCGAAGTCGGCGAAGCGCTTCGACGTGTCGCGTACGGGCCATCCGCCGAGATCCTCCAGTGACTGGGGCAGATCCCAGTGGTACAGCGTCAGCCAGGGCTCGATGCCGTGGCCGAGCAGTTCGTCGACCAGGTTCCGGTAGAAGTCGAGACCGGCCTGGTTGACCTTGCCCGCCCCGTCCGGCTGGATCCGCGGCCAGGAGACCGAGAACCGGTAGGCGCTCAGGCCCAGGTCCGCCATGATCGCCACATCGTCGCGATAGCGGCGATAGTGGTCGATCGCCATCTCGGCGTTCTCGCCGTTGAGCACGCGCCCGGGCTGCCGGACGAACGTGTCCCAGATGGAGGTCCCGCGCCCGTCGGTGCTGATCGAACCTTCGATCTGGTAGGCCGAGGTGGCGGCTCCCCAGACGAAGCCGGTGGGGAACACCAGGGCGGGGGCGTCGGTCTCGGGTTGAGTCTCCTGCGTGGTCACGCTTTGACCGCACCTTCCATGAGTCCGCCGACGATCTGTCGGCCGAACGCGACGAAAACGATAATGAGCGGTAGTACGGAGAGCGCCGTGCCGGTGAAGATCAGCACGTAGTCGGTGGTGTGGGCCGCGGTGAGGAAGCTGATCGAGACCTGCACCGTGGGGTTCTCCGGGGTGAGGACGATCATCGGCCACATGAATTCGTTCCAGTTCAACATGAACGTCTGCAACGCGAGGACGGCCATGCCGGGCCGTACGGCGGGCAGGATCACGTTCCACCAGATGCGCATGGTGGACGCGCCGTCCACCCGGGCGGCCTCGACCAGCTCCTCCGGAACGGCCTGGTCGGTGTACTGCGTCATCATGAACACGCCGAAGCCGTTGAGCAGGTACGGCAGGATGACGGCCTTGAGCGTTCCCACCCAGCCCAGGCTCACCATGAGCTGGTAGAGCGGGACGATGCCCATCTGCTGCAGCGGCACCATCATCGTGATCAGGATGGAGGCGAGCAGCAGGTTGCGGCCCCGGAACTTGAGCCGGGCGAAGGCGAAGCCCGCGAACGTCGAGATGACCACGACGGACAGCGTCACGGTGGACGTCACGATCAGCGAGTTCAGCAAGCCGGTGACGAAGTGCGCGTCCTCGGTGTTGAGCACCCTCTGGATGTTCTCCCCGAGGTTCCCGCCGGGAAGCAGCGGCGGCGGCACGTCCACGGCGTCGGAGTTCGTCCGCGACGCGATGATGATCATCCAGTAGATCGGGAAGATCGACAGGAGGACGGTGAAGCCGAGGGCGATCTTGGTCAGCGGCGTGGCGTGGAACGGATCCCGCCTGCCCCGGCCCTTGGCCCTCGGCGCGGGCCTGACCTGCGTGATCGCGGTCACTTACTGCCCCCAATCCGGCGGACGAACGAATAGTTGATCGCGACGCCGAGGAGGATCAGCACGAAGAGCAGCCAGGCGGCCGCGGCCGCGTAGCCGTAGTCGAAGTTCCTGAATCCCTGCTCGACGATGTACATCGCGATCGTCTGGAACTGGCCCGTGGTGCCGCCGTCCATGCGGTTGCTGCCGAACATGACCGGTTCGGCGAACAGCGTGAGGCCGCCGATGGTGGAGACGAAGACCGTGAAGATGATCGTGGGCCGGATCATCGGCAGCGTGATGCTCCAGAACTGCCGGCGGGGAGACGCCCCGTCGATCGAGGCCGCCTCGTAGAGGTCGCGGGGGATCGTCTGCATCCCGGCGAGGTAGATGATCGCGTTGTAGCCGGTCCAGCGCCAGTCCACCATGGTGGCGATCGCGGTCCATGACGACCACTTGGCGCTCTGCCAGTCGATGTGGTTCTCGATGCCGACGAAGCCCAGCAACCAGTTGAACAGGCCGAAGTCGCGGCCGTAGAGCTGGGTGAACACGATCGCGACGGCGACGACCGAGGTGACCAGCGGGAGCAGGACGCCGAGGCGGAAGAAGAGCCGCCCGCGCAGCCGCTTGTTGAGCGCGTTGGCGAGCAGGAGGGCCAGGATGAGCTGAGGGACCGTGGCGAGCACGAAGATGCCGACGGTGTTGACGACGGCGTTCCAGAAGTCCCTGTCGGCCAGCAGCTTCGAGTAGTTCTCCAGGCCCGTGAAGGTGGCGTCGCCGCCGGCCAGCCCGTAGTCCTGGAGCGAGACCCACAGCGTGAACACCAGGGGGAACAGGCCGAAGATCGCGAACAGGATGAAGTACGGCGAGATCAGGAAGTACGGGGTCGCCTTGAGGTCGATCTTCGACCAGAAGCGGCGCGAGGCCCGCGAATGATGGCGCCCCGGCCGGGGCGGGGGCGGCGCCGGATCCGCCCGCTGCGTATGGAGGTTGACGCTCATCGGAATTCCGGGGCGGGATCCTGGCCTTCGGCCACGGAGGGGAGCCCCATTCTCCTTCTTTCGTCGGTAACGCTCGGTGGGAGTTCCGCTACCAAGCGATGACCAAGCTCGGCATCGGTCGTACTGCGGGCCACGGCCCGGGCGAGGACGGCGGCGGGGCCGCCGCTCGCTCCGGACCGCAGGTCACCGGCTCGCCGGGTGATTGCCGCGGCGAGCCGGTGACGATCGGTGGACGATCAGCCCGCCGCCTTCTGGCCCGCCTCCACGAACTTCTGCCAGGCCTGGTCGTAGGGCACCGAACCCTGGTCCATACCGGTGATGACCTGCTCCACCTCGCGCTTCTCCTGAGCGTGCTTCTCACCGAGGAAGGTCGGCTGAAGCGACTTGATGGACGGCCCGAAGATCTTGCCGATGGGCGCGTTGTTGAAGTACTCGTTGGTCGCGCTCTGCAGTTCGGGGTTGTCCTGCGCCGGGATGGTGCTGGGCAGGTTGCCGCCCTCCTTGAACGCCATGAGCTGGGCCTCGGGGCTGGTCAGGTAGCTGGCCAGCTCGGCGGCCTCCTTCGGGTGCTTGGACTGCTTGGGCACCGCGAGCCAGGAGCCGCCCCAGTTGCCGCCGCCGCCGGGCACCGTCGCGACGTCCCACTTGCCCTTGAACTTGTCACCCGCGGTCCCCGAGACCACGCCCAGCATCCAGCCGGGGCAGCCCAGGGTCGCGAACTGCGACTTGACGAACCCGGTGTTCCACGGGTCGGTGAAGTTCTGCAGCTTGGCGGTCAGCCCCGCCTGGCTGATCTTCTGGGTGAAGTCGAACGCGGTCTTCACGGCCGGGTTCTTGTCCACGATCAGCTGCTGGTTCTTGTCGAAGTAGGTGACGTTGCCGTTCTTGGCGGCCTCCTGGGACAGCACCACGTTGTAGATGGTGTTGACGCTGTCGACGAACTTGGCGTCCTTGACCTTGGCCTGGAAGTCCTGGCCGGCCTTGATGAAGTCGTCCCAGCTGCCGCCCCACAGCTTGGAGACCTCGTCGCGGTCGGTGGGCAGCCCGGCCTTCTTGAACAGGTCGGTGCGGTAGCAGATGCTCATGCCGCCGACGTCGGTGCCGAGGGCGAACAGCTTGCCCTCCGAGTTGAGTCCGTTCTCCCACTTCCACGCGGGGAAGTCCGCCTGACGGCTCTGCAGGCCGTACTGACCGAGGTCGGTGAAGAACTGGGGCCGCGCCTTGGCCAGGCCCATGCCGCCCTCGTCGATGCCGATGACGTCACCCGCGCCGGTGCCCGACTGGAGCCACTGCAACATCTGGGGCCAATAGACGTTCTCAAAGCTGTCGGTCAGGTTGTTGTACTTGACCTGCACGTTCGGGTGTTCGGTGTTCCACTTCTCCACAGCGGCCTTGTAACCGAAGTTGGTGCCGCCGCCGAAGGTCTGCAGCGTGAGGGTGATCTTCTCGGCCGGCGCGGCCGACGACGAGTTCCCGGCGGTGCCGCCGGTGTCACCCGACCCGCATGCGGCGGTGATGCCCAGCGTGGCCGTCATCACCGATGCGACCGCGAGCATTCTGCCGCGGCGCATGTTGTTCTTCATTCCGGACCCCTCTCAGGTGGTTGCCCGATAGATGGGAGGTGCATCGAGGGCCGGCCCCGACAGTCGGGCCCCGCGATGTGCTGGATCCCTCAGCCGTGATCTCGTGGGTGTCATCCCGCGAGCGAAGTTTTGGGAGCGCTCCCACGAAGAGTCTCCGATAGGCAATGCTGGCGTCAATATGCCGAAACCTAACTGTTACTCCTGGGGCTGTTAGAAGCTCGAAACCAGACTAAGAGCTCGAAACTCACCATTGGCGCTATTGGGAGCGCTCCCATCGCTACCGGCACAGTCGGGCGCAAATCATCCATGCGTCACGCGGAACCAGGGTCGGCGGCCTGTGGACCCGGCCCCGGAGCGGTGTCTCGCCGGGGCCTGGAACGTCCGATGCCGTACGACCGGCGGCGGGACGCCGGTCGTACGGCACTGGGGACGGGCGCCGCCGCGGAGTGGAGTCGGCGGGCGCCCTCGATGGTCGACGAGCGGCGCCCCGCGCGGGAGATGGGTCAGGGCGCCGTGGGGAGAGGGAGATCAGGCGGCGTAGGCGGGGTAGCCGTAGCCCGCGACCTGAGAGGTCGGACGCGTACGGATCTCCACGACGCCGTTGCCGGTGTTGCCCTCGACGGTCTTGATCGTGCCGTCGCCGTTGTCGTCGATGACGTAGCCGACGTGCTGGATGGAGTCGAAGCTCTTGTCGCCGTTCCAGGCGAAGAAGACGACCGCGCCCGGCTTGGGCGTGGTGCCCCAGCGGTCCTTGGACGCGAACCACTTGGCGTGCTCGACGGTGTAGGCGTCGTTGCCGACCGTGTCCTCGAGCCCGAGCTGGTTGCCGACCCAGGAGACGAACATGTCGCACCAGGAGGCGTTGGCGAACCCGGCGACCGAGCCGCCGTCGCGTGCGACCGTCTCCTTGGCCCGCGGGGAGCTCATGTACCAGGAGTGGAACTTCGTGCCGCCGCCCGAGCTGTTCTCGGAGATGCCGACCTGGGCTTTGGCGAGCTTCAGGAGCTGCTGGGCGGAGACCTTGCCCGCGTGCTCCCTGACGTGGGACTCGGCGCTCGCGGTCTTGATCTTCTCGTCGGGGGCGGCGGCGTGTGCCGCGAGGGTGGTGCCCGCCACGACCTGGGCGACGACCAGGCCACCGAACGCTAGGGCCTTCAGCTGGTTCTTCGGGGCATCCAGAAGCCGATGTAGGAACATAGACAAGGGGAAACTCCTTCCAGACCGCCTACCGGGTTAGCTGACGGGTTCGGGCGTGGAAGTTCGCCCTACGGGGGCGTCCGTGGGAGGCGGCCCCGATTCACCCCAGAAGAGGTGGGTCCCCGGCTTCGCAATGAAGCGGACTCGGCGGTAGCACGCATCGGTGGGAGAGGGGTCTCCGCAAGGGGCCGACTCGCGCCAGGCAATCTCCATAGCCCGAGCGCATTGCCCAAACGGGTAGGTCCCGTGCCAGGAGTCCTCTCAGAGTAATACATCGGACAAAGGTACGCAAACAGGACAAAACTCCGGGCTGCACCGGGGGTTGGAAGGGCAAATCCCGGCTTGACGCTTACGGGGACGGTCTCCGGGAGC
The DNA here is from genome assembly GCF_039537005.1 of Sphaerisporangium flaviroseum. Taxonomy (NCBI): domain Bacteria; kingdom Bacillati; phylum Actinomycetota; class Actinomycetes; order Streptosporangiales; family Streptosporangiaceae; genus Sphaerisporangium; species Sphaerisporangium flaviroseum. Next base: position 214,407 of record NZ_BAAAZR010000004.1, on the reverse strand, counting down.
AGGCGCGACATGTGGGGTTCACCTGCGGATGCCCGGGTAAGGGGGAGCGCTGCGGGCCGACCGGCGAGAGCCGTAGGGGCGCCTGCGGTGGTCTGAGTGAGCCGATGGGGCGGAAGTGATAGTTGTGGCGGTCGGTGCCGGCGATGTCAAGTGAGCTAATGGTGCCTGAGAAGCGGCCGGTTCAGCGATACGGCGAACCCCGCCAGATTCGCTCACATGCAGCAAATTCCGTTAACCGTATATATCAATTCGTGTGCGCTTCGTTACCGAGCAAGAAAGCGCAGGACGGGCACATCCGGATACGCCAGGAAGCCAGGAAGGGTGACCCGGCGTGCTGCCCACCTGAATACAAAGAAATCCGGGAATCGTCCGCCCAGCCGTCGACGGAGAAACCCAGGAAAGGCGAACGCGTGCGCAGTTCGAGGGTTCTCGTACCGCTGACCACCATCGCCTCCTCGGAGGTGTCACGGGCCCGGTCATCCTGCCCCACCGAAGGTCCCATCTCGCCGGCGGCCACGGTGTCCACGCTCTCCACCGGGAAGTCGCCGAAGAAGGCCGGCGCCAGGCCTGTCCCCCTGTGAACGGACGCGCGCCGGTCCTGACCTTGGGCGGAAGAGAGCGACGGGACCTGGCTGAGCCACCGTTGTCCGCTGTTCACCAGGTGTTACCCCCCGCGTAGGCTCACGCGGCTACATTGCTTTTCGTCGTGAAAGTGGCAATGCCCGGCGTGGAAAGGATCGGTCGAAGCCGCGTGCGGGAGCAGGGATCGGCCGTCGCCTGGGTGGAGTCGCCTCTTCAGCTGCTGTGCGCGGTCGAGGCGCGGTACGCCGGCGTGTCCGGGTCCGCCCTGCGCATCGTGACCCGGGGCAGGCTTCCAGGCCTCGGCGTGACCCGCGCCGAGCTGGCCGCGCTCGACCTGCCGGGCGGGGTGGAGATCCAGACCGCGGAGGACACGATGCCCCGCCCCGGGCGAGGGGACACCTGGGTAATCGGCGACGCCTTCTCCGGCAGGACGCAACTCACCTCGCTGACCGCCGCCCCCGCCCAGATGGTCGTGGTGGACGACGGCCTGGCCACGATCCGCCTGCTGGAGATGCTCACCTCCCGGCTCGGCACCCCGCTGCTGCGCGCCCGCACCAGGGCGAAGGCGTCGCGACGGGTGCTCGGGGCCGCCGCGGCGATCCGCCTGCGGGCCGCCGCACGAGCCGGACGGCTCACGGTGTTCACCGCCCTTCCCGTGCCGGCCGAGCTGGCCGAGGCCGTACGGGCGCGCGGGATCCGGCTGGTGACCCACGACTTCGCCTGGCTGCGCTCCCAGCCCGCGATCGCCCATCCGCGTCCGCGCGAGGACACCGTCGTGCTCGGCACCTCGCTCGTACGCAACGGGCTGATCCACCGCGACCGCTACCTGTCGTGGCTCTTCGCGCTCCAGGGGCCGCTGGCCTACTACCCGCACCGGCGGGAGGACCCCGGCGACCTCGCGGCCGTCCGTGACCACCCCGGCGTCACCGTGTACGACGGCGGGGTGCCCGTCGAGATGACCCTGCGGGACCTGCGGCCGGGCCAGCGGGTGCTGAGCCTGCCCTCCACGGCCGTCACCTCGCTGCGCGTCCTGCTGTCGGCGCGCGGCGTCCCCGTCGAGACGGTGGACGTCCCCGATGACTGGTGGACGCCCTCGGCCACGATCTCGCTTCGATCACACCTCCAGATGTTCGCGCACGAAGGGGCTTCTCCTTGAGCCGGGTTCTCGCCGTGGCCGATTCGGATTCGTACCTGAAGTGGGCGGCGGGCCTGCTCGACCAGCTACCGGCCGCGTGGACCTCCACGCTCTCCGTGGTGCGCACGCCGATCGTGCCCTCGCCCGCCCAGATCGCCGCCGCGGTCAGCGGGACGCGGTCCGGCGCCGGCGAGCCGCCTTCCGTGGTGCCGGCCAGGGGGCTGCGGCGGCTCGCCGAGCAGATCAGGCCGGACGTCGTGCTGGTGGCGTGCACCGGGCCCGTGGTGGACGTGCTGGTCAGCGAGGTGTTCGGCGGGCTCAGCCCGCGCCCGGTCTTCGTGTCCGGCCTTCCCGGCATCTCCATCCCCGCGACCGAGAAGGCCTGGATGTACCGCGGCGGCTGCGACCTGTTCGTGGTGCACAGCGGCAAGGAGGTTGAGGAGTTCGGCCGCATCGGCAAGGAACTGGGCGCGACGGGGTCGGTGGCCCTCGCCCGACTGCCCTACCTCGGCCAGGGACCGGCACACCGGCACGACGGATCCCCGGCCGCCCCCGGTGACCGGGTGATCTTCGCGACCCAGGCCAAGGTTCCCAAGCGGCGGGAGGACAGGGAGAGCATCCTGCTGGCCCTGGCCGGGCTCGCCGAGGCCCGGCCCGACCTGGACGTCGTCGTCAAACTTCGTGCGCTGGAGACCGAGCGCCAGACCCACAACGAGCGTTACCACTACGAGCGGCTCTGGCGCTCGCTGGCCGATTCGGGCGCGGTACGCCCCGGCGCCGTGCGGTTCGCCGCCGGCGCGATGCACGAGCACCTCGCCCTGGCCGCCGCGTTCGTGACGGTGAGCTCCACGGCGGCCCTGGAGGCCATCATGGGGGAGGTCCCACTGCTCGTGCTCTCCGATTTCGGGGTGAACGCGGAGATGATCAACCTGGTGTTCGAGGACAGCGGCTGTCTCGGCACCCTGGAGGACCTCGCGCGTGGTGACTTCCGCCGGCCCGCTCACACGTGGTGCGACGCCAACTACTTCCACGATCCGGCCGTCAGCGACTGGGTGGGAGGGCTCGCCGTGCTGGTCGAGCAGGCTCGCTCGGGCGGGCTGGCCCCGGTGCGGTCGCTGCTCGACGGCCCGGCACACGCGGCGGCGCGCCGTCGCGCCCGTCTTCGGGTCGAGGTCCCGCCGGAGGTGCTCCGGGCCGGCTACCGCGCGGGCCGCCGCGTGCGCCGCTACCTGAAGGCGCTCGGCTAGGAAGGGAACGGGCCGGCGCGGATCGGCCGGCCCGGACGGGGACGTCAGCGGGTGAGAGCGCGGCGCAGGCGGGTGAGCGCCCTGCCCTTGGGGGGCTCGGGGGCCGGCACCAGGCCGACGGAGGCCAGGCGGCGGTTCTTGAAGTAGCGGGCCTGCGCGCCGTGGGTCTCGATGTGACGGGCGGCCACCTCGCGAAGCTCCGGGTACGCCTCGCTCTGCATGCAGAAGCCCACCGCCTCGACCAGCGCGGGGAGGTCGACCTCCGGCGGCGCGCCCAGCGATCCGTCCGCGGCCAGGCGGGGCACGGTCGCGTCGACGATCGTCACCGGCACACGGTTGCTGTTCTCGTACGGAGCGAGCCGTTCGAGCACCAGGTCGCAGCCCATCGTCGCGATCGGGACGCCGAAGAGCCGGTGGGCGGTCATCAGCGCGGTGGAGAAGCAGCCCACCACCAGTTCGGGGCGCAGGGCCTGGAAGCAGATCTCCGCCGGGACGGTCTCGCCCGCCACGCTCAGCTCCACACCGAGCTGCCCGGCCACCTGCCTCAGCTGCTGGGCGTGGCGGCGCCCCGCGGCCGGATGCGGTTTGAACAGCACCTTCCGGTGCCCCCGGGCGGCGAGCGCGCGCAGCATCCCCGAATGCAGCTCCGCCTCCTCCTCCGGCGTGACGATCTCCAGGGCCGACAGGTACTGCCCGAGGATCACCGCCTCGCCGGACAGGCCGTCCGGTGCGGGCATCTCGTCCAGCACCCCGCGGAACGCCGCGTCCGGCAGCGGGTCGGGCGCGACGCCCACCTCCCTCAGCAGCAGCGGGGTGAGCTCGGGCACCAGATCGAGGTGGAGAAGCCGGGTGATCCGGCCGGAGATCTCCAGCGGCAGCGGGTCGCGTGTGGGCCCGTAGCTCATCAGCCCGTCGGAGTACACCGTGATCGGGCAGTCCCGGATCAGCGCCGCGATCGTCCGCGCCGGTGGCACCGCGATGGACTCCATGACCAGCTCCGCCGGGCCGTCGTCCAGCGACAGGTGCGACCGCAGCAGGCGCCCGAGCATGGGCACCTCGATGACGCGCGCCTTCCAGTCGGAGGGGTGCAGGGGCGCCACGATGTCGTTCCAGGACCACACCTCGTCGAAGCGCGGGCGGAGCGAGGCGAAGCCCGCCGCCTCCAGCGAGGGGGTGATCTCCGGGATCGCGGCGTTGCCGGACACCAGCAGGATCCTGCGCCCGGTGTGGGGGCCGAACCTCCCCGCGTCCATGGCCGCGGCCAGCGTCATCGCCCCGAAGAGCGTCGAGCTGTAGAAGACCTGGGTCACGGGAAGCGCTCCTCGGGCTCTTTGGGGTGCCGGGGCAGCAGCGGGCGCAGCAGGGCGGCGCGCTCGGGCTCCAGGCCCGAGCCCGCCACCAGCCCCGCGGGCAGGCCGGCGAGGACGTCTTGCGCCCTGGCCTGGAAGCGGGCGCGCAACTCGGGGGAGAAGCGGTCGCCGAGTTCCAGATGGTGCGCCAGCAGGGCGCAGAAGGTGCGCACGGCCTTGGGAAGCAGCTCCTCCTCGTCCTGGACCTGCTTGAACACCAGCTCGAACGCGTCGAAGAAGTGCAACTGCCGCTCGTCCCCGATCTGGGTCAGCGACGCGGGCACCATCCGGCGGTAAAAGACGCCCGCGAGGGAGACCACCGCGAACGAGCGCGCCTCCCGGTGCAGCCGCCAGATCCACGGGCGGTCCTCGGCGGTGTGCAGGTGCCCGGGGAAGGCGAGCAGGTCGCCCAGCTCGCGCCGGTAGATCCCGGCCCAGGCGTACGGGTAGTCCACCATCGTCTTGGCGGCGGCCGGCAGGATGCCGCCCCGGGGATCGAGCACCACTCCCCGCCGGGCCTCCGGCGCCCGGTGGACCACCCGCTTGCGCCCCTCCACCTGTACGTGGTCGGTCCTGACGAAGTCGCAGCCCAGCGCGTCGATCGCGGCCACCAGATCGGCCAGATACCCCCGCGCCAGCCAGTCGTCACCGTCCACGAACGTGACGTACCGGCCGCACGCGAGGGACAGGCCGCGGTTGCGGGCGTCCGCCAGGCCCACGGGGGAGGCGTCGCGCAGGACGGTCAGGCCCGGCAGGTCGTCGCGGAAGTCGCCGATGATCTGCGGGGTCGCGTCCACCGAGCCGTCGTCGACGACGATGAACTCGAAGTCGTGCCGGGCGTTGCGCTTCAGCGAGGTGAGGGCGTCGGCGATGTACGGCTCGGCGTCCCGCACCGGCACCACGACGGACAACGTGATCAACGGCGGCCTCCGGGGCCGGTCACCGTGTGCACTCTGCCCGGCCCTCAGACCGTGACGCGGCGCAGCCGGGCCTTGGGGGCCTCCTCGCCCGGGAACACCCGCTTGACCCCGTCGCCGAGGGCGGACTCGATGACGCGGATGTCGCGAACCAGGTGTGCGAGCCCGCTCGGCTCCAGGGAGGCGGCGTGGTCGGACCCCCACATCGTGCGGTCCAGGGTGATGTGCCGCTCCACGGTGACCGCTCCGAGCGTGACGGCGGCCAGCGAGATCTGCAGGCCGCGCTCGTGGCCGGAGTAGCCGACCGGGACGCCGTACCGGTCCTGCAGCGTGATGATCGTCCGCAGGTTGGCCTCCTCAGGCGGCAGCGGGTAGGTGGAGGTGGCGTGCATGATCACCAGCTTGGAGGTGCCGAGGATGTCCACGGCCTCGTCGATCTCCTGGAGCGTCGACATCCCGGTGGACAGGATGATCGGCTTGCCGGTGGCGGCGAGCCGGCGCAGCAGCTCGTGGTCGGTCACGCTGGCCGAGGCGACCTTGTGCGTGACGACGTCCATCTCCTCCAGGAAGTCGACCGAGGGGATGTCCCACGGGGAGGCGAACCAGTCGAGGCCGCGCTCGGCGCAGTACTTGGCGATCTGCGTGTACTCGTCGTGGCCGAACTCCGTCCGGATCTTGTACTCCATGTAGGTCATCTCGCCCCACGGAGTCTGCCGGATCTTGCCGCGCTGCTCGACCGGCACGCAGATCTCGGGGGTGCGCTTCTGGAACTTCACGGCCTGGCAGCCCGATTCGGCGGCGACGTCGATGAGCCGGCGTGCGATGTCCAGGTCGCCGTTGTGGTTGATGCCGATCTCGCCGATGACGTACACCGGCTGCCCGGGGCCGACCAGCGACTCGCCGACCTGGACCGGGGCGCCCTTGACGCGGAGCGTGGCCCGCGGGCCGGCCACGGCGGGCTCGGCGTCGACGGGGCGGGCGGCGAGCACGCGGTCGCACAGCTCCCGTACGGCGCCCGCGCCGCCCTGGTGGCTGAGCACGATGCGCGCCGCGGCCCGCACGCGCGGGTGGGAGTCGGGTACGGCGACCGGCCAGCCGACCATCTCCATGCAGCCGAGGTCGTTGAGGTCGTTGCCCACGTAGGCCACGCGCGAGGGGTCCAGGCCCTCGATGCTCAGCCAGTCGCGCAGCGCGGTGTGCTTGGAGGCCAGCCCCTGCAGCACCGGCACGCCGAGCTTGCGCGCGCGGGCGGCGACGACCGGGTTGCGCTCGGTCGACAGGACCAGCAGCCGCACTCCAGACCGCTTGAGCAGGGAGATCCCGAGCCCGTCCGAGCGGCTGACGGCCACCATCTCGCGACCGTCCTGGTCGACATAGACCAGGTCGTCGGTGTGCACGCCGTCGAAGTCGGTGATCACCGCGTCCACGTCCAGCGGTCCCGGCTGGTCCACGAAGGGCGCGAGCGCTCGTACGATCTCGAGGTCCTCGGGGGTGTCGACCTCGACGGCGTGGCGCGAGGGCACGGGCTGGACGCCGACGGTGCCGAAGAACCGGTGCCCGTGCTCGCGCAGGCCCGCCGTGCGGATGGCGTAGAAGGCGCCGGTCTCGCGGTATTCGGGATCGCGGTCCTGGCGGCGCGGGCGGTGGGCCGGGTCGTGGTTGACCCCGCTCACGCCGCCGTCGCGGGCGGACCACACGAACTCGTGGGTCGCCAGCCCGGAGAAGACCACGTCACAGGTGCCGTCGAGGACCTTGGCGATCGCGGCGTCGAGGTCGGTGGGGTCGATGAAGGCGCTGGTGCACTGCACGAGCACGACCACCTCGGGGTCGGTGCCGATCCGGTCGAGCGCGTGCAGCAGGGCCGACTCGCTGGAGGCGGTGGCGCCGCTGAGCTCCGCGGGGCGGTTCACCACGCGAGCGCCCGCGGCGGCGGCGACGGCGGAGATGCCGTCGTGGTCGGTGCTGACGACGACCTCGTCGATGAACTCGGCCGCCACACAGGAGGCCACCGCACGGGCGACCAGGGGCGTGCCGCCCACCTTGGCCAGGTTCTTGAGCGGCACGCCCGCAGAACCACCACGGGCGGGGATGACGGCCAGGACTCGCAAGGTGACTCCTTGATATGCGGCGTAGCGAGCGTTCGCCGCGGCGAGACGCTCGTAAGGTGCCACGCACGCTAACCACCGGGGTGGTCGGGCCGGGGGAGCCTGAGCTGAACACCCAGCGTCGCTCCTGTTAACTCTTGGAGCTCGGGTTACTCCACCACGGGCAGCCGGAGGACGAACCTCGTGCCCTCAGGGACGTCCTCGACGTGCAGCGTCCCGCCGTGCGCGATGGCCACGTCGCGGGCGATGGCGAGCCCGAGGCCGGTCCCTCCCTTGTTCCTGCTGCGGGATTCGTCCAGCCGGGTGAAACGGTGGAAGACGCGTTCACGGTCCTTCTCGGCGATGCGGTCGCCGTCGTTGATGACGGCCAGCACGGCGGCGTCACCGGAGGCGCTCACCTCGACCTTGATCATGCCGGCCGCGTGGCGGCGGGCGTTGTCCAGCAGGTTGACGATCACCCTGTGGAGCTGGGTCCGCACGCCCAGCACGGTGACGTCCTCCTGGAGTTCCGCGGTGATCGGGATCGGGCCCTTCCTGCGTGCGATCTCCTCGGCGGCCAGGTGCCCGAGGTCGACGCTCTCCTGCACCGCCGCCCCGCTCGACCCCAGCCTCGCCATGAACAGCAGGTCGGTGACGATGGCCTCCAGCCGGTCGGTGTCGCGCAGCGCGCCGGTCACCAGGGTTTCGAGCTCGGTGTGCTCGGGATGCAGCCGAGCGCTCTCCAGCTGCGTGCGGAGTCCGGCGATCGGGGTGCGCAGCTCGTGCGAGGCGTCCGCGGCGAACCGGCGCTGCTGCTCGACCGAGTGCTCCAGGCGGGCGAGCGTGCTGTTGACGGTCCTCGCGAGGTTGGAGATCTCGTCTTCGCCCGGCGGTTCCTGGACCCGCCGCGAGAGGTCGCTCACGGTGATGTGGGCCAGTTCGGCCTGGATGTTCTTGACCGTGTGGAGCCCCCGGTCGGCCGCCTTCCAGGCGATCCAGCCGATGAGGCCGGCCAGGGCGGCGATCTGGAGACCGACGGCCACGTCGAGGATGCGGCTGGACAGCACCGTGGGGGTGCGGTGCGCGGCGTAGACGATGGGCGCGCCGGATCTGGCGTTGACGAGGGCGGCCGTCACGTGGAAGCAGTCCGCGGGGGAGGACCGCCTGCAGGTGGTGAAGTCCACGGGCCGGTCGGACAGGTCGGGCCGCCTGTCGCTGACCGGGGGCATGCCCTGGGCCTCGGCGGTCGAGGCGAGGATGTGACGACCGGGGCCGATCAGCTGGATGATGGTCACGCCGTCGGGACCGGGGGCGATGGGGTTGCGCAGGGTCGAGTCACGGTAGGCGACGACGACTCGTGAGGCGGCCTCCCTGGTTCCACGCCAGATGGAGTTGGAGACCGCGTTCCTGATCACCATGTCGGCCGCGATGCCGAGCGGGATCAGGAAGAGGCCCGCCAGCACGACGGCGAGGAGGGTGACCTGCCCTCGGATGGATCGAGGCCAGAGGACGGCCCATGAGAGGGGCATTGGCAAAGGCTACTCTCGGGATTCTCCGCCAAGATCCACAAGCTGGGAAAGACGTCGTCAAAGGATGGCAAAGTCGACAGGCGAGGATCCGGCCGCGGCGCCGGGGACGCCTACCGTCCGGCGTGCCGGATCACTTGATCCGGACGCGGGTGAGGTTGGGGTCTCCCGGTGGGAACCCCGGACCGCTACCGTGAGCGCAGCGATCGTTTTGATACTAAGTGTGGGGTTATGGCGCCGAACTTGTGGCGGGCCGGTCTCTCGTTGCCGCTGACTTTTCTGCTGCTCGCCATCCCGGCGGCGGCCCGAGCCGTGCCCGAGGAGCCCCGCGCGAGGGCGGCGGAGCCCGAGGAGCCCCGCGCGAGGGCGGCGTTCCGAGTGGGACCGGTGAAGGCGGCGGCGCCCGCCCCGGCGTTGCCCGTCTTGGAACGCTCCGGCGCCGCGGCGGGCAGGGTGTACTACGTGGACAGCCGGAAGGGTGACGACGACGCGCAGGGGACCTCACCCGGCAAGGCGTGGCGCTCGCTCGGCAGGGCCGGTGACGCCCGCCTGCGCCCGGGGGACACCCTGCTGTTCAAGCGCGCGGGCCGGTGGAAGGGCACGCTGGAGCTCCGGGGCAGGGGCACCGCGGCGCGGCGCATCGTCGTGGCGGCGTACGGCAAGGGCCCCCGTCCCAAGATCAGCGGGCGGGCCGGCGACTGCGTCGTGGTCAAGGGGGCCTACTACCGGATCTCCGAGTTGCGGGCGAGCGACTGCGGGTGGGGAGGCTTCCGGATCGACGGCCGCCACAACGACCTGTGGGACGTGTACGCCGACCACAACGTGGCGGGGGTGTGGGTGACCGAGCGCGGCGGGCGCAACGTCATCCGCAACAGCCAGATGGTCGGCAACGACCGGATGAGCGTCAACGACGGCGAGCCGGACAACGACTCCGGCGCGTTCGGCGTGCTGCTGAACGGGGACGACAACCGGGTCATCGGCAACCTGATCTCCGGCAGCTACGCGCCCAGCCAGGACTACGTGTCCGACGGCGCGGCCGTGGAGGTGTACGACGGCGACCGCAACCTCGTGACGCACAACATGGCCCGCGACAACGAGACCTTCGCCGAGCTCGGCCACAGCCCCGGTGGCACGGCCCGGGGCAACCGGTTCGCCAACAACGTGGTGACCTCCACGCGCAAGCGCGGATCCTTCCTCATCACCCGCGGCCCCGGCCACCTGGTGGGCCCCGTCCTCGGGACGGTGGCGGTCAACAACTCGGTGTACCTGCCGGCCCGTGCGACCATCGGGGTCTCCTGCGCGGACGGCTGTTCGGCGAAGATCCTGGTGATGCGCAACAACGCCATCAAGGTCGGCGGCGTGGTCGGGTTCGAGGACGGCTCCGGCATCGACGACGCGGGCGGGGTCTACAGGGGCAGGACCACCGGCCTCAAGCTCGGCCACCGGTCGATTCGCGCGGATCCCGGCTTCCGGAGCAGGCGTGACCTGCGGCTGCGGGCCGGAGCGTCCGCGATCGGCCAGGGGGTGCCCCTCGGGCCCTCCTGGTACGGCGGCGCGGGCCTGGCCCACGACGTGGCGGGGCGGCCCGTCCCGCGCGCCAAAAACCCGGATTCAGGCGCCTATCAATACTGAATTTGCCTTATTTCGGACATATCTTCGGAACATTGCCGAAACCTCCGTCCAGCACGCTGTGTGGCGTGGTGCAGTGGATGAAAGAAACAGGAGGTCGGCCCCTATTCGTGGTTCGGCTGCATATACAGAGGTGGTGGTGACGGTGCTGCGGATACGGGTTGTGCTTCCTGATCGCCCGGGCGTGCTCGGGCAGGTGGCCCGGGCCTTCGGGGTCCTCGGCGCGGACATCCTCCAGGTGACGGTCCTGGAGCGGGAGGGCGGCCGGGCGGTGGACGACTTCACCCTGTCCTGGCCAGGGGGGTTCGCCGCCGAGGACCTGCGTGAACGGCTCTCTGTCGTGCCGGGGGTGCGCATCGAGGGGGTATGGCCGACCAGGGAGGCGCCGGGCGCGAATCCCGACTACGACCTGCTCGGCCACGTGGTGTCCGACTCCGAGCGTGCCTTCGTCACGCTCGTCGACGCGGCGCCCGACCTGGTGAGCGCGGAGTGGGCGGTCGCGGTCGACTCCGACACCGGCGCCGTCGTCCACGGAAGCTGGCAGGCTCCGGGCGTGGAGGAGATGCCCGACCTCACGCCCCTGCGGCCCGCCGCGTTCAGCGAGGGCCCGTTGCACCTGCTCAGCCTGCCGATGAAGGCCGCGGGCCTGCACCTGGTCGTGGCCCGATCGGAGGGGCCGGCCTTCCACCAGGTGGAGCTCGACAAGGTCATCCGCTTGGTGGAGATCGTCTCATTGCTCGCGCGCGCCACGGCGGACCGTACGGTCGCCTGACCCGGGGCGGGCGTACCGTCCCGCCTAGCGGCGGGGCGGGTCGATCCTGTTCCCCTGCAGGGTGAACAGCATGAGCCTGCTCAGGTCCACGGCGACGCGGCCGTGCTCCCCGGCGCGCCAGACCGGCCGGGAACCGAGCCGTACGACCAGGTCGGAGCGGCGGTGGTGGCCGCTGCCTGCCGCCGCGGGGGCGATGTACTCCGGCGTGGGCTCCTCCGCCCCGGACATCAGGCGCCGCATCATCGAGCGGATCTTGCTGGTCGCGGCGTGCCCGTTGCCGTTGGAGTGGCCGTTGAGGTTCGGGGCCGGCCCCGGCTCGGGAGCGGGCACGGCCGGGATGCCGACCTCCAGATAGGCGAGCCATTCGTGGCCGTGGTACTCGAGCGTCCTGACCCGGCCGCTGAAGTGCGGGCCGTCGGCTCCCTCGGGGATGGGGGCCAGCCCGTCGGGACGGATCCCCACGATGATCTGGCTTCCGGTGTGCTGGGAGACCGCGTACGCGCGCGGGTCGGTCCAGGGCATCGTGATCTGGTGGAGGCCGAAGTCCAGCATGATGTACTGGTTCTGCGGGGTCCGCACCGTCGCCGACAGCAGATTGAGCTGCTGGGAGCTGAGGAAGGCGGCCACGAAGGCCGTCGCCGGGTCGTTGTAGATCTGCCCGGGGGTGCCGACGTCCTGCAGGATGCCGCGGTTCATGATGGCGATCCGGTCGGCGAGGGTGAGCGCCTCCACCTGGTCGTGCGTGACGTAGATCGTCGTCACACCGAGCGCCCGCACCAGTGAAGAGATCTCCATGCGTAACTCGGTGCGCATGCCCGCGTCGAGGTTCGACAGCGGCTCGTCCATGAGGAACAGCGACGGCTGCCGGACGATGGCCCGGCCCATCGCGACCCGCTGACGCTGTCCGCCGGAGAGCGTTCCAGGGCGGCGTTCGAGGGTCTCGTCGATGTGCAGCGCGCGGGACAGTTCGACCACGCGCTCCCTGACCATGGCGGGGTCGGCCTTGGCGATCTCCAGCGGGAAGGAGAGGTTGCCACGGACGGTGCGGTGGGGGTAGAGGGCGCCGTTCTGGAAGACCATCGCGACATCGCGGTCACGGGGGGCGAGGTCGTTGGCGAGCCGTCCGTCGAGGTAGAGGTCGCCGTCGGTGATCTCCTCGAGTCCCGCGATCATCCGGAGCAGGGTGGACTTGCCACATCCGGAGGGGCCGAGCAGGACGAGAAGTTCCCCCTCTTCCGCGCGCAGACTCATGCGATCGACCGCGAGATGCCCCCCCGGGTACACCTTTGTCACGCTGTCGAGAACGACGGTACTCATCGTCACTCGTTCCTCCCGGGCATCAAAACCCGGATCCCAGCCGTCAATGTGATTGATGAGGTAGTACATCGCGTCTCGGGCCATCGTGTCCATACATGGGGTGAGAAATCGCTCATCTCCCGGTTACTTGACCGTTAGCTGTCTGTTGAGGTCAGGACATGTGGAAACCACCGATGACGGCGCGCGGCGGGGGACTGGTGCGGCCCACGGTGCGGGCGGGCACGGGAGTGCCCGGCGAGGTGGGTAACGGGAGCGTAATGACAGGCGTGTCACAATTTGCAGAAAGTTTCCGAAAGGTCTTTCATGTCGGTTCACGCGGCTGTTACGTTCCGCCTACCCCGGTGATGGCGCCCGCTCCCAGGGATGTGGGCGCCGTCGACCGAACCTTTGGGCAATGAAGCTGAGCAAGGAGTGCACAACATGCGGCGAGGCATCTCGGTCGCGGCGGCAGCCGCGGCGCTCGCGCTGGCGGTCTCCGCCTGTGGCGGCGAGGACACCCCCAACCAGTCGGCCGCTCCGGCGAACAGCGCCGACGCCGCCGCCGTCTCCGGTGAGGTGACGTGGTGGGACACCTCTGACGCCACCAACGAGGGTCCCGTCTTCCAGGAGTTGATCAAGGACTTCCAGGCGAAGTACCCGAAGATCAAGGTCAACTACGTCAACGTGCCGTTCGCCGACGCGCAGAACAAGTTCAAGACCGCCGCGCAGAGCGGCTCGGGCGCGCCGGACGTGCTCCGCACCGACGTGGGCTGGGTCGCCGAATTCGCCTCGCTCGGCTACCTCGCGCCGCTCGACGGCACCGCGGCCCTCGACAAGCCCGAGGACTTCCTCCCGAGCCCCGCCAGCAGCGGCAAGTACCAGGGCAAGACCTACGGCATCCCGCAGGTCACCGACACCCTGGGCCTGCTGTACAACAAGGAGCTGCTGAAGAAGGCCGGCCACGACGCCCCGCCGAAGACCTTCGAGGAGCTCAAGTCGGTCGCGCAGGACGTCAAGTCCAAGACCGGCGCCGAAGGTCTGGCGCTGAACGTCGACGCCTACTTCCTGCTGCCGTTCATCTACGGCGAGGGTGGCGACCTGCTCGATGTCGGCACCAAGAAGATCACTGTCGCCTCGCCGCAGGCCGTGGCCGGCGTCAAGGTGGTCGAGGACCTGATCAAGTCCGGCGCCGCGGCCAAGCCGGCGATCCAGGACAGCTACATCAACGCGGAGACCGCCTTCAAGGAGGGCAAGGCCGCGATGATCTTCAATGGCCCGTGGTCGAACACCGACAACCTCGGCGGCAAGGTCTTCAAGGACAAGCCCGACAACTTCGGCATCGCGCCGGTGCCGTCCGGCTCGGTCAAGGCGGGCGCCCCGACCGGCGGACACGACTACACCGTGTACGCGGGCTCCAAGAACCTCGAGGCGTCGTACCAGTTCGTGAAGTTCATGGACTCCGCCGAGAGCCAGGCCAAGATCGCCGGAAAGCTCGGCCTGCTGCCGACCCGCCAGTCGGCCTACTCCCTGCCCGAGGCGCAGGGCAACGAGATGATCGGCCGCTGGAAGGAGCCGATGGCCGCCGCCGTCGAGCGCCCGTGGATCCCCGAGGCCGGTCAGCTCTTCCAGCCGCTCGTCGAGGGCTACCAGAAGCTCGCCACCGGCGACACCACCAGTGACGCGATGCTCCAGGACGTGGCCAAGGCCTACCAGGGCCTGCTCAAGGGCTGGAGCCTGTGACCGATGACGACGCAGGTCGTTGACGGGACGGCCGCGGGCGAGCACGCCCGCGGCCGTGCCCGCGGCCCGGGGCGGCGAGAGAGCGCGGGCCGGTTCTTCACCAGGCACTGGTACGCCTGGGCCATGTGCGCGCCGGTCGTCATCGTCACGCTCGTACTGATCGGTTACCCGCTGGTGCGCGGCATCTACCTGTCGCTCACCGACGCCACCGAGGCCAACATGGGCCGCACGATCGGGATGAACGTCATCCCCTCGACGTACGAGTTCGTCGGACTGGCCAACTACGGCGCCATCATCACCTCCAGCGAGTTCCTCTCGCGGCTCGGCTGGACGATCACCTGGACCCTCGTCTGCGTCGCCCTGCACTACGGCATCGGCCTGGGGCTCGCGCTGCTGCTCAACCGGCCCCTGCGGTTCCGCTCCCTGTACCGCATGATGCTCGTGCTGCCGTGGGCGGTGCCGGCCTTCGTCTCGGCGTTCATCTGGCGGTACCTGCTCAACGGCGAGTTCGGCGTCGTCAACGCGATGCTGAGGGCGGCGGGCTTCGCCGGGATCGACTGGCTGGACGACCCGCTGTGGGCCAAGATCTCGGTGATCACCGTGAACGTCTGGCTCGGCGTGCCGTTCATGATGCTCGCCCTGCTGGGCGGCCTGCAGGCCATCCCGCGCGAGCTGTACGAGGCGGCGGAGGTCGACGGCGCGACGCCGTGGCAGCGCTTCAGGCACATCACCCTGCCCGGCCTGCGGCCGGTGTCCAGCACGGTGGTGCTGCTCGGCACGATCTGGACCTTCAACCAGTTCCCGGTCATCTACCTGGTGACGCGGGGCGGCCCCGGCGGGTCCAGCGAGATCCTCGTGACCTACGCCTACCGGCAGGCCTTCGAAGGCATCAGGAACTATTCGGGCTCGGCGGCGTGGGGAGTGCTCATCCTCGCACTGCTCATCGTCATGGCCGTGGTCTACCGCCGCGCGCTGCGCCGGCAGGGGGAGGCATGGTGACCCAGGTCAGCGCGTCCAAGGGCAGGGGGCGCTCCTCGCGTGGCGCCGGCGCTTCCCTCGGCCTGCACCTCACGCTCGTCGCGGCCAGCGTGGTGGCGGTCTTCCCGGTCGCATGGCTGGTCCTGACCTCGCTCAAGCCCCGGGACGCGTGGCAGTCCACCACGGTTCAGCTCTTCAACAACCCGAGCCTGGACAACTACGTCCAGGTGCTCGGCCAGACCGCCTTCCCTCGCTGGCTGTTCAACGCCCTGTTCGTGGCGGCAATGACCACCGTGCTCGGCGTGGTGCTCGCGGCGACCACCGGCTATGCGGTCAGCCGTTTCCGCTTCCCGGGCTTCAGGTCGATCATGTGGATGCTGCTGATCACGCAGATGTTCCCGGTGGCGATCCTGATCGTGCCCATCTACAACCTCATGGCCGGCCTCGGGCTGATCAACCAGTTCCCTGGCCTCGTGATCGCCTACCTGACCTCGACGGTGCCCTTCTGCGCCTGGATGATGAAGGGCTACTTCGACACGGTCCCCGTGGAGATCGACGAGGCGGGCCGGGTGGACGGGCTCACCCCCTTCGGCACCTTCTGGCGGCTCATCCTGCCGCTGTCGAAGCCGGGGCTGGCCGTCGCGGCGTTCTACTCCTTCATCACCGCCTGGGCGGAGGTCGCGTACGCGACCGCGTTCATGACGGGCGACGACAAGTACACCCTCGCGGTGGGCATCGGGCAGTTCGTCGGCCAGCACAAGGCCGAGTGGGGCCTGCTCACCGCGTCGTCGGTGCTGATCGCCGTGCCGGCGGCGGTGGTGTTCCTGCTGGTCCAGCGCAACATCGTCACCGGCCTGACCGCCGGTGCCACGAAGTCGTAACGCCACCGTGGTATCAGATCTTGGTATTTCGGAGAATCGGGGGATCCCAATGACCGACGTGGTCCGTGAAGCCCGTCCCGTGCAGGCGGCCACCCGCTGGTGGCGGGACGCGGTGATCTACCAGGTCTACGTGCGCAGCTTCGCCGACGGGAACGGCGACGGCGTCGGCGACCTGCTCGGGGTCCGCAGCCGGCTCGACTACCTGGCCGAGCTGGGCGTGGACGCCATCTGGCTGACGCCCTTCTACACCTCGCCCATGGCCGACTTCGGATACGACGTGGCCGACTACCGGGACGTCGACCCGATCTTCGGCACGCTGGCGGACGCGAAGGCGCTGATCGAGGACGCGCACCGGCACGGCATGAAGATCATCACCGACGTGGTGCCGAACCACACCTCCGACCGGCACGCGTGGTTCACGGCGGCCGTGCAGGCCGGGCCGGGCAGCCCCGAGCGCGAGCGGTACATCTTCCGCCCGGGCCGTGGCGAGGCCGGCGAGCTTCCCCCCAACGACTGGGAGTCGGTGTTCGGCGGCGCGGCGTGGACGCGGCTGCCCGACGGCGAGTGGTACCTCCATCTGTTCGCCCCCGAGCAGCCCGACCTGAATTGGGAGAACCCCGAGGTCCACGCCGAGTTCGAGGCGATCCTGCGCTTCTGGCTGGATCTGGGCGTCGACGGCTTCCGCGTCGACGTCGCCCACGGAATGGTCAAGGCCGCCGGGCTTCCCGACATCGGGTCCGCCGGCCAGGTCGAGATGCTGGGCACCACGGTCCTGCCCTACTTCGACCAGGATGGCGTCCACGAGATCCACCGCGTCTGGCGCCGCGTCCTCGACTCCTACGACGGCGAGCGCATCGGCGTGGCCGAGGCGTGGGCGCCCTCGCAGGAGCGACTCGCCCGGTACGTACGGCCGGACGAGCTGCATCAGGCCTTCAACTTCCACTTCCTGAAGGCGCCCTGGGACGCGGAGATGCTCCGCGCGGTGATCGACGAGTCGCTCGCCACCGTCGTCCCTGTCGGCGCGCCGCCGACCTGGGTGCTGTCGAACCACGACGTCAAGCGGCACGTGACCCGCTACGGCGACGGCGAGCGGGGCCTGCGCCGGGCCAGGGCGGCGGCCCTGCTGATGCTCGCCCTGCCCGGTTCCGCCTACCTCTACCAGGGTGAGGAGCTCGGCCTCCCCGAGGTGCTCGACCTGCCGGAGGAGGTCTGCCAGGACCCGCAGCGGCTGCGCGCCCCCGACGACGGCCGGGACGGTTGCCGCGTCCCGATCCCGTGGGCCCACTCCGAGCCGCCGTTCGGCTTCAGCCCGCCGGGGATCGAGGAGACGTGGCTGCCGGTGCCGTCCGCCTGGGGCCCGCTCAGCGTGGAGTCCCAGCTCGGCGACCCCGGTTCCACGCTCGCGCTGTACCGCGCGGCGCTGCGCCTGCGGCGCGAACACCCGGCACTGGGGGACGGATCCCTGCAGTGGCGGGAGTCACCCGCGCAGACCCTGGTCTTCGTCCGGGACGACACCTTCGTGTGCACGGTGAACGCGTCCTCAGAGCCGGTCGAGCTGCCCCGTCCGGGTGACCTTCTGATCGCCAGCGCCCCGGTGGCGGAGGAGGGCGACACCGTACGGCTGGCGCCGGATTCCGCCGCATGGTGGGCGCTCGGTGTTGCGTAAAGTAGCGGCCATGAACGGTAACGCCCGGCTTTCCGATATCGCGGCCCAGGCGGGCGTGAGCGAGGCCACCGTCAGCCGCGTGCTGAACGGCAAGTCGGGTGTATCCGCGAGCACGCGCCAGCTCGTGCTGACGGCCCTCGACCTCATGGGGTACGAGCGCCCGCAACGGCTCCGTCAGCGCAGCAACGGACTGATCGGGCTGGTCACCCCCGAGCTCGACAACCCGATCTTCCCGGCGTTCGCGCAGGCCATCGAGAAGTCGCTGACCCAGCACGGCTACACGCCGGTTCTGTGCACCCAGAGCCCCGGTGGCGCCCCCGAGGACGAGTTCACCGAACTGCTGCTCGAACGCGACGTCAGCGGCATCATCTTCGTCTCCGGGCTGCACGCCGACACCACCGCGCGCATGGACCGCTACACCCGGCTGACCGACCGCGGGCTGCCGATCGTGCTGGTCGACGGCTACAGCGAGCACATCGACGCGCCGTTCATCTCCCCGGACGACCGCCTGGCGGCGCGCCTGGCCGTGCAGCACCTGGTCGATCTCGGGCACGAGCGCATCGGGCTCGCGCTCGGCCAGCGGCGCTTCGTCCCGGTCATCCGCAAGATCGAGGGCTTCACCCAGGCGATGTCGCAGCTCCTCGGCGTCTCCAGCTGCGACCAGCTGATCCAGCACTCCCTGTTCTCGGTGGAGGGCGGTCAGGCCGCCGCGGGGGCTCTGATCGAGCGAGGATGCACGGGCATCGTCTGCGCCAGCGACCTCATGGCGCTCGGCGCGATCCGGGCGGCCCGCGAGCGGGGCCTTTCCGTGCCGGGTGAGGTCTCGGTCGTCGGCTTCGACGACTCGCCGCTGATCGCCTTCACCGATCCGCCGCTCACCACCGTGCGTAAACCCATCGGCCCGATGGCCTCCGCCGCGGTCCAGACGCTGCTGGAGGAGATCAATGGGGCGCCGCCGAAGAACATCGAGCTGGTCTTCCAGCCCGAGCTGGTCGTCCGAGGCTCCACCGGCTCCGGCCCCCTCGTCAACCGCTGAGGAGGGCCTCCGGTCCTCCTCCATCGCCATGTACGACGTCGTCGTGGTCGGCGGGGCGGGGATCGACACGACCGTCTACGTGCCCGAGCTGCCGTTGCCGTACGCGGACACCTACGGGGTGCCGCCGGTGGTCGATCGCATCGGCAACACCGGGAGCGGGGTCGTCCTCGGCTGCCACGCGCTCGGCCTTCGGTCCCTGCTGATAGACCTGATCGGCGACGACCCGCAGGGCGCGCTGATCCGCGCCCACCTGGAGGCGGCGGGTGCGGGCTTCGCCTGGGCGATCGTGCCCGAGGGCACCCGGCGCAGCGTGCTGCTCGTCGGGCCCGATGGGCGGCGGACCTCCCTGCACGACGCGCGCGCCGCCGCCGGGCAGCGGCTGCCGCGGGAGCTGTACCTGCCCGCGATCCGCCAGGCCCGGCACGTGCACGTGTCCATCACCGACTTCTCCCGCCACCTGTATCCCGAGCTGCTGGAGCTGGGGGTGCCGGTCTCCACGGATCTGCACGACTGGGACGGGGAGAACGGCCACCACAAGGACTTCGCCTACTCCTCCGACCTGGTGTTCCTGTCCGCCGCCAAGCTTCCCGACCCGGTCCCGGTGATGCGCGGCATCCTCGATCGCGGTCGCGCGTCCCTGGTCGTCTGCACGGCCGGGGCCACCGGGGCGTACCTCCTCGGCGACGCCTCCGGCCAGGTAAGGCACTTCCCGGCCACGCCGCCGCCCGGTCCGGTGATCGACGGCAACGGGGCCGGGGACGCGTTCGTCTCGGGCTTCCTCTACGGTCACCTGCGCGGCCTGCCGCCGCACGAGTGCGCACGCCTGGGCGGCGTCGCCGGCGCCCACGCCTGCACCACCGAGGGCACCCACGAGAACCCCATCGACGAGGAGACCCTTCTCGGCCGCCTGCCTCCCAGCCGACCGGTGCCCGGACCGGCCCTCTAGGCGCTCAACCCCTCCTCGACGCGGCCTTCGGCACCCTGACCGCCCCCTACCCGCCAGACCGCGGACTGACAAGCGCCTGACGATCAAGTGGACAGCGGCCACGAGAGACCGGCCGCGTCAGAGGTGGCAGATGATGACCAGGCAGCTCTTGACGGTGACGTCGTCGATGACGGGGCCGAAGACGCCCGGGACGGTGCCGGCGAACTCCACCGTCATGGACAGGCCGGTGGCGACGAAGCTCACCTTCTGGTGGACGTACCCCATGCCGGCGAAGCTCCTGCCCGTGGCGTCGAACGAGAAGTCCCGCGCCACCTCGCCGTTGATCCGGACCCGGCCGGTCTTCACGGCGGGCGGCCCGCCGGGGTTGCCCGCCAGCTTGTAACCGATCTCGTACTTGACGAGCGGAAGCGTGCTGAACGTCTGGGAGACGGCGCCCGAGGTGTCGCCGTTCAGGTCGAGCGACTGCGCGCCGTTCGCCGCCTGCCAGAAGCCCTCGCCCACCAGGTCGACGGTGCCGCGGGTGACGGTCCACGCTCCGATGGACCGGCCCGCGGGCAGGGTCTGGAAGGTGTGCGGCTGGACCCGCGGGGTCTCGAAGCCGCCGTTGCTGCTGCCGCTCGTCGCGTCGGCGGGGGCCGCGGTGACCGTGGCCAGGGCCGCGAGCGCGCTCAGCAGACCGGCGCCGGCGCGCCACTGCCGCCACCGGCCGGAGCCTTCGCATGGCGTGGTGACCGGCTCGGCCCGGGGGGCTGCGCGCGTTTCCGTCGTGGCGCTCGGAGCAGTCATCGTCGTCCTTCTCGGTGTGCTTTGTATGGGTGCCGGACGCCGAGGCGTGCGGATGCT
This sequence comes from Sphaerisporangium flaviroseum, assembly GCF_039537005.1. Taxonomy (NCBI): domain Bacteria; kingdom Bacillati; phylum Actinomycetota; class Actinomycetes; order Streptosporangiales; family Streptosporangiaceae; genus Sphaerisporangium; species Sphaerisporangium flaviroseum. The sequence continues at coordinate 193,780 of NZ_BAAAZR010000004.1, read as the reverse complement.
CCGTCGGATCATCCGGCCACCGTGCCCGTGAATGTCGCGCGCTCTCCCGGCACGGCCGATTGTCCGAACAGGAGATTAGCGTCGCCCGGCGAACCCGCTGGTCCGGTGCGTCTTTTGGCGAGGTCAACAATCGGCATTCGTGATCACACCGGGACGCCGCCGCTCACACCTCTCTCCCGTGGTCGTGAATCTTTCGTTAAGAGGCGCGCGGCCTGGGAAGAGGCAGTCGCCGAAGCGTCCGCTGGATCTGGCGGCCCCCCGCCGCTGTGCCCCGGTGGAATCGGGCAGGATCTGATCGCAAGGCAGGTCTTCATGGAAAGTGCTGTGAGAACCCTGGTGCCGGCGCGTCTCGACCGGCTGCCCTGGTCGCGGTTCCACACGCGGCTGGTCGTCGCCCTCGGTGTCGCGTGGGTCCTGGACGGGATGGAGATCACGATCGCCAGCGCGGTCGGGTCGGTCCTGCAGGAGAGGCAGACACTGGGCCTCTCGGCGGTGCAGGTGGGGTTCACCGCCACCGTCTACCTGATCGGGCAGGTGGCGGGCGCGCTGGTGTTCGGGCGGCTGTCCGACCGGTTCGGCAGGCGCAAGCTGTTCATCCTCACGCTGGGGCTCTACCTGGTCGCCAACGGGATCACGGCCTTCTCCCCGAACCTCGCCTTCCTCCTGGTGTTCCGGTTCTTCGCCGGGGCCGGCATCGGCGGGGAGTACGCCGCCATCCACTCGGCCATCGACGAGCTGATCCCCTCCCGCTACCGGGGCAGGGTCGACCTGGCGGTCAGCGGCACGTACTGGCTGGGCGCGATCATCGGCACGGCCAGCACGTACATCCTGCTCAATCCCGACATCCTGCCCGTCGACCTGGGCTGGCGGGCCGGGCTGCTGATCGGGCCGTTGCTGGGCGCCATGATCTGGGTGCTGCGCCGCCACCTTCCCGAGAGTCCTCGCTGGCTGCTCATGCACGGCAGGCACGAGGAGGCCGAGCGGGCCGTGGAGACGGTCGAGGCGGCGGTGAGCGAGGGCGGGCGCTCCCTGCCGCCCGTGGACGAGAGCAAGGCCATGGAGTTGCGCCCGCACGGCGCCCCGTCGTACCGGGAGATCGTGCGGGTGGTGCTGCGGGATTACCCCAAGCGCACCTTCCTCGGCGTCACGATGATGGTCAGCCAGTCGTTCCTGTACAACGCGATCTTCTTCACCTACGTCATCGTGCTCAACACCTTCTACGGCGTGTCCGCGAGCGACGCCTCCAAGTACCTGCTGATCTTCGCGGTCGGCAACCTCGCCGGCCCCTTCATCCTCGGTCCGCTGTTCGACACGATCGGGCGCAGGCCGATGATCTCCAGCACCTACATCGCCTCGGGCCTGCTGCTCGCGGTCACGGGATGGCTGTTCAACCAGGGCGCGCTCACCGCGACCACCCAGGCCCTGCTCTGGTCGGTGATCTTCTTCGTCGCCTCGGCGGCGGCCAGCGCGGGGTACCTGACCGTCAGCGAGCTGTTCCCCCTGGAGATCCGGGCACTGGCGATCGCGCTGTTCTTCTCGGTGGCCCAGGGAGTCGGCGCCCTCGGTCCCGTCCTGTTCGGGGCGCTCATCGGTGACGAGGCGAACCCCGATCCGTCCGGGCTCTTCTACGGCTACCTGCTCGCCTCGGGGCTGATGGTGGCCGCCGGTATCGTGGCGTACTTCTTCGCGGTGGACGCCGAGCGCCGGTCCCTGGAGGACCTCGCGCCCTCGCTGTCGATGCTGGACGCCAAGGCCGGCGCGGGGGCCGCATAAGCGAGGGGCGGGCCGCACCCGCGACGATGATCGAGGACTCCGGGTGACCGGTCGCTACGCTGGGTCACCATGGAGACGGTTGCCCGGAGTCTGGTGCCGGCGCGGTTGGACCGGTTGCCGTGGTCGGGCTTCCACAACCGGCTGGTGGCGGCGCTCGGCGTCGCGTGGGTGCTGGACGGGATGGAGATCACGATCGCGGGGGCGGTCGGGTCGGTCCTCCAGGACAGGCGCACGCTCGGGCTGTCGACAGTCGAGGTGGGGGTCACCGGCACCGTTTACCTGCTCGGCGAGGTGGTGGGCGCGCTGGTGTTCGGGCGGCTGTCCGACCGGTTCGGCAGGCGCAAGCTGTTCATCCTCACACTGGGCCTCTATCTGATCGCCAACGGGATCACGGCCTTCTCCCCGAACCTCGCCTTCCTTCTCGTCTTCCGTTTCCTCGCGGGGGCGGGCATCGGCGGGGAGTACTCCGCGATCCACTCGGCCATCGACGAGCTCATCCCCTCCCACTACCGGGGCAGGGTCGACCTGGCCGTCAGCGGCACGTACTGGCTGGGCGCGATGATCGGCACGGCGAGCACCTACGTGCTGCTCAACCCCGACGTCCTGCCCGTGGACGTGGGCTGGCGGGTCGGGCTGCTGATCGGGCCGTTGCTCGGGGTGGTGATCTGGACGCTCCGCCGCCGGCTTCCCGAGAGTCCTCGCTGGCTGCTCATGCACGGCAGGCAGGAGGAGGCCGAGAGGACCACCGCGGCGATCGAGGAGGCCGTCGAGCGGAGCGGGCGCCCGGTGCCGCCGGTGGACGAGAGCAGGGCCATGGAGTTCCGCCCGCACGGGGCCCCGTCGTACCGCGAGATCGCCCGGGTGCTGGTGCGGGACTATCCCCGGCGCACGATCCTCGGCACCACCCTGATGATCAGCCAGTCGTTCCTGTACAACGCGATCTTCTTCACCTACGTCCTGGTCCTGAGCACGTTCTACGGCGTGACCCCGCAGGACGCCTCGAAGTACCTCTTCGCGTTCGCCCTCGGCAACCTCGCCGGGCCGCTGCTGCTCGGGCCCCTGTTCGACACGGTGGGGCGCCGGGCGATGATCTCCAGCACCTACATCGTCTCCGGGGTGCTGCTCGCGGTCACGGCATGGCTGTTCAAGCAGGGGGCGCTCACCGCGACCACGCAGACGCTGCTCTGGTCGGTGATCTTCTTCTTCGCCTCGGCGGCGGCGAGTGCGGGGTACCTGACCGTCAGCGAGCTGTTCCCCCTGGAGATCCGGGCACTGGTGATCGCGCTGTTCTTCTCGGTGGCCCAGGGGTTCGGCGCGCTCGGCCCCACGATCTTCGGCGCGCTCATCGGCGACCGCGCGCACCCGCACCCGGTCAGGCTGTTCTACGGTTACCTGTTCGCCGCGGCCATGATGGTGACGGCGGGGCTGGTCGCGCTGGTGCTCGCGGTGAACGCCGAGCGCCGGTCACTGGAGGACATCGCGGCCCCCCTGTCGACGCGCGACGCCGGCCGCTGACGGCCGGCACGGCGCCCGTGGGTCAGCGCCGTAGCGCCGCGGCTTCCGAGGCGAGCTTCTCGATCCGCGCGTAGTCGCCCACGGCGAGCGCGTCGGCCGGGGTCAGCCAGGTGCCGCCGACGCAGCCCACGTTGGGGAGCGCGAGGTACTCCGGAGCGGTCTCCAGCCGGATGCCGCCCGTCGGGCAGAAGCGCACCTCCGGGATCGGCCCGGCCAGTGCCTTCAGGTAGGCGACGCCGCCGGCGGGTCCCGCGGGGAAGAACTTCAGCTCGGTCAGGCCGCGCTCGGCGAGCGCCAGAACCTCCGAGGCGGTCGCCGCGCCCGGCAGGAACGGCACCCCGCTGTCCAGCATCGCGTCGATCAGCCTCGGCGTACCGCCCGGGCTGACCAGGAACCGCGCGCCCGCGCGGGTGGAGGCGCGTACGTCGGCCGGGGTCCGCACCGTGCCCGCGCCGATGACGGCGTCCGGCACCTCGGCGGCGATCCGGCCGATGGCGTCCAGGGCGCACGGCGTGCGGAGGGTCACCTCGATGACCGGAAGGCCGCCCGCCACCAGGGCTCGGGCGAGCGGGACCGCCGTCTCCACGTCGTCGATCACGACGACCGGGACGACAGGGGCGAGATCGAGGATGGTCACGGGGCGGTGCTCCTTGCTGCGGGGGATGCCGCCGGGTGGGCATCCGGTGGTCGGGGCGACGGCGGGAAGGGGATGGCGCGCTCGTCGTCGGAGACGCGCTGGGCCAGCCAGGCCGCGGCGCCGGTCAGCGCGGGCTGCTCGGCGACGATCGCGGTGGTCGCGATCGTGCTCAGGTAACCGGAGAGCACGAGGTTCGCCTCGAAGCGGCGACGGAAGTCGCTCTGCCGGATGCGGCTGACGACGCGCGGCACGATCCCACCCCCGAGATACACGCCGCCACGGGAGCCCAACGTGAGCGCGACGTTGGCGGCGAAGCTTCCCAGTAGCCCACAGAACACCTCAACCGTACGCGCGCACAGCGAGTCGTCCAGCCGGGCCACGATCTCCGACGCGGGAAGCGGTTCGACGGGGGTCCCGTTCACCAGCGCGAGCCCGTGGCGCAGCCGTACGAGCCCGGGGCCGGACAGCAGGTGCTCGGCGTCCACGAACGACATGCCGTCGGCCCGCAGCGCCCCTACGACCTCGATCTCCAGGCCGGTGACGGCGGGCGCGGAGACGTGCCCGCCCTCGCCCGGCACGGGCACCCAGCCGCCCCGCGCGGGGACCAGCCCGGCGACGCCCAGCCCGGTGCCGGGACCGAGCACCGCCTTGACCATGTCCGGCGCCGGGGGCGGGCCGCCGAGCGATGCCAGGTCCTCCGCGGGCAGGTGCGGCAGGGCCAGCGCGAGCGCCTCGAAGTCGTTGAGAAGCTCGACGCGCGGGATGTCCAGCTCCGTCACCGAGCCGGACCAGCCGGTGTTGGTCAGGCGGTAGCGGTCGGCGTTCACTGGGCCCGCGATCGCCAGGCACGCGGCGGCCGCCCGCACCCCGCCGGCGTGGTCGGCGAGGTAGGAGTGCACCGCGTCGGGCAGGCCGTCGTACTCGGCCCCGGCCAGCACGGTGACCGACCCGGGACGCCCGCCCGGGCTGGTGACCAGCCCGAAGCGCGCGTTGGTGCCGCCGACGTCGGCGACGAGCCAGGGGCTCTCCGGTGACGGGAGGGGGATCGGGCTCACGCGCCTGTCTCCGCGCCGTCGAGGGCGAAGGCTCCCGAAGGGGTCTCCGCGCCGTCGAAGGTGAAGACCCCCGTGCGGCCCTCCGCGCCGCTGAGGGCGAAGACGCCGGCGCCGCGCTCGGCCGGGCCGGCGGCGCGGCGGAAGGCGGCGAACAGCTCGCGCCCGGTGCCCACCCACTCGTCGTCGCGCAGCGGCCGGCCCTCGGGGGTGCGGGCGGCCAGCTCGGCCTCGGGGATCAGGATGTCCAGCTTGCCGGTCCTGGAGTCGAGCCGGATCGGGTCCCCATCCCTGACCATGGAGATCGGGCCGCCGTCCGCCGCCTCCGGCGACAGGTGGATGGCCGCGGGCACCTTGCCCGACGCCCCGGACATGCGGCCGTCGGTGACCAGCGCGACCCGCTGCCCCCGGTCCAGCAGCACGGCGAGCGGCGGGGTCAGCTTGTGCAGCTCGGGCATGCCGTTGGCGCTCGGGCCCTGGTAGCGGATCACCGCGACGAAGTCCTGGGCGTCCAGCTCACCGGCCTCGAACGCCGCCAGCAGCTCTGACTGGTCGTCGAAGACCTTCGCGGGTGCCTCGATCACCTGGTGCTCGGCCTTGACGGCCGACACCTTGCTGACCGCGCGGCCGAGGTTGCCGCTGAGCATGCGGATGCCGCTGTCGGCGGAGAACGGCTCGGCGGCCGGGCGCAGCACGTCGAGGTCGGTGCTCGGTGCGGTCCGCTCCTCCCAGACGACCTCGCCCGCCTTCAGCTCCGGCCCGCTGCGGTAGTGGCCGAGGCCGCGCCCGGCGACCGTCAGCACGTCCTCGTGGAGCAGCCCGGTGTCGAGCAGGTCGCCGATCAGCGCCTGCATGCCGCCCGCCGCCTGGAAGTGGTTCACGTCCGCCTGGCCGTTGGGGTACATCCGGGTCAGCAGGGGGACGACCGCCGACAGCGCGGCCAGGTCGTCCCACAGCAGCTCGATGCCGGCCGCGGCGGCGATGGCGACCAGGTGCATGGTGTGGTTGGTGGAGCCGCCGGTCGCGAGCAGCGTGACGGCGGCGTTCACCAGCGCCTTCTCATCGACGACCTCGGCCACCGGGGTGTACTCGTCACCGTGGGCGGTGATCCGCACGACGCGGCCGGCCGCGGCGCGGGTGAGCCCGTCCCGCAGCTCGGTGCCGGGGTTGACGAACGTCGCACCCGGCAGGTGCAGGCCCATGACCTCCATGAGCACCTGGTTGGAGTTGGCGGTGCCGTAGAAGGTGCAGGTGCCGGGGGAGTGGTAGGACTTGGCCTCCGCGTCCAGCATCGCGCCCCGGCCGATCTTGCCTTCGGCGAAGAGCTGCCGGGTACGCGCCTTCACCTTGTTGGGCAGACCGGAGGGCATCGGCCCGGCGGGCACGAAGATCGCGGGCAGGTGCCCGAAGTGCAGGGCGCCGATCAGCAGGCCCGGAACGATCTTGTCGCAGACGCCGAGCAGCAGCGAGCCGTCGAACATGTCGTGCGAAAGGGCGATCGCCGTGGCCATCGCGATGACCTCGCGGCTGTAGAGCGACAGCTCCATCCCCGCGCGGCCCTGCGTGATGCCGTCGCACATCGCGGGCACCCCGCCGGCGAACTGCGCGACGCCCCCCGCCTCACGCACGGCCTCCTTCAGGACGGCCGGGTAGGTCTCGTACGGCTGGTGGGCCGACAGCATGTCGTTGTAGGCCGACACGATCGCGACACCGGGCCGCTCGTTCCCGCGCAGGGCGAGCTTGTCGCCCGGTGAGCAGGCGGCGATGCCGTGGGCGAGGTTGGCGCAGCCAAGGCTCGCCCGAGCGGGCCCGCGTTCCCTGGCCTCGCGCGCGGCGGCGCCGGTACGCGCCAGGTAGGCCGTACGGCTGCGCAGGCTCCGCTCGCTGAGGCGCTCGGTGACCTCCTGGACGGTGCGGTTCACGGCAGGTCCTCCTCGTACCAGGCGCGGCCGCTGCGGCCGAGCAGTTCACGGGCGGCGGCCGGGCCGGGCGTCCCGGCGGCGTAGGGTTCGGGAGGCGATCCGCCCGACTCCCAGGTGGCGATGATCGGGTCGATCCAGCTCCAGGCGGCCTCGACCTCGTCACGCCGCATGAACAGCGTGGGATTGCCCGAGAGCACGTCCATGAGCAGCCGCTCGTACGCCTCCGGCACGCGGGCGCGGAAGGTGTCGGCGAAGCTGAGGCTGAGCGGGACGGGACGGGGGACCACCTCGCCGGCGCCCGGCTCCTTGGCCATGATGTGCAGGTGGATGCCCTCGCTCGGGCCGAGCCGCAGCACCAGCCGGTTGGGGCCGCCCCCCGGGAAGATCGAGTGGGGCACCTCCTTGAACTGGACCACGATCTCCGAGCGGCGGTGGGGCATGCGCTTGCCGGTGCGCAGGTAGAACGGCACCCCGGCCCAGCGCCAGTTCTTCACCTCGGCGCGGATCGCGGTGAAGGTCTCCACGCGGTGCGAGGCGACGGTCGGGGCGGTGTGGTCGGGTTCGTCGAGGTAGCCGGGCACGGCCCGCCCGTCCACCTCCCCGGAGACGTACTGCCCGCGCACGGTGAACCGGTCGGCCTCGGTGCCGGCGATCTGCCGCAGCGACTGCAGGACCTTCAGCTTCTCGTCGCGGATGGACTCGCGGTCGTTGCGCGACGGCGGCTCCATCGCGACCAGGCAGAGCAGCTGGAGCAGGTGGTTCTGCACCATGTCCCGCAGCGCGCCCGCCTGGTCGTAGTACCCCCGCCGCCCCGGCGTGCCGACGGACTCGGCCGCCGTGATCTGCACGTGGTCGATCCACAGGGAGTTCCAGACCGGTTCGAGGAACGCGTTGGCGAAACGCAGGACCAGCAGGTTCTGGACGGTCTCCTTGCCCAGGTAGTGGTCGATGCGGAAGATCTGGCGCTCCTCGAAGATGGCGCCGACCTCGTCGTTGATGCGCCGAGCGCCCGCGAGGTCGCGGCCGAGCGGCTTCTCCAGCACCACCCGTGAGCGGGGGGTGGCCAGCCCGGCCTCCTGCACGCCCCTGCAGAAGGGGCCGAACGTCATCGGCGGGCTGGCCAGGTAGAAGACCCTGTCGATGTTCTCCCGGCCGGCGAGCAGGTGGGTGAGCGCGCGCCATCCGGCGTGATCCGGTCCGCCGACGTCGACCGAGACGTGGTGCAGCCGCCCGAGGAACCGGGCCCAGCCCTCGTCGTCGCCGGAGTGCAGGCGCGGCCGTACCTCGGCCTCGACCTTGCCGCGGAAGTCGGCGTCGGTGAGCCCGCCGCGGGACATGGCGATGACGCGCGTCTGCGGCGCGAGCCGGCCGTCGCGGTCGCTGTGAAAGAGGGCCGGGAGCAGTTTCCGCATCGAGAGGTCGCCGGTGCCCCCGAACACGACCAGGTCGGCGACGTGCGCGGTGGGGTGCACGGATGCCGCGGAAGAGACGGGCGCGGCGCCCGGCGCCGAGGACGCGGGGGCGGGCGGCATGGGCAGGGGCGGTGGCGCGAACGCGGTCGTGGTCGCGGGCTGAGGCACGGGGGAAAGCTCCGTAGATCTACCAAGTAGGACAGGCCGGACACTAGCCCGGTCTTAGGTTCCACACAACCGCAGTTTTGATATTTGAGATGATGAACTTAGGAACTTCAGATTACAAAAGAGGTGTGGTTGACTTGGTCAATGGGTCGACGATCAGCTTCCGCGCTCGCCACCAGCGGTGAGGTCCTGCATCTCATACGCACCGGTGAGGCGGTCACGCGGGCCGAGATCGGCAGGGTGACCGGCCTCTCGCGTCCCGCCGTGGCGCTGCGGGTGGCGGGCCTGCTGGAGCGTGGCCTGGTGGTGGAGGACACCGAGGGGCCCTCCACCGGCGGGCGCCCTCCCGCCCGGCTCGCCTTCAACGCCGCCGGAGGCGTCGTCCTGGTCGCGTCACTGGGCGCCAGCCGTACGCAGATCGCCCTGTGCGACCTCGCCGGGTTCGAGCTGGCCCGCACCGACCTGGAGATCGACGTCGAGAGCGGTCCGGGCGTGGTGCTGCCGCTGCTGATGGACGTCTGGGCCGACCTGCTGGCGGACCGGCCGATGCCGCAGGTCCGGGGGGTCGGCCTGGGCGTTCCCGCCACCGTCGAGTTCGCGGCCGGGCGCACCGAGAGCGCTCGCGTGATGGCGAGCTGGACCGGGGTGGAGATCCCGCCGCTCATCTCGGCGCGCTACCCGGTGCCCATCTTCGTGGACAACGACGTCAACGTCATCGCGATGGGGGAGTACCGCGCGGCGTACGCCCGCGAGGTGGCCGACCTGCTGTTCGTGAAGGTGTCGACACGCATCGGCGCCGGGGTGATCGCCGGGGGCGAGATCCTGCGCGGAGCGCTGGGCGCGGCCGGCGAGATCGGCCACATCCCGGTCCGCGACGGCGGGGGAGTGCTGTGCCGGTGCGGCAACATCGACTGCGTCGACTCGGTGGCCAGCGGGACCGCCATCCTGCGCGACCTGCGGGCCCGGGGGCGCGAGGTCCACTCGCTGTCCGACGTCGTCACGCTGGTGCGCGCGGGCGACGCCGAGACGATGACCGTCGTGCGCAGGGCCGGCCGGCTGCTCGGCGAGGTGATCGCCAGCGCGGTCAACCTGCTCAACCCGGCCGTGGTGGTGCTCGGCGGCGACGTCGCCGAGAACTTCCAGCCGCTGGTGTCCGGGGTGCGCGAGGTGGTCTACCGGCGCTCGACGGCGCTTTCCACCCGGAGCCTGCGCATCGAGCGCAGCCGGCTCGGGGCCGGGGCGGGCATCACCGGCTGCGCGCTCATGGTCATCGACAACGTCCTGGCCCCCGAGGTGGTCGACGCCTCCATCGACGCGATCAGCGGGGGCACAGCAGGCAGCTCAGGGCCTGCTCCAAGGCCTGCGGACCGTCGACCGGTGACGGCCAGGGCATCCGGATGAGCGTCGGGTCCTCGATGCCCGAGCGCATGGTCACTCCGTAGCGGTCGAGCTCCCACAGCCACACATCCGGAGTGGGCTCGCCGAGCAGGGTCTGGACGACCTTGCTGAGCTGGTCGCGGTGGGCCAGGTTCACGTGGCCCAGGATGCGCTCCGCGGTCTCCAGGACCGGGTCCGGCCCGGCGCCGAGATACTCCTCGGCGTCCAGCATCCCGGACTCCTGGCCGGTCAGGTAGATGACGTAGCCGACGTCGACGCGGAACAGGCGCGGGCCCGCCGGGTCGCCTTCCACGGCGGCGAACAGCGCCTCGTCCGGGAGGCGCCCGGCCACGGCCACCGCCGCGTCCCGCGCCTCCCCGGCCGGGACGGCCTGCGCCCAGCCGTGCACCTTCAGCAGGCCGCGCGGGTGCTCGACGCCACCGAGTGTGCGGGTGGCCGCGAGGTCCACGGTGACCACCACGTCGTCACGGTCCGCGACGGCGTGCAAGGGCTCTCCCGGCTTCACCAGCAGCAGTGGCCGTCCGCTGTCGTCGACCGCGCCCCTCGCCGCGTGCGCGGAGCCGTCGAGCGAGACATGGGTGGGAACGCAGGCCGTGGCCAGGCTCCGGATACGTTCGGAGATGGGAGGGACGGTCACGTGCATGGCGGGGCTCCTTGGGCTCGCGAGTGCGCGTCACAGCTAAATAAGGTTAGGCTTGCCTTAGTTACGAACACCTAATCACAGCGAGGTCATCGTGCGCTACACCGGTCCCAAAGTGCGCCTGTCCAGGCGGGCAGGCCTTCCGCTCACCAGGAAGGCCGTCCGCTACTTCGAGAAGCGTCCGTATCCGCCAGGTGAGCATGGGCGGAAGACCAACCGCCGTGCCGCCGGCGACTACAGCCTTCGGCGGATGGAGAAGCAGAAGCTGCGCTGGTACTACGACGTGTCCGAGAGGCAGATGAGGAGGTACTGGGACCTCGCGCTGCGCAGTCCGGGCCGTTCCGGGGGCGAGCTGGTCTCGCTGCTGGAGAGCCGTCTTGCCTCGCTGGTGCTGCGCTCCGGGCTGGCTCCCTCCATCTACGCCGCGCGCCAGTACGTCACCCACGGGCACATCGCCGTCGACGGCCGCAAGGTCGACATCCCGAGCTACCTCGTACGGCCCGGCCAGATCGTCACGGTGCGGCAGAAGTCGCGCTCGATGCAGCCCTTCGTGGCGGCGGCGGAGGGCGCCTACGCCGATCAGATCACCGCGCCCTACCTCGACGTGAACCTCGACGAGCTGACGTTCACGCTGCTGAGCAGGCCCGAGCGTCCGCAGGTGCCGGTGCTCGTGGACGAGCAGCTCGTCGTCGAGCACTACTCCCGCTGAGGTCGTCGAGCTTCGCTCCCGCCGGGGTCGTCGAGGTTTGCTCCCGCCGGGGTCGTCGGGCTTTGCTCCCGCCGGGGTCGTGAGGTCAGCGCAGGGAGGAGGCGTCCTGCGGTGCGGGCAGGGCCTCGCGCAGCGCCGCTATCTCGGCGCGCAGCGCGGCCAGCTCGAGGGCCACATGGTCGTCGGGACCATGCTCCCGCTGGTGCTCCTCCTCCATCGCGCTCACCACCACGGCGATGAACAGGTTCAGGACGACGAACGTGCAGATCAGCACGAATATCACGAAAAATACCCATGAGGATGGGTGCTGTTCCATGACGTCCCGGTTGATCTCCGACCAGCCGTCGCCGGTCATCGTCTGGAACAGCGTGAAGAGCGACGTGGGCAGGTCGCCGAAGTACTCAGGGGACGTCCCGCCGTACAACTTGGTGGCCATCACCGACGCCACGTAGAGCACCAGCCCCAGCAGCATGGCGATCGAGGTCATGCCAGGGACCGCGGTGAGCAGCGCCGCGACCACCCGCCGCAGGCTGGGCACCGCCGAGATCAGCCGCAGCGCCCGCAGGATCCGCAGGGCCCGCAGCACCGACAGCCCGCCCGCCGTCGGCATGAACGACACGGCGACGATGACCGTGTCGAAGACGTTCCACGGGTCGCGCACGAACCGCGCGCGGTAGACGTACATCTTCGCCAGCAGTTCGGCGACGAACACATACAGCGCGGCGTGGTCCACCACGTGCAGCACGACGCCGTACGACGCGACCGCAGAAGGCGAGGTCTCCACGCCCAGGGTGGCCGCGTTGAACAGGATGATGCCGATGATCGTGCGCTGGAACCACGTCGATTCGAGGATCTGACGAACACGATCACGCATGGGGGCGAGCACTCCTGGAGTCGGACGACCGAGATGCGCAAGATCCTAAGGTCTCCACGGACCTGGCACCGATCCGGCTCGGACCCTCCGGGAAGCGATCAGGCACGGTGTCGCTAACGGGGGGAGAACCTCTACGGCGAACCAGGGCAGGATGGGGTGAACGGCCAGAATGGGCCCCGACTCGCCCGCCCACCCCGGCTTCCCACCGCGCATGGCGCCAGGTACAGGGAACCGGGGCAGGATGGCGTGAACGGCCAGAATGGGCCCCGACTCACCCACCCACCCCCGGCTTCCCACCGCGCATGGCGCCAGGTACAGGGAACCGGGGCAGGATGGGATGAGCGGCCAGAATGGGCCCCGACTCGCCCGCCCACCCCGGCTTCCCACCGCGCATGGCGCCGGTACGTCCGCTCCCATACCCGCCGCCGCACCCGTGCCGCCGTCGCAGACAGCAGCCGACCGTCAAGAGCGATTAGGGGCGGTGTCGCTGACGGGGGAGAACCTCTACGGCGAACCGGGGCAGGATGGGGTGAACGGCCAGAATGGGCCCCGACTCGCCCGCCCACCCCGGCTTCCCACCGCGCATGGCGCCCGGGACGTCCGCTCCTACACCCGCCGCTGCACTCGCGCCGCCGCACTCGCGTCGTCGCACTCGCGTCGGCACCCGCGTCGTCGCACCCGCGACGCCCCGGTTGGGGGTGGCGATCTTCGGTGTGTTACGAGTTCGGTGTTTCCGCTGGTGACGGGGTGCGTGGTACTAGGCGGAAGACGCGGAGCTCGCGGCCGGAGCGTTCGGTGTAGTGGTCGTACACCGGCCAGTGAGCTTTGAGGGCGTCCCACGCCTGTTGGCGGTCGGGGCCGGTGAGCAGGCGGGCCGTAACCGGGACGACACGCCCCCGGATGGACACCGTGGCCTCCGGCGTCCTGATCAGGTTGCCGCTCCAGGCGGGGTGGTGTTCCTTGCCGAAGTTGCTTCCCACGATCAAGAAGGTGCCGTCGGCCTCTGGCAGGCAGGCGAGCGGGGTCTGGCGGGGCAGGCCGCTCTTGCTGCCGGTCGTGGTGAGCAGCAGGTGCGGGATCATCTGATCGCCCATGAGGACACGGCCGCCGCTGATCCGATTCAGAAAACGATCGGCCGGAGGGATGATCTTCGGTGCCACCCTGGAGAAGCCCCGGGTGGTCGTCAGCCACTGGAAGAACGGGCGGAGCGCGACGCTGACGCGCCTCATAATCCCGCCGTTGGGCGGCTGCTGCTGCGCCATGGCGACCTCACGTCCGGCTCCGGTACTCATCGGCCCGGCCACATTATCGCCCTAGCAAGCGCTAGTGCAAATCCTGCCGGATCCCCGCCAGGGCGCCCTAGCGCCAGGGGATACTGGCCGGCGCGAAAGGCGACTCGCCACCTGGAGCCAAGGGATCACCCGTCTGTGACACCGTGCCTGATCACCTCGGGCCGGCGGCCTCTTCAGTTGGATGGCGTCTGACGTGGTTCTGGCTCGGGCGGTACGGATGTGGTGCGGCATGGGTGCGGGCGACACGAGTGCCGTGGCGGATGAGGCGGCGGCGCGGGCGCGATGAGCCGGATGAGGAGCGCGTCTGGACGCGGTCGGGGTTCGGGTAGACGGCACGGTGGTAGCGGTAGGCGTGCGGCGGCGGGCGTGGGAGGGGACGTTCCGGGTGCCGTGCGCGGTGGGAGGCGGGGGTGGGTGGGTGAGTCGGGGCCTATTCTGGCCGCTCATTCCATCGTGTCTTGGTTCGCCGTAGAGGTCTTCTCCCGTTGGCGACGCCGTGTCTGATCCCGCCGGGGAAGGTCGCGTTGACGATCGATGGTGCCGCTGGAGAATGTCGCGCCGCCGATGTCGGCATCGCCGCCCGCAACCGCACGCCGACCAGTTTCAGGGAATTCACCAAGTACGGTCTCATCGTCACCTTCGTCACCGTCACGCTGGTGACGCCTTACGTATGGGTTCGCTACCTCATGTGAGAGCTGCGGCGTCTCCCGCATGGGTTCAGCCCTTGGAACTGCCTGGTCAGGCCGGTCTTATACGGAGGACACCGACTGACCATACGATTTACTGCCAGACAGGATTCGTATTCAACGCTATTTCGGCGGTGACGAAATCAAACCGAGATCAACGCTTTTGAAATTTCCTGTTTGACGCGGACTCGCGTGGTCATGTGGACGGCGCCTCATACACCCACGCGCAAGGTGGTGACGTTCATGCGTCTTGTGAGACGCGGAATACGAATTCTCGGCTGCGTCGGCGCGGCCGCCGTCATGGTGGTCGCGGGCGCCTCCCTCGCCTCGGCCACCGGCACCGTCAACGCGGCCGTGACGGCGGCGAATTCGGAGATCGGTGCGAAGATCCGGCCTTACGAGAAGCTCTACGAGCGGACGACCACAAAGACACGAGCGCTCCCCGCAGTGCCGAAGCAGGCGCTGCTCCAGGCGACCTCGGCACTCTCCGCCGAACTGGGATTCGTGCAGAGCCCCACCCAGATCCTCAACGCGGACCTGTCACCCGAGGTGGCGGGACGGCTGGCCAACGTGCTCACAGACCTGCTCGCCTGCCACCAGTTAACCAAGCCGGCCTACGCCGCGATCCCGCAGAACCTGCTCTCCGAGGTGCTCAGGACCGGTGGCGGCCTGAACCCGGCGGCCTACACCGGCATCCGGCTCTGCGGTGAGTCGGCCTGGCAGTCCACCAACGAGCTAGAGGTGGCCGTGGCCGACGAGCTCCCCAACGCCGCATCGCCCGACTGCCAGACGCTCAGCCAGGTCAACCTCGACATCTGGCCGGTGCTGCGGGTCGACGGCGCCTGCCGCGACAACCGCTACGACAACGACTACCTCCTCACGCTCGACATCGGCGGCAACGACACCTACGCCAATAACGCCGGCAGCAACATGGTGGACGTGAACTTCTCGCCGGTCGGCTCCACGGTGACCGGGCTGCGCGGCACCGGCCCCGCCAAGGGCTGTCAGCGCGCCATCCCCGGCCTCACGGCCCTCGACTGCGTCCCCACCGCGGCGGTCGTCCTCGACATTCAGGGCAATGATCTCTACGGCGTCAAGCAGACCCCCGACCACGACACCGGTTGCACCAACGACCTGGTGGTCCGCCGGATGATGACGGGCGGCGCCGGCTTCCTCGGCGTGGGCATCCTGCGCGACGTGGAGGGCGACGACACCTACACCGGCAAGACCGGCTCGCTCGGCACCGGTCACATCTTCGGTGTGGGAATTCTGTCCGACGGCGCGGGCGGCGACACCTACGACGCCGTGCGTAACAGTCAGGGTTTCGCACTGGTGGGGGGTGTCGGCGTGCTCCACGACGAGGCGGGCGACGACACCTACGGCTTCTCCATGCCCGCCCCCATCAACCCGGACGCGGCCAACCAGACCGAGGGCGCGGGCGGCGTGCGCGATGACGAGGGCGAGGGCCTCTGCGACCGGATCCCCCGGTTCACCCAAGGCACGGGCAACGTGGCGAGTGCGACCGGTATCTTCCTCGATGACGCGGGAGCCGACCACTACCACGGCGCGTTCGCCGGGGAGTTCGTCGGTCCGATCCAGGTTCCGAGCACCCGCGCGGGAAGCCTGGGGTTCGGCAACAACCAGGGCGTCGGGGTCTTCCTCGACCGGGGCGCCGCGAACGACCAGTACACCGTCGACGCTGAGCCGGCCGTCGCCGGGGTGCCGAAGCGCGGCGACAACGTGACCGTGCAGCCCAACAACGACAGCACGGGCTCGGGCTTCGGCCAGGGCCTCTTCGTCGACCAGTGATCACAGCGGGCGATTGATCGAGGCGTGGGTGTCCGGATCGCCGGGCACCCACGCCAGGTCAGGCGGTGCGCGGTGACCGGCACGTGGATACCCGGGTCGGCCGAGGAGCCCGCGAAGCGGGTTCTCCCGCGAATGGCCACCACCCAGGTCGTGCGGATCACCCAACCGGCCACACCCTACGAGTGACGCAGCCTGTCGCCGGCTCGGCTGAGCCGCGATCGCCTCGACCATCGCTGCGAATGGGGTCGCGCACACAATCGGCACGGCCGGACCACCTCGCCAATGCCCCGGACCGGGTCAATTCTGGCCGCGCGGGTGCGCGCGAATCTGCGTGCTCAACTCCTGCTCCAGGCCATGGTGTGCTCACCGGGGCATTTCGACGAGTAGAGCCCGGCTTGTCTCATTGTTCGGTGAAGTCCTGCTGGACCTGCCAGTTTTCTCCCAGGGGGAAGTCGGGAGGGAGGATCGGGCAGGAGATCTGCCGGGTGAGTACGTCGAGGAGAAAGCCAGTGAGCGTTCCTTTGTAGTGCCACCAGTGGAAGCGTTCGGCGATGACGACGGTCCAGCGTGCGGGGTCGGGGTCGGTGAGCCACATGCAGATGTCACCGTTTTCCGTGACCCCCCAGGGGAAGACCCCCTCCGGCTCGGGGTGGACGGGGAACGGCCCGGCCCTGTCCACCGGAATAGCGTTGTGCGGGGTGAAGGCGCTGAATTGCCGGGGCTGCCAGGATCGTACGATCTCCAGCACCTTCTCTCCCCATTCCTGCCGTCTGGACGCCGGATGGAAGACCGACATGAACTCGTCGATCACCAGGTCGGGATAGCGAGCCGCCAGAGCTTTGTAGTCGGACGGGAAGTCAAGTCCGTACCGGCGCTGGAGCTGATCCCAGTCGACCGCGGCCGGCCGTCCCAACGGTGGTCCGATGAGGCTTTCAAGCGTTGCAGGGGTTGTCATAGGTGACCGTGCCCCCTTCGAGATTGGGGATGCAGGCATCCAGGAAGAAGCCGTTTTCACCGCTGGCGACGAGGTGGATCTTGTCCGGCATACGGTCGTCCAGGTCTTCGTATGCGTCAGAGTAGACCGGGGAGACGTAATAGTAGACATCGTCTCTGTCCTTCACCTCTTCGGCGACCTTGTCCTCCTCCGGGTCCATCAGTACCCGGTTGGCGAGCTGGAACAGCGTGACCAGGTTGCGCGCGTCGGTGCCCGACCCTCCGAGTTGCTTGGCCAGAAGATGCCCGCGAGCGTATCGCCATTCGTCCGAGCCGGGGATTTTCTCATTCTCGATCGGCCAGCCGGGCGGCTTGATGCCCCTGCTCGCGGAGGATCCTTCAGGCATCGGGAAGCACAGTTTCACTCGTATTCCCGTCCTTCTATCGTGCTCGCCGATGTAGCCATAGTCGGGAACGTTGCATGCCGCCAGGCTTCCCCGGGTGCCGGGTACGTCATAGCGCTGGTACCACACGCCTCGCACACACTGACCCGAGCAGTTGCCGATGGATATGGTGGCGCTTCCGTCGTAGGAGACATCCTTGACAAAGCCCTGCGCCGACTCGATGCCGCTGCCGGCGACGGCATCGTAATATCCTCCCCTGGTGGACTGTGACCAGTAACCGATGAAGCGGCCGTACGTGCTCATCGCGGAAACGTAGCCTGGCGTCACATGGGTTCCCCATGCGCCTGTAGCCGTCACTTTCTTCACGTAGGCATCGAACTGCGCAAATCCGGTTTCAAACGAATAAGCGAGTGTCGACCCGTCCGGCGACAGTTTCGGGAAGTGCACGCCGTGATATCCGGGAGAGGCCGAGTGTCCGTAGACTTCGACGGAGGTTTCCGTCGTTTTTGTGCTGCTGTAGTAGATTCTTATCTCATGTCGATAGGTGCTGCGGTCCTCCAGCCAGGTTGAGGCCGCGTACGCGATGGTTTCACCGTCCGCGGCCATGTGGGCTCCAGAACCTAACGCCGCTCCTTCCGGCGTCTCTAGGAGGACCGTCTGCGAGGCGCCCCCGCGCTCGCGCCAGATCAGCTCGTCCCCGTAATTCGCGTTGTCGAGCCTCCAGAGCTCGAACAGGGCGATTTCGCCGTCACCGCTGATGGCACGGACGTACGCGGGTGCGACATCGGCATGGCCGTCGTAGACCAGCCAGGTATCGTCGGTGTCGACGTCGCTGACGATGAGATCGATGCTCTCGTCCCACCAGGTCGTCCCCCCGTCGGGCATGGTGATGTAGGCGGCTTTTGAGCCGTCCGACGCGACCGAAAGTCCCCTGTTCAGATCAACCGGTGCCGGAGTGTGACCGTCGGGACGGCGGGAGACCAGATCGATCTCTCCGGTTTCGATGTCCTTGCGGAGCACGTAGTTCGCGTCGCTGTCGGGGTCGAAGGCTTCTGGGGGCATCAGGTTGCTGCTGGCCTCGGCGGCGAAGAACGCATATCGCCCGTCGCCGGACAGGACCGCACCGTAGCCGCCGAGGTCTCGTTTGGTGTCGGGGATTCCGCCGGCGTCCACGGCGAGGTTCCTGGCATCGCCCTCCGGCATCAGCCCGCGCGAGGGTTTGACGGTGATCGTCTCTGAGGGCGGCCCGGTGCCATGCTGGCTGGTGGCGTACACGCGGAGGGCGTAGAGCACGTCGGGTGCGAGGTCGCGGACATCGAACGCACGGTCGGAGGAGCTGCCGTAGCCGGTGGTCTGCTCGTGGCCTGCCTCCAGCGGGGTGGCGACGATGGTGTAGCCGGTGATTCCGACCAGGGTGCCGGGTGGGGGTTGCCAGCTGATGTGTGCCGACAGCGGGCCGGCGGCCGCCTTGACATCGATCGGGGCGCCGGGGAGGTTCGGGTCCACCTCGACAGTGGCCTCCGCGGTCGGATCGTCGACACCGCCGTCCTCGCGGACGGCACGGACCACCGCATCACCGGCGGTGCCCGAGACGTACACGCCGTTCTGGTCGATCGATCCCGGACCCTCCACGACCTCCCAGCGAACCGGCCCGTTCGGCGCGTTGTGCGTGATCGCATTGAAATCGACCGGTTGTCCCCGGGTCGTGGTGGCGTGGCCGGGGGTGATCGAAATTCCGCGGAACGGCCCGTCGGCGCTTTTGAGGGTGGTCCACATATCCCTGGACAGCGCCGCGGGGGTGCACTGGTCGAACCAGGAGAAGCATTGCCGGATGACGGCACCTGCGCGTATCCACCACCACGGGTCGGCGTTGACGTCGGCCTTGGCCAACAGATAGGGGTTGACCTCGGCGCCCAGCCCGATGGTGCCGGCCAGCGATATGAACTGCCCCGCCGTGAGTTCGAGGCGAGCCGAGGCTGTTCCGTCGATCTGCGGTTGCTGCGCGACGGTGCGGTCCTGGAAGACCGGCCCCAAGGTCGCCTTCCACCCGGTGATCTCTGCCGCCACCCCGGCGGTGATGTCGGGACTCCCGGCCAGGGTCACCGCACCCGAGGCATCGGCCTGCGCCTTGGCGGTCAGGACGCTCGTGCCGACGACAGGGATCCTGCTTTTCCCGGCCTTGATCATCTTTACGAACTTCCACTTGCCGAGGTCGAACTGCTTGGTCCATTCCTCCTGCCGGGCCGCCTGCACCCGCAGGTGCCCGCTGAGCTGGTTGTGCAACGCCACGCGGCCGGACACCACACCCAAGCGGATCCGCAGGTTGTAGACCAGTTTCGGAGCGAGGACCAGATCGGCGTCCACGCGTCCGGTCTTGCCGATGCCGTAGTGCAGCGGGAAGCGCAAGGGGGCACCCACCGGCACTTCACCGGCCACTTCCGGCCGGGTCGCCGCCGACCCGGGCAGGGGATCGGCGAGGTCGTCCGCACCCATGGTCACCTGGCCGGTGAAGTCACCGTCGACGATGAAGTCGGTCAAGGACGCCGGCACGCTGGAGATGCGGATGCGGCTTCCGGAAGAGACGGTCTTCACGATCTTCCTGAGTAGGCCGTCCGGCGCGGCACGGGTCGGCGGGATGATCACATAACGCCCTGCGGTAAGTTCGGTGACCTCCTCAGGCGGGTTGTCGAACACCAGGATTCCATCGCCCGCCACCGAGGTGAGTGTGTCCGCGGCGACCGGCGACAGCTGCCAGGGTTCGGCCTTCAGATTGAGGTGCGGCCGGATGGGCGCCGTCGCCTCGCCGACGGCGCCCGTGCCGTCAGGGCTCACGGCGGCCACGGTGAAGGTGTGGTCGGCCGTGGGGTCCAGTTCGCCGATGGTCACGCTGCAGCGCTCCTGGCCGTCACAGGTCGTGGAGGTCGTGCTCTTGCCGCCTGGGCTCGCCGAGATGACGTACTCGCTGATCGCAGAGGTTCCGGGATCGGCGGGTGGCGACCAGGTGACCTCCGCCTGTCCGTGACCCGTGGCACTGGCCTCCAAGTCGACCGGGGGCCCGGGAGCACGATGCGCGGCGGGAATGTGATTCTCGGTGAGGGTCGGTGAGCTTGTCCCGTTCTTGTTGACGGCGACCAGCCGCACAGCGTACGCGGTGCCGTTACTCAGGCCGGTGAGGGACGCCGTGGTCGCCTCCCCCGGTACGCTCACCTGCGCCTCTCCGGGAGCCGCTGACAGCTTGTAGGCCGTCACCGGTGCGCCGCCGTCCTGGGTGGGCAGCCACCGTACGTCGATGCGGCCATCCTGCGGGATCACCCCGACGATCGTGGGCTGTAGCGGGGTCTGCCCCTGCCCTGGGGTGGCATACGCCGGCAGGGAGGGCTGGCCCGCTCCGTTGGCATTGATGGCGGTTACCGTGAAGCTGTAAGCGGTCCCGTTGACCAGGTCCTTGACCACGGCCTTGCCCGTTTCGGGCTCGATGTCGAGCGTCGTGCCACCAGGTTGCACGGCGATCCGATATTTGGTCACCGCACGCGCCCCCGTCGGCGGCGGAGCCCAGGCCAGCTCCACCCGAGCGTCGGCCGGCTGGGCGTCGGTGATGAACGGGCGTCCGGGGAGTGGCAGTGGTTGCGGAGTCACCGTGTTCGACAGTGCCGACCACACCGAATCACCGGTGGCGTTGGTGGCTTTGACCTCGAAGCTGTAGGGCTTCCCGTTCTCCAGGGCGGTGAACAGTGCCGTGGTCTCCCCGGAGGTGGTCACCGTTTTTCTGGTGGCGACCTCGGTGACGGTGTACTTGGTGATGGGACTGGTTCCCGTGTCGGCAGGAGCCTGCCATCCAACACTGGCACTGCCGTCGGCGGCGGCCGCGATCACATCGGTGGGCGCCCCGGGGACGCGCCCCGGCGTGACGGCCGGCGAGGGCTGGGAGGCATCGGAGGTGCCCACCGCGTTGGTCGCGGTGACGGTGAAGGTGTAGGCGGTGCCGTTGGTCAGTCCGGTGACGGTGGCCTGCAGCTGGGTCCCCGCGACGGTGATCGTCTGTTCGCCGGGAGAGGTGACCACGGTGTAACCGGTGATCATCGCACCGCCGTCGACAGGTCGCCCCCAGGATACGGTCGCCTGCCCCCCGCCCCCTTGCGCGGTCACGTTGGTCGGCGGGGAAGGGGCGGCCGGTGGCCTGTGGTAGCCGAAGGTGTCCACCGACAGGCTGATGGAGGCGCTGCCGGTGTTGAGGATGACGAACTTGCCGTCCGTGCCCAGCTTGACCGGGACGAAGGTGGACCAGTAGTCGCCGGCCTGATAGGAGAACGATCCGCCGCTGGGCACGCCGGACTGGCCGGAGGGATGGATGCGCAGCAGGCCGCTGCCGGTGCTGTTGGCCGTGATGTTGACCCCCACGCCACCGACCCCGCTCGCGGGAACGCCTGCCTTGCCCAGCGGTGCCACCGTGTAGGCGGCACCGGCGGCGACGGCGGCACCGGTCACGATTCTGGCGGGC
This sequence comes from Sphaerisporangium flaviroseum, assembly GCF_039537005.1. Lineage (NCBI taxonomy): Bacteria > Bacillati > Actinomycetota > Actinomycetes > Streptosporangiales > Streptosporangiaceae > Sphaerisporangium > Sphaerisporangium flaviroseum. The sequence continues at coordinate 172,061 of NZ_BAAAZR010000004.1, read as the reverse complement.
GTCACGGGCACCGCCGCCGTCCCGGGCACCGAGGCAGGCGGCGCGGCGAAATACCCGGCCGCGTCCCCGTAGACCGTGAGCGCGGCCGCACCCCCGTTGTGGATGGTGATCTTCCCGTCCGGACCCGGTGCCACGATCACCAGGTTGGAGATGAACGCCGAGGGCCGGTAGTCGATGTTCGACCCCACCGGCTTGGTCGCCCCCGAGGGGTAGGCGGTCACCTGGCTGGCCGCGGTGCCCTTCACCACAAGGGTCAACGCGACGAACGCCACATCAGCCGATGGGATCCCTCCGATTCCGGTCACCTGGAACGAGGAAGCGGCGTTGGCCGGAACGCTCTTGTTGCTGATGAGCCGTGAGGTGTTCAACGGCACGTACGCGGCCCCGGCGGTCGCCGCGGCCGCCGCCACGGTGTAGCCGTGGATGTCGAGGTAGACACTGGCCGCGGCTGAACCGGTGTTCTTGACCTTGACCGAACCGTCGGACCCGGCCTTCACGATCAGCAGTTGATCGTCCCATACCCCTGACCGGTAGCGGGCTCCGGTGACGGCGGGGGCCGCGGTCAGTTCTGAGGGATAGACGACCAGCCCACCCGCCGCGCCGGCCCCACGGGCCGCCACGTTCACCGCGATCGAGGAGACTCCCGAAGCCGGTACCGTGCCCACCCCGGTCACTTTGACCGTCGAGGTCGCCCCGCCCGCGATGGACACGTTGTTCAACACGCGAACCCGCGCACCGTAGTACTGGCCCGGCCCGGGCTGCACAGCCGAAGCCGCCACCGATGATCCGGCCGCGCCGGCAACGCTGCCGCCGACCCTTGCCTGACCGACCGCCCTTGCGGGGTGGGTCGCCACGCCAAGGGACAGGACCAGGACGACAACACATAACAGCCGGGTGAGCAGCCGTTCTACCACGTCAATCTCCTTGTGTGCTGCCCGCCGATGGCGCAGGCCGCTGGCTGAGAGCCCGGAACAGGGCGCGCGAAAACAGAATTGAGCAAACTGGAGTCAGCAACTGTTGCCGCCGCGATACGCGGTCGGTGTTCTCCGGTGGCGCCATCTCGGGAACGGCGCCGGGTGACAAAGGATTTCCGGACCGGCGGCCCCCGAGATGTGAGGCTTCATGCTCACCTCGGGCAGGCCTGCATCAGATGTAGCCGCCATGGAGTTGTTCGACAATCCTTTTCTCAGGCCAAACAAAAACGCGCTGAGAGGGCGAGGTCGAGCGACTCGTCGACGCGACGATCGCGGTCGGCGTGGCGCACGGCGGCGTCGCGAAGTGGAACTGGGCCAAGGGCACCTTCGAGACGCGGCGGGCGCGTCTGAAGCAGATCTGAGTGCACGGTTTTCTAACGTTGGGTCATCGCGGGTCGGTGCTTCGTCCTGGCGGCCGCGCAAGGCCTGCAGGCGACGCAACTTGGCGGGGTGTCTCAAGCGTTGCTCGGGAGCGGGATCAGGGCCTCGACCACGGTTCCGCCGCCGGGCGAGGAGGTGGTCGTGCAGGTGCCGCCGAGCTCGGCCGCACGCTCGCGCATGGAGGCCGTCCCGACTCCGGCACGTACCGTCGAAGGCAGTCCGGCGCCGTCATCGCTGATGCGGACCCGCAGCGCGTCGGTTCGCGCCACCTCCACCTGGGCCGTGCCGGCGCGAGCGTGCTTGTGGATGTTGGTGAGGGCCTCCTGGACGATGCGGTAGACGGCCACCTCCACGGCGGCGGGGAGTTCGGCGAGGTCGCCCGACACCGTGACCTGAGTCGTGGGCGGCCCTCCGCCGGCGAGTGCCCGGATCGCCCCTTCCAGGCCGAGGTCGTCCAGAGCCGGGGGACGCAGGCCGTACACGAGCTCGCGGATGTCTCCGCCGACGGCGTCCATCCCGGTGCGCAGGTCAACGAGCAGTCTGTCCGCGGCCTTGACCGAGTCCTTCAGCGTGACCCTGGCGATGTTGATCGTCATGGCCATGGAGCTCAGCGTCTGGCCGAGGCCGTCGTGCAGGTCCCGGCGGAGCCGCCGGCGTTCCTCCTCCCGCGCGGTGAGAATGCGCTCGCGCGAGCGTTGCAGGTTGGCGGCCATCCGGACGGCGTGCGCCACGTCGGCGGCGTAGGGCGTGAGCGTGGCCAGGACACGGTCGTCGTGCGCCACGGCGAACCGGCGCGGCCCCTGCGGGCCGATGAGGAGGCTGCCCACCAGTTCGCCGTGCCAGACGAGCGGGATCCGCCGGGGATCGGTACCGACCACGCCGCTCTCCAGGTAGCGGGGCTGCCCGTCGGTGACCTCGACGGCGGTGCCCGTGACGCCCAGGCCGTCCCGGACGACGGTGATCACGGACGTCAGCGCCTCGGCCGGGTCGGCCCGGCGCAGCTCCTGGGTGAGCCGTTCGGCAAGCAGCCGGGGATCGCCGACGCTGCCGTACAGCATCCGGTCCACGCTGCGCTGCAGTGCGCGCCGCATCGGCTGGAAGAAGGCCCCGGCGAACAGCGCCGCGGCCAGCCCGCCCACCGGGTGATAGCCGGACACCACCAGGCTCGACACGGCGCCCGCGCCGAAGTAGACCGCGCCGACCGTGGCGAGCAGCCCGGCCGTGACGACGGTGCGGCTGATCACGGTATCGATGCCGTAGAGCCGGTACCTCATGACCGCGAACGCGATCGCGAACGGCAGCAGCCCCGTCCAGACGGTGACGGGCAGCCAGAAGTCCGGCCCGCCCAGGAAGAACATCATCAGGAAGACCACGTATACGGCGAAAGCAAGCGCCGGCCACGCGATCTGGCGGCGCACGACCCCGTCGGAGCGGCGGAACCGCACTCCCAGGGAGAGCAGCGCCGCCACCACCACGACGGCGACGCCCGAGGCCGTCACGTGGGTGATCGTGCCGAAGTACGGCGCGAGCGCCGGGATCTCCAGGGGGTTGGGGATGATCCGTCCATAGGGATGCGTGGTGGCCGCTGACGTGGGCCGGACGACGTCGCGCACGACTTCCAGCGTCCTGAGTCCGATGCCGAGCCAGGCCACCCACCGCCAGCCGGGAGACGGCAGGCGTCCGTCGGGCGAGTAGAGCGGGGCCAGGATGGCGAGCAGCAGTCCGCCGAACGCCCAGCCCGCGATGGCCGGGTAGCGCAGGTAGCCGGCGAGCGCAAGGTGCCCGTCCGCGGCGGCGCGCAGCATCAGGGCCGTGGCTGCGACGTTGAGTGCGCACATCAGGCCACCGGCGCACATCAGCCACGCCGTGACCAGGCGCGGCCGGTGTGCGATGAGAAACGCGGCCACGATCGGGAACATCATCCCGGCGGCGGTGTCGGGAATGACCGGCGGGACCGGGCGCCACGCCGGGGGAAGCGTGAAGGTGATGACGAGCGAGAGCAGTACCAGCGCCGCGGACGCGACGGCCGACGCGGTAACTGTCACGCGTCTTACTGTGACTCCCACCCCCTGCGCCGCGCTCCGATCCTGCTCAGCGTCATTTCGGCTACCTCCTGGCATGCCCTAATGACGCCAATGTGGGGGTAGAAGTTCACGCCTTGGACCGATTTATTCCGTGTGGGGCACCGACAGCGGCTCCGAGGTCGGCGCGCCGCTGGAACTGGTCGTACGCGATTCGAGCGACCGGACGATCGGCCGGCCGCCTCGCCGCCGTCCTCCATCACGACGGCCGTAGCATCGCCATGACCTGTCCTCTCGGCCTGCCCGTCTCCAAGCCGCGGAACGGGCTGCGAAGGCGTCAAGTTCGCGTCAGCTGTTCATTCATGATCAGAAATGCGCCAAGGCCGTGGAAGTCGTTCGTCGCCCGGGGGCGGTTGAAGTAGAAGCCGGTGACGTCGTCCACGTTGGTCCCGATGCAGATGTCCGAGACGTTGGTGCGGCCGTCGGAGCCGATGGACACCTTCTGCAGCACGCCCTGGTAGCCGCGGGTCGCGTTCGCCTTGTAACTCGCGTCCACGTAGCCGCGCTCGACGGCCCGCGAGATCGTGAACGTGTACATCGCCGAGCACGAGGTCTCGGTCCAGTTGCCGGAGTCGCTCCCCTGGTCGACGACCTGGAACCAGCGCCCGGTGGCCGGGTCCTGGTAGCGGGCGAACGCGGCGACCAGGTCGCGCACGACGCCGATCAGCGTGGCCCGCTGCGGGTGGGACGCCGGGAGGATCTCCAGCACGTCGCTCACGGCCATGCCGTACCAGCCGATGGCCCGGCACCAGGAGATGCCGTTGGTATCGCCGAACTCCGGATGCACCCAGCTCGCGGTGAGCCCCCCAGGTTCGTCGTACGCGTGGTAGAGCAGGCCCGAACTGCGCTTGAGGTGGGCGGCGTAGACGAGGAGTTGCCTGGCGACCTCGTTGTCGGCGTACGTGGAGTCGTTGAAGAGCCGGCCGTACCGGGCGAGGAAGGGGTTCACCATGAACACGCCGTCCGCCCAGAGCTGGCCCTGCCGGGAGTCGGAGGTGGAGTGCCAGAAGCCGCCATCGGAGGTGCGTGGATAGGTGTTGAGCCGGTTCCTGATCTTCTGTGCTGCCGTGCGGTATTTCGCCTGGCCGGTCTCCTGCCAGAGGATCAGCAGGACGTTGCCCGCCTCCATGCTGTCCAGATTGTTGAAGCTCTGCGAGATGTTCCCGCTGCCGTCCACGAAGCGGTCGGCCCAGTTCTTGATGTACTGCAGGTACCGCGGGTCGCGGGTGCGCTGGTAGACGAGGTGCTGGCCGTACAGGTACAGGCCGACCGGGTAGCTCCAGCCGCCGATCGACGACGGCGTGAAGCGCGCCATGGTCGACTCCACGACCGCCTTGGACCAGTCCGTCGCGGGCGGCGCCTGGTCGTCGACCGTCAGCGAGTCGACGTTAGGCCCGCCGTTGGCGGTGGTGGCGGTCGCCCGGATGTGGTTGTTCCCGGCGGCCAGTGAGACGGTCAGCGTGTTCGTCGCCCAACTCGTCCAGGAGCCGGTGCCGTTGAACGGCCGCGCGGTCGAGATGACGGTGCCGTTGACGCTGATGTCCATCGGGCGGTCGGTGGTGGTGCCGTTGGCGTACCGGAGGGTCAGCGTGACGGTCCTGGCCTGCGGGGAGTCGACGGTCCAGTCGACGTACGAGCCGGTGAGGTTGTCGTAGTTCACGAAGCCGGTGCCGGTGAATCCCGGATGGTCGGACTCGACGGCGCCGCGCGAGATGGTCGCGTCCTCCGCCTCGTACCGGGTGACCGCCGCCTGGACGGTCGTGATGTGCGCCAACGGCACGGCCAAGGTCGCGAGGGCGAGGGTGAGAGCCAGGCGCAACGTGGTCATCTCCTTACGTCAAAGGGCGAGGGCATGCCCATACATCCGATGTATCGGGCTTCGAATCTGATGCATCGCGAGTAACCGTTCAGGGTCACAACCCGCACTACAGCGACTTCTCAGAGTGAAGACCCGGAGTAAAGATCCAACCTCTTGGCTCAGGGTCCCGGTGAAATACATACGTCAACCACGGCCGTACGTCTAGGGTCCCTCGCGACATCCGCCAGACATCCAACCCTCGTGTGCCCTGCTCGCATCGAGTTCATGTTTCCGACGGGTGTCGCGGCAATTCGACACCACATTGGTAAAGATTATTGACAGTGCCGCCGTTTTGTGGGATCACAGTCGAAAGATCCAACCTTTGCCAGCACAGTCTCCCCCCAACTCGTGCAGGAGGATCGATGAGATCGCGAAGTCCAGGCGCGCCCGTGACGACGTGCGCCGTCGCGCTCGCGGCAGGATTACTTGCCGGACTCACCGGCGTGCCATCGGCCGCGGCGGCGACGCGTCACGAAGCGGAGGGCGCCACCATCTCGCAGGGCGTGGTGGAGTCCAACCACACCGGCTACTCCGGTACCGGCTTCGTCAACGGTGACAACGTCACCGGCGCGTACATCGAGTGGACCGTGAACGCCGCCTCGGCGGGCACGGCCACCGTCGCGCTGAGATACGCCAACGGCACCACCGCCAACCGCCCAATGGACGTGAGCGCTAACGGCACCGTGGTCTCGGCGGCGCGCGCGTTCAACGGCACCGGCTCCTGGGACACCTGGGCGACCAGCACGCTGACCGTCCCGGTGAACGCCGGCTCCAACAAGATCAGGGTGACCGCCACGACCGACAACGGCGGCCCGAACCTGGACTGGCTGGAGTTCGACGACGCCGCGCCGGCCGCCGACTACCAGGCGGAGGACGCGACGCTGTCCCAGGCGAACGTGGCCACCAACCACACCGGCTACACCGGAACCGGTTTCGTGGACTACGTCAACATCACCGGTGGCTACGTCGAGTGGACGGTGACCTCGGCCACCGCCGGCGCCTCGGCCGTCACGCTGAGGTACGCCAACGGCACCACGGTCAACCGCCCCATGGACATCAGCGTCAACGGCAACCTGGTCGCCGGCGACCTGGCGTTCGGCGGCACCGGGTCGTGGGACACCTGGCAGAGCGCGACCGTCAACGCGAACCTCGCCGCCGGGTCCAACAGGATCCGCGCGACGGCGACCACCGACAACGGCGGCCCCAACGTCGACCGATTGTCCGTGAGCGCTCACGGCGACACCGAGAGGCCGACGATCCCAGGTCAGCCATCATGTTCCGGCATCGGCGAGAACAGCCTCACCTTGAGCTGGGGCGCCTCGACCGACAACACGGGCGTGGCGGCGTACGACATCTACCACGACGGCAACAAGCTCAGCGAGGCGGCGGGCACCGCCACGTCGAAGACCCTCACCGGGCTCACCCCGAACACCGAGTACCGCCTGTCGGTCTTCGCCCGCGACGCCGCCGGTAACACCTCGCAGAGCAGCGCCCAGGCGATCTGCACCACCCTGGCAAGCTCCGACACCCAGCCGCCCACCGCGCCGTCCGGCCTGACCTCGTCGAACGTCACCTCGAACAGCGTCACCCTGACGTGGACCGGGTCGACGGACGCCCGCGGCGTGACGGCGTACGACGTCCGCAGCGGCACGACCGTCTACAAGACCGTCACAGGGAACCCGCCGGCCACCTCGACCACCGTCACCGGGCTGGCCTGTAACACGGCGTACACGCTGAACGTCGTGGCCAGGGACGCGGCAGGCAACACCTCGGGGCAGAGCAACTTGGTGACGTTGACCACGAGTTCGTGCAGCGGCGGCGTGCCGTCGAGCATCACCACGATCTCCACCGGCTGGTCGATCCCGTGGGGCATGGCCTGGCTACCGGACGGCCAGACGGCCCTGGTGACCGAGCGCGACACGTTCAGGGTCTTCAAGGTCACCCTGGCGGGGGCCAGAACCCAGGTCGGCACCGTGCCCAACGCCATGACCACCGACGGCGAGGGCGGCCTGCTCGGCGTCGCCGTCGACCCCAACTGGAACTCCAACCACTACGTGTACTTCATGCACACGGCGTCGGAGGGCAACCGGATCGTCCGGATGACCTACGACGGCACCGCGCTGTCGGCGTACACGGTCCTGGTCCAGGGCATCCGCAAGAACCGCTACCACAACGGCGGCAGGCTCGCCTTCGGCCCGGACGGTCTCCTCTACGCGACGACCGGTGACTCCCAGCAGAGCAACCTCGCACAGGACAGGGCATCGCTCAACGGCAAGATCCTGCGGATGAGGACCGACGGCACGCCGGCCCCCGGCAACCCGTTCGGCACGCTCATCTACAGCTACGGCCACCGCAACCCGCAGGGCATCGCCTGGGACTCCCAGGGACGCTTGTGGGAGGCGGAGTTCGGTAACAGCCAATACGACGAGCTCAACCTCATCAAGCCGGGGCTCAACTACGGCTGGCCGACCTGCGAGGGCACCTGCGGCGTCTCCGGCATGGAGAACCCCAAGCGGCAGTGGTCGGTGTCCACCGCCTCGCCGAGCGCCATCGCGATCGTCCGTGACGTGGTCTACATGGCCGCGCTGAGGGGCGAGCGGATGTGGCGCATCCCGATCGGCAGCGGGGAGAGCACCGGCACGCCGACCGCCTACTACGTCGGGACGTATGGGCGGCTGCGCACCGTGATCAAGGTACCCGGCGCCGACCAGATGTGGCTCTCCACCACCAACGCCGACAACAACGGCGGCGAACCCGACGGCTCGGACCGCATCTTCCGGGTCACCGTCTCCTAGTCCCGAAGCACCCCGATCGCGCGGGCGCACGGCCGACCGCCCGCGCGATCGGGACCCCTCATCGCCTGGAGTGCCCCCTATGTCATCCCGAAGGGATTTCCTCAGGACCGGAGGAGCCGTCGCCGGCGGCCTGCTGCTGCCCGGCCTCGGAGCCCGTGCGTCGTACGGATCCTCGGCGGCCTCGCCCTGGGACCAGGTCCCGGCGATCCTCGCGAGGATCAGCCCTCCGACCTTTCCCGACCGCACCTTCGACATCACCGACTACGGCGCCAAGCCCGACAACAGCACCGACTGCACACCGGCGTTCCGTAACGCGATCGCCGCGTGCAACGCGGCCGGCGGCGGGACCGTGCTGGTGCCGGGGACCGGCAGGTTCCGGACCGGCAAGATCCACCTGCTGTCCAACGTCAACCTGCACGTCAACGCCGGAGGCACGATCCGCTTCCGGTCCGACGCGGGATCGTACCTGCCGACCGTGTTCACCCGCTGGCAGGGCATCGAGTGCTACAACTACTCGCCGTTCATCTACGCGTACGGGCAGGCCAACGTGGCCCTGACCGGGCCCGGGACGATCGACGGCAACGCGGCGGCCGGCCCCTGGTTCGGCTTCGACGACCGGCGTGGGCCCGACTGGGACCGGCTGCAGCAGATGGCGGTGGACGGTGTGCCGGTCGACCAGCGCCGGTTCGGCGACGGGCACTACCTCAAGCCCAACATGATCCAGTTCTACAACTGCACGAACATCCTGGTCGAGGACCTGAACATCCGTAACCCGGCGATGTGGACGATCCACCCGGTGCTGTCGCGCAACGTCACGGTACGCAACGTCAAGGTCTACAGCCGGGGCGCGATGGTGGACGGGTGCGACCCCGAGAGCAGCTCGGACGTCCACATCACCGGGTGCGCCTTCGACACCGGTGACGACGGCACGGTCATCAAGTCGGGCCGGGACATCGACGGCCGCAGGGTCGGTGTGCCCAGCGAGAACATCGTCATCGAGGACAACACCTACCTCGGTCGCTGGGGTGCGATCACCGTGGGCAGCGAGATGTCCGGCGGCGTGCGCGACGTCTTCGCGCAGAACAACAGGATCCAGGCCGGGTCCGGCTACCGCTCGTTCTACGCCGTCTACATCAAGACCAACAACCGGCGCGGGGGAGTCGTCGACGGAATCCACGTACGGAACCTCACCGGGGGTCCGTGTGACAGGGGCGGGTTCTACATCGACATGAACTACAGCCTGACCGGCCCCGGCTACGGCCCGATCGTCGACCCGACCATCCAGAACCTCACGGTCGACGGCCTGGTCATCGACGACTCACCGTTCGCGATCAAGCTCTCCGGGTCGAGCGCGAGCCACATCAGGAACGTCGCGGTCAGCAACAGCACCTTCACCCGCATGGACAGCGGTTCGGTGTCGATCAGCAACGCCGACAACGTGACGCTCACCAACGTGAAGATCAACGGAAAGGTGGTGTCGAGATGAGGCGGCCTGTGCTGACAGCCCTCTGCGCGGTGGCGCTCCTCGCCACAGCCGCCCCCGCGCCTGCGACGGCCGCCCCCGCGCCTGCGACGGCCGCCCCCGCGCCTGCGACGGCCGCCCCCGCGCCGGCGATGGCCGGGCAGCGGGCGGCGGCCACCTGGCAGCAGCGGTGGTCGCCGAGCGCGAGCCAGGACGGTCTGGACGCCTTCGAGACCCTTGAGGACGACCGCGCCGACTCCCACCCGGCCGGGCAGCCGCACATCTTCACCGAGGGGAACAACTTCCGCTTCACCATGCACATGGTCGACCGCGATACCTCGACCGACCGGCAGCGCCAGGAGGTCACCGGCATGCGGACCCCGGCTGGCGGGCCGTACCTGGTCATGAAGTACGGCGAGACCTGGCGGTTCACCTACTCGATGTACATTCCGGGCTCGCTGAAGGCCACCACGACCTTCACCCACATCATGCAGCTCAAGCAGCCGGGCACGGGCACCCTGCCGATGATGACGATGTCGCTGCGGCGGCACGGCAGCACCCCGATGATCGATCTGAACGCCGTGACCTCCGACAGGCTCGTCGGCCAGACCCCGCTGACGCCGCTGCAGAACAAGTGGATCGACGTCGAGGTGGAGGTCAAGATCGGCGACTCGGACGGCTCGCTGCGGTTCGTGGTGCGCGACGCCGGCACCACGGTGGTGGACTCCACGGCCACCGGCGTGGATACCTGGCTGGCCGACCGGGTCCGCCCCAAGTGGGGCATCTACCGCTCGCTCGGCGACTCCTCCGGCTCGCTGCAGGACTGCTACCTGCTGATCACCAACATGCGGGCGTACCAGCTCGTGTCGTCGGGCTCGGCCCGGTACGAGGCCGAGGACGCGACGATCTCGGGTGGCGTCGTGGAATCCAACCATGCGGGCTTCACCGGGACGGGGTTCGTCAACTTCGACAACGCGGTGGGCGGCTACGCCCAGTTCAGCGTCAACGCCGCCCAGGCGGGCAACGCCACCCTCACCCTGCGCTACGCCAACGGCACCTCCGCCAACCGGCCGATGGACATCACGGTCAACGGCGCGCTCGTGGCCGACGAGAAGGCGTTCGCCGGCACGGGCGCCTGGACGACGTGGCAGACCACGACCGTGACGGTCCCGCTCAAGGCGGGCGCCAACACCATCAGGACCACCGGGTCCACGGCGAACGGCGGTCCCAACCTCGACAACATCACGATCGGTTAGGTGGCTCCGGCATGCGTTCTTCCCGACGTGACTTCCTCAAGGCCGCCGGCGTGGTCGCGGGCGGCGCCCTGCTCCCGGTGTCGCTGGAGGCGACGGCCGGCACCCGCGCGAGCTCCGCGGCGCGGACCGCGCTGCTCGCGTCCCCGTGGGACCAGGTCCCGGCGATCCTGGCCAGGATCGTGCCGCCCACCTTCCCCGACCGGACCTTCGACATCACCGGTTACGGTGCGGCGGGCGACAACAGCACCGACTGCACCGCCGCCTTCCGCGACGCGATCGCCGCGTGCAACGCGGCCGGCGGCGGGACCGTGCTGGTGCCCTCGGGAACCTTCCGGACCGGCAAGATCCACATGCTGTCCAACGTCCGCCTCCAGGTCGACGGCACCATCCGGTTCCGTACCGACCACGGGTCGTACCTGCCCAACGTGTTCACCCGCTGGGAAGGGATCGAGTGCTACAACTTCTCGCCCTTCATCTACGCCAACGGCAAGACCAATATCGCGATCTCGGGCACCGGCACGATCAACGGCAATGCGACCGCCGGCGACTGGTCGTCGATGGGCAGTGGCGGCGCATCGCGGGACCGGCTCCGGCAGTACGGCGCCGACGACACCCCCGTGTCCCAGCGGCAGTTCGGCGAGGGCCAGACCCTGCGACCGAACATGATCGGCTTCTACAACTGCACGAACGTCCTGGTCGAGGGGGTCACCCTGACCAATCCGGCGATGTGGTCGCTGCACCCGGTCTACTGCGCCAACGTGACCGCGCGGGGCCTCACCTTCCGCACCACCAACTCACAGGGCGACGGGATAGACCCCGACTCCTGCACCGACGTTCACATCCACGACTGCGACTTCGACACCAACGACGACTGCATCCCGGTCAAGTCGGGCCGCGACCGCGACGGCCGCCGCGTCAACCGGCCGAGCCAGAACATCGTGGTCCGCGACTGCAAGTTCAGCGGCCGGTGGGGCGGCATCACGATCGGCAGTGAGATGTCGGGCGGCGTACGGAACGTCTTCGCGGAGGACTGCCAGGTCAACCCGGCCGATTTCCCCGGACGCTACCCGTGCAAGTACGCGCTGTACGTCAAGACCAGCTTCAACCGGGGCGGGTTCATCGACGGGGTGCACCTCCGGCGTTTCACCGGCGGCGACCTGGAGCGCGCGGCGCTCTACGTCACGCTCAACTACGAGACGAGCGGCTCACTGCCGCCGGTCGTGCAGAACATCACGGCCGACCAGATCACGATCGACGGCGCGGGCCAGGCGTTCAACCTCGACGGCCGCTCGGCCGACCACATCAAGAACGTGACGATCACCAACAGCACGTTCACCGGCGTCACGACGGCCACGCCGACCGTGAATTACGTCGACAATCTGGTGCTCACCAACGTCTCGGTGAACGGCAAGGACATATCGAACACCCAGCCCCCACCCGCCGATCGGTACGAAGCGGAGAACGCGACCATCTCGCAGGGCGTCGTCGAGTCCGACCACGCCGGATTCAGCGGTACCGGCTTCGTGAACGCCGACAACGTCACCGGCAGCTACGTCCAGTTCGCCGTGCCGGCCGCCGCGGCGGGCAGCAGGACGCTCCGCATCCGGTACGCCAACGGCACCACCACCAACCGGCCCATGGCCATCGCCGTCAACGGCGCCACGGTGGCCACCCGCGGCTACAACGGGACGGGCGCCTGGACCACCTGGGTGACGGACACGCTCACCGTTCCGCTCACCGCGGGCTCCAACACGATCCGGCTCACCGCCACCACGGCGGGCGGCTGCCCCAACCTCGACTACATAGAGGTGGCGTGACATGAGAAGAACGGCCATCCTCCTGGCTCTCCTGCTGGCGGCACTGGGCCTGCAGTCGCCCGTCTCGGCGCTCGCCGAGTTCAACGTCCGCGACTACGGCGCCACCGGCAACGGCTCCACCAACGACGACGACGCCATCGACCGCGCCATCAACGCCGCCAACGCCGCCGGCGGCGGCACCGTCGTCTTCCCCTCCGGCCGTTACCGCTCACGGACCATCCACCTGAAGAGCGACGTCACCCTCCGGCTCGACTCCGGCTCGGTCATCCTGGCGGCGTCCAGCGGAATGGACGCCGCCGAGTCGAACAGCTACGACGACTACCAGGACTACGGGCACAGCCACTTCCACAACGCGCTGATGTGGGGCAACGGCCTCACCAACGTCCACATCACCGGCGTCGGCACCATCGACGGCGACGGCAATCTGATCACCGGCACGCCGGACTCCGGTGAGGCCGACAAGGCGATCGTCCTGACGGAATGCTCGAACGTCAGCCTGACCGGCGTGACCATCCGCCGCGGCGGCCACTTCGCCGCCCTGATCAACGGCTGCCACGACATCCTGATCGACGACCTGAAGACCATCCACACCGACTCGGGCGTCCGGGACGGCATCAACCTGATCAACAGCTGGAACGTCACGGTCACCGACAGCCGCATCGAGGCGAGCGACGACGCGCTGGTCTTCAAGAGCGACTACGCCCTCGGCCACACCTACACCAGCCGGAACGTCCGGGTGCGGGACACGACGGTGTACTCCCACGAGAACAACGCCCTGCAGTTCGGCTCGGAGACCTGCGGAAGCTTCCGGGACTTCCGGTTCGACGACATCACCGTCCTCGGCGCCGGCAAGGCCGGCATCGGGATCGTGACCATGGACGGCGCGATCATCGAGGACATCCACTACGACCACATCTCGCTCACCAAGACCACCTCCCCGATCTTCATGAAGATCGGCGAGCGTAAACGCTGCCCCGGCTCGCCCCCGGCCGGCCGGATCAGGAACATCACCATCAGCAACGTGACCGGGACCAACCTCACCGCGCCCGTGGTGACCGGGACGGTCGGCGCGTCCGACTACTCCAGCACGTTCACCGGCACCCCGGCGGTCGACCTCGGGCCGGGCATCACGCTCGACAACGTCGACCTGACCGTCCCCGGCGGGCACCCGGCCTCCGAGGCCACCCGCGTGCCCGGTGAGTTCCCGACCACCTACCCGCCGCGCGACTACGGCCCCCGCCCGTCGTACGGCTACTGGATCAGGCACGCGACAGGGATCACGCTCAACGGCGACCTGCGTTTCAGCTCGAACGACGGACGCCCCGCGGTGATCGCCGACGACGGCTCGAACATCGTCCTCGACGGTGTGGTCGCGCAGCGCGGCTCGTCCAGCGCCTACGACATCGGGTTCAGCGGCGTCAACGGCTACGCCGTGCGCGACAGCACGAACACCGGCGGCGGCGCGCTGCGGATCAGGGCGACGAACTCCACCCCGCTGCCCTCGGGCCCGGCCGTCACGGTCGGGACGGAGGCCGAAGGCGGCACCGTCACCGCTCCGATGCAGAGGGCCGCCGACAGCGCGGCGTCCGGCGGCTCGTATGTGGCCGTCGCCTCGGGCAACAACAGCCAGTCGTCGGCGCCGTCCACGGGGCACGCCACCGTGACCGTGAACGTCCCCTCGGCCGGCACCTACAAGGTCATGGGCCGGGTCGTCGCCCCCGCCGACACCGACGACTCTTTCTGGGTCAGGGTCGACGGCGGCGCCTGGGTGAACTGGAACGACATCGCCCCGGGCGGGTCCTGGCACTGGGCGAACGTCACCGACGACGCCGCCTCCAACGCCCTCGCGACGTACAACCTCGCCGCGGGCGACCACTCGCTCACCTTCGCCTACCGGGAGGACGGGGCGCGGCTCGACCGGGTCCTGGTCACCACCGACCTGGCCCTCGCCCCGACCGGGACGGGCCCGTGATCGCGGGTCCTGGCCGGTCCCTCTGAGCAGCCGCCTGCGTCCTTACCGCCTCAATGGGGCGTAGGCGGCACCGGCGACGAACGGTCGCGCCGACCTCGGGCGCGGCCCACCCCTCAACCCCGAAGGAGCCCTCATGGCCGGTCCACCGACCCGAAGGAGACGGCGCGCCGCGGCACTCGTCGCGGTGGCGTCTCTGATCCTCGGCATGTCGCTCGTGAGCCCCGCGCGAGCGGACCTCCAGCATCCCCGCCAGGCGTACCTGCGCAACTCGGTCGCGGGGCTGTTCCTGCACTGGGGCCAGCGCACGTCCCCCCAGCACACCAACTGCGCTCAGTGGGAGGCCGACGTCACCAACGGCGGCTGGACCCCGGACTACTGGGTCTCCGAGGCCCAGAAGCTGCACGCGCAGTACCTCGTGCTGGCCACCTTCCACAGCCGTCTGGGGTACGCCCGGCCGTGGCCGTCCTCGATCCCCGGAAGCTGCCGCACCACCAGGGACTTCCTCGGCGAGCTGATCACGGCCGCGAACGCGCGAGGACTCAAGGTCATCCTTTACATGACCGACGACCCGCAGTGGCACAACGAGGGACTGAGCTCAGGAAGCTGGCTGAACTCCTCGGCCTACTCGGGCTACAAGGGTCACACCGTCGACCTGACCACCCGCGACGGCTTCGGCGAGTTCAGCTACGACAACTTCTTCGAAGTGGCGAATCGCTACCCGAACCTGTCCGGGTTCTGGATCGACAACGACAACGCGTACTGGGAGAGCCACAACCTGTACGGGCAGATCTACCAGCTCCGGCCGAACTACACGATCAGCAACAACAACGAAGACACCCCGATCATGGACATGATCAGCAACGAGCAGAAGACCGGGATGTCACCGAACTACGACTACCCGCAGGCGGTGTACACGGCGGCACCGCGGCTCATCGAGGCGGACTTCAAGCTCCCCTCCTCCGGCGCGTGGTGGTACGACGGGTCCAACCCGACGGTCGACCGCAGGCTCACCCTCGGGCGGCTGATCACCAACGCCGGATCCTCGGTCAAGGCGCTCATGGCCGAGACCGCGCAGGTGAACGGTAGGTTCCCCTCCAACCAGGAGTCGTTCAACGACTTCGCCGACGGCTACCTCGACCAGATCTGGGAGTCGCTGAACGGTACCGAGGGCGGCGGATACATGTACGGCGGCCTCAAACCCGGCTTCTGGAACAACGGCGCGCATGGCGTGACGACGATCAGCAAGACCAACCCGAACCTGCATTACATCCACGTCGTCACCCCGCCCTCGGGCAGCACGCTGCAGGTGCGCGACAACGGCTACCGGATCACCTCGGTGACCAACCTGCGCACCGGCGCCGCGCTCGGCTTCAGCCAGGCCGACGGCACGCTGACGATCAACGGCGTGTCCGGCTGGGACCCGTACGACACGGTCTTCAAGGTCACCAGCAGCGGCCGCGAGGGCATCTACTCGGGCGTCACGGTGGGCGCGACCGCCTCGGCGAGCGGGCACGCCGCGTCGGCCGCAGGCGACGGGAGCTACCTGACCTACTGGGACAGCGACAAGACCACCCCGGTCTCGCTCACCTTCGACCTGGGCTCCGCCAAGGCCGTGAAGTACATCGGGATCAACCAGCGAGAGGACTCGGTCGCCTACGCACGGTCGGGCACGGAGCAGTCGGCCCGCATCCGTGACTATCGGGTCTACGTCTCAAGCAACGGCACGAGCTGGGGCAGCCCGGTCAAGACCGGTACGTTGCCCAGCCACCGCGGGGTGCAGTTCGTCGACGTGGCGGCCACGACCCGGTACATCCGGCTGGAGGTGGTCAACACCCACGCCGCCTCCTCCGACTCCACCCGCTACAAGCGGCTCCGGGTCGACGAGGCGTGGATCGGCGGCGGCTACGCAGGCGGCGGGGGCGGCGGCGACACCACCCTGGTCGAGGGCGAGAGCGGCACGCTGAACGGGTCGGCCGCCGTGGCGAGCTGCTCGACCTGCCTGGGCGGGGCGAAGGTGCGGTTCATCGGCGGCAACGCGAACAACCACGCCACGCTGACGGTCAACGCTTCCACCGCCGGGAGCAAGCAGGTCAGGGTGTACGCCGAGGTCAACGGGACCCGGTCGTTCCTCATCAGCGTCAATGGGGGCGCCGGGGTGGAGGTGCCGGTGACCGGCACCGACTGGTACAGCCCGGCCAGCGTCGCCGTCACCCTCTCCCTCAACGCCGGAGCCAACACGCTCCGCTTCTACAACAACGGCGCCAACGCGCCCGACCTGGACCGGATCACCGTCGGCTGATCCCGGGGGCCGGTGCGCACGGCCGGCCGTACCTCCCCGGCCGTGCGCACCGCGCCTGAACCCCCCGACCCCTGGAGCTGAGCATGTTCCGACGATTGATGATCGTGCTGACCGCCCTGTGCGCCGCCACCACGGTGGTCACGGCACCGCCCGCGTCGGCCTCGGACAACGGCCTGTCCATCCGGCCCGCGATGGGCTGGAGCAGTTGGAGCTTCGTCCGCAGGTGGCCCGACGAGGCCAAGATCAAGGCTCAGGCCGACGCCTTGGTGAGCAGCGGCCTGGCCGGCCACGGGTTCGTGCACGTCAACCTCGACGACTTCTGGCAGAAGTGCGACGCCAACGGCTTCGTGGTGGACTCCTACGGCCGCTGGGCCGTCGACACCGCGAAGTTCCCCTCCGGCATCAAGGCGCTCGCCGACTACATCCACGGCAAGGGCCTGAAGTTCGGGTTCTACGTGACGCCGGGGATCGCCAAGAACGCCGTGACGGCGAACACGCCCATCGAAGGCACGCCGTACCACGCCCGTGACATCGCCGACACGACGCGCACCGAGAAGAACTACAACTGCAAGAACATGTACTACATCGACTACGGCAAGCCGGGCTCCCAGGAGTTCGTCAACTCCTGGGCCGACCAGTTCGCCTCGTGGGGGGTGGACTACCTCAAGATCGACGGCGTGGGCGGCGCCGACATCCCGGACGTGCAGGCCTGGGACAGAGCGCTACGCCAGACCGGCAGGCCGATCAACTACGCCCTCTCCAACAACCTGCCGATCGCCAACGCGACCACCTGGCGGCAACTGGCCAACAGCTGGCGCACCCAGGGCGACGTGGAGTGCTACTGCGGACCCGGCCCGAACGGCAGCGGCTTCCCCCTGACGGACTGGTCTCACGTCAGCAGCAGGTTCACCTCCGCGGCGAACTGGCAGCCGTACGCCGGACCCGGCGGGTGGAACGACCTGGACTCTCTGGAGATCGGCAACGGCGACCAGGTGGGCCTGACCGCCGACCAGCGACGGTCGCACTTCACCCTGTGGGCGATGGCGGCCTCGCCGCTGCTGCTCGGCACCGACCTCACCGACCTGACCTCCACCGACCTCGCCATGCTGACCAACGATCGCCTGATCGCCGTCAACCAGGACGGGGTCGCCGCCGCCCGTATCGTCAACAGCGGCGTCAACCAGGTCTGGCGCAAGCGCGAGGCGAACGGCGACCACATCGTGGCGCTGTTCAACACCGGAACCTCGGGCAACTCCACGGTCAGCGTGAGCTGGTCGCAGGTCGGCTTCAGCGGGAGCGCCAACGTCACCGACCTGTGGTCGGGGGCGAACGTGGGGACCGTCTCCGGCTCCTACAGCGCGACCCTGCGCCCGGGGGAGACCCGCCTGATCCGGGCCGTCCCCACCTCGGGCGGTGGCTCGTCGTCGTACGAGGCCGAGAGCGGCGCGCTCAGCGGCTCCGCGGCCGTCGCCTCCTGCTCTGGCTGTTCGGGCGGGCAGAAGGTGCGCTTCATCGGCAACAACGCCGGCAATCACGAGACCATCAGCGTCACCTCGTCCAGCGCCGGCACCCGGACGCTGACGATCGACGGGCTGGTGGACGGGACCCGATCGTTCTCGATCAGCGTCAACGGCGGGGCCGCGCGGACCGCGACCCTGACCGGGACGAGCTGGAGCACCCCCGTCACCACCACCATCTCGGTGCCGCTCAACGCCGGGTCCAACACCGTGAGGTTCTTCAACGACTCCGCCTACGCGCCCGACCTCGACAGGATCACGATCAGCTGACCCTTCAGCGGAACCCCCGCCTCCGGCTACGGTGCGAAGGGCGTGGGCGGGGGAACCGTCGAGAGCAGCCGCCGGGTGGTCTCCAGCCCCCAGCCGTCGAGGTCGGCGATCCTGTCGGAGGATGCCCGCAGGCCCCCGTGTCGTTCGACGATCGCCGCCCAGTCCGCCCGGCGCTCCACGGCCGGCCGTACGATCAGGCAGTCCGGATCGTTGACCCAGAAGCGGCCGTGCTGCCAGGAGCGGCCGATCGTCGAGAGCGTCGCCGCGCGCTGCCCCGGGTCGGACAGGTCGCCGGTTCCGGCGTCGAAGTGCGGCGCGATGTCGGGGGAGACCCGCATCGCGTCCACCAGGCCGACACTCGGCAGGATCGGACCGCCGCTGCCCAGCAGGTACGGTCGTGGCCCGATGGCCTCACGGATGAGCGCCATCCCTTCCCGGTAGGCGGCGATCGGCGACGCTCCCGAGTGACGCTCACCGGGCAGTGCGCCGGCGTACAGGAAGTCGAGTTTGAAGTAGTCGAACCCCCATTCGCACAGTGTCCGGAAGACCTCGCGCAGGTACCCGGCCGCCCCCGGGTGGGTGACGTCCAGGCCGTACAGGTCCTGGCCCCAGTTGTGCCCGGCGTCGCCCCGCAGCCATTCGGGATGGTCGCGGGCGAGCCGGCTGCGCGCTCCGACGACGAACGGGGACAGCCACAGCCCCGCCCGTCTGCCGTCGGCCTGCACGCGTCTGGCCAGCTCCGGCAGTGAGGAGAAGCGCCCGGACGGCGTCAGCCAGTCGCCGACCTCCTCCTCCCAGCCGTCATCGACCTGGATGACGTCGACCGGCAGATCGTGCTCGCCGACGGCCCTGAGGTTCTCCAGCACGTCGCTCTCGGTGACACTCTCGAAGTAGTGGTACCAGGAGCACCACACCGTGGGAGGCCTGCGCAGCGCACCGACCCCGGCCTGGACGGCGAAGTCGTCGGCGAAGGCGGCCAGCGCACCGTCGATCGGGCCGGGCAAGGTCCTGTCCACGATGTCATCTGGCAGGTGGGCCGTGATCAGGAGCCGCTCTCCCACCAGGTGGGCACGGATGGAGGGGACCTCGGCGCGGCCGTCTCCGGCGGCGAACACCCGTGTCGGGCTGTCCGGTCCCGGCGAGACCGCGAGCAGCCCCTCGCCCTGGAAGCCGTCGGCGGGCCCGGGACGTTCCGGCCGGTAGCGCATCGTCTGCATGACGGGTTCCACCGGGCGGAAGCCGTACTCCCCGACGGGAAGCGTGGCGGTCGGCGTCCAGCCCTGCCAGCCGTGCGCGTGCACCAGCCCACGCACCGGGTCGACCGGTATTTCGGCGATCGGGTGAAAGGTCTGACGTCGGGTCATCCTTTGGTCGCCCCTCCTGTGAGGCCCTTGACGAACTGCTTCTGCAGGAACAGGTAGAAGATGAGCACCGGCAGCGTGGCCATGAACATGAGGGCGAAGACCGTGCCGAAGTCCGCCTGGTACTGGCCGATCGACCGGTAGATGCCCGTGGTGATCGTGGTCCCCTGAGAGGGCCCGAGGATGACCAGCGGATCGATGAAGTCGTTCCAGATCCACACGCCCAGGAAGATCAGGACGCTCGCGGTCGCCGGACGGAGCAGCGGGAACACGACCCGCCAGAAGACGCGTGACCGGCTCGCGCCGTCGATCGCCGCGGCCTCCTCCAACTCGATCGGGATGCCCCGGAGGAAACCGGTGAACACGAAGACGCCGAACGGGATGTAGTACCCCACGTTGAACAGCACGAGCCCCTGGAGCGTGGTCATCAGGCCGAATGCCCGGAGCACCTGGGTGATCGGCATGAGGATCACCTGTGGCGGGATCATCAGGCCGGAGAGCAGCAGCAGCATCGCGACCCGTGCCCACCTGCTCCGGGACCGGGCGAGATAGTGCCCGAGCATCGCCGACAGGACCGTGAGCACGATGACGGACAGCGTGGTGACGACGACGCTGTTGGCCAGGCTGGCCCAGAACAGGTTGTCGGAACGGGTGAGCAGGCCGGTGAGGTTGTCGAGCGTCGGCGGGACCGGCAGTGCGGCCGGCTCCTGGGTGATCTTCTCGCCCTGCTTGAACACGTTGACGAGGATCATGTAGAGCGGCACCAGGAAGAACGCACTGATCATCAAGGCGGCGACCGGCCGCAGCCACGGTACGCGTACCTCCTTCACAGGTTCACCTCCCGCCGGTTGAGCACGCGGAGCGTCACCGCGGCGGCGACCGCGATGATCAGGAGCATCACGATCGCCATCGCCGACGCGTACCCCTGCCGGTTGGCCACCAGGCCGGTCTGCAGGACGTTGTAGGCGATGGTCGCGGTCGTCCCCGTGCCCGGACCACCGTGCGTGATCACCTGGATGTGGTCGAAGATCTTGAATGCGGAGATCAGCAGGACCACCGTGTTGATGGTCAGCGCCGGGGCGAGCAGTGGCCACGTGACCGACCGGAACCGCCGTATTGGACCGGCGCCGTCGATCTCCGCCGCCTCGGTGAGCTCGCGGGGCACTCCCTGCAGTCCCGCGAGGTACACCACGACGCAGAAGCCGAGCATCTGCCACGACAGGATGCTCGCGATCGAGTACAACGCGAGCCCGGGATCGGACAGCCACCCCGGCGGCCGGTCCACCCCGATGGCGCGCAACGCCTGGTTGACGAGGCCCTCATCGTCCAGCATGCGGGTCCACACGATGCTCACCACCACCGAGCTGAGCACCATCGGGGTGAAGAACACGGTCCGCATCGCGTTGTAGAACCAGCCTCTGCGGTCCAGCAGTACGGCGATGCCGAGACCGGCCACGTTGGGCACGACCACCACGATGACCGTGAGGATCGTGGTGACCCGCAACGAGGTGAGGAACTCCTCATCGGTGAAGAGCATCCGGTAGTTGCGCAGGCCCACGAACTCCGTCGGTGGATTGAACGGATTGTGGTCGGTGAGGCTGTACCCGAAGCTGATCGCGATCGGGGCGAGGACGAAGCAGGCGTAGACCAGCAGGCCCGGTGCGCCGAACAGGGTGAACGAACGGATCCGTTCGGCGGACCGGCTGCGCGACCTTCGCGACCGGTGGGTCGCGGAGGTGCGCACGGGGGTGGACTTGACGTTCACGGCCATGGGTCAGGACGCCTTGGCCCACTCGTCGTCGAGGGAGGCGGTCACCTGTTCGACGGTCCTGCCACCGGTGATGAGGTCCTGCGCCGCGGCCCGCCACTTGTCGACCAGCCCGGGCGGCATGCCGTCGTCCCCGGCCTCCCAGCCGAAGGCCTGGACCACGCTGTCGTTCCGCACGCCCTGCTGGTAGAGGTCGTATCCGAGCTTGAACACCGCCCCCGTGTCCGAGGGAGGCGTATATCCCTTGATCGCGGGATACAGGCCGTCATTGTGGACGGAGTTGTCGAGGTTGGCCTTGTCCAGCGTGTACGCCAGGGCGAACTTCTTGGCCTCGGGCAGGTTCTTGGCCGTCGCGCTCACGGAGATGCCGCCGCCGGTGAACGCGGGGACGACCGGGGCGCCGTCGTCGCTCGGCCAGTTGAAGGCGCCGATCTCCCACTTGGGTTTGCGCTTGGCGTCGTCGCCGGCGGCGGCGAACCAGTTGCCCATCGGGTACATCGCGCCCTTCCCGTCGAGGAAGGCCTGCTCGGTGGCCGCGTAGTCCCGTGAGATGTCCTTCTTGTCGATGTAGCCGTTCTTCGCCAGGTCCGCGAACTTGTTCGTGGCCTTGACGAAGTCCGGGTCCTGGAACGTCACCGTTCCGGCGCGCCGCTTGGCCATCCAGTCGGGCGTCCTGGCGTACAGGTCGGTGGCGAGGGTCGCCGTCCAGGCGAGCGTGGAGGCGAAGGGATCCTTGCCGCCGCCGACCACGAACGGGGTGATGCCCTTGGCCTTGAGTTTCGCCGAGGCGTCGAGCAGTTCGGCGTACGTCTTGGGGGGAGCGTCGATCCCGGCCTTGGCGAACAGTTCCTTGTTGTAGTAGACGACCGGGATCGTCTGGGTGTTGGTGGGAAGCTGATAGACCTTGCCCTTGACGGCGCCGTTGTTCGGGAAGGCGAAGTCCTTGAGCTCATCCGGGGTGAAGGGCGCCATGGCGCCGCTCTCGGCGAATCCCGCGGGGGAGACGGCGATCATGACATCGGGGAACTGGCCGGAGGCCAGGAGCTGCTTGGCGTAGGAGACCCGGTCCTCGCTGGGGGAGACGAGCTTCTTCACCGAGATGCCGGGGTACTTGTCGGTGACCCGCTTGATCGCCGCGTCCCAGACCTGTGGCGTGAGGTTGGGCGTCTCGAAGACCAGGAAGGTGATCTCCTTCTTGGCCGTCGCGTCGCCGCTCTGCTGGATGTCACCCTGGCCGACGCTGCACGCGCTGAGCACGACGGTGGCGGTCAGAGCCGTCAGTAAAGCCTTGTGCTTCATGACGAGGTGCCTTCCGATGAATTGTGGGGGGTGTTTCCCGGCGCCACCGCATGCGGCAGGGCGCGGGCCGTTCTCAGCGCGAACACCGTGTCGTACGGATCCCATGTGGTGATCCCGCTGATCGTCAGATGGCCGCCGGACTGCGTGAACGCCAGGTGTTCCCTGGTCCGCACGTCGCGCACCTCCAGGACCCGGCGGCCGTCGTCCCTGACGCGGACCGTGTCCCCCGACGGTCTGGTCAACAGGTGGAGGTAGTACCGGCAAGGATCGTCCCGGCGCACCGTGGTGACGGCGGCGGCGCCCTCGCCGTCGAGGTCCGGCCGTGCTCCGTCATGGGGAGCGCGGCCGTGAGGAGAGCCGCCGCCCTCGGTTCCGCCGATCGATTCCCAGATCCCGTCCAGGTAGGTCGCGGCGAATCGGGTGAATGCCTCCTGGTTCTGCGGAAACCGCCCTCCGTGCCGCGCCCCGAACGCGAGCAGCGACTTGGTGGACGAGCCCGCGTTGGCGACGATGCGCGCGATGACCCGCCCGTGGTCCACCGCTGGATCCCCGCCGGCGTGCCACCAGCTCCCGGCGACGGTGAAGCAGGACTCCGTCAACCGCGGAACGGGGGCAGCGGCGGTGACGCCCGCGCTGACGACGTCCATGGTCGCGTCGGCGGGAAAGCTGTCCTGGTCGTTACTGGACAGGATCCATTCGGGCCGTTCCGCCCGGATCCGGGCGTACAGGCCGCTCCGCCTCCAGTGGCCGTTCTCCTTGTCGATCCAGAATCCCGCCAGATCCGGATAGCGACGCATGACCTCGACGAAGTTGTCGGAGGCGAACTCCCCGAAACCGTCGCGCGTGGTCAGGTCCACGGGCCTGCCCTTGTGCGCGGAGTAGCCCGCCGAGTCGAGGAACTCGACACCGTTCTCGTCGTGCCACCGGGGATCGTCGGTCATGTAGAGCAGGATCTTCTGACCTCTGGACCTGGCCGCCGAGACCAGCTCGCCGAGGAAGTCGCGCCGGGTGGCGGGGCTGCCGGGGATCTGCGACGGCCAGGTGCGGACATAGCCGAGACGGCTGTGGAAGGACGCGAACACCAGGTAGCCGGCGTGGAGTTCCTCGGCCTTGTCGAGCCAGTAACCGGGGGTCCATCCGTCGTTGGTGACGCGGTCCTCCCACGCGCGGACATCTGTGTACGGAGGCCAGGTGCCCATGCCCCAGTGAAGGAAGAGGCCAAGGCTGCTGTTCCGCAGCCATTCCTGGCGAGAACGGGCCGCCAGGGCTTCTTGCCCACCGATCGCCCCACCCGAGCCGGCCATTCCGTCTCCAATCGTGATCGCTCACGTGAGCGGTAACGGAGACGTTCTTCCAACCAGACGAGAATGTCAAGAGTGAGCAGTCAGGTCGAGGCCCGCACGATGAGTTGCGGTTCGATGACGGCCTCGGGGATCTCGCCCTCGTCGGTCCCGCCGAGCAGCAGCGCGGCCTGCTCCACGGCGACCTCGCCCAGGCGTCGCTTGTCGATGTGGAGCGTGGTCAGCGGGGGTTCCACCAGTTCGCCGACGCTCAGTCCGTCGAAACCGAGGAAAGCGCAGTCCTCCGGCACGCGCAGGCCGAGCTTGCGCGCCCTGAGCTGGGCGCCTATGGCGATCATGTCGTTGTAGGCGAACACCGCCGTGACGTCTCGATGGGCCGCCAGCAGCCGCTCCATCGCCGCCGCTCCACCCTCGACCGAGTTGTGCGCGGGCTGGATCCAGCCGGCGTCGACCGTTATCCCACGCTCGTCCATGACCTTGAGATACAGCTCCCGCCGCGTGTTCGGCGCCTCTGACGAGAGGTACATCTCATCGTCCAGCATCGCGATCCGGCGATGCCCGCGGGAGATCAGATACTCGAGGCCCTGCCTCGTCCCGCTCTCGAAGTCGATCCGCACGCCCGGCAACGCCGGCGCCCTGCCGCCCGTGTCGAGCAGGATGAACGGCAGGTTCGCCCCCGCCGCCTTGGCGATCGCGTCATTGTGGAACAGGAAGGCCACACCCACGTCCACCTGGTCGAAGAGCATGTCGATCACCTCCAGCTCCTTGCGGTACTCAGAGCCGGTGTTGTAGACCACGACCTGCCACCCGCGCCGCTCGGCGGCTTGCAGCACCCCTGCCGTCACCTCTGGGAAGAACGGGTTGAGCACGTCGGCGATCACGAGACCGATGGTGATCACATCCTGACGAACCAGGCCCCGGGCAAAGCGGCTCGGGCGATATCCCATCGCCCTGGCCGCGTCGAGAATCCGCTGCCGGGTCTCCGGATCGATCTCGGTCTTGTTGTTGATCGCCCGAGACACGGTCTGCCGGGACACCCCGGTCGCCCGCGCCACATGGTCGATGGTGACCCGGGGCTTTCTGTTGGTCGGCACGATGGGACTGTAACCTCCCCGGCGGCCTTTGGTTATGTCGCGCACGGCGGGGGGCGGCACGGATGTGGCGGCGGCACGGGTGAGCCGGGTGCCGTGCGCGGTGGGAGGTCGGGGTGGGTGAGTCGGTGCCCATTCTGGCCGGTCGTTCGTTCAGGTGCCGGTTCGCGATTCGGGGCTCGTGTCTGCGGGGCGGCGTGGGGGAGTGGTCGTGGGGTCGTGTCAGTGGGGTGGGCCGTAGGGCTCGATGGGGGGATCGGCGAAGGGGCCCGCGGACGGGGGGACGCGGGCGCCCGCCTCCTCGCTGACACGCAGGACGTACAGGCCCTCGACGGGATCGAGCGCGACGAGCCCGTAGGCGGTGTCCACCTCGTCCTCGGTCAGGCCGAGCCGCCGCATGGCCTGCTCGAGGGTCGCCCTCTGCGGAAGTCGTACCGTGACCAGGACCATGTCCCCCACGCTACGCGTCCCGCCTGCGCCCGTACACGGCAGCCTGCTCACAGCCCCGTTCTGGCGGCCCGCCGCTTCAGCGTCCTCAGGACCGCCGCCGTGTCGGCGATGCCGTACCCGTAGTCGTAGTCGAAACCCACGTCGCTGCGATCGTCGGCGGTGCGGTGGAGCAGGGTGCGGAGCTGGCTCGGAGGGAGCTGGGAGGCGGGCCAGCGGGTGCGGATCGCGGCGACGAGCCCGGCGGCCACCGGGCAGGCCGCCGAGGTGCCCGAGTCGGGCTTGTCATCGCCGAAGGCCTTCGAACCGGAGAAGTGCGTGTAAGAGCAGATGTCGGGCTTGCGGTCGCTCAGCCGTCCCGGCCCCTGGGAGGAGTAACCGACCCTCTCGCCGTTGGTGTCGACCCCGCCGACGGACAGGACCTGCGGGTGGGAGTTGGCGCCGACGATCGGCCGGCCGGGGTAGGCGCACCGCCGGTCCCTGCACTCGACCCCGCAGTTGCCGGCCGCGAACAGGATGTCGGCACCGGCCTGTTCGAGACTGCCCACGATGATGTTGAACGGATGGGCGGCGTTGTCGGAGTAGTTGCCGGGCTGCCCGGGAGCCAGGTCCCACAGCGGGGAGAACGACCCCCAGCTGTTGCTGACGACCAGCGCCCGGGTGGCGACGGGCTGCGCCTCCAGGACCGTGCGCAGGTGGGCGAACGCCGCGACCGCGTCGGACAACAGGCCGTCTATGGCCGTGCCTCCCTGCCGTCGTGACAGCAGCACCGGGATGTCGATGAGGGACGCCCGCGGCGCGGCGATCATGGTGTCGAATGCGCACATCGTGCCGTGGTCGACCTCGAAGCCTCCCGCCGAGCCGGAGACGCCGCCGGGATTCCAGCTGCGGCCGTGGTCGATGGTGATGTCCCTGCCCAGGTGGCGGGTGACGTGGGCGGCGTTGATGCCGGTGTCGCAGACCGCCAGCGCCACGCCGGTGCCGTCGTACCCCTCGGAGTGGAGCTCGGGCGTGCCGAGGAGACGGGCGACGTCCTGCCAGGTGCCCACGGGCGGGGTGCCGCCGCAGGTGAGGCTGGTCTCGATGACGGGGTCGGCGTAGACGCCCACCACGTCGCGGTGCCGGCCCGGCAGCAACGTCATGCGCGTCGCGCTGTCGTCGTCGGAGATCTCCCCCCTGACCAGGACCGACGCCTCATCGGGCGCCATGGAGAACACCAGCGGCTGGTGCAGCGACAGCGGGTCGCCTCCCGCGGTCGCCGGCTGCGCCTGGGGGAGCGCCACGGGCGTGAACGAGTGGTCGAGCGCGACCCCGGGAAGCCCGTCGGTGACGTCCGCGGTCGTCGCGGTCAGATCGGGGGCCGCCACGGCGGCGACGACGTCGGGAGAGGGACGGAGCTGGATCAGGACCCGCATGAGGACACCACCTGAGATCGCGAAGACGAACGTCACCACGTTCCTGCATCCGCCTGACCACGTCCACCAGCAGAAATGCCGTGTCACCCGGCATTCGACCACCAAAACGGGTGAACCACCGCCCGGAATTTCCGTGTGTCCCCTGTCGCGATGTGGTCGCGTGTAAACCTTTCGCGGAAGGCGGCGGATTGACTACCTTGAGAGCCATGATCGCCGAGGTAGACACGCCGTCTCGTCCCGAATCCAGCGCCGCAGAGCATCGGATTCCTGTGCGCCCGAGGCTGGTGATCGCCAGCGCGTTCATGCTCTTCCTGGAGCTCGCGCTGATCCGCTGGACCGGCTCCAACATCGTGCACCTCAGCTACTTCACGAACTTCGTGCTGCTCGGCTCGTTCCTCGGCATCGGCCTGGGCTTCCTCCGGGTCGGGCGCACCAGCGCCCAGCCGTACTACTCGCCGGTCGTCCTCGCGGGGCTCGTGCTGATCGTGTTGTTCTTCCCGGTGACGGTGAACCGCGAGACCGAGGGCGTCCTCTACTTCACCAGCCTGTCCACGAGCGGCCCGCCCGCCTGGGCCATCCTGCCCGTGGTGTTCGCCGCGGCGGCGCTGGTGCTGATGGGGCCGGCGGAGCTGGTCGGCAGGTGCTTCCCCGAGCTTCCCCGGCTGGAGGCCTACCGCTACGACCTGATCGGCAGCCTCACCGGCATCGCGATGTTCTCGCTGCTGTCGTTCGCGAGCGCGCCGCCGGTCGCCTGGGGCCTGATCACCGCCTGCGCGTACGGCGCGCTGCTCCAGCCCCGCAGCCTCACGCGCTATGTCGCCCTGGTCGCCGTGCCCTCGCTGGTCATCGTCGGCGCCCTGGCGATGGAGACCTTCACCGCGGGCGCGCTGTGGTCCCCGTACTACAAGGTGACCTCCAAGCGCTTCGACTTCAGCGGCGTTCCCATCATGGACATCTCGGTGAACGGCATCCCGCACCAGCAGGCGATCCCCGCCGTGAACCGGCTGCAGTGGGAGCGTCAGTACGCCCTGCCGTACGAGCGGGCGGCGGTCACCGGCCTCGACGACGTGCTGATCGTGGGCGCGGGAAGCGGCACCGACGTGGCCATCGCCCTGTCGAAGGGCGCGAAGCACGTGGACGCGGTCGAGATCGACCCCAAGCTGAGAGAGCTCGGCGGCACCTACCACCCCGACCAGCCCTACAGCGATCCGCGCGTCACCACCCACGTCACCGACGGCCGGGCCTTCCTGGAAGGCACCGGCAAGAAGTACGACCTCATCCTGTTCGCCCTGCCCGACTCGCTCACGCTGGTCTCCGGCGCCAGCTCGCTCCGCCTGGAGAGCTACCTGTTCACCCAGGAGGCCATGCGTGCCGCCCGCGACCACCTCAAGCCGGGCGGCGCCTTCTCGATGTACAACTACTACCGCGAGCAGTGGCTCGTCGACCGGCTCGCCTCCACGGCGCAGGCCGCCTTCGGGCACAAGCCCTGCGTCGACGAGGTCGGTTCCGGTCAGCAGGCCGTGATCACCGCGGGGGTGACCGCCGACGCGCAACGCTGTGTCCAGGCCTGGGCGGGCGCCAAGGCCGACACGCCGCCCCCCGCGATCGACGACCGCCCGTTCCTCTATCTCCACGGGCGTGACATCCCGTCCATCTACCTCATCGCGCTCGGGCTGATCCTGCTGGTGAGCGTGGTCGCGGTCCGCGCGGTCGCCGGGCCGTTCCGCCGGATGCGCCCCTACGCCGACCTGTTCCTGCTGGGAGTGTCGTTCCTCCTGCTCGAGACCAAGAACGTCACCGGGTTCGCGCTGCTGTTCGGCACCACGTGGGTGGTCAACGCCATCGTGTTCGCCGGGGTGCTCCTCGCCGTGCTGGCCGCGGTGGAGGTGACCCGGCGCTTCCGCACGCCGCCGCTGCGGGTGATGTACGCCATCCTGCTGGGCGGGCTGGTGCTGGCCGCCCTGGTGCCGAACTCCTGGCTGCTCGGCCTTCCCCTGCCGCTGCGGGCGGTGTGCGCGGTGGTGGTCGCGTTCCTGCCGATCTTCGCGGCCAACGTGGTCTTCGCCAAGCGTTTCGCCGAGACCGCCGACGCGACCGTCGCCTTCGGGGCCAACCTCCTCGGCGCCATCCTCGGCGGCTGCCTCGAGTACCTCTCCCTGATCTCCGGCTACGAAAGCCTCCTGGTCGTCGCCGCCCTGCTCTACCTCGGCGCCTTCGTCCTGCTGCCCCGGACCGCCAGAGCGCTGTGACGGCGAACGGCCCGCCCCCCGGGGGCGCATTCCAGGGGTCGTCGCAACACTGTGATCAATGGTTGGCTGCGAGAAGCATAGCGAGACGCTCGGCTGGGATACCCCCGCCGAGCGTCTTTCGTGGTCTGGCTGATCGGCGCTTGCGCTCAGCCCTTAAGCCCACTCTCCAGCAGGCTCATGAGGGCCATGTCATGCATCGGTCCCGACGTGGTCGGGAAGCCGTCAGCGTCGCGAATGTCGGTCGGGCTGTTGCTCGCCGCTGTCCCTTAAGCTCCCTGCCCCACCCGCGGCTGGGGCAGGGGGTGCCCGACAACCTGATTTTCACGCTCTAGTTGCACCATACTATGATCATCGGTATATATAGACGGCATGAACAGTAGGTCGATACAGGAACCGACATTCCTGATCCTCACGGCTTTGGCGGCCGGGCCGCAGCACGGCTACGGCATCATCACCGATGTCCTGGAGATCTCCGGTGAACGCGTGCGGTTGCGCGCCGGCACGCTCTACTCCGCGCTCGACCGGCTCCAGGGCGAGCAAATGATCGAGACCGACCACGAGGAGGTCGTGGACGGCCGGGCCCGGCGCTACTACCGTCTCACCGCCGAGGGCACAGCCCGGCTGTCGGCCGAGGCCGAACGGCTGCGCCGGCACGCCGACACCGCCGCCGCGCGGCTGCGCCGCGGCCCGGCCGCGCGGCCGTCCCTCGGCGGGGCGTTGTGACCGCGCTGGAACGGCGCTACCGCCGGTTACTGGCCTGGTATCCGAAGGACCACCGGGCGCGGCACGAGGAGGAGATGCTTGCCGTGCTGCTGGCGACCTCGACTCCGGGCCAGAATCGCCCGGCCAGGCGGGACGCGCTTGACGTGGTGCGCGGCGGCCTAGCGATCCGGCTCCACCGGGTCGCGCCGCCCGCATCACGGCGGCACTGGCGGGCCGCCATCGACCTGGCCGCCCTCCTCGCCCCGCTCACGCTGTTCGGCGCTGGCCTGTTTCGCGCCGCCGGGTACGCCGGACGGTTCGCCTTCGACCAGGCTCTCCCGCATCTCGTCTATGCCTTGCCGTACGGTCTGATCGTGCTGCTGGCGTGGCTGGGGCGGCGTTGGGCGGCGATCGCTTGCGCGTGGGCCATGGCGGCGCTGAGCGCGGTCGAGCAGGTCCTGCTGCTGTCCCTGCCCGTAGAGACCAGAGTGGTGGGCGACGTGGTTCTCATCTCCGCGAGGCCGATGATCGGTGCAAGCATGCTGCTGTCCACCCTCCCGTCATGCGTCTGCGCGGTGATGCTGACCCTAGCGCCGTCGCCTGGTCCCGGCCCTATGGGGGCGCGGCGGCTGCTGGCCTGGGCGAGCGGGGTGCTGGCCGCGTGCCTCGTAGGCCTCCTGCTGCCCAAGGTCTTCGGGGCTGTCCTGATGCTGGCCGCCCTCGGCACGGTGGCCGTGATGGCACTGCGCTCCCTTGTGGGCCGCCGCACGGCTGCCATCTTGACGCCGTTTCTCGTTGTCGCTGTCATGCCGTCGTGGTTCAGCGATCTGGCGAGTCTGACGGCGGTCGCCGTCGCGACGGCGACGCTGCTGGGCGTCACGGCATGGCTTGCCCGCGCGGGGAAACCCGCCTGACGCCCGTGCAGCAATGGCCCAAGATCGCTGACACATAGCCCAAGTTTCCGCGCGGGAACTTCCGCTACCGCTACCAGCCGCCCACTGCCGCCACCGCCGCAGACTAATCTGCCCATCCACACCTTCCGGGCGCCGAACGATCACCTGTTGGCGGCGAGCAGCATGGTGAGACGCTCGGCTGGGGTATCCCAGTCGAGCGTCTTTCGTGGTCTGGCGTTGAGTTCGGCAGCGACGGCGTCGAGGTCCTCGCGGGTGTGGACGGACAGGTCAGTGCCCTTGGCGAAGTACTGGCGTAGCAGGCCGTTGGTGTTCTCGTTGGAGCCGCGCTGCCATGGGCTTGCCGGGTCGCAGAAGTAGACCGGGATGTCGGTTGCGAGGGTGAAGGCGCCGTGGGAGCCCATCTCTGATCCCTGGTCCCAGGTGAGGGATCGCAGCGGGTGGCGTGGCAGGGTCGTAACGGTCTGGGTGAGAGCCTCACGCATCAGTTCGGCGCTGCGGCCGTACGGAAGGTGGACGAGCATCACGTAGCGGGTACTGCGCTCGACGAGCGTGCCGATGGCGGAGTTGCCGTTCTTGCCGATGACGCAGTCCCCTTCCCAGTGGCCGGGCACGGCTCGGTCGTCGGCCTCGGCAGGGCGCTCGCCGATCATGACCATGGGTGTGCTGTAGCGGGGCCGGCGCTGCTGGGCCAGGCGACGGGGCTTGCAGATGGTCCTGAATGTATGCCCGTAACTCAAGGTTTTCTCGTCCGGTCCGGAGGTTGATGCCGACGATCCGGCACGCCTCCTTGTTGCTCAAGCCCTGCTGCACGAGCCGCAAGTATGCTGCCCGCTCGCGGGAAAGCGCCCTGCGACCCCGAGCGCGTTCCCGGTCCCCCCGGATCTCGAAGTCCATCGCATCCCCTCAACTGAGGTGTTGCGACGACCACTAGAAGAGAAGGGCTGAGGGGCGGGCCGTTGCCGGGCGGGGTGGGTCAGAAGCCGCAGGCCTCGGCGAGCGTCTTGGCGGCGGCCTTGTTCTGCTGGTTGGGCGTCGGGGTCAGGAGGGGGGTGGAGGCCCTCGGAGTGCGGGCCGGGGTGGAGGCGATCGCGGATCCGCTGGGTGTGGGGGACGCGGTGAGCCCTCCGGAGCCTGACGGGGTGGCCCCGGGGCTGGCGGTGACGCCCGCGGCCAGGGGGACGCGGCCGACCCGGCGCTCGGAGTCCTTGATGGCCGCGGCGGTCAGGCGGCGGATCTTCACCCAGTCGGCGGCGCCCGGCCAGACGGTCGGGGGCACGAACTGCAGGCTGGTGGTCTTGCCGTCCTTGACCTTCAGGGCCAGCGGCACCAGGTGTTCCAGCAGGTCGCGCGGGATGTCGGTGCGGAACATGTGCCGGGTGGCGGTGGCGATCTTGCCGAAGTTGGCGAGCACCACGCTGGGCGTGGCCTGGTTGAGCAGCGCGCCCATGACGCAGCGCTGCCGCCCCATCCGGGTGAAGTCGTCGCTGCCGACGCGGGAGCGGCCGTACCAGAGCACGTGCTCGCCGTCGAGCTTCTGGTAGCCGGCCTTGATGGTTCCGGCGGTGCCGAAGTGGCCGCCCCACGGGACGTCGCGCTCCACGCGGATCTTGAGGCCGCCGATCGCGTCGATGAGGGCGGCGAAGCCGTACATGTCGACGATCGCGTAGTAGTCGACCTTGAGGCCGAGGGTGTGGCCGATGGCGTTCTTGAGCTCCTGAGGGCCCTTGCCCTTGCCGACGTGGTCCTCGGCGTACTGCCAGACCTCGTTGAGCAGGCCCTGCCCGGAGTCGCCGGTGAAGCCGTTGGGGAACCTCGCGGCGAGCGGGTCCCCCTTGGGGAAGCGCACGAACTGCAGGTTGCGCGGGAGGCTGAACATGACCGCGTTGCCGGTCCTGACGTCGACGCTGGCCACGGTCATGCTGTCGGTCCGCACGCCGGTCCTGTTGCCGGCGGCGTCACCGCCGACGAGCAGGAAGTTGACCCGGCGCCGGCCGTTCCACGGGTCCTCCTGCTTGATGGGCGCCGCCGTCGTGCCGGCCTGGTCGCTCGGGAAGATGGCGTCGGCGGTCTCGCGCACGGTCATCATGCTGCTCGCGGTCAGCGCGAAGGGCGCCATGACGCTCACGCACAGGATGCCGACCACGATGCCCGAGACGATCTGGCCCGTCTGGGGGAGCCGGTCGGGGCCGAGCGCGATGTAGGACAGGATGACGAGCGCGAACCAGGCCAGTGCGCAGACGGCCGCCACGACGGTCACCGCCACCAGGGTGCTGTCCTTGACGGCAAGGCCCAGGTTCGTGCTGATGACGACGGCGCCGACGACGCCCAGAACAAGAAGGAGGCCGAAGATGCCCAGCAGGATGAAGCCGGTGCGCCGCTGGCCTGCGCGGAGGTGGGCCGCGCCGGGGATCAGCGCTGACAGGGCCGTCCATCCGATGACCGATGCGGCGGTGGGGGCCTTGGCGTAACGGGGAGGCGTGGCGGGCTGCCGCTTCGGGGTGGGATTCTCTCGGCCGTCGCCGGCCGGCTCCCCCACGGTACGCCCCACAGGCGTGGTCACAAGCGCTCCCTCATGACTCTCGGAATCCAGCCGCCAACCAGGAGAAACCCATCGTCGGCCCCCCGCACGTTCACGGATTTCCAGGATTCTAACCCCCATACTTGGACATCACTGACGCAAAGCCAATATCGGGGAATCGGACGGTAACAAGTGTCTTAACTCAGATGATCCTTGACACATGGTGTCAAGACCGGCAAGGCGGGTGTCAGGCCGGTCGTCCGGCCCCTCGGCGCCGGTCATCGCTCTCAGGAGCCAGGCGGAGACCACCCCTAGAACCGGTCGCAACAGGCCGGTCGCCCGGCCCCTCAGGGGCCGGGCGCCGCTCTCAGGAGGTGGTGGAGGCGGGGGCCAGGAAGGTGTTGCACTGGTAGGCCTTGTTGCGTTCGTATCCCTGCCGGAACCATCGGCCGCTGTTGGCCGGCCTGCCGTGGTCACGGGGGTAGCCGGGGTAGTCCCCGACGTTGGAGAAGAAGTAGTACAGGTTGTTGCGGCGGGCCGGCGGGATCGGGTAGCTCGCCGCCACCGACCGCATCCACATGCCGCTCAAGCAGTTCGCCTGGAGCTCGTACTGGCGGCTCAGCGCGTTCCTGCCGCTCTCAGATCGCGAGGCCAGGTGCTTGGTCCACCGCGCGTTGGCGAGCCCGGAGAGCATCTGGACGTGGTGACCGTATTCGTGGGCCATCATGCCGATGATCGCGCCGTGCCAGCTCGAGAGCGAGCCGTATCCGCGTGAGTTGCCGTTGCCACGTGCCATCGCCCTGGTCGAGGCGTAGATCGTCATGTTCCTCGGGCAGTAGTAGGGCACCATGCTGCCCCGCTGCGGGAAGTCGCCGCACGCGCCCCGGCCGCCGCGCGTCGTGATGGCGTACCCCGGCGGGGAGAAGCCGATGCCGACCCGCTGCAGCGCGGGGGCCCACGTCCGGCCCATGCACTTCCCCGTCCTGAGGATCAGCGACTTCAGCTGGGCGTCGTTGAAGATGTTCGTCGCGGGCGCGCGGCAGGAGACGCGCGGCAGCGTGCCGACCCGGTAGACCGTGTTCGCTTTCAGGGTGGTGTTCAGCGCCGGGCGGGTCGTCTGGGTGTTGGTGCTGGTGTTCGACTGCGAGGTGTCGCGCCGGGGCGTCGCCGACGTCTCGGGCCGCTGCGTGGGCCGCGTGTCGACGGGCGAGGACACCGTGGACTCCGGGCTCGGCGTGTACTGGTTGTAGCTCGGCGGCGTGTACGTCGGGATCGCGATGGGCGAGGTCGGGTCGGGGTGCCTGGCGCTCTTCAGCGCCGCGGACCCGATCACCAGCAGGACGAAGACGGCGGCGATCACGCCGAGCAGGCCGCCGATGACGGCCCCGGCGCTCGACTTGCGCTTCGGCGGGTGCCAGTTGGGCGCCAGATGGCCCGGCGACCCGTACGGGCCGGCAGGCGGGCCGGGCGGGCCGTTCCATCCGGGCGCGGGAGGCTGGTACGGCGCCTGGCCGCCCGGCGGCGGGGGTGGAGCCTGGTACGGCGGCTGGGAAGGTCCCGGCCCGTACGGCTGGCCGTAGGGCTGTCCGGGCCCCTGCGGTGGATACGGCTGCGCGGGTCCCTGCGGCGGGTACGGCTGCGCGGGGCCCTGGCCCGGGGGGTACGCGGGGCCCTGCCCCGGATACGGCTGCTGCCCCGGGTAGGGCTGCCGGCCGGGGTACGGCTGCCCCTGCGGGGGCGGTGCCGCGGGCGGGTATCCCTGTGGCGGGTATCCCGGGGGCGGCTGCTGCGATCCCCGGGGCGGGTACGGCTGCGCGGGAGGCGCCTCCTGCGGTCCGGGACCGGCGTGCCGGCCCGGATCCTGCGGGGGTGGATAGGGATGGCGTCCCCCCGGCGGGGGTGGTGGTGGATGGTGTCCACTGGTAGCCATTAATGCGCCCCCTTCCCGGCCTCACAGGGCCGAGCGTTCTCCCCAGTCACAAGATCCACATTCTGGCGCATTTAGGGCAGAACTGTACTCATTTCTCAGTAGTCACGCATGTAGCCGTATCTGGTTACATTCTGAAATCATCCAAGGTGATCTCTGCGATGTTCCGGAATCGCCGCACCCCTCTGCCCTAGCTTCGAACCCATGAATCTGCAGCAGCTCCGTTATGTGGTCGCCACTGCGGAGCACCGCACCATGACCGACGCGGCCAGATCGCTTTACATCGCGCAGCCCGCGCTTTCCCGCGCGATCCGCGACTTGGAACGTGAACTCGGCATGACGCTTTTCGCTCGTTCGGGCCGGGGCGTCGTGGTGACGCCCCAAGGCCGCCGCGTCGTCAAACTCGCCAAGGAAGCCCTCGACGCCGTGCATGAGATCGAGGCGCTGGCCACGCACACGCATTCGGGGGGAAGCGAACTGCGCATCGCCTCGCCGCCGAGCCTGGAGTCGGGGCTGGCGGGCCGCCTGCTTCCCGCCTACGTCTCCGAGCATCCGGGCGTGCGCGTGCACATCGTCCGGTGTGACGGGCGTGACGGTGTCGTGAACGCGATCAGGGAGCAGCGCGCCGATCTCGGGCTGACCGATTTACCGGTTCCGGCCGATCTGGTGAGCCATCCCCTGGAACGGCAGGAGATCGTGCTGATCTCGCCGCCCGGGCTCGATCTCCCCGAGTCGATCCCGATGATCCGCATGAACGGCATGAGGCTGGTCCTTCCGCTGCCGGGCAGCGCGCGGCGCAGGGAGTTCGACCAGCTGTTCGCCACCTACGGCGTGCGGCCCATCGTCGCCGCGGAGACCGACGAACGCGGTGGCTGGCTGTCGACGATCCGTTCGGCCTCGGCGTCCCTGCTGGGGTATCGCGGGATGGCGGAGCAGGCGGTCAGGGCCGGGCTGGTGGTCCGCTCCCTCGACCCGCCGCTGCGTCGGATCATCGCGCTGGTGCACGCGCGCAGGCGCCTTCCGGGCATGGCACAGGACTTCCTTACCGTGGCAGAGAACAGATCTGCAGTCTGAGCCGTTTTGGAGCGTTCCCATGGCGCTCCGCACCGGCCGGAAGCGTCCGTGCCCTGCCGGCGAAGCGGCGTAGGCTTGCCGCGATGCCTACTTTGCGCCTGCGCGACCGCGAGTTCCGGCCAGGCGAATTCGCCGTCATGGCCGTGGTCAACCGCACCCCCGACTCCTTCTACGACCAGGGCAGGACATTCGGCTTCGACGCCGCCCTGGCGGCCGTCGGCGAGGCGGTCCGGTCCGGGGCCGACATCGTCGACATCGGCGGGGTGAAGGCGGGCCCGGGTGACATCGTGGACGCCGACGAGGAGATCCGCAGGGTCGTCGACCTGGTCCGCGCGATGCGCGAGACCCATCCCGATCTGGTGATCAGCGTGGACACCTGGCGAGCCGAGGTCGGCGAGGCGGTCGCCCAGGCCGGGGCCGACCTGCTGAACGACACCTGGGGCGGCCCCGATCCCGGCCTGGCCGAGGTCGCGGCCAAGCACGGCATCGGACTGGTGTGCGCCCACGCCGGAGGCGTCACCCCGAGGACCCGGCCGCACCGCATCGCCTACGACGACGTGGTGGCCGACGTGATCTCCCACACCCTCCGGCTCGCCGAGCGCGCCGTACGGGCCGGCGTGCGCGAGGACGCGATCCTCATCGACCCGGCCCACGACTTCGGCAAGAACACCTGGCACTCCCTGGAGGTCGGCCGCAGGCTCTCGGAGATGGTCGCCACGGGGTGGCCGGTGCTCGTCGCCGTCTCCAACAAGGACTTCGTGGGCGAGGTGCTGGGCGGGCTTCCCGTCGCCGAGCGCCACGCGGGAAGCCTGGCCACGCTCGCCGTATCGGCGTGGCAGGGAGCCAGGGTCTTCCGCGTCCACGACGCCGCCTCCGCCAGGACCGCGCTCGCCGCCGTCGAGCGCCTCAGGCGCGGCTGAGCCGGACGGGACGCCTCCCGGGCACAAGGAAGTCGCGGTGGCCCGCGCTCAGCTGTAGATGACCGACAGGAACCTGATGAGGATCGCCTCGCGGGTCTCGGCGGGCAGGGCGTCGAGGACCGTGTTGACCGTCGCCATCTCCGGCTGCCCCTCGCCGCCGAGCTCCACCCCGACGGACGCGGCCAGCTCGGTGAACGTCGCGTCGTCCAGCGCGTCCAGGTCGAGCGTGGCCAGGATCTCGGTCAGCCCCTCGGGGATCCGCGCCGGGCCCCTCTGCCTGGCGGCCGCCGCCGACGCGGCGATCACCTCCAGCATCGCCTCCACACCGGCCAGGGTGACCCCGGTGACCGTGACGTGCAGGTTCGCCGGGATGCCCGCGTAGGACAGCTGGGGCTGCAGGAACCAGCCGAGCCTGCGCGCCTCGTCCGACAGCACGAACACGTCCACGCCGTCCTCACCGGCGAACGCCACGAGCGACGACTCCGGCTCGCCCAGGACGCGCAGGCCCGGGATCTCCCCGATGCCCTCGACGAGCCTGCGGGTGGCCTCCAGGGTGCTCTTGGCGAGCTCCAGGTAGCCGCTGCGGCCCAGCGCGTTCAGGGTCGCCCACGCGCCGCCGAGCGGGCCCGCCGACTTCGAGCTCTGCACGGTGGCGTTGATCACCGTGTACCCCGGCCAGGCGGCCGAGGCGAAGTACGCGGCG
This sequence comes from Sphaerisporangium flaviroseum, assembly GCF_039537005.1. NCBI lineage: Bacteria > Bacillati > Actinomycetota > Actinomycetes > Streptosporangiales > Streptosporangiaceae > Sphaerisporangium > Sphaerisporangium flaviroseum. The sequence continues at coordinate 133,690 of NZ_BAAAZR010000004.1, read as the reverse complement.
CGGCGCAGCGCGGGGTCGGCGAACAGCACCACCGAGGCGCCCTTGGGCGCGTAGCCGAACTTGTGCAGGTCGCAGGAGATGGACGTCACGCCGGCCACCGACAGGTCGAAGGGCGGGACCGCCGCCCCCGCCTCCGCCAGCCACGGCAGCAGCCAGCCGCCGACGCAGGCGTCCACGTGGCACAGCACACCGCGGGAGGCGGCGAGCGCCGCGATGTCGGTGACCGGGTCGATGACGCCCTGCGGGTAGGAAGGGGCCGAGACCACGACCAGCACGGTCTCGGGCGTGATCGCCGCGGCCACGGCGGCCGGGTCGGCACGGAAGGTCACGGCGTCCACCGGCACGGGCACCACCTCGACACCGAGGTAGTGCGCAGCCTTGTGGAACGCCGGATGCGCGGTCACCGGCACCACGATCCGCGGCGTCCCGGCGACGGGGCGGGTGTCCCTGGCGGCCTTCACGGCCAGCATGATCGACTCGGTGCCGCCGCTGGTGAAGATGCCCGGGGTGTGCGGGCCGCCGCCGAGGAGGTCGGCCACCGCCCCGACGACCTGCTTCTCCATCGCGACGATGCTCGGGAACGCCGTGGGGTCCAGGGTGTTCACTTCGAGCATCTCGAAGTAGGCCCGCGCGGCCGCCTCGTGCACCTCGGGACGGCCGGTGTCGTAGACGTACGCGGTGACCTTGCCACCGCGAACCTGCAGGTCGTCGCGCTTGAGCCGGGCGATCTCGGCGAGGAGCTCGTCGGCGGGACGGCCGTTCTCGGGCAGCACGGGTCCTCCCTTGTGCACGGTGGCACCGGCGGTGCGGGCGTCACCGCGCACACACCAGCCCAACTCGGTCGGCGAGGGACATTACCACGCGATCACGTGGCGGAGAGCGGCAGCCGTACGACGGCGCGCAGGCCGGGGGAGGCGTCCTCCAGGTGGACCGAGCCGCCGTGGGCGCGGACGGTCTCGCGGACGATGGCCAGGCCGAGCCCGGCCCCGCCGTCGTCGCGGCTGCGGGAGCTGTCGAGCCGGGTGAACCTGTTGAACACGCGCTCCCTGTCGGCCTCGGGGATCCCCGGCCCGTCGTCCGTGACCGTGATCACCGCTTCGGCCCCCTCCGTGCTCAGCTCCACGCCCACCTGCGAGCCCGCGTGGCGCACGGCGTTGTCCAGCAGGTTGACCAGGACCCGCCCGAGGTCCATGGCGTCGCCGTCGACCACCGCCGGCCGCGCCACCGTGACCTTCACGAGGACGTCGCCGTACCGCTCCGCCGTGGCGCCGATCAGCTCGCCGAGGTCGACGGGCTGCCGGCGGGCCGGGCTCCGCCGCTCGTCGAGGCGCGCCAGGGTGAGCATCCCCTCGGCGAGCCGGCTGAGGCGCAGCGTGTCCTCAAGGACGCCCTCCGCCGTCTCGGGCCACTCCTGCCCATCCGGGTGGCCGAGCGCGACCTCCAGTTGCAGGCGGATGCTGGCGAGAGGGCTGCGCAGCTCGTGGGCCGCGTCCGAGATCAGCGCGCGCTGCGAGGCCTCGGCGGCCTCCAGCCGGGCCAGCATGTCGTTGAGCGTGGTGGCCAGCTCGTGCACCTCGTCACGCGCCTCGGGGACCGGGAGCCTGCGCGCGCGGGCGGTCCCGCTGATCTCCGCCGCGCCCCGGCGCAGCGCCGTGATCGGCCGGAGCGTACGCCCGATGATCAGCCAGCTGGCGGCGCCGAGCAGCAGGAGCAGCACCGGGGTGCCGATGACCAGCATGTGGACGGTGGTGGTCAGGCTGTCCCCGACGTCCTTGAACGACCGCGCGACGATCACCGTCCTGCCGCGGTCGGCGCGCAGGACGACCACGCGCAGCGGCCCCGGAATGCCGTACGGGCCGCCGTCCACGAACCGGCCCTGGCCGTCGGGCAGCACGGACTCCCGCGCGCGGGCGCCCACCAGCGGGACCAGGCGGTCGGCGCCGAGGGTGACGTGGCTGATGCGGCCCCGGGAGTCGAGCACCTGGACGATCGTGCCGTCAGAGACGGGGACGGGGTCGGACAGCCGGCCGTCGTCCGCGAGCGCGACCACTTCCCTGGCCCGCTGGTAGGCGACCTTGTCCGTGGAGGCGATCAGCGCCTGGCCGAGCACGCCGACCAGCAGCCAGGCCGCCACGGCCAGCGCCAGCGCCAGGACCGCCGAGGCGGTGGCGGTCAGCCGGAAGCGGAGGCTCTTGCGCCGCCACCAGTTCAGCGGCGACCGGTCAGCCTCCATCGCCCACCAGCCGGTAGCCCGCTCCGCGCACGGTCTGCAGGGCGTTACGCCCGAACGGGACGTCGATCTTCCTGCGCAGGTAGCCGACGTAGACCTCGACCACGTTGGGGTCGGTGTCGTAGGTGTCCCAGACGTGCTCCAGGATCTCGGACTTCGACACCACCTCGCCGGGACGGCGCAGCAGGAACTCCAGCAGGCCGAACTCCCGCGGCGTCAGCTCGATCGCGGTGTCGCCGCGCGTGACCGTGCGGCCCGCCGGGTCCAGGGTGAGGTCCCCCGACCGCAGCACCGCAGGGCGGCGGCGCGCGCCACGCCGCATGAGTGCCCGCAGACGGGCCACCAGCACGACGTAGGAGAACGGCTTGGTGAGGTAGTCGTCGGCGCCCAGGTCGAGGCCGTCCGCCAGGTCGTACTCCCCGTCCTTGGCCGAGAGCATCAGGATCGGCACCCAGTTCTCCTCGGCCCGCAGCCGCTTGCACACGTTGTAGCCGGAAAGCCCGGGCAGCATGATGTCGAGCACGACCACGTCGTAGTCGCCCTCCCTGGCCAGGTGCAGGCCGTCCTCGCCGTCGTGGGCCAGGTCGACCGCGAAGCCCTCGGCCTGCAGCCCGCGCCGCAGCGCGGCGGCCATCCGCCTCTCGTCCTCGACGACGAGCACGCGCATCCGGACCTCCCGAGAAGTGACACCTGTCCCGCCATCTTGGCCTGTCCCCCCTGAGACCCGGCTGAGAGCCGGCGGCGGCCCCAGACCTTCCCACCTGCGGAAGCCGCCGGGGCGGGTCGCAGCTGAGAGCCCTCTCAGTCTGTCTCAGCTTCGGCACAGGCTCCGCACGGCAGTCTGCGGATGTCGGATCAGGAAGACATACCGTTAAGGAGTGACATGTCGCCCCAGTCGAGAAGAGCACGCGCCGTGAGGTGGGGAGTCCCGGTCGCAGCCATCGCCGTGGTGGGAGCCGCGGTCGGCGCGGGGCCGGTCATCGCCGCCGTCCAGGGCGATCCCTCCCTCCCCGACCGCACCGCCGAGCAGTTGCTCGCGGAGGTCGCCAAGGCGGCGCACGACAGGCAACCGCCCGCGATGTCGGGCACCCTGGTGGAGACGGCTTCCCTCGGCCTGCCCTCGCTGCCGATCCCCGGGGGCACGAGCAGCTCGCCGCTGTCCCTGCTGTCGGGCTCGCACACGATCCGGGTCTGGTACGGCGGGGACGGCCGGGTACGGCTCGCGCTGCCCGGCCAGATGAGCGAGACCGACTTCATCTCCACCGGCAAGGGCGAGGCCTGGGTGTGGGAGAGCACCTCCAACACCGCCACGCGCTTCAAGCTGCCGGCGGGGGCCAAGGCCACCGGCCTCGAGACCGCGCACTCCGCCCTGCCCACCGCCACGACCCCCAACGAGCTGGCGGCCCACGCGCTGAAGGCGGCCGAGACCAACACGGCCGTCACGGTCGAGAACGGCCAGCACATCGCGGGCCGCGCGGCCTACCAGCTCGTCCTCACGCCCAAGGACTCCTCGTCCCTGGTCAAGGAGGTCAAGCTCGCGCTCGACGGGGAGACCTACGTCCCGCTGCGCGTCCAGGTCTTCGCCAAGGGCGCGGCCGAGCCGGCGTTCGAGGTCGGCTTCACCCAGGTGACGTTCTCCGCGCCCGCTCCGGAGAACTTCGCCTTCACCCCGCCGGCCGGCGCCAAGGTCGAGGAGAAGACGATCGGCGCCGCAGGCAAGGACTCCCATGAGCTGGGGGCCGACCACGGCCCACTGGCCAAGGAAGCGGACAAGCCCCGCATGTCGGGCAGTGGCTGGGGGACCATCGTCCAGATGCCTTTCTCGATCGACGACCTCGCCAAGCAGGAGGCGGGGCGCGAGAACGGGCGCGGCGGTGACCCGGCCCAGATGGTCAACTCGCTGCTGAAGTCGGCCAAGCAGGTCTCCGGGCCCTGGGGGAGCGGCAGGGTCGTCCAGAGCAAGCTGGTCTCCGCGCTGCTCACCGACGACGGCAGGCTGCTGGTCGGCGCGGTGACCCCCGAGGCGCTGGCCGAGGCGGCCGGCCACAAGTGATGACGACGACGATGGGGGAGGGGGCGCACGAGGCGGCGCCCCCTCAAGGGGCCCCGCACATGCCTGGCGACTGCTCGATCGTGTCGCGAGGGCTGACCAAGCGCTTCCGCGGCGGGCAGGTCGCCGTCGACGATCTGCACCTCGCGGTGCCGCGCGGCTCGGTCTTCGGCTTCCTCGGCCCCAACGGTTCGGGCAAGACCACGACCATCCGCATGCTGCTCGGCCTGATGAACCCCACCAGCGGGGGCTGTGAGGTGCTCGGCCAGGCCATGCCCGCCGGGCTCGCCGCCGCCCTGCCGAAGGTCGGAGCCCTCGTCGAGGGGCCGGCCTTCTACCCCTACCTCTCCGGCGAGGCGAACCTGCGCCGCTACGACGCCGCGGACCCGACCGCCGACCCCCGCACGGTCACCGGCAGGGTCGGCGTCGCGCTGGACCGGGTAGGGCTCGGCGCGGCGGCCGGGAAGAGGTACCGGGCGTACTCCCTCGGCATGCGCCAGCGCCTGGCCATCGCCGCCGCGCTGCTCGGCCCGCGCGAGCTGCTCGTGCTGGACGAGCCGACCAACGGGCTGGACCCGCAGGGCACCAGGGAGGTGCGGTCTCTGATCAAGGACATCGCGGCGGACGGCACCACCGTCTTCGTCTCCTCCCACCTGCTGACCGAGGTGGAGCAGATGTGCACCCACGTCGGCGTGATGCGCACCGGGCGGCTGGTCGCCCAGGGGCCGATCGCCGAGCTGCGAGGCGGGCACGCTCCCCGCGTCCGCGTGGAGAGCCCCCATCCCGGCCAGGCGGCGGACGTGCTGCGAGGCCTCGGCCTCGCCGACGTGCGCACCGGGGAGCAGGAGGTCACGGCCGAGCTCGGCGGCCTCGAGCCGGAGCGTGTCTGCGCGGAGCTCGTGAGGGACGGCGTCGCCGTACGCGGCTTCGCCGTCACGCGGCCGAGTCTGGAAGAGCTGTTCGTGGGCCTGACAGGAGAGGGATTCGATGTCGACGGTTAGAACGGCGCGGACCGCCACGCCGGTGGCCGCCCCCACGCCCCCGGTGGATCGGCCCGCCGAGCAGCCCGCCGAGCAGCCCGCCGAGCGGTCCACCGGGCGGCCTGCCGGGCCTGGCGCGGCGGTGATGGCGCCCGGGAGCCGGGGGCCGGTGCGGGCGGCGCTACGGCTGCTGCGCTCGGAGCTCGGACTCACCTTCCGCAGGCCGCGCAACATCGCGATGCTGGTCGTGCTCGCCTTCGTCCCGGTGCTGATCGGGATCGTGCTCCGGGTCGTCGACTCGGACGCCGAGGCGCCCTCGATCATCACGCAGGTGGCGGGCAACGGGCTGATGCTGACCTTCGCCTCGCTGACGCTGCTGGTCGAGCTGCTTCTCCCGCTTGCCGTCGCGGTCGTCGCGGGCGACTCGATCGCGGGGGAGGCCAACGGCGGCACCCTGAGGTACCTGCTCACCGCCCCGGCCGGGCGCACCCGCCTGCTGGTCGTGAAGTTCGCCAACGTGGCCGTCTTCGCGCTCGCCGCGTGCTCGGTCGTCGCGGTCGCCGCGCTGGTCACCGGCTTCGCGCTGTTCCCCGTGGGCCCGGTCACGCTGCTTTCCGGTACGACGGTGCCGCTCGCCGACGGGCTGCTGCGCGTCCTGATCGTCACCGGGTACAGCGCCGCGGGGATGGCGGCGCTCGGGGCCGTCGGCCTGGCCGTCTCGACGCTGACCGAGGTGCCGATCGGCGCGGTCGCGGCGACCGTCGTGACCGTGGTCTTCTCGCACGTCTTCAGCCTGATCCCGCAGCTCGAGGCGGTGCAGCCCTACCTGCTGACCTCGTGGTGGGGTGCCTTCGACGGCGCGTTGCGCGACCCGGTCGCGAGCGACGTGATGACCCAGGGGCTGCTGGTGTTCGCCGCCTACGCGGTGGTCTTCGGCTCGATCGCCTGGGGCCGCTTCTCCGGCCGCGACATCACCAGCTGAGCCGGGTCCGGGCGCTCGCGCACCAGGACCCGGTCACCAGGTCACGCGCCGTCCCGCCCACCGGCCAGCGGCGGGAAGGCCCGCGGGCCGGCGGCGGAACGGCCCGCGGGTCAGTGGCGGGGACAGGCCCGCGGGCCGGCGGCGGAACGGCCCGCGGGCCGGCGGCGGAACGGCCCGCGGGTCAGTG
>NZ_BAAAZR010000004.1:0-127256 GCF_039537005.1 Sphaerisporangium flaviroseum | reverse complement strand
CCTGCGGGGTCCGGCGGCCGCGGCGCAGGCCGGCGACACCGGTCGCGACGCCGGCCACGCCGACGGCGATGCCGACGCCCGCAAGCAGCCGCGCCGTCCCGTCGGAGGCCGGGCCCGCGCCCCCGTCGTCATGCTCGTCGGCGCGCGCCTTGACCGCCTGCGCCGGCGTCGCGGAGACGCCTGGGCTCGCGGACGCGGCGCCCGCCCCGTGGGAGTCCTTGCCCGCCGCGGCGACCAGCTTGAGCGCCGGGACGGGGTGCTCGGCCTCCGAGCCGTCGGCCTTGGGCTCGTCGTCCCACTTCACGACCTCGCCGTTGGAGTAGGTCTGGGTCGCGGGGAAGAGCAACTGGTCGGTGTCCTCGGGCATGAAGCCCATCGAGACCTCGAACTCCTGGAACTGGCCCGGTTCGATCGTGCCCCCGCTCCAGGTGATCTTCGTGACGGCCTCGGTGATCTCGCCGTACTTGGAGGTGACGGGCTTGGGCAGCTTGCTCTCGGTGATCTTCACCTTCCAGCCGGGAACCGGGCGCACCGAGACGAACGGCAGCGGGTGGTCCGCCGGAAGGTCGATCACCAGCTTGGTGGTCGAGGCCTTGTCCCGCTCGTTGGGCACACGGAAGGCGACCTTGGTGAACCCGCCCTTCTCCGCCGTTCCGGGGTTGATGGTGACGTGGGCGAGGGCGGGAAGGGCGAGTGCGGCGGTGACGGCGAGGGCGCCGGCGGTGACGACGGCCACACGACGGCCGGCAGAGCGTAACGACATCGAGGAACTCCACTTCATCGGTGAGAAAGCCGGAGATCGCGAGCCACGCCGAGGCTGATCCGGGCGTGCCGGAGGGGCAGGCCGGCGGATCGCGGCGGCTCGCGAGGGTGTCAGAGGGAGGCGGCGGGAAGTGGAGGACCGCGCCTGCTGACGGTGTGGCGGAGCTCCCGCCGGGAGAGGGCGGGAATCGGGTGGGGGGAAGGACGGAGGCCGGGCCGTGCGGGACCGGTCCCGCACTCGCCGTGCAGGGCGAGCAGGTGACGCAGCCTGCGCACCACGAGCGTGCCGAGCGTGCGCAGCACCGACCACAGGGCGGACTCGCCCCGGGCCAGCCACCAGCCGGTGATCAGCGTGGCCGTGAGATGGGCGACCACCATGCCGAGGTCGGCGCCCAGCCCCTGCCCGTGGGAGAGGTGGATGCTCAGGGGAGAGCCGGCACTCCCGGAGACGCCGAAAAGCTGGTGCAGGAACACCTGCGTGCCGATGAGGAACCCGATGATCGTCTGGGGCGAGCGCTCGCACCCGGCGAGCAGCGCCACCAGGACGGTCACCGTGGCGCCGCCGGCCGCCATCGCCCACGACCCCGGGCCCGGCCCGCCCGCGGCACGGTGGCCGAGCACGGCGAGCGTCACACAGACGACCGTGAAGGCCGCCGACCGAAGTAGGCGCAGGGGGAGGTTGGCGCGCATGACGCCCCACATGGTGTCATGCCGGGGGCGTGCCCGTCACGAAAGGTCGGGCCGCAATCCGACCGTCTCGTTGCGACGTCTGCCGCTTCGCCTTTTTTGTCGCTACTGTTGCCCGCGTTCCTGTTCCGTAAAGGGCGAGGTGGTGACCATATGCGGCACTTTCTCGGGTTGCTGCTCGGTGTAGTGGTGACGGCGATCCTTCTGGCCGGCACCGGCTGGGCGTCCCAGGACGCGTACCGTGGGATGACCAGCGTCGCCGCGGGCGCCGCGAGCGCGGTCGATCCGGTCAGGGACACCAAGGCGCTCATCGGCCTGGCCGCAATGCTGGTGGCGGGCCTGATCCTCGGCCTGGTCATGGCGGGGAGGGTCTCGCCCCTGGCGACGTTCGTCCCCTCCATGGCGCTGCTGGCGTGGACGGTGATCTACGCGCTCGACGTGAACAGGGCTCTGGGCCTGGCGCCGGTCGACCCCTCGATGAACCCGATGATCGTCCAGTCGGGCAAGGGCATGCAGGAACTGCTGGGCATGGGGATCTTCGCGATGCTGGGCATCGCGCTGTTCATCCCCGTGCTCATGCCCTCCCGCTGGGCCGGCCGTCAACGGGAGCTGGAGGAGGTCTACGAGGAGGAGCCCCCCGCCCAGCCCGCGGGCGGCGGCTACTACTGACCGGCACTCAGGACTGGACCGCCCGGGTGTAGAGCCGGGTGACGACGTCCTCGATGGAGGTCTCGTCCGGGGCGGTGGCCCGTAGCTCCTCGACGGTCCCGTCGAAGGCCAGGCTGCCATGGTCGATCAGCATGACCCGGCGGCAGAGCCGCTCGATGTCCCCGAGGTCGTGCGTCGTGAGCAGCACAGTGGTGCCCCGCTCGGCGTTGAGCCGCCGCAGGAAGCCGCGCACCGCCGCCTTGCTCACCACGTCCAGGCCGATGGTCGGCTCGTCGAGGACCAGCACCGCGGGGTCGTGCAACAGGGCCGCCGCGATATCGCCCCTCATGCGCTGCCCGAGGCTGAGCTGGCGGACCGGCTTGTCCAGGAACCCGCCGAGGTCGAGCACGTCGCACAGCTCGGCGAGCCGGTTCCGGTGCCGCACCGGATCTACTTTGTAAAGGTGCCGGATCAAGGTGAAGCTGTCCTTGAGCGGCAGATCCCACCACAACATCGTCCGCTGCCCGAAGACCACGCCGATGCGCCGCGCGAGCGCCGTACGGCGCCGGGAGGGGTCGAGGCCCGCCACCCGGATGCGGCCGGTCGTGGGCGACAGGATCCCGGTCAGCATCTTGATCGTCGTGGACTTGCCCGCGCCGTTCGGCCCCAGGTAGCCGACGAACTCCCCGGCGGTCACCTCGAAGGACAGGTCGCGCACGGCGTGGACGACGTGGGTGTCGCGGCGCAGCCTCCCGGCCTTGCGCCGCACGGTGAAGGAACGGCCGACGCCTTCGAGCTCGATCATGTGGTCAACTCCCCGTCGAACGGTAGCGGCGTAGCCCGGCGCGCCACGCGAACGCCGCCAGGCAGGCCAGCGTGAGCGCGGCGACCGGGGCGAGGAAGCGCAGCCAGTAAGGCAGCCCGAGCGGGTCGGGCCGGTCGAGGACGAACAGTCCCGGCTGCCAGTTGACGAAGGCCAGCGGGACGATGAACGTCACCGCCCGTACCAGGTCGCTCCCGTAGACGCTCAGCGGGTACTGCGTGAGCTGGCCGCCCCCGTAGGTGAACGCGTTGGCCACCTCGGGCGCGTCGGTCAGCAGGAACTGCAGGGCCCCGCCCAGCGTCCACAGGGAGGTGAACAGCACCACTCCGCAGATCACCATGAGCGGGATCATCCATGCCCGCTCCCACGGCACGTGCAGGCGGGTCAGGGCGATGCCGAGCACGGTCGCCGCCTGTGCCGTGCGGCCGAACCGCTGGAAGGTGAACCGGTCGACCGCCATCTGCACGAAAGGGCTCACCGGGCGGATCAGCATCGCGTCGAAGGCGCCGGTACGGACGTGCTGGCTGAGCTTGTCCACGTTCCCGAAGAGCAGGTCGGCGAGCGCGAACGACATGCCCGCGGTGCCGTACAGGAACATCACCTCGGGCAGGGTGAAGCCGCCGAGGGTGCCGGTGTGGACGAAGACGACCGCGATCGCCGCGATGTCGAGGGCGGTGACGACGAAGGAGCCGATCAGGAGCAGGGCCATCGACACGGGATACTGCGCGGCGGCGCGTATCCAGGTGAGCGCCAGCAGGACGTAACTTCGCACCATGTCGATCATCTGCGCCGCCCCACTCGCGGATCGCTGATGGTCGTCAACCACCCTGGATCACCACCTTGTGGCGTGCGGACCGGGTCACCAGGGCGCCGGCGCCGAGCACGACCGCCGCCCACATCCCCTGGAAGGCCAGGGCCCCGAGGAAGCCGCGCTTGCCGAGGTAGACGTCGGCCGGCACCTGCACCATCGCCGCCCACGGCAGCGCCTGCGCCAGCGTGCCGAGCCAGCCGGGGAACAGGACCAGGGGCAGGGTCATGCCGCTGAAGAAGGTCATCATGACCAGCGACAGCGACTGGACGCCCCGGTCGTCCACGATCCAGCAGCTCGACAGCGCCACCAGGTAGCGCACGCCGAAGCTCACCACGACCCCGAGGAACATCGACACGAGGAAGGCCGCCCAGGTGAGCGGGTGGGTGGGGAGGTGGATGCCGAAGAGCGCGGCCCCGGCCAGCGTGGGCGGGACGCTCCTTGCGAGGAAGAGGAACGTGGCCCTGCCGAGATCGTCGGCGAGGGTCCAGAGCTGCAGGGACGCCGGGCGGACCAGGTCGAGGGCGATGTCACCGGTGCGCACCCGCTGGGCCAGTTGCAGCCCGCCGCCGAAGACCTCCATCGGGCCGATGAACGCCTGGGTCAGGAAGCAGAAGGTGACCGCGTCGACGACGTCGTATCCGCCGAGGCCCGGCCGGGCCTGCCACAGTGCGATCAGCACGTACGCGCGGAGAACCCCGAAGATCGTGTTGGTGAACGCGCCGGCGAGGGCGGCGGCCCGGTAGGTGGCGTGGCGGCGGAAACCGTACCTGAGGATCGTCAGATAGAGCAGGAAGGCCGAGCACCTCCACAGACGGCGGAGTGGATATTGTAACCAGCCGCGCCCCGGGCCGCTCGTACGCGGCCGGACCCGCGCGGACCTCGGCCGAGCTCGAAAGCGTGATCGCCGAGGAGATGCTGCGGCTCAGCGAGCGGGCCCTGCGCACCCTCGACGCCGCCGAGCGCGAGCAGTTGGTCCGGTTCCTGGGAGAGATCCGCCGCAACGTGAGCTGATCCACGGCGGCCCCTTATGTGCCCCTACCAGGTCAAATGTTCCGGTCACCTCTCGACAAAGTGTGTAACAGGCATGTAAACCGGAGTATACGAGTCCGTAGATAGAACAAAGTTCGGCACGGCTGCTCATGGAGGGGCGCATGCAGCAGGACATCGATGTGGACATTCGTCCCGTCTATCCGATGAGCTGGCGTGCCAGCGCCCTCAACGGCCTGTTGCGCGGCACGACGAAGCCCCTTTCGGCGCTCCTGCTCAGACACACGGTCGGCATGACGCTCGTCTCGCGGCTGGTCGCCCTGGGCGAGCGGATCCCCCTCCCGGCTCCGCCCGGTGTCTCCATCGTCAAGGAGGACGCCCACCCTTTCGGGTCGGAGTGGGTGCGCGCCGGAAGTGACATCGACGAGAGCAAGGTACTGCTCTACTTCCACGGCGGCGCCTACTTCTTCTGCTCCCCGGCGACCCATCGGCCCATCACCTGGCGCCTGTCGGCGGCCGCACGCCGCCCGGTGCTGGCCGTGGACTACCGCCAGGGCCCCGTCCACTCGCTGAGCGAGTCGCTGGCCGACGCCCTCGCCGCCTACCGGGGCCTGCTCGACCGGGGGTACGCGTCCTCCGACATCCTGCTGGCGGGCGACTCGGCGGGTGGCCACCTGACCCTCGCCACGTTGCTGTCGCTGCGCGACCACGGCCTGCCGCTGCCGTCGGCCGCCGTCTGCCTGTCGCCATGGGCCGATCTGTCGGACGGTCGCCGCACGGTGAACCGGTGGCTCGACCCGATGCTGCCCGCGGGCCGCGTCGACTGGCTCGCGCGCCGGTGGACGGCCGGGCTCGACTGCCGGGACCCGCTGGTCTCCCCGGTGTACGGGGACTACACGGGCCTGCCGCCGATGATGGTCGTCACCGGGTCCACGGAGGTGCTACGCGACGAGGGCCGCCGGGTGGCGCTGCGGGCCCGTGACGCGGGGGTGAAGGTCACCTACGAGGAGTGGCACCGCATGCCGCACGTGTTCGCGATCCTGGCGGACGTCGTGCCGGAGGCGCGACTGGTCTTCGGCCACATTCAGCGCTTCCTCGACGCCGTCGAGGTCTCGGCCGCCGGCACGGCCTCGTCCCCCGCGACCGAGCCGCTTCTGGCCTCGGTCGCCGGTCCGGAGCCCGATTCGGCCGCCGCCTGACCTGCCCCGCTCGCGCGGTGGTACCCACCGGATGTGGAGGGTGATGGCGGACGCGTAGCGTGACCGGATCGTCACACCGGTCCATACAGTCACATAAGACACATCGGTTCCTTACCTTGAGGGATCATTCGCCTTACCTCCCATGCCGCTTCGAACTAGTTCACGCCGAATGCCCTTCGGGAGGGACAAAGTGGCCTGTGCCGTACTTCTCGAAGAGAGGTCACCTCCGGATGGCACGTGGCGGAGCAGGCGTCCCCAGCGGGATGCCTCCAGGCGTTCGGCCGCTGACGGTCGGCGACCCGGTGATCATCGGGCGCTACCTTCTGCTCGGCCGTCTCGGCGCCGGTGGAATGGGCGTGGTGTACCTGGCCGAGCGCCCTGAGGGCGGCCTGGTCGCGCTCAAGACGCCTCATGCCGTCCACCTGAGCGATCCGACGCTCCGGGCGCGGTTCACCGAGGAGGTCGACTTCTCCCGCAGGGTGGTGCCGTTCTGCACGGCCGCCGTCCTGGAGGACGGCACGGACCGCGACCGGCCCTACCTGGTCACCGAGTACATCCCCGGCCCGTCCCTGTCCCAGGTCGTCGCCGCGCGCGGCCCGCTCACCCCCGACCTCGCCTACGGCGTCGCCCTCGGGGCGGCCGCGGCGCTGGTCGCGATCCACGAGGCCGGTTTCGTCCACCGTGACCTGAAGCCGGGCAACGTGCTGCTGTCCCCGAAGGGGCCGCGGATCATCGACTTCGGCATCGCCAGGGACCTGGACGCCGCGGTCGCCCACACGCAGGCCGGTCAGATCATGGGCAGCCCCGGCTGGGTGGCGCCCGAGCGCCTCACCGGCGGGCCCGCCATTCCCGCCTCGGACATCTTCGCCTGGGGATGCCTGGTCGCCTACGCCGCGACCGGCCATCATCCGTTCGGCACCGGAGAGGCCGACGTGCTGACCCGGCGCATCCTGGTGGAACAGCCGCGTCTGTCCTCCGTGCCGAAGTTGCTGTGGGATCCGGTGTCCGCGGCGCTGGCCAAGGAGCCGGGCGAGCGGCCGGACGCCGCGGTCCTGCTGGGGTGGCTGCTGGAGGCCGGGGGAGTCGACCGGGCCTGGGACCAGCGGGAGGCCGTCGCCGCGGTGCTGGAGGAGATCTGGGTTCCCGTCGCGTATCCCGTGAGCCGGGGACACCTGAGGCTCGCGAGCACCGCGGGGGAGAGCGCGGCGACGACGGGGGCGCGTGCGCGCCGCTCGGCGGCGCGGCGCGGTCACGCCTCGCACGCGGGCTTCGCCGCCCTCGCCACGGTGTCGATCGCCGCCGCGACCGTCGTGGCGGCCGGTTCCGGCGGCACCAGGATCGACCCGAGTGTGGACCGGCCCGACCGGGTGCCCGTGGTGGTGCCGATCGAGGGCTCCCGCGTTCCGGTCGAGGTGCTGGACACCTCGGGGAGCGGAGTCGCGGCCAGCGGGGTGCCCACGACGGCGCCCGGCAGTCCTCCGGCGTTCGTGAACACGCCGACCGTGGCGATGTCGCGGCCCGGCGAGTCCACCGACTCGCCACTTCCTCCCTCCCCGTGGGAGACGCGGGTGCCCTCGCCCAAGCCCGTGCGCAGCACCCAGCAGCCGCCGGCCGACGATCCTCCGACGTGTACGAACAAGCGCGGCAAGGAGAAGCCGTGCAAGCCCACCAGGGACCCCAAGCCCACGCAGGTTCCCTCGCCGACCAGGACCCCGGTCCCCACCGTCAGCATCACCCAGATCCCCGAATGGGGTGACGGCGAGTCCCCGGCGCCCACACCGACGCCGACGCTCACCGACACCCCCTCGGCCTGACCCGTATTCGACGGGCTACTTGATCGCCGCGAAGTCCACGACCGCCAGCTTGCCGTTCAGCGGGTAGCTGATCAACCGCTGGGCGCCTGACATGATGCCGGGGAAGCTCATCGACCCGTTGCTCGCCGGGCGAATGCCCAGGTCGCCGCTGCGGCCGGTGGCCAGGTCGTAGAGCGCTACGCCTCTTTTGTCGCGGGGGTAGTCAGTCATCACCACGGTGATCCGGTCCAGTGCGGCGGCCTCCGACATGCCGCCGGTCCGTCCTGGCAGCCGGCGTTCCTCCGAGCCGTCGCGACGGCGTGCCACGGAACCCTCCCTCGTCGATCCCGTGCACCACGTGATGCCACAGCCCCATCGGGACCCCGGCGACTCTCCGAGGTCCAGGTTCGCCTCACGGCGCTCGCCCGTCTGCACGTTCAGCAGGTGCGAGAACACCGGTTCCGCCTTCTGCGCGGCGCCCGTGCCACCGGAAGGCTCGGAACCGTCGGCCCGGCTGGTTTCTGCGACCTCTCTGAAGCTGGGCGAACCCGCCCAGGGCCACTGGATCAGATGCATCCCCTCGGTCCCGGGAATCGCCTCGGCCCGGCCGCCTGAGAGCGGGGCCTGGTACACGCCACCCCCGAGGACCAGCGACCACGTGGCCTTGCCGTCGGCGATCTCCAGGTGGTCGATGCCGCCCATGTCCGCCGTCCCGGGAATGGACGTGACCTTGTGCGGAGTCCCGCCCGTCGTGGCCACCGCCCAGATGTCCACGACGAACCCCTCACCCTGTTTCGAGGAGGTCCACCACGCCACCTGGCCATCGCCGCTCACGAAGTCGGAGGGGAAGATGTCGGCTCTGGCGGGAGTCTTGATCCGGGCCACCTCGGTGACCTTGCCGGTCTCCACGTCATAGGAGAGCAGCGTGTCGGCCTTCTCGAAGCTCGACTCGGTCGTGACCAGCAGCGTGTGGTCGTCCAGGAACAGCTGCGGCCCGAATTTGCGGCCGTCGGGCAACGTGGCCGGAAGCATGTGCACGGCCTGCGGCCACACTTCCTTGATGGGGGGCGGCTTGTTGGCGGCGTCCTGCTGTGCGGGACGGGATTCCTCCGCTGAGGGTGCGTCCGTCACCTGCGCGGTCGCATCGTCGGTGGGCGGGGCAGGGGCATCGGTCACCCCGGTTGCGGGACCGGCAGGAGGTGAGGTGGAGGCCAGCTCGCGGACGGTGAAGGTGGATCCCACCGTGACCACGGCCACGATGGCCGCCGACGCGACGACGATGCCGCGCCGCCGGCGGGAGTGCCGCTCGCCGACCTTCCTGACCAGGTCGGCGGGTGCCGTGGGCGCGTGGGCGGCGGCGTGGGTGAACGTACGGCTCAGGGCGTCTTCGAGGTCGGTCATCGTGCGCTCCCGTTGGCGGGCATGGTGGTGGCGACGGTGGAGCGGAGCTTGTCCAGGGCGCGGGAGGCCTGGCTTCTCACGGTTCCTCGTGAGATCCCGAGGATCTCCGCGATCTCGGCGTCCGTGCGTTCCTCGTAGTAGCGCAGCACCAGCACGGCACGCTGCCGCCGGGGAAGCCGGGAGAGCTGGTCCCACAGGTCGGCGTCGTCCACCGCCTGGGCGAAGGGATCGGCGGTGCTGACCTGTTCCGGCGGGTCCCAGGCGAGGTGCTCGCGCCGCCGCCGGCGCCAGGTGTTGATGTGCAGCCGGGTCATCGTGGTCCGCACGTAGCTCTCAGGGTCGTGCTTTCGCTGCACGCGGGACCACGAGCCTCACAGCCGTACCAGGGCCTCCTGGACCAGGTCGGCGGCGTCGTGGGGGTTACCGGTCAGCACGTACGCGTAGCGCAGCAGCGCGTCGGCCCGGTCGCCGGCGAAGTCCTCGAAACGTGGTTCGTCGTCCACGGGTAAGTTCCTCTCTTTCCGTCCCGGCTAAGACGGGCCAGAGAGGCGAAGTGTTGCATCACCGGACGGGCCAAGTGCTCCCGCGCCGGTGCGCGGGAGCAGCCGGTCAGGTGAGCGCGGGCTCGTCTATCAGCGCCACCCGCACCGCCGAGGGATCGCCGCCGGCGAGCGGAACGGCGAAGACCGCGGTCCCGCCGTGGGCCGCGTAGACCACGAACCGCACGCCGTCCTCGTCCCACGCCTCCTGGACGTCGGAGCGGAGCCGAGCCGAGGTGGAGCAGTAGGCGGAACTGAGGTAGAGCAGGCGCAACGAGACCTCCAGCGGGATCTCCCGCGCCTGCTCGGGGGTGACGGCGAGCGGCCGGCGCAGCCGTACGAGGAGCCGGCGCAGCGGCATGAGCCAGTGCCGGTCCAGTTCGGGAGACAGCCCCAGCAGGACGGCGATCTCCGCGAGACCGGCGAGCGCGAGCGCCGGGGCCGGCGGATGCGGCCCGGCCCAGATCGCCGCGACGCTCGCGGCGAGCAGCACGCCGGCTCGTGCGAACCCGCGCGTGCTCACCGGGCGCGAGTGGGCGCCCAGGCAGCCGCAGGACGAGGCGGGCGCCGCCCGGCGCGCGTAGGTCAGGTACGCCAGGAATCCCATGGAGAGCCCGGTGGCGGCCACGCCCTCCACCGGCAGGGCGGGGGGCAGCAGCAGCGCGGCGGCGACCGCGAGCTCCAGCACCCCGGCCAGGCGGAGCGCGGTGACCGCCCGCGCCGGGCCGACCAGCCGGGCGAGTGCGGTCCGCCCGGCCTGCGCCCGCATCCGCCGGCCGAGCAGCTTCACCAGCCCCGCCCAGAGCAGGAAGAGACCGATCACGTACGGCTGGAGCGCCGCGATCCCGTACATCCGCCGCTCCTAATGCGGTGAGAACACGGTGGCGATGTCGACCTCGTTGGTATCCGGCCGCCAGGCGCCGAGGACCTGCACGTGCTGGCCCACGCGCAGCCGCGACAGGTCGGCGGAGGGAGGCGCGTCGGAGTACACGGCGACCGAGGTGCCCGCCACGCGGTGGCAGAGGATCTCCTTGTCGTCGTGGTCCAGGTGGAGCCGGTCATCGGTGATGTTCTTGATGTGGCCCTTGACGTTGACGATGTTGAGCCACACGGACTCGGCGGCGAGCACCCCGTCCGGCATGCGCACGCCGCGGGCGTAGAGCCCGTCACCTGGTTTGACGTGGTCGAAGGCGACGGGGCCTAGCTTCCACAGGCTCGTGCCGTCGACCACGCGGATGGTGTGGAACACCCAGTTGGACCCCAGGACGAGGAGGGTGTTGTCCTTGATCGACCGGATACGGCCCTCGGCGAAGCCGGGGTCGGGCGTGCCGGGCGCCACCTGGGGAGGCGCGGCGCCGAAGGCGGCCTCCGGGCCGAGCGATCCGAGCGCTGTGGCCGCGACGACGCCGGCCCCGCCTCCGAGGACGGCGGACTTGAGCAGTTGCCTTCTACTGGTCATCGTCGTCCTCCTAGGGAACCGAGATACTGCAGGGGCGCAGACCGGTCGAGAGACTGGCGATCCTGCTGTAGGCGGCCGGGGTCAGGTCGATCAGCCGGTTGCTGGCGCAGGTCGCGCCGCAGCAACTCCGCTCCCCGCAGAACAGGTCGGTCTGCGGGCCGCAGTCGGCGATGGTGGTGACGACGCTGACGCCGGTGCACAGCGCGGTGGTGCGGTGCTGGAAGCCGCAGGTCCTGCGGGAGAGCGAGACACCGCAGCTGTCCGGACGGGTGATCGCCCAGCAGGCGTCGGAGGTGTTGGGCCAGGCGTGTTGCAGGCTCCCCGAGTTGCAGGTGCCGCAGGCTCCTCTTCCTGTGCTGCTGCACGGTCCCCAGGCCGTGCCGCAGCAGAACCAGGAGACCTCTCCTTGCACGGGGCCGAGTAGATCGACGGGCGGGTTCGTGGACCGGCTGCGCGCCATGCGCGTCCTCCTTGGGGGGTGGGTCCGGACGTTTCCCCCGAACGGGTGGTGCTGATGTGATGAAAATTCCTGACTTGATCCATGAATAACATGTAATTAAGTTTCGTCAATGCCCAAATTCGCGCACCAGCCACACTGGCTCACCGTCGCCGTGACCAGTCGGGGCCGGGGCATCGCTCGCACCGAGCCCGCGATCGGCACTTCAAGGCTGCTCTTGCGTCTACCGTGGCTGGTCACGGAAGGGTTCGGCCAGTTCGAACCAGACCAGGGTGCCGGTCGGGTGGCGTTCGAAGCCCCAGCGGGACGCAAGGGTGTCGACCAGCGCGAGTCCCCGGCCGTCGGTCTCGTCGTCGGCGGGCCGTCTCAGGTGGGGGATCTTGGACGAGCCGCCATCCTCGACCGCGACCATCACGCCGGTGCCCGGGAAGGCCACCGAGACGAGGAACTCGCGCTCGACGGCGTGCCGTACGACGTTGGCGGCGAGTTCGCTGGTCAGCAGCACCGCGTCGTCCCGGCAGGGATGCTCGTCACCGAGGAGACCGGCGACGAAGGCGCGGACGGGTTTCACCTGCGCGGCCGAGGGCGCGAACCGATGGGAGAGCGTCGCGAGGCCGGCGAGCGCGGCGGAACCGGAGAGCGGTCGCGCCTGGGCGGCAGGCGCCGGAGCCGAACTGGACTGTAGGGCGGAGCCGGAGGTGGGCTCGGAGCCCGGGGTGGGCCTGGGGGTGGAGCGCAGGAGCGCTGTGATGCCGCCGAGGGCCGAGGCCAGCGCGCGAGGACGCATCGCGATCATCGGATACTTCCCTTTCGGAACCGTGATGAGGAACGTTCCATGAACGTGAGAGGTCGATCAGCGCTGAGTGCGTTGGCCGGCCGGAGGCGGTTCAGGCAGATCGCGAGGGTCGGTGGACGGGTCGCATGCCGCATACGGGGAGGACTGCTCGATCCGGTTCATGCGCAGGACCAGTTCCTCCGGTGTTCCCGCCTCGACCAGGCCCACCAGGTCATGACCCCATCGCGGAGCCACCGCCCACCAGCGCCCGGTCGCTCCGCCATGCCACACGCTCCACCCCTCGAACCGGCGATTGAGCGTCCGTACCAGCCTGGCCAGATCATTCGCCGGGTCTTCGGGACACCGTGCCGGTTTGTCGGCGTTCATGAACTCACC
This sequence comes from Sphaerisporangium flaviroseum, assembly GCF_039537005.1. NCBI lineage: Bacteria > Bacillati > Actinomycetota > Actinomycetes > Streptosporangiales > Streptosporangiaceae > Sphaerisporangium > Sphaerisporangium flaviroseum. The sequence continues at coordinate 114,519 of NZ_BAAAZR010000004.1, read as the reverse complement.
TCCTGGCCGGAACGGGTCCATTGCCTCAGTGCTTGGGACCGACATCGCGCTCGCAACTCTGTGTGTACGATCCATCACTGAAGATGACATGTCTGGGGCAGTCATGCGAGGTCAATCGCATAGAAAGACAAATTTGTATTGGCCAGAAGTGGAATTTCTAACCCGAAAGCGCGACAAGGGGTGACAGGACCTATGAAAGCTAGACGAGCGCTGACCTTGCGGGCGCAATGGCTCGGGCGGGAGCTACGAGAACTTCGCGAGATGAGCGGTCTCACACTCAAGGAGGCTGGTGGGTTCATCCAGCGCGACGGTGGCACCGTTAGCCGAATAGAGGCGGGGATCTATCCCGCCAGGACCCCGGACGTACTCGCCATGCTCGACCTTTACGGTGTCACCGAGGCTCGTCGCCGGGACGGTCTGCTCAAACTGGCGGGGGAGGTGTGGCAGAGCGGTTGGTGGGACGGCTACTCAGAGGACCTGTCCAAGGTCATGGTTGACTACGCCTGGGTCGAGTCCCGCGCCAGACGAATCTGTTCGTTCGACGCGCTGGTGATTCCAGGGTTGCTGCAGACCCGCCCGTACATGGAAGCCGTTCAGACGGCCATCGTCGACTCGTCCCCGATCCAGATCACCTCTGGTATCCGGTTCCGCCTCACTCGCCAGCAAATCCTCACGGATCCCGAGCCGCCATACATCGAGGCGATCTTGGATGAGAGCGTCCTGCATCGACGCCAAGGGGGTGAACCCGTGCTCAAGGCCCAGCTTGAGCATCTTGCGGCGCTGACCGAACGTCCTCGCATCGAGATCCGCGTCTTGCCCTTTTCCTCCGGCGCGCACGCAAGTCCTGAGGGGGCTTTCAGGATCTTCGAAATGTCAGAGCCATACCCTGAGGTGGCCTACATGGATACGCCGGGGGGAGGCATTTACGTAAAGACGAGTGAAGTACACCGGTTTATGCTTAAGCTCGAACGCATCCGAGCGGACGCACTGGATCCATCGGAGTCGAGCAAGTTCATTCAAAAAGTCGCCGACGGGTTGGCGTAGTCTCAGGCGAGGAATCGATGACCTCTCAGGACGACCCCTTAGCAGCGTGGCACATCAGTAGCTTCAGTCCGGATGGTGGCCCTAACTGTGTTGAGGCTGGTCCGTTGCTTGATGGGAGTGGGCGGGTGGCTGTGCGGCACAGTCGTCATCCCGACGGGCCCATGATCGTCTACACGCGGGCCGAGTGGGACGCCTTCCTGGCCGGCGTCCGCGCCGAAGAGTTCGACTTTCAGTAGAAGCCGCCGCCGGTTCTCGACTGCGGCCACGCTCGTGCCCGCCGTTGGTCACCACAGTCCGGGTACGAGGCGGTGTGTCGTTCTCTGGTAGCTGCGATACTGCTCGCCGAGCGCCTGGCTCATCTCGGACTCCTCGACCGCGATGCGTGGCAGGAGCCCAAGCGGCGGGAGGACGGCGCTGATCACCAAGGACAGCCAGTTGCCGGCGCCGAAGCCGACGCCCAGGGCGATCAGCAACAGGCCGGTGTAGGACGGATGCCGCACCTACAGGTACGGGCCGTGGGTGACCACGGTCTGGTCGGCGTCGACGTGGATGTAGGTGCTGAACGATCCGCCGAGCGTCAGCACCGCCCAGGCCCGCACCGCCAGACCCACCCAGATCAGGACGACTCCCGCCACGGCGAACGCCTGCGGTGCGGGTGTGTCCAGCGCCGGTACCCATCCGCGCAGCAGGAGACCCAACCCGATCGATCCCGCGAGGGACAGGGAGACGATCACACGGGTGCCACGGTCGCGCCTCCGGCGATCCTTGCGCCGTATGAGATCACGCACGACGAGGCCCGCTTCCCACGCGAACCAGCAGTAGAGCGATACCACGAGCGGGGTGGGTAACACGGGCATACCCCACAACGTAATGCCTGACGCGTCCTGGTTCAGGGTCCCACCACACCGCGCCGGGGACTACGGCTCGGAGCGGCCCGACAGTGACTCGTCGGTGTGCACCAGACACCCCAGCAAGTCAAAGCCGATCTTGCGTTGGGCCGGATCGAGCGACCTCACCATGGCGAAGCCGCGCTCAGAGGCGGTCTCTGGTTCCTTCGCGGCCCCCATCACCAGTTCCCACACTTGGTCGTGATCGCCCGGGTGGGTGGCGTTCCTGGTGAGTTCGATCGCCTCGGCGATGAGTTCCATGAGGTGGATGGTCGCACGACGTGCGTCGTTTCTACCATTCGATTTCCTCAGGGTGGGGCGCTTCTGTTCTCTCGCCGGGAAGACCCAGCCCCGCTAGAGACTCTGAACTGTCAGGGTCTGGAGATCATGGTGCACGATCGCATCCTTGGGGCCGAACCTGAGAAAGCGCGGGTTCGTCCGGAGGGGGCCGCTGCCCAAAGCGGATCTTTACCGGACGAACCCGCGGGTTCTGAGGGTTCGCGAGGGCCGGAGACCTACGGGGGTCGCCGGCGCTCGCGGGTGGTGGGTGCCGTGACGGACGGTCAGTGCGTGGTGGCGAACTGCTCGGCCTCGGTGGAGCCCTTGAGCGCCACCGTGGAGGAGTCGGGCGCGACGGCCGTGCTGATCAGGTCGAAGTAGCCGGTGCCGACCTCGCGCTGGTGCCGGGTCGCCGTGTAGCCCTGCGCCTCGGCGCCGAACTCCGCCTCCTGCAACTCGACGTACGCCGTCATGCCCTCCTCGGCGTAACCGCGCGCCAGGTTGAACATCGAGTAGTTCAGCGAGTGGAAGCCCGCCAGGGTGATGAACTGGAAGCGGTAGCCCATATGGCCGAGCTCACGCTGGAACTTGGCGATGGTGGAGTCGTCCAGGTGCTGCTTCCAGTTGAACGACGGCGAGCAGTTGTAGGCGAGCATCTGGTCGGGGTACTCCGCCTTGATCGCCTCGGCGAACCGCCGCGCCACGTCCAGGTCCGGGGTGGAGGTCTCCATCCACAGCAGGTCGGAGTACGGCGCGTAGGCCAGGCCGCGTGCGATGCAGGCGTCGACGCCGTTGCGTACGCGGTAGAACCCCTCGGCCGTACGGTCGCCGGTGGAGAAGACCTGGTCGCGGGGGTCGACGTCGCTGGTCAGCAGAGTCGCGGCCTGGGCGTCGGTCCGCGCGATGATCAGGCTGGGCACGTCGCACACGTCCGCCGCGAGGCGGGCCGCGTTGAGGGTCTTGATGTGCTGGCCGGTCGGGATCAGCACCTTGCCGCCGAGATGGCCGCACTTCTTCTCCGAGGCGAGCTGGTCCTCCCAGTGCACGCCCGCCGCACCCGCGGCGATCATGCCCTTCATCAGCTCGAAGGCGTTCAGCACACCACCGAAACCGGCCTCGGCGTCGGCCACGATCGGCGCCATCCAGTGCGGGGCCCGGGTGTCACCCTCCGACCAGGTGATCTGGTCGGCGCGCAGCAGCGCGTTGTTGATGCGACGCACCACGGCAGGGACCGAGTTCGCCGGATAGAGGCTCTGGTCCGGATAGGTCTGACCACCGAGGTTGGCATCCGCCGCCACCTGCCAACCGGACAGGTAGATGGCCTTCAAACCCGCCTTGACCTGCTGGACGGCCTGGTTGCCGGTCAGGGCGCCCAGTGCGTGCACGTAGTCTTCGGTCTCGAGCAGAGACCACAGCCGCTCTGCGCCAAGCCGGGCGAGAGTGTGTTCCTCCTGTACGGAGCCGCGCAGGCGAACGACGTCTTCGGCCGTATAGGTCCTCTCGACGTTCTTCCAACGCGGATTGCTGTCCCACTCTCGCCGCAGCTCATCTGCAGCTCCCTTGAGGCGATCTTTCATTTTTGACTCCTTTGGCGTCCTCTGGGCGCTTACTTCGAGTGTGCGAGTGGATGGACAAGATTGGGAGGTGTGGATCGTGACAAAAACCGCAAATATTTCGCTTAGGTCAAATACTCACCGGTATTCACGGAGCAAGAAACGCAAAGTTTTCATTATGGACTAGACCAATTCCTGTGATCCACATCACCGAGTTCGGCTCGCCGTATCACCACATACCGCGACATAAGGGGATATTCCGTAAAACGATCAGCCGGAGCAGGTGCGTCAACAACCCCATGACCCGGGACCGGACACGGCCCGCAGGGCCGTCGTCGCGCCCGGAAGGCCGAGCCGGCTTCGCGATCACCGGCGCCCCCGCCCCTCGGAGCCCGGGAGTCTCCCGGGCGTTACCGGAGGAGATGTGCCGGATCGACGGTCCGGAGAGCCACTGGAAGATATGTCGAAATTGCGCTTAGGATCGTGCTATGGCGTCTTTGGTGGGAGAAGAACCGCTGTCTTTGACGCAGGAGCTCGACCTCCTGGCGTTCGGCCAGCGCCTGAGGCATCTGCGCAAGCAGCGCGGCCTCACCCTGTCGGAGCTCGGCGAGCGCGTCGGCCGGGCGCCCAGCCAGCTCTCCCTCCTGGAGAACGGCAAGCGCGAGCCGAAACTGTCGCTGCTCAAGTCGCTGGCCACCGCGCTGACGGTGCCGGTCGAGGAGCTGCTGCGGCGGCAGGCGCCCAACCGCCGCGCCCAGCTCGAGATCGCCCTGGAGGAGGCTCAGCGCGACCCCATCTACGCCTCCTTGGGCCTGCCCCGGCTGAAGGTCTCCGCCCGGGTCCCCAACGACGTGCTGGAACACATCCTCGGGCTGTACGAGGAGCTGCGCGCGCGGGAGGCCAAGGGCACGGCGACGCCGGAGGAGGCCAGGGCGGCCAACGCCGAGCTGCGGCGCAAGCAGCGCGAGCAGGGCAACTACTTCGCCGAGATCGAGTCCGCCGCGGCCGAGGCGCTGGCCGCCGTGGGCTACCGGACGGGCGCGCTGTCACAGGGAACCGTGCAGGCGCTGGTCACCCACTTCGGCTACACCGTGCAGACCGCGCAGGACCTGCCACGGTCGGTACGGTCGATCACCGATCTGCGCAACCGGCGCATCTACGTCAAGCACGAGCAGCTCGGCATGCACACCCCGCGCACGATCCTGCTGCAGACCATCGGCCATCTGGCGCTCGGCCACCACAAGCCACGCGACTTCGCCGACTTCCTGCGCCAGCGCACCGAGGCCAACTACTTCGCCGCCGCCATCCTGGTGCCCGAGACCACGGCCGTGCCGTACCTCAAGGAGGCCAAGCAGGACCGGGTGCTGTCGGTGGAGGACCTGCGGGACGTCTTCGCGGTCTCCTACGAGATGGCCGCGCACCGCTTCACCAACCTGGCCACCCACCATCTCGACCTGGTCTGCCACTTCGTGCGCAACGACGCCGGCGGCATCATCCACAAGGCCTACGAGAACGACGGCATCGTGTTCCCCGCCGACGAGCAGGGGGCCATCGAGGGGCAGCGCATGTGCCTGCGGTGGTCCGGCCGCCAGGTGTTCCTGTCCCCGGACCGCTTCTCGGTCTACCACCAGTATTCGGACTCGCCCACCGGCACCTACTTCTGCAGCGCCCACGTCGACCCGTCCCGGGAGCGGGACTTCGCCATCACGCTGGGGGTGCCGTACCGCGAGTCCCGGTGGTTCCGTGGCAGGGAGACCACCACCAGGACCAAGTCGAACTGCCCGTCGGGGGACTGCTGCCGCCGCCCGCCGACCGAGCTGACGCAGCGCTGGGAGGGCTACGCCTGGCCCTCGGCGCGGGCCAACTCGCACGTGCTCGCAGCCCTGCCGCCCGGGTCCTTCCCCGGTGTCGACGAGGCCGACGTCTACTCGTTCCTCGAACGCCACGCCGGCGCCTGACCTCCCGGGGCGCCGCCCTCACGGCACGCCGGACCCGTTCCCCTCGCGATCGCGGCCGGTGCATAGAGTGATACGGCATGTGATTTGCGCTGATAGGGGGTCGTATCGTGCTGCCTGAGGTGGAGGTATGGCTGCGCGACCGTACGACGGTCTCGGCCGACTGGCCCGTGGAGGGCCTGCTCGCGGCCAAGGGTGACACGAAGATCAGCGTGGTGCTGCCCGCCAGGAACGAGGCGGCCACGGTCGGGGAGATCGTCTCGGCCATCCGGCGTGACCTCGTCGAATCCGTGCCCCTCGTCCACGAGCTGGTCGTCATCGACTCCCGCTCCACCGACGACACCGCCGCCCGAGCGCTGCGGGCCGGGGCGAAGGTCTTCGCCCAGGACCAGATCCTGCCCACGCTGGCCCCCATGGACGGCAAGGGCGACGCGCTGTGGAAGTCGCTCGCGGTCACCTCCGGCGATCTGCTGGTCTTCGTGGACGCCGACCTGCGGGACTTTCACACCTCGTTCGTCACCGGACTGCTCGGGCCGCTGCTCGCCGACCCCTCGATCGTGTACGTCAAGGGCTGCTACGACCGGCCGTTCCAGGAGATCCAGAGCGGCGGCGGGCGCGTCACCGAGCTCGTCGCCCGGCCGCTGCTCAACCGCCACTGGCCGCTGCTCGCCGGGTTCGTCCAGCCGCTCGCCGGGGAGTACGCCGGGCGCAGGCGGACCCTCGAGCGCGTCCCCTTCGCCACCGGGTACGGAGTCGAGCTCGGCCTGCTGATCGACCTGCTGGACCACGCCGGGCTGGACGCGCTCGCGCAGGTCGATCTGGGGCGGCGGGTGCACTCCCACCAGCCGACGCCGGCCCTTGGCGTCATGGCCGGCCAGATCATGCACACCGCCTGGTCCCGCATGGAACGCCAGCGGAAGATGATCCCCCTGCACACCCCCTCGGCCCCTCTCACCCAGTTCACCCGCACCGACTCCGGCCACGTCCCCGTCGACAGGGACACCGCCGTGGAGGAGCGCCCTCCCATGATCAGGATCCGCGACGACGTCCTCAGAACGCTCGATCAAGCGGCACCCTGACATTTGTCATATTCGCGGCACTGGGGAACGGCACTACGGCGGGATGGCGGACACGTGCTCTTCTCAAGGCATGGACAGCGCGAAGAAGGTCCCCGGAGGCAGGGCTCTGGTGCTGGGGGCCGGTGGGGTGGCGGGTCTCGGGTGGGAGATGGGGGTGGTGGCGAGGCTGGCCGAGTTCGGGGTGGAGCTGGCGCAGGCGGATCTCATCGTGGGGACGTCGGCAGGGGCGGTAGCCGGGGCACAGCTCGCCGCCGGGCTCGATGTCCGCAAGGCGTACGAGAGCCAGCTCGTCCCGGTCGAGGGGGAACAGGCTCCCTGGACGGACCTGCTGGGCATGGGGCGGCTCATCTGGACCGCGAGGGCCGCTCGTGACGACCCCGAGCGGTTCGGTAAGTGGATCGGCCAGGTGGCGCTGGCGGCGGCGACGGTCTCGGTGGCGGAGCGCAGGGACCTCATCGCGAGGTACCTCGGAGAGGTTCGCGACTGGCCGGATCGACCTTTCCTCATCACGGCGGTCGACGCCGAGTCGGGAGAGTTCGTGGGGTTCGACTCCACCGGCGGAGTCGACCTGGTGGACGCGGTCGCTGCCAGCACGGCAGGTCCGGGGATACGACTTCCGCCGGTCATCAACGGGCGGCGGTACATCGACGGGGGCATGCGTTCGCCGGTGAACGCGGACCTGGCCGTGGGGCATGACCGTGTGGTGGTGCTCGGGCCCCTGATTCGCGAGGGCGGGCCGGTGGGGCGGTTGAACGATGAGATCGCGGAGCTCGGCACAGGCGTACGCGTGGCCGTGCTCTCTCCCGACCGTGCCGCCCGGAAGGCACTGGGCGAGGGGATGCGCATGCCGGACCAGGGGCGCAGAGCTGCCGCCGCCCGCGCGGGCTGGACACAGGCCGCCACGGTCGCGGACTCCATCGCGGGGGTGTGGCACGGCTGAAACCCTCCGTTTGTGGTTCCGACGTCCCTTGGCGGGCTCGCCGGTCTGCCGACGGGGTCGGGAGAGTTCTGGCCGGGACGAGATCGTCCGGCCGGAGGCCTTCGCCTTTCCGCCCCCCGGTGGTCTCCTTTGAATGCTGGGCGAATCCACGGGGAAGGGAGGAGACGGTGCTGGAGGAGTCGGCCAGGCGACCGGGGCGCAGAGCCGCCCGGGCCGGATCCATCATCTGGCCCCTCGTCCTCGCCGGCCCGCTGTGGGCATTTGTCATCAACGATCCCGGCCCGGCGAAGGTGGCCTGGTCCCTCGTCGCGCTCTCGGCTTTTGTGACCTGCTGGATCCGGCTGATGTGGCAGGCTCTCGGCGTTCACGGAATGACCCCTGTGCCATGGGCGCTGGTCGGGCTCTGCGCTTCTGCGCTCGCCCTGTTCCCGGTCCTCGGTTACCTCTGGGCGTACTACTTCTTCCTCTTCGTCGTCTCCGCGCTGGCCACGCTCCCGCGGATCCGGGACTTCACCGTGGGAGTGTCGCTCACCGTGCTGGTCGAGCCGGTCGCCTTCTGGACCGAGGATGTGCCGCTCAGGGACTTCTGGTGGGTGCCCGTGGCCACTCTGGTGCAGGCCGCCCTGGTGCACGCGTTCAGGACGATGGGCCGCATGCTCCACGAGCTGAACCTCGCACGCGCCGAGACCGCGCGGCTCGCGGTGGACAACGAGCGGCTGCGCTTCGCCCGCGATCTGCACGACACCCTCGGCCACACCCTGACCTCGATCGTCATCCGAAGCCAGCTGGCCGCCCGGCTCGCCCGGAGCGACGCCGATCAGGCGGCCCAGGAGATGGCCGACGTCGAGCGGGTCGCCCGGCAGGCACTCGACGACGTCAGGGACACCGTCACCGGCTACCGGGCCGTGTCGCTGCCGGGCGAGCTCGACAACGCCCGCAGCACCCTCGCGCTTGCCGGTATCGACCTGGACGTCTCTTCGACGGCGACGCCGGTTCCCGTCGCGGTCCAGTCCCTGCTCGCGTGGGCCGTACGCGAAGGCACCACGAACGTGCTGCGCCACAGCAGGGCCGCCCGGTGCTCCATCAGGCTGTGGGCGGACCCGGTCGAGGCGGGCGTCGAGATATGCGACGACGGGCGCCTGGCCAACGGCCACCGGCCGGGGTACGGGCTCACCGGTCTCACCGAGCGCGTCACGGCCGCCGGCGGAACGCTCGACGCCGGTCCGCTGGCGGGCGGCGGTTATCGAATGTGTGCCCGCGTACCTGTGGAGGCGACGTGATACGTGTCCTCATCGCCGACGACCAGGACATGGTCCGGGGAGGGTTGGCCGCGCTGCTCAGCCTCGAAGACGACATCGAGGTGGTGGCCGAGGTCGCTCGCGGAGACCTGGTCGCGGACGCGGTCTTGGAGCATCATCCCGATGTGGTGCTGCTCGACATTGAAATGCCCGGTGTCTCCGGTCTGGCCGTCGCCGAGCGACTGCGGGACTGTCGTGTGGTCATCGTGACCACCTTCGGGCGCCCTGGATATCTCAGCAGGGCGTTGGCGGCGGGAGTGGCGGGTTACGTCGTCAAAGACGCCCCGGCCGCGGAGCTCGCCGACGCCGTACGCCGGGTCACCAGTGGGGAACGGGTGATCGACCCCAAGCTGGCCGTCGCGGCGCTGACCACCGGGACCAGCCCGCTGACCACTCGGGAGTGCGATGTGCTGCGCTCCGCCTCCAGCGGCGCCACCGTGGCCGACATCGCCAGAGGGCTCTACCTGACCGAAGGCACGGTGCGCAACTACCTGTCGTCGGCCATCAGCAAGACAGGCGCCCGCAACCGCATCGAAGCGGCCCGTGTCGCCGCCTCCCAAGGCTGGCTGTGAACCGCCGCCCGGTGGCGCGAATACGACACCGGGCGAGGGGCCACCGGCTCAGGGCTTGTGCAGGGGTGTGGCGTTATTGGTGGGAGTACTCGGCGATGGCGGGGGTCGCCCTGTTGTTGAAGTCGAACAGGGCCTGGTTGTCCCACCCGTTGCCGGAGGAGGGGTTGGCGGGGTCCCAGCCGTTGCCGGTGACGGCCGTCCAGGTGGGTTCCCAGTAGACGACGCCGAGCCCGCCGGCCGCCTGCACGGTGCTCATGACGTCGCGGAACAGCGCCGCCTGGCCCGCCGGGGTGGCAGGGTAGCCCGCGTACGGCGTGGCGGCGGAGATGATGTTGGGTTCGGAGTCGTCGTTCCCCGTGGTGAACGGATACGCGGTCTCGGCGATCAGCACGGGCTTGCCGTACCTCGACCTGATGTCGGTGACGTTGGCCTGCATCGCCGCCAGGGTGCCGTGCCAGTACGGGTAGTAGGAGGCGCCGATGACGTCGTAGGCGACGCCGTACGAGGCCGCGCTGTCGAAGAACCACCGGAAGACCGCGCTGTTCCCGGCCTCGGCCAGGTGCAGCACGACCTTCGTCGACGACGACACGGCCTTGACCGCGCTCGCGCCCGCGCTGAGCAGCTGCGCGAGCTGGGCGAACCGCGAGCCGCGGCCGTCCTCCCAGAGCATGCCGTCGTTGATCTCGTTGCCGACCTGCGCCATGTCGGCCGTCGTGCCCTGCGCCTTCAGCGCGTTCAGCACGTCATAGGTGTGGTCGTAAACGGCTTGCCTGAGCTGGGTGAACGGGTACGAGGACCAGGCGGCGGGCTTGGTCTGTGTTCCGGGGTCGGCCCACCGGTCCGAGTAGTGGAAGTCGACCAGCAGCCCCATGCCGAGGGCCTTGACGCGCCTGGCCATGGCCAGCACCCGCGCCTTGTTGTTGTAGCCGTCCGCCGGGTTGACCCAGACCTTCAGCCGCGCGTAGTTGGCGCCGTGGGACTTCAGCAGGGTGAGGGCGTCGCCCCTGGCTCCGTCGCGCCCGTAGTAGACACCGCCGTACGCCTCGGACTTCGCCAGGGTGGAGACGTCCGCTCCCTTCACCGAGAGGGTGGCCGCGCCGGAGGCGAAGGCGACGTCGTCGAAGCTCGCCCAGTTCCCCGCGGACGCGCTGGAGGAGAGGCTGATGGTGCAGGAACCGCCGGAGACGGTCGTGGACACGGCGATCTTCAACCAGTCTCCGGTGACCGGAAGGAACGTCCTTCTGTCGGTGCCACCGCAGTTCTCCAGCCCGGCGTAGACGGAGCTCTGCCCGCCGCCGTTCTTCACATAAAGGCTGAGCGTGTAGGAACCGTTGGTCAGGCCGGTGAGCGTCTGGGAGGTCCTCACCGTGTAGGCGGCGGACGACCAGTGGGTGATCCGGTAGGACCCGGAACGGCCGCCGGACTCGGTGTAGTCGGCGGCCGTCGTGCCTGAGCTGGTCCAGCCGGTCGGGGACGCCACCGCGGCCCCGTTCGACTCGAACCCTCCGTTGACGACCGTCGTCGCGGCCTGTGCCGGTTGTACGGCCCCTGCCTGGAGTAGGAGCGCGGTGCCGCATAACAGGGCCGCCATTGTGCTTTTCATGGGTCCTCCGGTCAGGAGAGGAGATGGGCGAAGATGCTCTGTGAACGTGCACAGTAGCCTTCGCCCTCCTCTCTGAAAAGCACCATGGACCAGCCGCTGGTCGATCGGTCACATCATCACCAGGTGAGCGAGGTGCGGGGCCCAGATGATGCCGGCCGAATCTGTGTACGTTCACACAGGGGGATTCCGGTGAGGGGCGTGGTGTCAGTTCCATTCGGAGCGTTGGTGGATGTGTCGTGCGGTCGGGACCGGGGTGGGTCTTGCGGGCTGGTGGACGCGCGGGGGCGTCACGGTCTCGCAGGAGACCAGTCGCCAGCGGCTGATCTCCGGATTGGTGAGGGTGGCCACCACCTGGGCGCGGATCTGCGCGGTCGTCGTATTGTCGTCGGTATCAATTCGGATGGCGATGTGCCCGCCGCCCTCCCGCAAATCCTTACGCCAATGTCTGGGTAACAGTGCCAGCATCCGCCTGCCGTCGACCGGCGAGTCGCCCGACGGATGTCCTATGATGCGGCGCATCGTCAACACCACCAACATCGCTGGATACCTCCGCTCAGTCGCAGGTGACGCCCGGTGGCGCCACTGTGGAGAGCCCGCCGGCGGCGCGGGAGACGGCCCTGCGAAGCGGCATCACCGATGGATTGACGATGGTCGTGAATTGGATCGGGGAGGGGGTCGGGTGCTTCATTCCTTATCTCTTTTCTAGGCGGTGGATTTGTGCTCGCGCAACCAACTCTGCGCTTTCCACAGCCCGTGAACCAGAGAAATCGAATGCAGCAAGTTGCCCCACGGTGACCGTTTCCTGCCAATCCCTCGCGGCGGCGTGAGCGGTGCCTGGGAGACGGCGGACCGGGTCAGTCCGACAGTGCTTCGGGAGGAAGGCCGAGCTCGGTGGCGGTGCCGATGCGGACCAGTTCGGCGAGCCGGGCGCGGGTGAGCACGCGCTTGTGCACGGTGGCCTGGACGGCCAGGCCGTCGATGAGCGAGACGATGCGCCAGGTCGACCCATCGGGGTCGGGGCACTTGAACGCCCCCTCCGCCACGCCGTCGTCGAGGATCGCGCGGAGCGCCTGCTTCCAGCGCAGGTCGATGGTGCGGGACACCTCTTCGAGGGCGGTGCTGCGCAGTGACTCAGACCAGGCGTCGATCCACAGGGCCCACGACTTGGACTTGGCGCTGGGGGAGTAGAGCTTCAGCAGGTCGCGCAGCCGGGCGAGCGGCGCACCGCCGTTCTCCTCCAGCTTGGCCAGGGTGTCGAGGTCGCGCTGGGCGGCGTACTCGAATGCCTGCGCGAACAGGTTGTCCTTGGTCTCGAAGTGGTAGAAGAGCAGCCCTTGGCTGACCCCTGCCGCCTGGGCGATGTCGACGGTGCGGGTGTGTCCGAAGCCCTGCGCGCTGATCACTTCACAGGCGGTCCTGAGCAGATCGTCGCGACGTACCCGGCCGAATCCTCGTGCCACAGACGAACCCTAGCGTGCCCCGCGTGCGCGGAACGGCGATTGGGCTGCGAAAGCTGAGGCGCGACTTAGCCAGATCACCCATTGTCATGCTCAGGGCCGATGTGTTTGAGTTGCGACTCAGGAAACGTGTGGAAGGGATCCCGGATGGCGATCGCATTGCGATGTGCGCGGCTCGTGGATGTCGAGGCCGGTCAGGTGCTGGACGACCAGACGGTGCTGGTGGAGGGTGAGCGGATCGCCGCGGTCGGGCCAGGGACGGCGCCGGTGCCCCCCGGCGTCCGGATCCTCGACCTGGGCGACGTCACCCTGACCCCCGGTCTGATCGACCTGCACACCCACCTGGTCGGCGTCGCCGCCTGCGGGGACTACGCGCAGGAGCTGAAGCTGAGCGCCGCGCGGCAGGTGCTCGCCGGGGTGCGCAACGCACGCGACACCGTGCTCGCCGGGTTCACGACCGTCCGTGACGTCGGGACGTTCCGCGCCTTCGTCGACACGGCGCTGCGCGACGCCATCGACGACGGCACGGTGACCGGTCCCCGTATGGCCGTCGCGGGGGCCTACGTCACCGTCTCCTCCGGCGGAGGCATGATCACCGGCCTCGCGCACGACATCGAGCTTCCCCGCGAGTTCCGCTTCGGATCCGTGCGCACGGTCGACGACGTCCGCGAGCGGGTGCGGGAGATCCTGCACGGCGGCGCCGACCTCATCAAGCTCATCGCGACCGGTGCGGTGATGGCCGCCGGTACGGTGCCCGGCGCGCCGGAGCTGACCGAGGAGCAGATGCGCGCCGCCGTCCAGGAGGCGTCCTGGTACGGGGCGTACGTCGCGGCCCACGCCCACGGCGCCGAGGGCATCAAGATGGCCGTCCGCGCCGGGGTCCGCTCGATCGAGCACGCCTGCTACCTGGACGACGAGGGCATCGAGCTCATGCTGGAGCACGGCACCTACCTGTCCGCCGACATCTGGTGGGCCGACTGGATCCGTGAGACCGCGGCGACCAACGGCTTCGACGCCGAAGGACTGCGCAAGAACGACGAGACGGCCGAAGCGCAACGCGAGGCGTTCGCGCGAGCCGTGCGCGCCGGGGTCAGAATCGGCTTCGGCACGGACGCCGGCGGCTTCCCGCACGGCATGCAGGCCCTGCAACTGCGCACCATGGCCGAACACGGCATGAGTCCTGTGGAGGTGCTGCGCGCCGCCACGCTGACCAGCGCCGAGTGCATGGGCTGGGAGGACCGCGTCGGCTCGGTGACCCCGGGCAAGTACGCCGACCTCATCGCCGTCCGCGGCCCCTTCGACGTCGGCGCCTTCACCGACGTCGCCTTCGTCATGAAGAACGGCGACATCCTGAAGAACGACCTTTCGTGAGGTCTCTCGACCCCGCCAAGGCCGCGCGGCACCTCGCCGGCGTTGTCGCGCTGCTGTGCGTGACCGCCGTCTGGGGCACCACCTTCCCCCTCGTGAAGGACATGATCACGCGGCTGCCGGTGGCGGACCTGTTCGCCGTGCGCTACGTGGCCTCGGCCGTGCTGCTGCTCGCCGTGCGTCCGGCCGTCCTGCGCGGGCTCGGCTCCCGCGCGTGGTGGGCGGGCGTCGGGCTCGGGCTGGTGTACGGCGCGGCGCTGGTCACCCAGACCTACGGGCTGACGACGCTGCCGTCCTCGGTCTCGGGCTTCGTGACCGGGTCGTACGTCGTCATGACCCCGTTGCTCGCCCTGGTGTGGTTCCGCACCCGGATCACCGTCCGGACCTGGACCGCCGTGGGGCTCGCCGTCGCGGGCCTGGCCGCCTTCACCTGGATGGCCGGCGGCGACGGAGGGCCGGTCCCGGCCGTGGGGCTGGCGCTCACGCTGGCCTCGGCCGCGTTCTACGCCGTCCACGTCGTCGCGCTCAGCAGGTGGAGCCGCCCGGAGGAGGCCTACGCGCTGACTGTGGTCCAGATCGGCACGATGGCGTGCGTGCTGACGGTCGCGGCCCTGCCCGGCGGGGTCGCGGTGCCGGCCTCGGCCGGGGACTGGGCCGGTCTGGTCTACCTGGCGACCGTGGCCGGAGCGCTCTCCTTCCTCACGCAGACCTGGGCGCAGGCCCACGTGCCCGCCACCACCGCCGCCGTCGTCATGTCCGTCGAGCCGCTGTGGGCGACCGCCTTCGCGGTGCTGCTGTACGGCGAGGCGGCCGGCTGGTCGCTGCTGGTGGGAGGCGGGTGCGTCCTGGTGGCGATGGTCCTCGTGGCGGTGCCCGCACGTGCCGCCCCCGCATCACCTCCCGCCCGCACTCTCACCCCCGTACCCGGAGGAGATGCCCCATGACCTGTCCGACAGGCGGCGCGGCGCCGGCCGAGGTCTTCGCCGGGACGGGGGCCGGGGCACTGGTGGCGGCGCTCACCCGCCACGGGGTGGACACCGTCTTCGGCATCCCCGGCACCCACAACCTGGCCCTCTACCAGGAGCTGGACCGGGCCGGGGTCCGGTGCGTGACGCCCCGGCACGAGCAGGGGGCCGGATACGCCGCCGACGGGTACGCCCGCGCGAGCGGACGTCCCGGCCTCGCGGTCACCACGACGGGACCGGCCGCCCTCAACGCCGCCACCGCGCTGGCCCAGGCCTACTCCGACTCGGTGCCCGTGCTGCTGATCTCACCGGGTGTGCCCGCGGCTCATCCGCGCCAGGGGCGCGGATACCTGCACGAGAGCAAGGACCAGTCCCGCGCGCTCGACGCGCTGTGCGCCTGGAGCCACCGGGTCACCTCGCTCGGGGAGATCCCGGCGGCGGTCGCGCGCGCGTTCGCCTCCTTCGGGGAAGGGCGGCCCCGGCCGGTCCATATCGAGATCCCCGTCGACCTGCTGGACGCCGAAGGCGCCGTCCGGTTCGGGCCACGATTCCGGCAGCCCCCACGCGTGCCCGGCCCCGCCGCGCTGGACGAGGCCGCCGCCGTCCTGGCCGCGGCCCGCCGCCCCGGCGTCGTCGCCGGCGGCGGTTGCCACGGGGCGGGCCCCCTCGTGGTCCGCCTGGCGGAGCTGCTCGGCGCGCCGATCGTCACGACGGCGAACGGCAAGGGCACCGTCCCGGAAAGCCACCCGCTGTCCCTCGGCGCCACCATGCACCTGGCGGCGGTACGGGACTGGCTGGCCGGGTGCGACGTGGTGCTCGCACTGGCCACCGAGCTGGCGCCCTCCGACCTGTGGGTCGACGACTTCCGCCTGAACGGCACCCTGATCAGGGCCGACATCGATCCAGGCCAGATGTACGGTGACCATGTCGCCGGCGTCCCGGTCGTCGGCGACGTGGGGGAGGCCCTCCGGGGACTGCTCGCGCGCCTGGCACCGGCCGTACCGACCCGCGACCGGGACGTCCGCCGGGAGCCGCCGACCGGCGGTGAAGGGGAGCCGCCGCGAGCCGCCGAGGCGCGCTCACGGGATGCGGAGCCGTGGCGCGCGCGGGACACCGAGCTGAAGCGGCTCACGCACAGATGGGCGGGACAGCTCGAAGCCCTGAGGGAGGCGCTGCCGCCCGAGACGATCGTCGCCGCCGACAACTCGATGATGTGCTACTACGGCGCGCTCGGCGGCCTGCCGATGGATCCGCCCGGCCGCTTCCTGTTCCCCACCGGCTACGGCACGCTCGGCTTCGCGCTCCCCGCCGCGATCGGCGCGGCGGTCGCGCGCCCGGGCGCGCCGGTGGCCGTCCTCGCCGGGGACGGAGCGTTCCAGTTCAGCGTGCAGGAGCTCGCCACCGCCGTGGAGCTGGGCCTGTCCCTTCCGATCGTCGTGTCACTCAACGGGGGCTACGGCGAGATCCGCGCCGAGATGGCCGAGCGCGGCATGCCCCCGGTCGGCGTGGACCTGCACGGGCCCGACCTCGTCATGCTCGCCCGTGCCTACGGGGCACGCGGGGTCGCCGCCGGCACCCCGGCCGAGCTGGGCCAGGCCGTACGAGAAGCGGTACGCGCGCCCGTTCCCACCGTCATCGTCGTCAAGGAGAACCAGTGACCCCCACACCGCAGCCCTTCCTCCAGGTCGTGTGGACGGACGAGGTGACCGGCCGCCACGGGTACGTCGTGATCGACCGGCTCGGACGCGGCGTCGGCAGCGGAGGGCTGCGCATGCGTGAAGGGGTGACCCTGGCCGAGGTCGCTGACCTCGCGCGCGGGATGAGCCGCAAGGAGGCGCTCGCCTACGAACCGGGCAACCTGTACCAGCCGCTCGGCGGGGCCAAGGGCGGCATCGACTGCGATCCGCTCGACCCCGAGGCGGATGGGCTGCTGCGGCGGTACATCGTCGCCATGAAACCCCTCCTGCAGACCTACTGGGCGACCGGCGAGGACCTCGGACTACGCCAGGACTCGATCGACGCGGCCTGCCGCGAGGCCGGGATGCGCACGTCCATCGACGCGGTGCTGCCGCTGCTGGACGACGCGGACGCCGCGTTGCGCCGGCTCGACGCGGCCTTCGCCGTGGACGTCGACGGGATCGGGCTGGGCGACCTCGCGGGCGGATGCGGCGTCGCCGAGGCGGTGCTGACCGCCATCGACCACCTCGGGCTGCGCGATGCCACGGCCGTCGTCCAGGGCTTCGGCTCCATGGGCGGCGCCACGGCCAGGTTCCTGTCCAGGGCCGGGGTGCGGATCGTCGGCATCAGCGACACCGATGGCCTGATCGTCAACCCGGGCGGGCTCGACGTGGAGACCCTGCTGCTCAGCCGGGACGCGCACGGCCGGATGGACCGTACCCGCCTGCGGGCCGGCGACCGCGAACTGCCCGGGGCGAGCTGGCTGGACGTCGACTGCGACGTGCTGGTCCCCGCCGCCGTGTCGTACTGCGTCGGTGCGCCCGAAGCCGCTCGCGTGCGCGCCCGGCTGATCGTCGAGGCCGCGAACTGCCCGGTCACCGCGGAGGCGGAGGAACTGCTGCGCGAGCGCGGCGTGCTGATCGTGCCGGACGTCGTGGCCAACTCGGCGACCAACTCCTGGTGGTGGTGGACGCTGTTCGGGGACATCCCCGCCGAGGCGGACGGCGCCTTCGCCAAGATCCGCTCGTGGATGCGGCGGGTGCTGCGGGAGGTGCTCGACGAGTCCGGGCGCACCGGGAAGACCCCACGAGAGATCGCGCACACCCTCAGCGGCCGAGCGCCATCTCCGGTCGTGCGGACCGCCGAGGAGGAACCGTGCTGGTGACGATTCCGATGGCGGACGGGACGAGGCTCGCGGCCACCCTCTTCCTGCCCGAACGGCTGCCCGCGCCATGCCTGCTGGAGGCGCTGCCGTACCGCAAGGACGACGTGACCTACGGCTATCGCGCCGAGTACGAAGCCCTGGCCGCCGATCACGGCTACGCGGTGTGCCGGGTGGACGTACGCGGGACCGGTTCCAGCGAGGGCGTTCCCGAGGACGAGTACCCGGCGAGCGAGGTCGACGACCTGTGCCAGGTCATCGAGTGGCTGGCCGGCCGGCCATGGTGTGACGGCGGCATAGGCATGTACGGCACCTCCTACAGCGGCTTCAACGCCCTGTGCGTGGCCGCCGCCCGTCCCCCCGCGCTCAGGGCGATCTGCTCCATCTACGCCTCCGACGACCGCTACACCGACGACGTGCACTACTCGGGCGGTGTCCACCGATGGCTCGACATCGTCGACTACCCGGCGTACATGGCGGCCATGAACGCGCTGCCCCCGGTACCGGAGGTGTACGGGGACGGCTGGCGCGAGGAGTGGCTGCGGCGGCTGGCGGCCACCGAGCCGTGGCTGCCACGCTGGATGGGCGAGCGGCACGACGGCGCCTACTGGCGGCAGGGCTCGCTCCGTCCCGGCCACGATCGGATCGCGGTGCCGACGATGCTGGTCGCGGGATGGGCGGACGGTTATGCCAACGTGGTGCCGCGCCTGAGCGCAGCTCTCGAACGCAACGACGTTCCCTACCGTGTCGTCGCCGGGCCGTGGTCGCATTCGTCACCCGACCACGCGCTTCCGGGTCCGGGCATCGAGTTGCTGCCCGAGATGGTCGGCTGGTGGGACCGCTGGCTGCGCGGGGACCGGGCGGCGGCGCCGGACCGCTCGGCCGTGATCTTCATCCGCTCCTCCACCCCGCCGTCCCCCGACCGGCCCATGGTGAACGGCGAATTCCGTACCTTCCCTGGCTGGCCCGCCCTTCCGGAGCGGCCCCGGATCCTCGGTCCGTCCGGCGCCTGGGCCGAGCTTCCGGCCGCGCCGGACATCGGTGTCGCCGCCTGGAACAACTGCGCTGGCGCGCTTCCCTGGGGACAGCCGCTGGACCAGAGCGCGGACGACGCCCGGTGTGTCACCGTCGAGTGGGACAGCCCCGCCGATGGGCTGACCATCGTCGGTCACCCCCGGCTGCGCGCGCGGGTCCGTGCGGAGACGGGTGCCACGCTCGCCGTGCGACTCTGCGACGTGGCGCCCGACGGCGCCTCCGAACTCATCACCCGCGGCGTCCTGCTCCTCGCCGCCGCCTCGCCGGCCTCGCCCGCGATGGGGACCGGGAACGGCGCCCGGCCACAGAGCCGGGCCGTGGACGGGAGCCGGGTGGAGATGGATGTGGAGGTGGAGCTGGATGTCGTGGCGCATCGGGTGATCCCCGGCCACCGGCTCAGGCTCGCGCTCGCCACCTCCGAGTGGCCGAACGTCATGGCCTCACTGGAGCCGGCACGGGTGGAGGTGGACCTCGGAGCGAGCACGTTGCTCCTCCCGCTGGTCGGCGGCCCGCTGGGCGAACCCGCCTCGGGGCTGCGGTGCACGGAAGCGCCGGTCCCCGACGCGACCGATGTCGTCTGGACCATCGAGCAGGACGTCCTCCAGCGGACCACCCGCTGCCGCACCCGCTACGGTTCCACCGCAGAGCCGCTCGGTGGTGGAACCTACGCCGACCTCTACGAGGGCGAGGTCACCCTGGACCACCGCACCCGCCACCAGACGGCCTCGGCGCGCAGCCGGTTCGACATCACCTGGCCGGACGGCCCCATGGTGGGCGCGGAAAGCCGGGTGGAGGTGGTCACCGGAGACGGCGGCCTGAGCGTCACCGTGGACATCACCGCCACCGAGAACGGCACCGAGCTACTGAACCGCCGCTGGACCGGCCACGTGGCCCTTGGTTCACGTCAGAGATGAGCGGCCGTGCAGAAGGTCACAATCGGGGGTGGGCAACACATGGGTGCCCCGATCAAATGGGTGCCGGGTGGGCGAACATCTGGGACACCAAGGGGCCCAAATACCGCACATGCAAGGCCGCACCGACCCTTTAAATGGCCCTCCCCGGGTGACAGGTTGTGACACACCCCGGCACCCTTTCGGAGGTCACAATCACGGGGTGGGCAACACATGGGTGCCCCGATCAAATGGCTGCCGGGTGGGCGAACATCCCTGACACCAAGGGCTCCAAATACCGCACACGCAACGCCGCACCGACCCTTTAAATGGCCCTCCCGGCACCCATTTGATCAGGGTACCCATGTGTTTCCCACCTACATTGGATTTCACCTCGAAGCGCGAGATGGTCACACCGCCGAGTTGTACCACCGAGGCGAAGAGCCGACCCCGGGTGACAGGTTGTGACACACCCCGGCACCCTTTCGGAAGGTCACAATCAGGGGTGGGCAACACATGGGTGCCCCGATCAAATGGGTGCCGGGTGGGCGAACATCTGGGACACCAAGGGCTCCAAATACCACAAATGCAAGGCCGCACCGACCCTTAAATGGCCATCCCGTGCCGCCGTCGATGACCCTGGCCCGGCCCCCTCCTTCCGCCGCCGGGGACGGCGCGTGGTTGGGTGGGGTCCGTGACCGTTGCTGACGCGCTGGGGCTGGTCGGGATCGGAGTGCTGGCGGGTGTGGTGAGCACGGTGGTCAGCCTGGCGTCGATCATCTCGTATCCGGCCCTGCTGGCATTCGGCCTGCCGCCCCTGAGCGCGAACGTCACCAACACCGTCTCGCTGGTGTTCACCGGACTGGGCGCGGCGGCCGGGTCGCGGCCGGAGCTCGCGGGGCAGGGCGGGCGGCTGCTGCGGCTCGGCGGGATGGCGGCGCTGGGCGGGATGGCGGGCGCCGCACTCCTGCTCGTGACGCCGTCGGGGATCTTCGAGGCGGTCGCCCCGTGGCTCGTCGGGCTCGCCTCCCTGCTGCTGCTCCGCCCGCCGAAGCTGGAGAACCTGGCGCGGCGCCGGGAGGACGGCAGCGGGTGGCGCCCACGTGCCGGGGTGGCCACGGTGGCGGTCTATGTCGGGTATTTCGGAGCCGCCGGCGGCATCCTGATGTTCGCGATGCTGGGGTCGACGCTCCACGACTCCCCGGCCAGGCTCAACGCCATGAAGAACGTCCTGTCGGCGCTGGCCAACGCCGTGGCCGCGGTCGGCTTCGCGTTGTTCGGCCCGGTGCGGTGGACGGCGGCGCTGCCGCTGGCGGCCGGGTTCCTGGTCGGCGGCTGGCTCGGCCCGGCGCTCGCGCGCAGGCTCCCCGGCCAGACGCTCCGCATCACCGCCGCCGTCTGCGGCCTGCTCGTCGCGGTCAAACTGGGCCTCGACACCTACCTCTGAGCCCCGGCCTCACCTGCTCCGGTGGCCGGTGAGGCCGGTCAGGGTTTCGACGACCAGGGGGCCGAGGGTGGGCAGGTGGTAGCCGCCTTCCTGGACCGCCACCATCGGCAGGCCGAGCTGTGCGATGAGGGAGCCCGTCCGGCGGTAGCCGTCCGCGCTGACGCAGAGCGGGCTCTCGGGGTCGTCGGCCGCGGCGTCCACGCCGAGCGAGACCACCACCGCCTCCGCCCCGTACGCCGTGGTCGCCGCGCACAGCCGTTCGACGCCGGCGAGCCAGGCCTCGTCACCCGATCGCGGCGCCAGCGGGACGTTCCACGTCGTGGCGTCGCCCGCTCCCGTGCCGGTCTCGTCCGCGAAGCCGAGAAAGTGGGGGAACCATCCGGCTCCGGGGTCGACGTGCACCGACCCGTAGAACACGTCCGCGCGTTCCCAGAAGATGGCCTGGGTGCCGTTGCCGTGGTGCGCGTCCACGTCGATGACGGCGACACGCTCGAACCCGTGGCCGCGCAGCGCCTGGGCCGCCACGGCCGCGTTGTTGAGGTAGCACGAGCCTCCGTACCCGGCGGGCGCGGCGTGGTGCCCCGGCGGGCGGCAGAGCGCGTAGACGGCCGGTGCTCCCGCCGCCACCAGGTCGGCTGCGGTGAGCGCCGCGTCCACGGCCGCCCGCGCCGCCGGCCACGTCCCGGGGCCGACGAGGGTCATGGTGTCGTAGCACCACAGTCCCGCGCGGGCGTGCACGGCGGTGGGGGTGCGGGCCGGCATGCCCGCGAGCATGGCGGGGGTGGGGAAGACGTACGGCACCACGCGGTCCTGACCGGGATCCTCCGGGTACCCGGCGTGCGACCACTGGTCCCAGACGTGGCGGAGATGGTCGACCATCCCCGGGTCGTGGACGGCGCGCAGGACGGTGTCGTCGTGGGGGACCGCCTCCACCAGTTCGGCGCCGGCCTCGGCCAGGGCGGAGCCGATGAGGGTCGCCCGTTCCGGCACCTCGGTCCCGGGGGTCCGTACCCCGATCCAGATCTCGGCGCCCGGCACGTGCTCCAGGCAGGCGGGCGACCACACGGCCGAGATCACGCGGCGCCCTCTCCCGGGGTCCCGCCGTGCGCGTTCCCGGGAACCGTCGTCCGGGCGGCGGCGTCCTTCCTGAAGAAGCGGTCGAGGACGCGGACGCCGAAGTCCAGGGCGGAGACGGGCACGCGCTCGTCGATGCCGTGGAACATGCCGTAGTAGTCCAGGTCGGGCGGGAGCGCCAGCGGGGCGAAGCCGTAGGAGACGATGCCGAGCTCGTGGAACGCCTTGGCGTCGGTGCCGCCGCTCATGACGTACGGCACGGGGACGGCGCCGGGGTCCTCGGCGACCAGTGAGGAGCACAGCGCGTCGAACGTGGGGCCGCCGGGGTCGGCGGCCGGGGCGTCCTCCAGGCAGACGAACTCCCGGGTGACCTTCGGGCCGAGCAGGCGGTCGACCGTCTCCAGGAACTCCTCGCGGAACCCGGGCAGGAACCGGCCGTCCACGTGGGCATCGGCCGAGCCGGGGATCACGTTGACCTTGTAGCCCGCGTTCAGCATGGTCGGGTTGGCGGAGTTGCGCAGCACGGGCCGGAACAGGGCGCCCACCGCGCCCAGCCTTTCGGCCTCGGCGTCCAGCCGGTCGTGGTCGATGGTCTCGCCGAGTGCGGCGGCGAGGGCGTCCAGCATGCCGCGCACCCCAGGGGTCAGCCGCACCGGCCAGCGGTAGGAGGCCAGGCGCGACAGGGCGTGGCAGAGTTCCGCCACCGCGTTGTCTGCCGGGGGCATCGAACCGTGCCCGGCCACTCCACGCGCGGTCAGCCGCATCCAGGCCATTCCCTGCTCGCCGACGGCCACCGGGTAGATCCGCTTGCCGGCGTGGTGCACGGTGTAGCCGCCGTCCTCGCTGATCGCCTCGCGGCAGCCCTCGAACAGCGCGGCGTGCCGCCTCGCGAGGTAGTACGAGCCGTACTCGCCGGTCGCCTCCTCGTCGGCCGTGAACGCCAGCACGATGTCCCTGTCCGGCCTGACCCCGGCGGCGGCCCATGATCGGACCATGGCCAGGGTCATGGAGCAGGTGCCCTTCATGTCCACCGCGCCACGGCCCCAGACGACACCGTCGGCGATCTCGCCGGAGAAGGGGTGGACGGTCCAGTCGGCGGCGTCGGCGGGCACGACGTCCAGGTGGCCGTGGATGAGGAACGGCTCCCGCGAGGGGTCCGCGCCGGGGACGCGGGCGACGACGTTGCTCCTGCCGGGCGCGGACTCCAGGATCCGGGCCTCGACTCCGGCCGTGGCGAGGACACCGGCGACGTACTCCGCCGCGCCGCGCTCGCCGCGTCCCCGGTTGTCTCCCTCGTTGGTGGTGTCGATCCGGATCAGGTCGGAGAGGATCCGGCCGGCGTCCGTCGCGTCGCCGTCCGTCCCGCTGGGGCCGGTCACGGCGGGGACCATCCGGTGGGC
This sequence comes from Sphaerisporangium flaviroseum, assembly GCF_039537005.1. Classification (NCBI taxonomy): domain Bacteria; kingdom Bacillati; phylum Actinomycetota; class Actinomycetes; order Streptosporangiales; family Streptosporangiaceae; genus Sphaerisporangium; species Sphaerisporangium flaviroseum. Next base: position 90,834 of record NZ_BAAAZR010000004.1, on the reverse strand, counting down.
GGCGGTCGGCTGGGGGGTCAATCAGGCCTCCGTGAGATGGCAGGCGGCGTGGTGGCCGCGGTCGGCGGGGAGTACGGCCGGTGGATCGGTCTCGCAGCGGGCGGCGATCGGCTCCGGAAGCCCGGCGGCATAAGCAGGACAACGAGGGCGGAAGCGGCAGCCCACCGGGATGCGGGACGGATCGGGTGTCTCGCCGACCAGAACGATCGGATCCAGCTTGTTGATCTCCGGGACGACCGACAGCAGCGCCTTGGTGTACGGGTGCCGGGGCGTGAGCAGCACTTCGGCGGTGGGGCCGGTCTCCACGATCCTGCCGAGGTACATCACCGCGACGCGGTCGGCGATGTTCCAGGCCAGCCCGAGGTCGTGGGTGACAACCAGCACCGACAGCCCGAGCTCGGCGCGCAGCGTGAGCAGCAGCGCGAGGATCTCGCCGCGCACGGAGGCGTCCAGTGACGACACCGGCTCGTCGGCGACCAGCACGTCCGGCTCCAGCACCAGGGCTCCGGCTATCACCACGCGCTGGCGCTGCCCGCCGGACAGCTCGTGCGGGTAGCGCAGGAAGAATCGTTCCGCGGGACGGAGGCCGGCCTTCGCCAGCGCGTCGGCGACCCGGGTCTCCTCGTCGCCGATGCCGTGGATGCGCAGGCCCTCGGCCACGGCCTCGTACACCGTGTGCCGGGGGTTCAGCGAGCCCGTCGGGTCCTGCAGGACGAGCTGGACGTGCCGCCGGAAGTCCTTCAGCGCGCTCTTGGCGTAGCTCAGCGGGCGCGACCCGTGCTGGACGGATCCCTCGGCCGGTCGGATCAGGCCGAGCATGCTCCTTGCCAGGGTGGTCTTGCCGCAGCCGGACTCACCGACCAGGGCGACGATCTCTCCAGAGCCGATCTCCAGCTCGACGCCGTCGACGGCGCGGGCCGCGCCGAACCGGACGTGCAGCCCATGTGCGGCGAGGGCGACATCGGTGCCGGTCGTGGTCTCGTTCATGCGGCACCTCGAAGGTCCGGGCCGGTCGGGGTCTCGTTCATGCGGCACCTCGAAGGTCCGGGCCGGTCGGGGTCTCGTTCATCGGGCACCTCGAAGGTCCAGGCCGCGCTCGGTGGCGCGCAGGCAGGCGGAGGTGCGGCCGTCGCCCACCCCGGCCAGGGTGACCTCCGTGGTAGCGCAGAGGTCCACGGCGATCGGGCAGCGGGGGTGGAACGGGCATCCGCCGGGCAGGTCGCCGGGGAAGGGCGGGTCGCCGGGCAGCCCGCGCGGGCTGTAGCGGAACCGCTCGTCGCCGATCCGGGGGAACGCGCCGGCCAGCGCGGCGCTGTAGGGATGGCGGGGGTCGTCGAAGACGGCCGTGGCCGGGCCCTGCTCCACCACACGGCCCGCGTACATGACGGCCACCCGATCGCAGACCGAGCCGAGCACCGACAGGTCGTGGGAGATCAGGACCATGGACAGGCCGAGATCCTTGACCAGCGACGACAGCAGGTCCAGCACCTGGGCCTGGACCATGACGTCGAGCGCGGTGGTCGGTTCGTCGGCGATGAGCAGGCGCGGCCCGCACGCGAGCGCCAGCGCGATCATCACGCGCTGCCGCTGACCTCCCGAGAGCTGGTGGGGGTAGTCCCTGGCCCGCCTGGCCGGCAGCCCGACCTGTTCCAGCAGCTCCGCGACCCTCTTGTCAGCCTCCCGCCTGCTCACCTTGGAGTGCAGCAGGATCGGTTCGGCGATCTGCCTGCCGATCCGCTGCACCGCGTTCAGCGAGTGCAGGGCACCCTGGAAGACGATCGACGCCTGCGCCCACCTGACGGCGCGCAGCCGCCCGAAGGACATGCCGTACACGTCCTCGCCGTCGAGCAGTACCTGCCCGCCGACCTCCGCCGATCGGGGGAGCAGCCGCAGCACCGCGTTGGTGATGGTCGACTTGCCGCATCCGGACTCGCCCGCGATGCCGAGCACCTCGCCCGCCGCGACGGACAGGTCCACGCCGCGTACGGCCGGCACGTCCCCCGCGTAGGTGACGCGCAGGTCCCGAAGCTCCAGCACACTCATCTCGTCTCCTTGAGACGGGGGTTGAGCACGGCCTCCAGCGTGCGGCCGATCAAGGTGAAGGCCAGCACCACCAGCACGACGCAGATGCCCGGTGGCATGACGAACCACCACTCGTTGTTGGTCATGGCCCCGGTGGAGAAGGCGTGGTCGAGGATGTAGCCCCAGGACGGCCGGGTGGGGTCGCCGAGCCCGAGGAAGGACAGCGTGGTCTCCGACAGGATCGCGATCGAGACGGTCAGCACGACGTGCGCCATGACCAGCGGCATGACGTTCGGCAGCACGTGCCGGGTCATCTGGTGCCAGTCGCTCGCCCCGAGCGCCTTGGCCCTTTCCATGTACGGCCGCTCGCGCACCGACAGCGTCTGTGCGCAGACCAGCCGGGCCGTTCCCGGCCAGGACGTCACTCCGATCACGATGATGATGTTGAGCAGAGAGGGGCCCAGCACGGTGGCCATCACGATCGCGAGAGGCAGGAACGGGATGACCAGGAACCAGTCGGACACGGCGTTCAGGATCGACCGCGTACGGCCCGAGTAGAACCCGGCCATGACGCCGATCGCGGTGCCGATGACCATCGCGATCACGGTGGCCGCCAGGCCCACGAGCAGCGACATGCGGGTGCCGTGGATCAGCAGGGTCAGGATGGAGCGGCCGTTCTCGTCGGTGCCCAGCGGATTGCCCGCTGACGGCGCCATGTGCGCCGGGGCCGTCGCCTTGGTGATGTCGAGTCCGGTCGGGTCGGCCAGCAGCGGCGCGAAGATCGCCACCAGTACGAAGAAGCCGAGGATGGCCAGCCCCGCGATGCCGGTCTTGTGGCCGCGGTAGTCGTGCCAGAAGCGGGTGAGCGTCGCCCTGCGGCGTGCCCTGACGATGGCGGCGGCCGAGGTCATGGGCACCACGCCCGGGGTTCCGCGCGGAGGCGGGGAATGAAGGCAGGGGTCATGAGCTGCTCACCCGTGGGTCGATGATCGCGTACAGCAGGTCGGCGATGAGCATGAAGACGACCACCCCGATGGAGAAGAGCAGGAAGATGGCCTGGAGCAGTGGAATGTCCGGCCCGCGCAGGGCCTCGTACGACAGCAGGCCCAGGCCGGGCCAGGAGAACACGGTCTCGACCGTGATGGCTCCGCCGATCACGAAGCCCAGGTTCATGAGGATGAGCGTCATGGTCGGCAGCAGGGCGTTGGGCACCGCGTGCCGCCGCCGCACGAGATCGTCTTTGAGCCCCTTGGCCCGGGCGAGCTGGAGGTAGTCCTGCCCCAGCTCGTCCAGCAACGACGCCCGCATGATCGTGGAGTACTCGGCCAGGTACACCAGGGCCAGTGAGGTCACCGGCAGCACCATGTGCCAGGCCACGTCCACCATGCTCCCGTCGTCGGGGGTCGTGATGCCGCCGCTTGGGAAGAACGGGAACGCGATCAGGAACATCATCCCGAGCCAGAACTCCGGCATGGCGTACAGGACCAGCGTGATCGAGGTGGCCCCCCGGTCGAAGCCGCTGCCCCTGCGCCACGCGCTGCGGATGCCGATCCACACGCCCGCCACCGAGGCGATCAGGATGGCGGTGCCGACCAGCATCACCGTCGGCCACACCCGCTCGCCGACGATCTCCCAGACCGGGCGGTTGAACCGGGTCGAGTTGATCGTGCTGGCGAAGGGGTTGGCGAGGTAGTCGAGGAACTGCTGCCCGATCGGCTGGTCGAGCTGTGCCCGCAGCTTGGCCATCTGACCCGCGGGCATGTTGCGCCCGCGGTTGTAGAGGCCGACCGGATCGCCCGGCAGCATGCGGAACAGGAAGAAGTTGAAGACCAGGACGAAGAACAGCGTGCCGAGCGACCAGCTCAGCTTACGGATGACGTAGCCGCTGGTCCCGGTGAGGAAACGCGCCCGGGCACGCGTGGTCGTGCCCGGGACGGTGCTGACCGCCACGGCTACTCCCGCTCGTCGGCGGTCGCGGTCCGGCGCCTGCGGGAGAACACCAGAACGGCGGCGGCGCCGAGCAGGACCACCCCGGCTCCGATGCCCACGAGCAGGCCCGTGTTGGAACCGCTGGACGCCGCGTCCTTCCGGGCCGCCGCGACCGGCTGGAGGTTGAGGTAGGAGTAGGTGCCGTACTGGAACAGCACCGAGCCGTCGGGGTCGGGCTGGGGCACGAACCCGGTCCAGCGGTCACTGCGGTAGGCGACGTTGTCGTCGTAGTAGTAGGTGATGGCGTAGGCGGCGTCCTCGTAGACCATCTGCTGCATCTGCTTGACCATCTCGGCCCGCTTGGCCGGGTCCGTCTCACCGGACTGCGCCTCGTACAGCTTGTCGTAGGCCGGGTTGCAGTAGAAGGAGTCGGACAGGTCGGCGTAGATGGCGTTGCCGTCCTTGTAGCTGCGCTTTCCGCAGGTGAACACCGACAGCTGGTAGTCGGGGTCCGGCTCGACCACCCATCCCCACTCGTACATGTCGAACTCACCCCGGCCGATGATCTCGGTGAGCGCGTCCTCCGACACCACCTTGACCTTGACGTCGATGCCGACGTCCTTGAGCCAGCCCTTGACGAACTCGCCGGTGTTCTGCGACTCCTGCGACTCCTGCCGGGTGAACAGCCGCAGCGACAGCTTCTTGCCGTCCTTCTCCCGCATGCCGTCGGATCCCTTGGTGTATCCGGCGGCGTCGAGGAGCTGTCCGGCCTTCGCCGGGTCGAAGTCCTGCTTGACCGGCGGTTCGTAGTGCAGGTTGGCGTAGATCGGCGGCACGGCGGTGGTGCCCGGCTCGCCGTTGCCGTCGAGCACCCGGTTGACCAGGGTCTTCCGATCGATGGCCGAGGAGATGGCCAGCCGGACCTGCTTGTCCTTCAGCGCCGGGTGGCCGTCGCCGATGGGCGTGCCGTCGGCCAGCGCCGCCCCGTTGTTGAACCCGATCTCGTTGAAGCCGCTGTACTTCGACGCCCTGGTGGTGATGCCCGGCCGGTTCTTGAGCGACTTGAAGACGTTGGCCTGCAGGTCGAAGGCGTAGTCGATCTCGCCTCGGGTCAGCGCCTGCGCCTGGGCGTCGGAGTTGGTGAAGACCCGGTAGACGAGCTCGTCGATCTTGGGAGCGCCGCGCCAGTAGCCGGGGTTGGCGGCCATCCGGATGAACTGCCCCTTCTTCCGCTCGATCAGCGTGAAGGGCCCGGACCCGACGATGGGAGCGCCCGACGGCTCGTTGCTGAAGGACTTGACCTTCTTGGCGTCGATGTCCTTCCAGATGTGCTCGGGCAGGATGGGCACGGCGAGGCGGGTCATGATGGGCGTGGGCCTCTTGACGTGCAGGATCAGCGTCGTGTCGTCGGGGGCCTCGGCCTTGGTGATGTTTGTGACGTAGTTGCCGTAGTTGGTCTGCTCGTACTCGCCGTTGATGATGCGGTTGAAGGTGTAGGCGGCGTCCCGCGCGGTGAGGGGCTTGCCGTCCGTCCACTTCACGCCAGAGCGGATCTTGTAGGTCCAGCTCTTCTTGTCCGTCGCCTCGGTCCACGACTCGGCGAGGCCGGGCACGGGCGTGAAGTCCTTGGCGCTGTAGCCGATCAGCGTGTCGTACATCAGGCCCCAGACCTCGTAGGCCTCGACCACGATGCCGGTGAAGGGGTTCACCGAGTCCACGTCCGACTGGATGCCGACCGTGAAGACCCTCTTGCCCTGGGACGGGCCGGGACTGGGCGGAGCGGCGAGCGCCGGCGCCTCGTGCGGTAGGGCGGTCAGAGTGTGCGCGGGTGTGGCGTGGGCGGGTGCGGCCAGGCTGCTGCCGGCGACCAGCCCGGCGACGAGAGCGAGGCCCACCAGCGACGTCCGAGTACGGGGAAATATCGGCATATCGTCCTCCGGGGGGCGCATTCGGGGGTTCGGGACGGTGGGTGGAGAGGGGGTTCGGGGCGGTGAGGCTAGGGCGTCAGCCGGGTGGAGACGGGTGGCGGGCGGCGCGGAACGGCATTGACTGATCGCTCAGTCGAAGTGTTAGCTTCCAGCCATGACAGCGCCTCCCACAGCTCCCCGCAGACCGTCGATCCACTCGCTGCACGGGGTCGATCGGACCGATGACTACGACTGGATGCGGGACGCTGAGGCGGTGCACGGGCACCTCGTGGCCGAGCGGGGTCACTACGAGGCTCAAATGGCCCATACCGCCCACCTCCGACAGGAGCTCGTCAGCAAAATGGCTGTACGGACGCCCGAGACTGAGTCTTCAGTCAGTTGGCGCCGTGGGGCTTTTGTCTACTACACCCGCACCGTTTCCGGAAGAGAATTCGGCGAGCTCTGCCGTAAAAAGGATGATAAATCAGAGGAAGCCACGATTTCCGTACTTGATCTCGACGCTCTCGCGGCGGCCACCGGCTACGTCGAGCTGGGGGTGTGCGAGGTCAGCCCGTGCGACCGCTACCTGGCCTACTCGGTCGACACCACCGGCGACGAGGTCTACGAGCTGCGCTTCCGCGACCTGACCACAGGTGAGGACCTCCCCGGCCGGGTGCCGGGCACCTACTACACCGGAGCCTGGTCGGCCGACTCCCGCGAGTTCTTCTACACCGTCGTGGACGCCGCCTACCGCCCGCACGAGGTGCGCCGCCACGTCCTCGGCGCCACCGATCCCGGCGGCGGGGAAGGCGACACGCTGGTGCTCCGTGAGGACGACCGGCGCTTCGAGCTCACGGTGCGCGCCACCCGGTCCGGCGAGCTGATCACCGTCACGGCCGCGAGCCGCGACACCACCGAGGTCTGGCTGCTGGGCGGCGCCGAGCCGCGCTCGGTCGCGGGCCGCCGTCCCGGCCGCGAGTACCGCGTCGACCACGACGCCACCGCGAACCGCCTGGTGATCGTGACCGACGACGCGCACCCCGAGTTCCGTACGGTCACCGCGGCCCTCGACGCTTCCGGGACGGTCGGCGAGTGGACCCCGCTCGGCGAGCCGGGCCCGGGGGAGCGCGTTCACGCGGCCGACTGCTTCGCCCACCACATCGTGGTCAGCCTGCGCAGGGGCGGCGAGCCCTTGCTCCGGATCCTGCCCCTCGACGGCGGCGAGCCGTACGAGGTCGGTTCGGAGCTGCCCACGGGCAGGCTCGCGCACGTGCGCAACGAGGTCTACGACACCCGGTCGATCACCATCGAGACCGGCTCGTACACCGAGCCGACCCGCTGGTACTCCCTCGACCTGGACACCGGCGAGCGGACGCTCGTCAAGGTGGCCGAGGTGCCGGGCTACGACCCCTCGGACTACGTCAGCGAGCGGCACTGGGTCACCGCACGCGACGGCGTCCGGGTTCCCGTGACGATCGCCCGCCGGGCGGACGTGGCGCTGGACGGCTCGGCTCCTTGCCTGCTCCACGGGTACGGCGCCTACGAGGCCACGGACGACCCCGCCTTCGACACGGCCCTGTCGGTGCTGCTCGACCGGGGCGTCGTGTTCGCCGAGGCGCACATCCGCGGCGGTGGCCAGATGGGCCGCCACTGGTGGTTCCAGGGACGATACGGCGCCAAGACCAGCAGCTTCCACGACTACATCGACGTCGCGGACTGGCTCGCCGACGGCCGCGTCTCCGGCATCGCCACCCGTGGCAGGTCGGCCGGCGGGCTGCTCCAGGCGGCCGTGTACGGGATGCGCCCCGACCGCTGGGCCGCCGTCGTCGCCGAGGTGCCGTTCGTGGACGTCGTGACGACCATGCTGGACGCCTCCATCCCGCTGACCGTCAACGAGTGGGAGGAGTGGGGCGACCCGCGCCGCCGCGAGGACTTCGACTGGCTGCTCGCCTACTCGCCGTACGACAACGTGCCCGAGGGGAAGCGCCCGCCGCTGCTGGTCACCGGAGCCGTCCACGATCCGCGCGTGCTGGTCCACGAGCCGGCCAAATGGGTGGCCAAGCTGCGCGCGACCGGCGACTCGGCCGTGCTGTTCCGCGTGGAGGTCGACGAGGGCGCCCACAGCGGCCCCACCGGCCGCTACGCCCACCTCGCCTACGAGTCCGAGATCTTCGCTTTCATCCTGGAGGCGTTGACGGCGGACGAGCCCCGGTAGGGCGCCGGAATACGGCGGACGAGCTCCGGTGCGGCGCCGGAATACGGCGGACGAGCTCCGGCGCCGCGCCGGAGCTCAGCCGACGCCGAGGAAGGCGCGGGCCTGAGAGGTGGGCATCGGGGGGCGTTGGGCGATCTCCGCGGCGCGTGCCGCCCGCTCGACCAGCTCGGCGTTGTCCCGGACCGGGCGGCCCTTGGCGTAGGTCACGGTGTCCTCCATGCCGACCCGCAGGTGCCCGCCTGCCGCCAGAGCGCCGAACAGGACCGGCAGCGAGGCCCGCCCGATCCCGGTCGCCGACCAGGTGGCCCCCTCCGGCAGCGCCCGTACGGCCGCCGCCATCGTGGCGAGGTCGCCGTCGAACCCGCCCCGCACGCCCATCACCAGGTCGCAGTGCACCCGCCCGCCGTGCGGCGGGCCGTACCGGTCCAGCAGCCGGTGCAGCGAGGCGATGTGGCCGAGGTCGAACAGCTCGAACTCCGGGACGATCGCGAGGCTCTGCGTCGCCTGGTAGAGCTCGGCCATGAACGGCCACGGGTTCATGAAGACGTCGTCGCCGAAGTTGACGGTGCCGCAGGTCAGCGAGCACGCGTCCGGACCGGCGTCCAGCACCTTGAGGCGGTCGGCGTACGGGTCGGTCACCGCGCCGCCGGTGGAGAGCTGAATCACCAGCGAGGTCGCGGCGCGCAGTGCGGTCACCGTGTCCCTCAGCCGGGCGAGGTCGAGGGTCGGCCGGGCGTCGTCATCGCGGATGTGCACGTGGATGACCGCCGCTCCGGCGTCCTCGCACTGCTTCGCGGTCGTCACCAGCTCGTCCAGCGTCACCGGGAGTTGGGGATTGGCGGCCTTGGCCGCCTCGGCTCCCGTCGGGGCGACCGTGATGAGCGTCGAGGTTGTCATGGCGCAGATATTGCCTGGACAGCCATGGGTGGGACAAGATGTTCGCCTGAGTGACCAGTCAGGAAACGAGATTCGTGAGGACGGTGAACGATGCGAAAGTTGTCTTTCCGTGAAGAGGGCGGCTGGACCGCGTTCACCGGGCCGGCGGCGCCCGCGCCGTCCGTGTCCACCGAGGCGACGGCGGGCGGGGTCATCGACCGGCTCACCGTGACGGCCGCGGTCGCGGGGGCCCTCGGCCCCACTCGTTCCACTGGCCTCGGCATCGCCGAAGCTCCATGATCGACACCTCTCCCATCGGCCTGCACCGCGTGCTGGAGCCGAGCGGCGTGCTGCCCCAGGCGGCTCTGCGCCTCGATGCCTCACCCGGCCTGCGTCCCGGTGAGGTACGCCTCCGGGTCGAGCGGCTGAACCTCGACGCCGCCTCCTACCGGCAGCTCTCCGCCAAGCACGGCGGCGACGGCGCCGCCATCAGGGCCGAGGTGCTGGAGATCGTCGGTGCGCGCGGCAAGATGCACAACCCGGTGACCGGATCGGGAGGCATGCTGGTCGGCGTCGTGGACGAGGTCACTCCCTCCTCGCCGCTCGGCCTGAAGCCGGGGCACCGGGTCGCGACCCTGGTCTCGCTCACGCTCACGCCACTCGCGCTGTCCGACGGCTTGGCGCGCTGGGACGGCCTGTCGGAGCAGGTCCCCGCCGACGGGCACGCCATCCTGTTCGCCCGCTCGATCGCCGCGGTGCTCCCCGACGACCTGCCGGTCCCGCTCGCCCTCGCGGTCATGGACGTGTGCGGGGCCCCGGCCCTCACCGACCGCGTGGTCCGCCGGTACGTCCCATGTCACGCGGAGTCCGGACCGCGCCAGGGTTCCGGCCCGGTCGTCGCCGTGATCGGTGCCGCGGGGAAGAGCGGCTCGCTGTCGCTGGCGGCGGCGCGCAGGGCAGGTGCTCGTCACCTGGTCGGGATCGTCCCGCACGCCGCGGAGGCCACGCTGCTGGAGGAGGCGGGGCTGGCGGACGCGGTGGTGATCGCCGACGCCCGCGACCCCGTCGCCCTCGCCGGCTCCGTACGGCAGGCGGGCGGACCGGCGGACGTCACGGTCGTCTGCGTCGACGTGCCCGGATGCGAGGGCGGGGCCCTGCTGTCCACCCGCGACGGCGGAATCGTCGTCTTCTTCTCCATGGCCACCTCCTTCAGCGCCGCCGCGCTGGGCGCCGAAGGGCTGGCCGCCGACGTCACCATGCTGGTGGGCAACGGCTACGTGCCCGGCCACGCCGCGCTGGCTCTGGACCTCCTGCGCGCCGAACCCGGCGTCCGGCGTCTCTTCGAGCGACGCGTGGAGCCCGCGCTGGATGGAGGACGCGTGGAACACGGACCGGAACGACGCGTGGAGCCGGCGCAGGATGGGCGGGACGCGTGAAACTGGGACTGGACCCGGCGGTCGTGTCCAAGGCCCGGGCGCTGGCGGCCCGCGCGGCCGAGCCGGTCATCGAGCTGGCACGGACCCACACCACGGTGTCGGTCGAGCGGGCGGTGCTCCGCCTGGCCGGGGTCACCGGCGCCGACGCCGACGGCACTCCCTGGGTGAACCGCATCACCGACGCCGTACGCGAGCAGGCGGGGCTGGAGCACGGCGTCGCGCTTCCCGTCTTCCACGCGCTGAACGAGCACGGCATCGAGCTCGGCGACCCGCTGTCCCTGCTGGAGACCACGTTCGCCGTCCCCACCGGCGCGCGGGCCACGCTGGCGCGAAAGCACGCGCGGGCGGCGGTCGCGCGCGGCATCGCCACGATCGACCACAACCGGGCGGAGCGTCAGCGGCTCCTGCGCGAGCACGGCGACCCGGCCATGCCCTGGATCTACCTCATCGTCGCGACGGGCGACATCTACGAGGACATCCCGCAGGCGCAGGCGGCGGCGCGGGAGGGCGCCGACGTGATCGCCGTGATCAGGTCCACCGGGCAGTCCCTGCTGGACTACGTGCCCGAGGGCGCGACCAGGCAGGGGTACGCCGGCACGTACGCCACGCAGGAGAACTTCCGGCTGATGCGGGCCGCGCTGGACGAGGTGTCCGCCGAGCTCGGCAGGTACGTGCGGCTGACGAACTACGCGAGCGGCCTGTGCATGCCGGAGATCGCCGCGCTGGCCGGGCTCGAGCGGCTCGACATGATGCTCAACGACTGCATGTACGGGATCATCTTCCGCGACATCAACCCGATCCGTACCTTCGTGGACCAGCGGTTCTCCCGGCAGGTCCACGCCCGGGCGGGGATCGTCATCAACACCGGCGAGGACAACTACCTCACCACGGCCGACGCCGTGGACGCGGCGCACACGGTCGTGGCGTCGCAGCTGCTCAACGAGCGGTTCGGCCACGAGGCGGGGCTGGCGGACTGGCAGCTCGGGTTGGGCCATGCTTTCGAGATCAATCCTGATATTCCGGATTCGTTCAGGTTGGAGCTGGCGCACGCGCAGCTCGTACGGGAGCTGTTTCCCGACGCGCCGCTGAAGTACATGCCGCCCACCAAGCACATGACGGGCAATATCTTCGCCGGGTACCTGCTGGACGCCTTCTTCAACCTGGCCGGGGTCCTGACCGGGCAGTCCATCCTGCTCATCGGCATGATGACCGAGGGCATCCACACTCCCTGGCTGTCCGACCGGGACCTCGCCCTGGAGAACGTCCGCTACGTGCGGCGGGCGGTCGGCGCCCTGCACGAGGACTTCGTCCCCGCCCCCGGCGGCTTCGTCGCCGAACGCGCCCGCCAGGTGCTCTCCGAGACCGTGGACCTCCTCGACCGCGTCTGCGACAGCTCACTCCTCACCGCCATAGCCGAAGGCACCTTCGGCGTCACCCGCCGCCCTCCCGACCGAGGCAGGGGCCTGGAAGGCGTCGTCCGCCAAGCCGACACCTACTACAACCCCGCCACCGACCTCCTCGAACAAGCATGACCGGCCCACGCAGGCCTGAAATGGTCCTCGCCTTCGGCTCGGGCCGCTTTTCCCGGGGCCTGGCGGCCCCTCCTCACGCTGGCGCCTATCGGGACGATCTTGGAGGAGTGAGCACGTGACGACGGACGTGGAGACGATCAAGCAGATCGTCCGGCCCTACGGGGACACCACCGGTGACGGCATGGTCCAGGTGTCCTTCACCCTTCCCGTGCCGCATGGTCCTCGTGCCGAGGCGGCGGCGTTGCAGCTTGCCAGGGGAATGGGTCTTGACCCGGCCAGCGTCGTGCACACCAAGGCGATGGGCTCGGAGTTCACCTTCTTCATCGTCTACGGGCGGGTGAACCACCTCATCGACTACGCGGGCATCGACGTTCCCGAGGGACGCGAATACCCGCTGCTGACACCCGGCCAGGTCAACCTCGCCATCAAGTCCGTCCTTCAGCGCAGGCTGGTGGTCGTCGGCGCCTGCATCGGCACGGACGCCCACACCGTCGGCATCGACGCCATCCTCAACGTCAAGGGCTTCGCGGGGGAGAAGGGCCTGGAGTACTACCGGGAGATCGAGGTCCACAACCTGGGAGCCCAGGTCGAGGTGGACGTGCTCGTCGCCCACGCCAAGGCCGTGAACGCGGACGTCGTGCTCGTCTCCCAGGTCGTCACCCAGAAGGGCGCCCACGTCCACAACACCAAGCAGATGGCCGGCGCCTTCACCGACGCCTACCCCACAGCGGTCGGCGGCGGGCTCGGCCGTCCGCTCCTCATCGTCGGCGGCCCCCGCTTCGACACCGTGACCCCCTCAGACCTCGGCGTCGACCGCATCTTCGGCAGGGGCACCACCCCCGCCGAAGTCGCCGGCTACATCGTCCACGCCCTGATCCCCGAATGGCGGCCCAGTGAGTGACATCGTCGGGCGCACCATCACACACCGCCGCTACGTTCCCTACTCCCACGCGCACTACGGTGGCAACCTCGTCGACGGGGCGTACGCGCTCGGGCTGTTCGGCGACGTCGCCACCGAGATGTGCATTCACACCGATGGCGACGAGGGCCTGTTCGCGTCGTACGGAGACGTCCAGTTCCTCGCGCCGATCCGCGCCGGAGACGTCATCGAGGTGTCGGCCACGGTGACCCGCGCGGGCCGCCGCAGCCGGGGCCTGACCTTCGAGGCCCGCGTGGTCTGCCGGGCCACGCCATCCGTGTCCCCTTCGGCGGCCCAGGTCCTCACCGATCCGATCACGGCGGTCACCGCTACGGGCACCGTGGTCGTTCCTGCGCGATCTGAGACTCATTCCCATCTCGCGCATTGAGCTGGAACCAGCCGACCGGTCGACACGAGCAGATCGCAGAGCCGCAGGATCTCCACCCGGTCCGTGCCGCCGAAATCGGCGGCACGGGGTCCTCAGCGCTCGCCGGGCGTGGACGTGCTTCCAGGGCCCTGCTTGGCCGGGCGGCCGGGGCGCCGGTTCCACCGGGAGTCGAAGGCGACGATGTCCGACCGGGCCCAGAGCTTGCCCGCGGCCACTACGTAGCGGGGCGCGGGGAAGTCCGGCCGCTCGGCGAGCTGGTGCACACGGGTACGGGAGACGCCGAGGATCTCGCCGGCCTCGACCGCGCCGACGAGGTCACGTCGATCGGGGTCGCGGCAGGCGAGCTGGGCGAGGGCGGACAGGAGCAGATCGGCGGTCGGCCAGTCGCGGCGGCCGTCCGTCCCGAGGTCGACCGCGAGCGCGGTGACCTCGGCGGGGGTGTAGCCGAGTGCGACGGCGATGTGCCTGGCGGCGATCAGGAGCTCGTGGTCGCCCGGGGTGCTCGTGGCGTCCATGGCCGCAGCATCGCATTAACCCTTAAAGGATCGCAAGGGTTAATGCGATGCCACACACGAAGCCGTCTGGTCGGTGCGGTCCTGGCCGAGCAGACCGTCGAATGGGCCGAAAGGGTTCAGCCGCCGAGGGCCGGAGGGGTTCAGCCGACGTGCTCCGCCGTGCAGGGGCGGTTGTCGCAGACGTCGACCACCAGGCCGTACTTCAGGAAGTACGCCTTCTGCCGGCGTGCCGTCACGTCGGCCCTCGGATCCTCGTGGGAGTCGGTGCCGTACTGCGGGCCCAGCGGGGGCGTGTTGGTCACCGGGGGAGCGGGCGTGCCGCTGTCCCAGACGACCAGCGCCGAACCCGGGTACGGCCGGCGCGGCAGCGCCGGGATGCCCCAGTACGGGACGACTTCGGGGTTGCGGCCCGCCGCGATCGCGGGCTGGTGGATGCGGGCGCCGATCGTCCGCGCCTCGACCTCGGCCGTGACCGTCGACACCTGGTGGTCCCCGAACGCCACGTGCAGCAGGATGCGGTGGCGCGGCGCGCCGGGAAGCGGGTCGTCGCCCAGGTGCTGGGCGTACCCGTTGGTCTCGGCCCGGTCCCACAGGATCTGGATCAACGCGAAGCAGAGCTGCTGGTCCAGCTTGTCGGGGTAGTACCCGTCCATGACCTGCTGGAAGGGCTGGAAGTCGACGCTGCGGTTGAGCAGCGTGCTGTAGTTCATGCCGGGCACTCCCAGCACCCCCCAGCGCACATCGGGCGAGACGGCCACCAGCGCGCCGCCCGCGATGGCCCCCTGGCTGTTGCCGTCGTACGCGAGGTCCGCGCGCCGGTCGATCAGCGAGCGCCCCTCGCCGTCCTGGAACGCCTCGTCGCTCGCCAGCCCGTCCCTGGCGATCATCGTGCGGCCCAGGAAGACGAAGTTGAGCAGGCTCTGCTGGAGCCGGTCGGCCACGCTGTCGAAGCGCGAGAAGTCGGCGAACACCCCGACCACGTTCGGGATGTCCTCCTCGGCCATGCCGATCCACTTGGTGGCGCAGAACAGGAAGCCGTGCTCGCCCGCCATGGCCCTGACGTTCGAGGCCCGGACCTCCGTGGCCCTGCCGAGCAGGCCGTGCCCGTACAGGGACGGGCGCGCGGGCCTGGTGAACGCGGCGCGAGGGATCTCGCACTGGAACCCGGCGCGGACGTTGTCACCCAACTGCTTCGGCCTGCCGTACGCGTCGCGGTTCAGCACCGCACCGGGCGGACCGCCGGGCAGGTTCAGGTAGTTGGGCACCAGGAACTCGCCCTTGACCTCGCGCGCGATGTTGGCGTCCTGCTCAGGGGTGAAGTCGGCGACCGATGTGACGGTGAACTCCGGTGACCTGCCACGCAGGCGGCCGAGCGCCTCGTCCCGCATCCGCAGCACGGGTCCGGCGAGACCCTGCTCGCTCGCCACCGTGAAGTCCCAGGCCAGATAGAGTTTCCTGCCGCTCACCCCGGCACGGGAGAGGTCCTGAAGGGTCCGGCGCAGCGCGGTCTGCCGCGCGGCCAGCGGGTCGCCGCCGGGGAGGTCGGCTCCGGCGAGGCGGGTGAACGTGTCGGGCGCCGCGATCGGGGATCCAGAGGCGTCCTTGAGGTTCCTGAGCGCGACCGCGTAACGGTGACCTTCCAGGAAGTTCCGCGCGGGCCGGATGATCAGGGCCTGCCGCGCGGGGTCGGTGGCGTTCGCGTCGAGTTCCGCCCAGTACGGCCAGCGCTCGCCGGTCCGGGTGTCGACGATCACGATCGGGGCGTCCCGCTTCAGGGAACTCCCGATGTCGGTCACCGGAGCGGCTCCGGTCGCGGTGAGGTCGACTCCGGGAACGTGGGCGAGCAGCATCGAGCCGGGGGAGAATCCATCGGAACGGTTCCACGCCGCCGGGTCGATGGACTTGCCCGCGGCGTTCGCGGGCGTCATCGCGCTGGTCAGGTTCAGCCGGAGCCCTGTGGGTGTGCGGGCGCCGGTCGTGAACCAGTTGTTCGGGAAGGGCAGCAGGCACTCGGCTCCGGCGATCGGATCGCATCCGGAAGCCGATGGGGCACCGGATGGGGTGGGCGTGGCCGGCGCGGCGACGGCGGGCACGGCCGAGCCCGTGATCATCAAGGCCATCAGGGTCAAGATTGAGAACGCTCGAGGTAAGCGCACATGCCCTCCCGGGTCCGTATTTCTCCGTCGAAGGTGGCACTTTTAACGAGACCCTTGGGGAAAGTGGCCAAATCGCAATAAAACAGCGCAGAGCACCCGGTTCTCCCTTTCGGCACCGGGTCCGCTAACGCTCCCGTCGCAGCCCTCGCAGGAAACGCCACAGTGCGGAGCGGGGCGGCTCCTGCCGCACGGCCGGCACCGCCATGACCGGTGGCATGGGTTCGGGCGAGCTCACGGTCCCGAACCCGGTGTGCCCGGCCGGCGCGTAGTACTCCGCGAGCTCGAACTGGACCGGCAGGGACCGCAGGGTGCGCGCCATCGGGGACGAGCGCCACGGCAGTTGGTCGGGCGGCATGGCGAGGCGCACCCGCGAGAACCGCTCGAACAGCCGGCTCACGGCGATCGTGGTGACGCGCATGGCCAGTTGCCGGCCCAGGCAGCTGTGCGGTCCAGCGCCCCATGCCAGGTGGGCACGTGTACTGCGCATGGCCTGCGGGTCGAGCGCGCCTCCGAACTGCGGATCGGCATGGGCGCCGGCGATGGAGAGCATCACAGGATCGCCCGCGGCGATGACGAAGCGGCCCAGCTGCACGTCGACCGCGGGGAAACGGAAGGTGAGGTTGGCCATCGGTGAGTTGGCCAGCGCGACGCGGTTCACCACCTCCTCGATCCCCTGCGACAGGGTCGCCCGCGCGTCGGGATTGCCCATCACCTCGACGAGGGTGTTGCAGATCAGGCTTCCGGTGAAGTCGCCGATGAGCCCCGGAAGCATGAGGATCTCGCGGGACAGCTCCTCGACGGAGAGGCCGGGAACGGCCGCGAGCATGTAGGAGGGGAGATCGTCCCCTGGGTGGCGCATCTTGGTGAGCGCCAGGTCGGTAACGGCGGCGATCAGCCGCTGCGATGCCGCCGTCGCGTCGGGACCGGCGTCCAGCACCCGCCACACGTCCATGAGCACGTCGTCGCCCTGGATGCTCTCGAAGCCGAGGAGACGGTTGGAGACCATCAGAGGGAGCGGCCGTGCGTACTGGGCGGAGAGATCGGCCCAGCCGTTCCCGCCGCCCTCCGCCAGCAGGGTGATGAGGTCGTCGGCGTACTGCTCGATGGCACGTTCCAGCGCCTGGGCCTGGGGCCGGGTGGGGTCCTGGAACGGCGCGAGCCCCGCCGTCCACGCGTGGCGCAGCCGGCGTAGCTGTGCCCCGTCATGGAACGCCGAGTTATCGGACTCGAAGATGGGGGTCAGCGGCCAGGCGGGTGAGATCCGTCCCTCCGCTCTCGCCCGCCAGTACCTCAGGTGCTTGTTCCAGATGCCGCCCTGGTTCTGGAGGACCTGCAGCACTTCGGTGTATCCGAGGACCAGCCAGACCGGCACCCCCAGCAGGTCGACCGGTGCCACCGGCCCGTACTTGGTGCGCAGCCGTTTGTACACAAGGCCGGGATCGGAGTCGTAGTCCCCGCCGAGCAGTGGTTCGACGGATATGGACGACAGCGGTACGTAGGGTGATGCGGTCCACGCGTCAGGCATCAAGGAGATGCACTACCTCTCTTGGTTCCAGGGCCGCTCCGCCGTGGGACGTCCGCTTCGGTAAGTGCGGTCGCGTCCCTGGTGCAGGCCTGGATCACAAAATGGTCCGTTTCCATCACTGCTCTGGTACGAAAACCAAAACTTTTCGGACACATCGCTGCGGTGGCGTTACAGAGGGCGACCAGAAGACCTGGTCAATCAGATTTCGGTCATGACTTATCCCGTTATGGCCGTATTTATCGCCCGAGTGTTATGCGGCCGTGTCCGCGGGTCCCGTCCCGGCGGTTCTGACCAGCAGTACGACGCAGGCGATGTAGGCCAGGGCGCCGAGGGAGGTCTGGGTGAGGATCGCGGGGAGGTACCAGGACGGCCCGGAGCCGAGCACCTCGGGTACCGGCTCGTCCCCGGCCCCGCTGAACATGAACGGTGTGCCCGCCGACACCAGCAGCAGCAGGAACATGAACGGAATGCCGGCCACTCCCATCACGACCAGCAGGCGGGCGGAGGCTCCGGCGCGCCAGGCGATCGCGGCCAGCACCAGCGCGATCGCTCCCGCGGCGGCGAGCGCCACGGCGTAATGTCCGGCGATCCGCGTCGCCTGCTCCAGATACATCTCGCCCACACCCGCGTAGTGGTCCGGGGGAGCGGCCCGAACCTGCTCACGGGCGATCGGGCCCGCCTGGCCGAGCGCGACGAAGGTGAGCACCGTGACGTTCACGCGGACCAGCGGCAGGTGAGCCATGAGCAACGGGACCGTGCCGCGGGCCGGCATCGTGCGCCAGTTCGTCGCCGCGGGTCTGGTCAGCAGGAAGAGCCCCGTCAGGTACGCCATGGCCGCCGCGCCCAGTACCGCGGCGCGGGCCGGGACGTACCAGTCGGGGATGGGCGACCTGACGGGGTCGACGGTTACCTGGGAAACGGATTGGAGGCCGTATGCCAGATCGGTGAAGAACACCCCGACCAGGCAGGCGAGGTACGGCGGCGTGAGCAGCCCCATGGTGACCAGACCGGCGCCCGTGGCCCGGGGCGACCCGCGCCACAGCAGGACCGCCACGAGCGCCAGGGCCACCATGGGGATGACCAGCAGGAGCATGACCGGGCGGGCCACGGCCGAGGCGATCTCCCCGTACCGCTCCAACTCGGCCCGCGCGTCCCCGGGGATCGGCGTGTCCCCGGGCGCCCCGAGGTCGTCCACGCTCCGCCGGACGTGCTGCGTGGCCGACCGCAGCGCGAAGTGATCGAGCAGGCTGATGACCAGTCCGACGACCGCGACCTGTCCCGGCAGCGCGATCAGCCACGCCTTTCTCCGCACGCCCGCCGCTCCCTCTGACATGACCGGATGGTGACAGAAGCCCGGTAAGTCGCTTGTTAACGCCGCCGACCCCACCCCGGCAGGGCCGCTAGTCTCCGATGATCGCCTTCGCGACGACCTTGTCGACGTGCTCGACGGTGCTGAAGTCCCCGCCGGTCACCCTGTTCTTGGTCAACGCGAAGGTGATCCCCGTAGCGGTGTCCGCGTACGCGGAGGTCCCGCCGCTGCCCGCCATCCCGAACACGGTAGGAGAGTCGGGCACGTACGGCGAGGGGAGGCCGACGTTGTACCCGAGCCCCCGCTCGCACGGAGCACCGAAGACCTCGTCGACCCCGGAGATGGCCACAGCGCTGACCTCGCGCAGCCGTTCCGGGGAGACCAGCCGGACGCCGTCGACCGCGCCGAGCAGCGCGGCGTACATGCGCGCCACCGCACGGGCGGACATGGTGCCGCCCGCGGGGATGTCGGAGCCCAGCACGTCGGCGCGGTTGCCGAACGCGGCGTCGGGAAGCGCGGCCATCGGAGCGGCCGTGTACCCGTTGACGACCCTGAAGAACGGGATCTGCTGGAGCATCTCCACCGGCATCTCGGGGGCGTCTCCCTTCTCCTCCAGCCGGGCGATCCTGCCCAGATGAGCCTCGGGAACCCCGAAGAACAGCTCGTCGGCCACCCCCAGCGGGCCGGCCACCTCCTCCCGGAGCACCTGCGAGATCGGCAGGCCGGTGGCGCGGCGGACGATCTCGCCGATGATGTAGCCGAACGACTGGGAGTGGTACCCCGTCTTGGTGCCCGGCTCCCACCACGGCTTGGCGTCGGCGACCGCCGCGCACATCTTCTCCCAGTCGCACAGGTCCTCGGGCGTGGTGTCGGCAGGCAGGCCCGGGACGCCGGTCGCGTGCGTCAGCGCGTGCCGTACGGTCGCGGCCTGCTTGCCGTGGGCGCCGAACTCCGGCCACAGCTCCACGATGGGGGTGTCGTAGTCGAGGACGCCGCGCTCGGCGAGCACGTGCACCACGGTGGCCGTCACACCCTTGCCGGTCGACGTGCTGTAGATCAGCGTGTCCGAGGTGACCGGACGACCGGTGGCCGGGTCCGCCACGCCCGCCACGGCGTCCACCATCAGCTCACCACGGCGGTACACGGCCACCTGCACCCCGGTCTCGGCCCCGGACTCCACCAACTCGTCGATCGTCGCCTGGACCTGCTTCTGGATGTCACTCATGATCATTTCCTTCTTCTGCCGACGGTGGCACGTCGTCGGTGACGTGCTCGCCTATGTGACGGCAGGACGGCTGAATAGGAATCGCCGCTCGTACGGATTTCTCGGGCGTGATGGTTCCTTCTGGTCCGGCGGCGCTTCTGCCGGGTTCGGCGGCGCGTTCGTCGGGTTCGGCGGCGCGTTCGTCGGGTTCGGCGGCGCGTCCGTCGGGTTCGGCGGCGCGCCGGGAGATGGCGACGAGCACGGCCGGCTCCCGCCCCGGGTTGAACAGCACGCGGACGGGGAGCCCGTGCAGCCACAGGACATGCCCGCGGCCGAACCCATGGCGATGACCGTCCGAGCAGACCAGCTCGATCCGCCCGCGCTCGACCATGACGATCGCGTCGCGCCACTCGGTCTCGTCGTAGACCCGTTCCCGCCCGGGTTCGACGATCACCCCCCGAAGCTCGAAGGAGGGCGGAAGCCGCAGATCGAGGAAGGACAGCGGGACCAGGTCCTCGTCCGTCACAGCGTCGGCGGAAGATCGAAGAGGGGGAACAGGTCGCCGCCGAAGGTCGTGATCTGGGTGATCACACCGTCCTCGACCCGCAGGACGCCGAGCCAGGAAGGGCTGAAAACCTGCTCGCCCGGCCGCCGGAGATACGCGGCGGCCGCCGGCTGCCGGTTCGCGTAGACGGGCAGGACCCGCCAGTCGCCCCACGCTTCGGGGCCGACCATGGCCCCTCTCCACGCCTCGACGATCGCCTTGCCGCCCAGGATCCAGAACGGCCGCGGCGGCATCGTCTGCCAGGCGTCCTCGCGCAGCAACGTCGCGAGCAGGGCGGGATCGGCCTGTTCGATGGCGTCGATGTAGCGCTGCAGCACCGCGCGCTCCTCCTGCGTCGGGTCCTTGGACGGCGCCCACTCCGACCGCCGCGGGGGCAGGTGCTCCCTCAGCGCCGGCCTGGCCCGCTGCAACGCGCTCTTCACCGCGGTGACGCTGGTCTCCAGCAGCGCGGCGGTCTCCTTGGCCGACCAGCCGAGCACGTCGCGCAGGATCAGCACCGCCCGTTGCCTGGGCGGCAGGTGCTGGATCGCCGCGAGGAAGGCCAGCTCGATCGTCTCCTTGGCGACGACCGTGGAGTCCGGCTCCGCGTCCCTGTGCGCGACGGGCTCCAGCAGGCGGTCGGGATACGGCTGCAACCACAGGACTCCGGCCGAATACGCCGGCGGCGGCGTGCCGGGATCCGCCAGCACCGGCTCCGGACGCGGGCCCGGCCGGCGCGGATGGCGCTCCAGGTGGTCCAGGCACGCGTTCGTGGCGATCCGGTACAGCCACGCGCGGAACGTGGAGCGGCCCTGGAAGGTCTCGCGCCGGCGCCACGCGCGCAGGAACGTCTCCTGGACCAGATCCTCCGCGTCCTCGAACGAGCCGAGCATCCGGTAGCAATGCACCTGCAGCTCCCGCCGGTGGTTCCCGACGAGCACCTCGAACGCCGGCTCGTCACCCGCCAGCGCCGCGGCCACGACCGCGCCGTCTTCCGCACGGGTCGGCCCGGTCTCAACCATGCCCATGATCCATCCTCCACCGTCGTACGACACCCTGCCCGACAAGCCTGTCGGGAGGTATGACGTCACGCGGCGAAGAAAAGCATCGCTCCGCTCGACGGGCTCGGGCTTTGAGTGGCCGCGAAGGACGGCGGGCGGTTCGAGCTCTCAGTGCCCGAATGGACGGCGGGTCATTCGAGTTCTCAGTGCCCGAAGGGACGGCGGGTGGCTCGCGTGAGGGCCTCCCGCGCCTCGGTCCCGAGCCGTCGTACGAGCTCGCCGGCGGGCACCTCCTCGCTGAGCCGATGCCCCTGCCCCGCCCACAGGTTGATCGTCCCGGCGTCACCGGACTTCCTGGCCGCCGCCCGCAGGGGAGCGGTCAGCTGGTGAACCTGCGGGTACGCCGAGGGAGCGTCATCGTCGTACTCCTCAAGGAACCGGTTGACCAGCCCCCTGGCCCGCCGTCCGGTGAACGCGCGGGTCACCGCCGTACGGTCGTACGAGCTCAGCGCCTCGCGGTGGGCCGCGCTCGTCCCGGCCTCGGGGCAGCGCAGGAACGCGGTGCCGAGCTGGGCGGCCACGGCTCCGGCGGCCAGGACCGCGGCGATCCCCTCGCCGTCGGCGATCCCGCCCGCGGCCACCACGGGCAGCGGCGTGCTCCGCAGCACCAGCCGCAGGAGGACCAGCAGCCCGTAGTCGCCCGAGTCGTCGGTGAACCCGCCGCGGTGGCCGCCCGCCTCGATGCCCTGGGCCACCAGGGCGTCGGCTCCGGCCTGGTGCGCGGCCGCCGCCTCGCCGGGGGTGGTGACCGTCACCATGACGTACGCCCCGGAGTCGCGTACCCCCTCGATGACCGCGCGCGACGGCAACCCGAAGGTGAACGACACCACCGCGATCCGCTCCTCCGCGACGACGGCGAGCTTGGCCTGCCAGCCGTCGTCGTCATCCCTCGGCACCCCGAGGTCCACGCCGGAGCGCTCGGCCTCCCCGCGCAGCTTCGCCGCGTAGAGGTCCACGGCCGCCTGGTCGACCGGATCGGAGGTGGGCACGAACAGGTTGACGCCGAACGGCGCGCGGGTGTGCGCCCGTACCTTCTTGATGTCCGCCCGAAGGTCCTCGGCCGAGCGGTATCCGGCGGCCAGGAACCCGAGCCCGCCCGCGTCCGAGACCGCCGCGGCCAGCTCCGGAGTGGACGGACCGCCCGCCAGAGGCGCCTGGACGATGGGGTACGGCAACGCCATGAGATGCACGCCGCCACCCTAATACTCCGGTTTCGCCGCGATCTGTTCCGGGGCCGGTGCAGGCAGGGCGGGGTGCTTCAGCCGCCCACCTTGATCCGCTGCATGCGGTTGACCTCGGCGGCCTGGGAGACCGATATGTCCTGGGCCAGCTCCTGGACGATGATGTGGGCGCCCTTTTCCATCTCGTCGGCGGCCATCGTGATGGCGCCCATGTGGTGGGCGGTCATGAGCTGGATGTAGAGGCGGTCGAAGTCGGCTCCGGCCGCCGCCTTGAGGGCGGTGAGCTGCTCGGGAGTCGCCATGCCCGGCATGGCGTCGTGCTTGGCGTGGTGGTCGGGAACGCGCTGCCCCTGCTGGCGCAGCCATCGGATCATCGCGTTGATCTCGGGCCCCTGCGTGGCCGCGATCCGCGACGCCAGCCGCTTGACCTCGGCGGAGGCCGCGCGGGTCGAGGCCGCGGTGCTCATGTCGAGCGCCTGGCGGTGATGGACGATCATGTCCTGCATGAAGACCACGTCCGCGGCGTTGGCCGTGGGGGAGGGGACCGGGGTCACGGTCTCGCCCGGGCCGAGTGTTCTGGCCGTCTCACCCGGTTTACCAGGGACGATCACAGGGACGGTGGACTGGGCCGACGGGGTCGCGGGGCTGCCCGCGCAACCGGCCAGGGTCAGTGCGGCCGTACCGATGACAACGACGAGCGCGGCGCGCACCCGGCCTCCTTGGGATCTGTGGTTGTGCGGGTGCACCCTAACTCGCAGGAGACATTTCGGTAAGGACGGCATGTCGGAATCTTTTCCTGACAGGGTGCACTATGGCTAACACTTCCGGTCTGGGAGAAAATCTACCCATCTATGTTCTCCTGAGGCATTAATTCCCAAGGAGGGTTCCTGCGTGTTGTCCATCCCCCGCAGAGGCGGCCTTGCCGGCCGGTTCCTCGTTCTCGTGGGTTCGGCGGCGGCGTTGGTGCTGTCGGCGATACCCGCTCAGGCAGCGGACATCCCGGGTACCGATCAGATCGTCATGAGCCCCAACGTCGAGCACGTGGCGAACGTACCGAAGCCGGCAGCCATCGCCGCCACCATCAACACCGACATCGCCTTCCAGGGCGACTACGCCTACGTGGGAAACTACGGCGGCTTCTCCATCTATGACATCAAGAATCCCAAGAAGGCGACCGCGGTCAGCTCGGTGGTCTGCCCGGGATCGCAGATGGACTTGTCCGTCTACGGCGACCTGCTGTTCGCGTCGGTCGACTACCCGCGGAGCGACGACTCCTGCGCCAGCACCCCGCTTGTCGCGTCGGAGAAGAGCTCCTGGGAAGGCATCCGCATCTTCGACGTGAGCGACAAGGCGAACCCCAGGTACATCAAGTCGGTCGAGACCGCCTGTGGTTCCCACACGCACACGTTGATCCCGGACAAGAGGCGCGGGAACGTCTACCTGTACATCTCCTCGTACAACCCCTCGGCGACCTTCCCCGACTGCCAGCCGCCACACGACAAGATCTCGATCGTCAAGGTGCCGCTCCGCGACCCGACCTCGGCCGCGGTGGTGGCGACCCCCGTCGTGTTCCCCGACGGCGGCAACCACACCCAGCCCAACCTGCTGCTGCCGACCAGCGGCTGCCACGACATCACCGCGTACGCGGAGAAGGGCATCGCGGCCGGCGCCTGCATGGGTGACGGCGTGCTGTTCGACATCAAGGACCCGGAGAACCCGAAGGTGACGGCGAGGGTCACGGACCCGAACTTCGCGTTCTGGCACTCGGCCACCTTCAACAACGCCGGGACCAAGGTCATCTTCACCGACGAACTCGGCGGCGGCGGGCAGGCCACCTGCAACGAGGCCAACGGCCCGACCCATGGCGCCGACGCCATCTACGACCTGGTCAACGGCCAGCTCGTGTTCAAGAACTACTACAAGATCCCCCGCTACCAGGCGGACTCGGAGAACTGCGTCGCCCACAACGGCTCGCTCATCCCGGTCAAGGGCCGCGACATCATGGTCCAGGCCTGGTACCAGGGCGGCGCCTCGATCTGGGACTTCACCGACTCGGCCCACCCCGCGGAGATCGGCTACTTCGAGCGTGGCCCGGCCTCCGAGGGCGGCGGCGGCTTCTGGTCCGCCTACTACTACAACGGCTACATCTACGCGAGTGACTTCAACAAGGGCTTGGACGTCATCAAGATCAACGATCGGCGCACCGAGCACGCCAAGAGGGTCCACGTCGACCGCCTGAACGTCCAGACCCAGGGCTCGTACCGCGACCGCGGCCACGGCCACTGGACCTGGAGCGACGAGGACTAACCGGAACCCAAGGCTCCGAGACCCATCGGACCCTGACCCGGGGACGCGCCCCGGCGCGTCCCCGCCCCTTCGCAAAGGACGACCGGGGTGGTCCCGCCACTCCGCCCCTTCGCAAAGGACGACCGGGGTGGTCCCGCCACTCCGCCCCTTCGCAAAGGACGACCAGGGTGGTCCCGCCACTCCGCCCCTTCGCAAAGGACGACCAGGGTGGTCCCGCCACTCCGCCCCTTCGCAAAGGACGACCAGGGTGGTCCCGCCACTCCGCCCCTTCGCAAAGGACGGCCGGGGTGGTCCCGCCATCCCGCCCCCTCCAAAGAACGGCGGGGGTGGTCCCGCCACCCCACCCCTTCGCAAAGGACGGCCGGGGTGGTCACTCCACCCCACCCCCTCCAAAGGACGGCCGGACCGGCCCTGTCAGCCGGCCCGGCCGTCCTTTCCTTGCCTCCGTCCTTCCCTTGCCTCCGTCCCTGGTGCACTCGACACCTGTACGCGTAGGCAGCATTTCCGGCGGCTGTTGCGCGGGGGTGGCTACTTCCGGGTAGGGTTTCCGCGGGTCGGGTGTTACCGTTGGTAACGCCTGGCTAGCGTGGGCGTTTCCAGATATGGCACAGCTCAGGACCCTCTGAGGAGTTATCGAATGGCTGAGAGCGCTACCGACTTCTGCCCGGAAATGAGCGATGACGTCCGCGAGGTACGCGACTGGGTTCACGAGTTCGCCGCCACCGTGATCCGCCCGGCCGGCGCCGAATGGGACGAGCGCGAGGAAACCCCCTGGCCCGTCATCCAGGAAGCCGCCAAAGTGGGGCTCTACTCGCTGGACTTCTTCGCCCAGCAGTGGTTCGAGAAGAGCGGCCTCGGCATTCCGGTGGCGTTCGAGGAGCTCTTCTGGGGTGACGCCGGCATCGGCCTCTCGATCGTGGGTACCGGCCTGGCCGCCGCCGCGCTCTCCTCCAACGGCACACCCGAGCAGATGGGGGAGTGGCTCCCGCAGATGTTCGGCACCGTCGACGACGTCAAGCTCGGCGCCTTCTGCGCCTCCGAGCCCGACGCGGGCTCGGATGTGGGCTCTATCCGCACCAGAGCCGAGTACGACGCCGCTAAGGACGAGTGGGTGATCAACGGCGTCAAGACCTGGGCGACCAACGGCGGCATCGCCAACGTGCACGTCGTCGTGGCATCGGTCGACCCGGGGCTCCGCACGCGCGGCCAGGCGTCCTTCGTCATCCCGCCGGACGCCCCCGGGCTCTCGCAGGGACAGAAGTTCAAGAAACACGGCATCCGCGCCTCCCACACCGCCGAGGTCGTCCTGGACAACGTCCGCGTCCCCGGCCGCTGCCTGCTCGGCGGCAAGGAGAAGCTGGACGCCCGCCTGGCCCGCGTACGGGAAGGCGGCAAGAGCGGCGAACAGGCCGCCATGCGCACATTCGAGACCACCCGGCCGACCGTCGCCGCCATGGCCGTGGGTATCGCCCGGGCGGCCTACGAGTACGCGCGTGACTACGCCCGCGAGCGCGAGCAGTTCGGCCGCAAGATCGGCGAGAACCAGGCGATCGCCTTCCTGCTGGCCGACATGGCGACCCGGGTCGACATCGCCCGCCTCATGACCTGGCGCGCGGCCTGGATGGCCCGCAACGGCCGCACGTTCCACCAGGCCGAGGGCTCGATGTCCAAGCTTGTGGCGGGGGAGACGGCGGTCTGGGTGACCGACCAGGCGATCCAGATCCTCGGCGGCGCCGGCTACACCCGCGAACACCCCGTAGAACGCTTCCACCGCGACGCCAAGATCTACACCATCTTCGAGGGCACCAGCGAAATCCAACGCCTCCTCATCGGCCGCGCGGTCACCGGCCTGCCCGTACAGTAACGTTTACGCACGTCACAGCCCTGATGCAGTCATCACGCGATAGCCTTCGAGGGATCAGCGCCCCCCGAACAACGTTCCAGTTCAGATAGCCAAATGCCCGTTTTCCTCGTTCGTCCCCGTCGCTTCCGAACACGGTGCTGAGTTGGTGCTGACATTTGAGCTATACCCCATACCGGTGTACCAGGCTAGCCTGACCTGCACGGACGAATTTTCGACACCCGCACTCTCACTCCACGTCTCCAACGGCATGTACGAGGTGAGGGTTCGCGGTAGATGCATCCCCTTCAAGAACAAGAACGCAGCCGGCGAGATACCCCGCCAACAGCGCCTTGGCGGTGTCTCCAACCGCCTGATCGCCGGGTAGGAAGCCCGGGTGATGGAGACCGGTTCCGGGCTGACCATCGACGCCCACGAACATCATCAAACTCGGAGCAACTTCTGAATAGAACGCAAAGTCGTCGGACCCACACGACCGCAAGTGCGTGTCTACAGAGAATCCGGCATTCTCGAGGTGAGCGCCGGCCACGCGGGCAAGCCGGTCATCGTTGACCAATGCAGGCTCACCTGATGTGAACACGATCTCCGCTTGACAGCCATACGCCGTTCCTGTGCTCACAACCACCTCGGTCAAGGCCACGCGGAGTGCGGAGCGGTCGGACTCTGAGAGCGTACGAAGGGTGCCCCGTGCGAGCGCTTCTGCGGGGACAACGCCAGGGGCGGTACCGGATTGCAGGACTCCTACGGACACGACCGCAGCGTGCGTCGGGTCCGTTCTCCGACTCACAATCTGCTGCATGGAGACGATGATCTGGGCCAGCGTCAAGATGGGATCACGAACCAGGTGGGGATAGGCCGCGTGCCCGGGGTGGCCTGTAACGCGGATGAGGAAGTCATCCACTGCGGCGTTGACGGGGCCCGGAGCGGCGGCGACCGTGCCTTCGGCTAAAGCCGGTTGCACGTGTGCGCCGATGACGGCACGGACATCATGGCCGACGAAGGCCGGATCTCGAACGATGTCGTACGCTCCGGAGGGCAGAGATTCCTCTCTGGGCTGGAGCACAGCGAGCAGCCCGACAGGCAGCGGGACCGTCGCAGCGGCACGACACAGAGCCGTCAGCGCAGCCATGTGAACGTCGTGCCCGCAGGCGTGCATTTTCCCCGCGGGCGCTGCCCAACTTACCCCGGTGGTTTCGACCAGAGGCAAAGCGTCGAGTTCGGCCCGCACAGCGACACAGGGGCCGTCGGCGGGGCCGATGCGAATCAGGCGTCCGGTGCCGGCGATCGGTTCCGAAGGCGGTGTGCCGAGTGCTCGGACCACAGCCCGTGCGGTCTCCTCTTCGTGGCCGGACAGCTCGGGCCGAGCGTGCAAGGCGCGGCGCAGTATGAGGGCGTCAGATAGTTGCGCACTCAGCGCTGTGCGGAGCTGCTGACCCCACGAGGTTATCGGTTCAGTACGCATCGGCATAGACCGCGCATAGCGCTTCGTCATCGAGATGACCGACCGCTTGGAGTTCCTCCCGCTTGACAGCGAGGTAGGTCGTCAAGAGGTCCGGCGGCAGCCAGCCGGTCACCGTCTCGTCTGCTTCGAGCTCTTGCAGCGCCTCGTGAAGGGAGCGGGGCAGATCCTCCGGTTGGAGCGACGCGGGTTGGTCGTTGACGGTCGCGCCGGCCAGTGGCGGCATGGGCAAGCGGTTGCGCAGCCCTTCGAGCCCCGCTCTGACCAGCGCGCCCATGGCGATCCACGGGTTGGCCGTGGCATCCGCCGCTCGGTACTCAAGGTTGAGCTGAGACGCCGGGTTTCGGCCCGCACGGTCAACTGTCGCAGGCAACCTCAGCAGGGCTTCACGGTCTTGGTCGGCCAACACGGCTCGTCCAGCACTCCAGTTGCCAGGTCTCAGTCTCCGATATGACAGCGGGCTGGGAGCTGTCAACGCGAGCAAAGCCCGTGCGTGCTGGAGGATCCCGGCGGCGAATGAGCCTGCGGTCGCCGAGAGCCTGCCCGGGCGGGTTGCATCGAAAGTCGCAGGCTCGCCGTCGACCGTCCACAAGCTCAGGTGAATGTGGACTCCGCTTGTGGCAGCTGATGGCGCTGGGACGGGGCTGAAGCTCACCGGGATGCCCAGCTGCCGGGCGACGTGCCGAACGGTCTCACGGAACAGAATGGCCCTGTCGGCGCTGACCAGTGCTTCGGCCGGCTGCAGTGTGAGTTCCCACTGGTGCGAGCCGAACTCCGGAAGCCAGGTCTCAGGCTCCAGTCCTGCTGAGCTGAGGGCGTCGACCAAACGGGAACCTAGCGGCTCGCCGGCGAGCATGGCCTGCAGGCTGAACGGATGCTGACGGGGAGACTCCTCGAGCGTCACGAACTCGTGCTCGAATGTCGACTTCACCGTCAGCCCGGTCTCGGTGCGCAGGTCGTCGAGAGCCCGGCGAAGGAAGTCTCGGGGACAACAATGCCACGTTTCCCCACTTGGGGCCTTCATATCAGCGAGCATGATCGCCAAAGAAGGATTGCCGGATAGATCCGGAAGTTCGGTGTAGGTGTCGAAGTCCGGGATAAGGCGCAGGTCACCATGCGAGCCGAAGGGGTTCGGCGAGGCCAGAGTCGAGAAAGGGGTGATGGCCAGGTTCGCCGGCACCCAACCGACTCCCGTGTCCAATGCCTGTGGCAAGCGCCGGCTCGGAACCGCCCGGCCGCGGCACACTCCTGACAGGTCGGACGTCACGATGGCCGTCAGTGTGGCGGCAGAGCCTCTGAACGATCCTTGCGATCGAGACGAGGAGGTGGGCTTACTGGTGGCGTCGACGGACGGGACATCGGTCTGCAGCGGGTTCGCGGATCGCGATGTCGCCTCGGCGAAGCGGGCGTCGGCGTTCATGACCCTGACATCTCCGAGAGGTGCCCGAGCACGGCGTCAACTTCCTCAACAGTGTTGTAATGACAGAACCCGAGGCGCAGCAGGCCCTCCTCGATGTCCACGCCGAGATGCCGGACCAGATCGAGGGCGTAGAAGTTGCCGTTCCACGCGTAGACCTGTCGTTCGGCGAGTTGCCGGGCCAGGCTCGATGGCGGCGCCAAGGACCCCAGCAGGCCGAATGTCGCAACACGTTGGGTGGGGCTGTACTTGGCCGGCCCGAACAGCCGCCAGCCGGAGAGTTGGCCGAGCCCGTCGAGGAAGCGCTCGGCCAGTCGCCCTTCGTGGGCAGAAATCGCCCTGTAGGCGCTGGTCAGGCGGGTCGTCAGGTCTTCACCGCCGCCGAGGGAAGCGATGTGGTCGACAGCGGCGACGAAGCCGGCAAGCGCTTCGTGGGACAGCGTGCCTGTCTCAAAGCGGTGACCCGGTGGCAGGATCCCCGCCGGACGGACCCGTTCGGCGGGCAGGGTCTCGGCGAGGTCGGGGCGGATCCAGGCCATGCCCATATGGGGGCCAAAGAACTTGTACGGCGAGCACAGCACCACATCGCAGCCGATGCTCTTCACGTCGATGCGTCGATGGGCGGCGTAGGCGACGGCATCCACCCAGGCCAACGCTCCTGCTTGATGCGCCAGATCAGTGGCCTGGCGCGCGTCGGAGACCGAACCGATGGCGTTGGACGCCAGGGTGAAGGCGACGACACGGGTCCGAGGGGTCAGCTTTGCCGCGAGATCGTCGAGGTCGAGGCGCAGATCGTCGGTAACGCCGACTTGCCGCACGACCAGTCCCCGGTCTTCCGCCAGCAGGAGCCACGGGGCCACGTTCGCGTCGTGGTCCAGGGTCGTTGTCAGGATCTCGTCCCCTGGTTCGAGTGTTCGCCCTATCGCTCGTGTCAGCAGGAAGTTCAGCGTGGTCATGTTCTGGCCGAAGGCCACGCCGACCGGGTCGCCGTTGACGAAGCTTCCGCCGTATTCGCGTGCCTTGAGAATGAGCTGGTCGGTGGCGATGCTGGCTGCATACTCGCCCTCGATATTGGAATTCGTTTCGATGAGGTAGGACGTCATGGCTTGGACGACCCGCTGAGGAACCTGAGTTCCCCCTGGCGCGTCCGCGTAAATGATCGGAGTTCCATCCTCGCCGGACCGCTGGAGGGCTGGGAACTGTTGCCGGACACTTTCGAGGTCAAGCGGGGGCGTGGTCGGCTCGCTGGCCTGACCGGGAGAGAGGTCTGTGGTCACGATTTCTCCATGGTGATCCGGGAGGTCGGAGCCGCACGACGGAGGCCAGCGGCCGGCGGGATCCGCTCCGAGTCCATCTGCGGCGACCGGCAGCCGTTGTCCCAGAGTTCGACTTGCAGGCCGGCGTCGGTGATCTGGCGTTGCACCGCGGTGCGGACTTCCGCCGGTACGGCCAGGATCGCGCCGCCGGAGAAGCTCGAGTCTTCGCGCCGTAGCGACTCGGCGATGGCTTCGGGTGGCTGTACGTGCAGCCCCCGGACGCCGAGACTGGGATAGGTGTCGGCGCACAAAAGGAGGCGACCGCCCGGCCCCTCCATCACGCCGATCACGCCCAGGAAATGGCCGACGTCCCAATCGGCCGGTGGAGTGACCACGTCCTCGCCGAGGAGGTAGCGGATCGCGTGGGACATGGAAGCATGTGATCCCCACAGGAAACGAGTCGCCGCATTGAGCAGAAGCACCGCACGAGGCTGCGCTGCGGCCAGGGCCGCAAGTGCCAGCACGGTCTCTTCCGTCCATGGGCCTGCGGTGGGGATGCCGGCGACGGAACCTCCGGATACGACTTCGAGGGCACGAAGAACCCCTCCGGGCGCGGTGCCTGCCAATTCGACATCCGGCGTTGTGGGGAGATCGAGGACATAGTCCCTCCGCCCCAGCTGGCCTGGTGGCAGGCTGTCGGCCGCGTCCGATGACAGGGAGAGCAGCGTCCCGGCGGCGATGGCAACCTCGTCTTGGGTCACCTGAGTGCCGGTAAGCGTCTCTAGCGCGAGCGACGCCCAGAATGCACCGCACAACTCGTCCTTCTGGGGCATAGAGCGAGCATGCGCTTCCAGAAGCGCGGGTGCGTCAGGCATCAGGTGCGTGGAGATGCTGGACATTGGGCGGCTTCTTGCTTCCTCGTGTGGTGGGCGGGTCGACCGGATGCGCCGGCTCGTCAGCGTCTCCGTCGGGCGGACGCTACGGCATTCCTCGGGCGGCTCAGTCATCCGTGCCCTGCGCATCGCTCCGTGCCCTGGTCCTGTCCGGACTCGTCGACTCCTGAGTGACATCGGGAACATCAGCAGCCCCGGAGATGTCCGGTGCGGGTGCATCGCGGCCGGCCTCAGCGGAGTCCAACTCGGCCCTGGCCAGCTCCGCCCCGATCCGGACCGCCAGCGACGGCCTGAGGAGCACGACGACGAGCCCCAGAATGCACCATGCCCCCGCGAAGTACGGGAAGAGGTTGTAGGGACTGGACTGCCCGGTCGATTGCACGTAGAAGACGTAACCGGCGAAGACGGTGCCGAGAGCGGCAGGGATGGCGGCAAGCCATGAGGTGACGCGCCGCCGCACGAGATGCGCGGCGGCCGCGATACCGACCATTCCGTATGCCACCAGCAGACACAGCACACCCAGGGTGGCGTAGTAGAAGTAGGAATCGGTTGCCGTGGTACCGCTGAAGGCCATGACGGAGCTGATGACCACGGCGACCACCAAGGTGGAGATGGCAGCCACCGCCGGGGCGCCCGATCGAGAGAGCCGCGACAGAACCGAAGGCCCGAAGCCGTCCCTGGAGAAGGCGAACAGCATGCGGCTGGCCGCCGTGCAGGATGCCAGAAGTGACGCGAACGCACCGGCCATGGCCACGAAGAGCAGGGCACGCGCCGCCCACAGCCCGACGTAACTTTCCGCGAGATCCCCGAGAGGGGTCGAACTTTTCGCGAATGCCGCTACTCCCGCGTCACCCGTCCCGAAGCCGTTGGTCTCCGCCACCATCACGATGACGAAGACAGGAAGCGAAAGAGCGATGATCCCGATCAGGGCCCGGGGGATGTTGCGCCGGGGGTTGGCGGTTTCCTCGCCCAACGTGGCGATCGACTCGAAGCCGGCCCAGGAAAGGCACGCGAAGACGGTCGCCGCGGCTACTGCCGAGAATTCCGTACCGGCGGGAAGCGTGAAGACGTTCAGGTCAAGCGACTGGTTGGATGGGGCGGTACCGCCGCCGAGCTTGGCGAAGACGACGACGATGAGGAAGGCGATCAAGGCGACGCCGATGCCTTCCAACACCAGCAACGTACGCGTGGCCATCCGGGTGTCGCGGGTGGTCAGCCAAGCCGCACCGACGGCGGCGATCACCCCGAGGAGCAGCCACGGGACGTGGGGCACGCCGATACTCTCGAGGAACGCTTGAGTGAACAGGGCCGACGCCGGCACGGTGCAGACCGTAGACAGGATGTAGTAGCCGAGCAGGGCGAAGCCGGAGAAGAATCCGGCGCGTGGACCAAGTGTCGCCCCGACCAGCGCATAGGCGCTTCCGGCGTGGTTGTACCGTCGGGTGAGCACCGCGAAGCCGTATGCGATGAAGGCGATTCCTATCCCGCCCAAGATGAATACCAAGGGCACGGCTTTCCCGACCAGCGCCGCCGGAGCCGAGCCGTTCAGCGACAACGCCAGCGTGGGCGCCATGACACCCAACCCAAGGGCGGCTGCCCCCCAAAACCGCAACGATCGCTGCAGACCGGCCATGAACGTCCTCCAGAAAAAGGGCCTCTGGCGAGCCCAATTGGCAAGATGGTCGTCCTCTGATCTGCGCCCTGTCAAGAGCTGATCTAGAATCTGACCGTGACCGAACCGGGGATCGGCGATGCACAGCCGTCGCCGTCCGCTCCAGAACAGTTGGCCATGAGCCTCCGACGCGGGATCGCCCTCGGCACGTTTGAGCCGGGAGCGAGACTTCCGAACGAACGCACGCTCGCGGATCGCCTGGGCGTCTCCCGGATGACCGTGCGAGCAGCAATGAGAATGCTCGCCCTCGAAGGGCTCGTGACCACGTCACGAGGCCGTAGCGGCGGCACTTTCGTTGCTTCCACGCCCATCCAAGAGGCTTATGGCAGCCAGGAAGCACAGGGGATCGACCGCTTCGTCGCGCAGGTTCACGACAACTTCGAAGTCAGGCTCGCCGTCGAGCCGCTAGCAGCGCAGCTCGCGGCGGAGCGCGCCACCGCCCCTGAACGCGCCACCGTACTTGACCTCCTTGACACAAGCGTGTCCGGTATCCGGCACTACCGGATGCTCGACTCCCGATTTCACCTACTGATCGCACAAGCCTCGGGCAACACATCCCTGGCCCAGATCATCGAGGGACTGCGCACCGAGTTCTTCCTGTGGGCGGACGCCGCCTGGGCGCGGCTCGATTGGGACCTCCTCACGCCACCAGAGCAGGACTTCGGGCTCACCCATCGACGGCTTGCCGAGGCCATCGTCGATGGAGACCCTGACCGGTCTCGCGCCCTGATGGAGGCACACATCGAGGACGGCCTCCGCCAACTCAAGTCGGTCATCGCATCGGCATCACGCACGCATCCCAGCTGACCGCCCGCGTTCCGCATAATTCGTTCCGGCTGGAGCCTGTAACCTCGGGGGTATCTCAGCGCCCCCCGAACCACGTTCCAGTTCAGATAGCCAAATGCCCGTTTTTCCTCGTTCGTCCCCGTCGCTTCCGAACACGGTGCTGAGTTGGTGCTGACATTTGAGCTATACCCCATACCGGTGTAACGGGCTAGCGTGATCATCATCACGGGTGAGCCGCGCTAGCACTTCAGCACGGCGCCAGGTGTCACATGGGTCCTGAGGCATGGGGGGACTGTACGGGGTGTTGGTGTTTAATCTCTCTGCGACAGAGCCGTTAACTGGACACACCCTTCCAGCCCGGCTCCGGGCTGAGGTCGTCCACGACCGCCAGTGTGAAGGGCCTCCCGCGCGGATCCGTGCGATACCGGGAAAGTGACCGTGGGTCGCGAGTTCACGTTGACGCGCCGGCTCGGCCCCGTCGGTGCAGGGGTGCTCAGTGGCTGTGGTCTTCGCGGGGGCGGTTGAGCAGCAGGTCGGCGGCGCGGGCAAGGACCTGGGCACGGGTGCGGTCGCCGTGGTCGGCGGCCAGGAAGTGCTCGCCGATTGCCAGGCAGAAGGCCAATATGCTGCGGGCCTCGACCTCCTCGGCATCGGAGCAGAAGGTGCCGATCAACTCGCGCAGCAGCGCCATGCGCCGGTTGTCCACCCGTCGCAAGCGCTCGGCGACCGCCTCCTCGCGCCGGGCCCAGTCCCGGATCGCGAGGTCGATGGGCAGCAGGCGGCCGCTGGAGAAGGTGAGCACCCCCGCGCGTTGGATCTTGGCCCTCGGGTCGCCGCCCTCGCGCTCGATGCGTTCGATCACCTGGTCGGTGCTCTCCCGCTCCCAGGCGTCCAGCATCGCCTTCAGCAGCGCGTCCCGGTCGGTGAAGAACCCGTAGAACCCGCCTTTGGTGACGCCGAGCTTCTTCGCCAGCGCCTCGACGCGGACGGCATCCGGGCCGCCGGTCGCCAGCGCCTGCAGCCCTTCCTCGATCCACCTGTCACGCGGTGTGCGAGTTGCGCCCACGATGTGTCTCACCTCACCTCTCCCCCGTGTATACGCCACCGTATAAGCGGGCTAACCTCAGCTTATACGGTGGCGTATATGAGCGGAGACAATGAGATGACTGTTGGCGGCGTCGGGGAACAGCGGATCTGGCGCGGTCGGCTCGGTCTGCGACTCGGCCGAGGGCGATCGCGGGACACCGGCGCCGCAGCAAAGATCGCACAGCTGACCGAACGAGCCGCCTTCGCCGACGCGAAGATCGAAAGGCGGGCGGCGCATGCCCAGCGGTGAGTACCTGCGCTACGTCGCCCTGGGCGACAGCCAGACCGAAGGGCTTGGTGATGGCGATGACATCACCGGCCTGCGCGGATGGGCCGACCGGCTGGCCGAACAGCTCGCGGCGGGCGTCCCCGGTCTCCAGTACGCCAATCTGGCCGTACGCGGACGGCTGGCCGCCCAGGTCCACGCCGAACAGCTCGAGCCCGCCCTGGCCCTGCGCCCCGACCTGGCCACCGTCGTGGCCGGAGTCAACGACCTGTTGCGACCCCGGTTCGACGCCGACGAGGTGGGCGGCCACCTGGAGGCGATGTTCGCCGCGCTCACCGCACAGGGCGCCCACGTGGCGACCGTCACCTTCCCCGACATCGCACGGATCATTCCGCTCGCCCGCCCGCTCAGCCCTCGTGTCGCCGCGCTCAACCACCGCATCCGCGTCGCCGCCCGCCGTCACGGAGTCACCGTCGCCGAGACCTCCCACCACCCCGTGACCACCGACCCGCGCCTTTGGAGCCAGGACCGGCTGCACGCCAGCCCCCTCGGACACGAACGGATCGCCGCCGCCATCGCCCACGCACTGCAGCTTCCCAACAGCAGCGAGGCGTGGATCCACCCGCTCTCCTCCTTGGCGGTCACTCCCTCCCGGTGGCGCGCTGGGGCGACTGAACTGCGCTGGGCCGCAGCCTTCCTGGGCCCCTGGCTCGGCAGGCGCCTGCGCGGCCGCTCCTCAGGCGACGGCCGAACCGCCAAGCGGCCGCTGCTCACACCGGTGATCGGCGCAGATCGAACGATGCCGGGCCGGTCGTCGGCGTCGTAGCCGACCTCGGCAGGCTCACCGTCGACCGAGAGCCGCGACCGTTCCTCAATCGCTGACAACCGTCTTGGTCGGGTCGTGTCGGGGTGGTCTGCCGGCCAGGCAATCGTGTGGCAGACCGGCACCGCCCGGCTGCTGCCCCGGCTGCTGGCCGGGCGCAAGACCGGCCCGTTGTTTCTCACCGACCGCAAGGCGCGCCCCTCGGTGGCGCTGGTCGACGTCGACCCCCGTACCAGCCGCGCCCGGCTGTCGTACCGACGGGCAGCGGAGGTGTTGGAACAGCACACCACCGACCTACCGGGCGGGCCCTACACGCTGCACCGGCTGCGCCACTCCGGCCTGACGCACGCCGCCGAGGACGGTGCCTCCACACCGATGCTGATGGCGCTGTCCGGGCACACCTCGGTGCGATCACTGGCCAAGTACGCCCGGGTGTCGGCCGAGGTGCTCGGCCGGTGGCAGGCCGGACGCGGGTGGTCGTGATGGATGGCCTCGCGGTGAACGGCGCTGTCGATGGCAGGGTTGTCGACTTGAATGCCGGGCGTCAGGTGAGCAAGCGTCGTGGTGGTCATCGGTCGACATGGTGGCGGTGACCGCGAGGGGCGTGGAGGTCACCGTGCCAGACGACATCAGCGGAGTGAGGCTCCAAGTCCAGACCGGGAGCCGGATCGTCGGCTACCGCAGCGGCGCGTCAGAACCCTTCGTTCGACGACGGACGGGTGATCGGAATGTCTGCCGTCACCAATGCTTCGAGCTCCCTGGACAGCCGATCGGTCGCCATGCTTCACCAGGTCGAGCCGGTGCTTCAGAACGATGGTGGAACGCAGATCAGAAAGGTCCGGGCTGTCTTGGCCGGGTGGGGCTACCGTCTCGGCCGAGACGACGACAAGCTCCTGCCGATGGTGGCCTGCCAGCTGTTCCTACTCAACCGCAGCCCCCACCTCGAGGACCTGGCCACCGAACTGTTCGACCGAGTCCGGGCCGAACGGCTCTTTGGCAGCGGCGCGCGCCTCAACACTCTGCACGCCGTTCAACGCGCGGTCGCCGATCTCGGATTCTGCCGCCCGCCGGTCCTGACTGCCGGCCGCACCACGCCCAAAGCCGGAGGGGCACCGCAGGTCTGGACGCAGCGGACAGACCATCCGCGGCAACGCCTCCGACGTGCTCGCCCGCGACGCCATCTGCCTGCTGGACGTCCCTACCCACAAGACCGGGACGTCGTTCACCAAACCGATCGACCCGCTCATGGGCGAGGCCATCCAGGCCTGGCAGGCCATCCGACCGGCCCAGCCCAAGATGGTTGACCGCCGCACCGGTGAACAAGCGGACTTCCTGTTCGCCTTCCGAGCCCGGCGTGTCCCGGCGACCTACATCAACGGCACGATCATCCCGCTGCTCTGCCGCAAAGCGGGCGTCCCCGCAGCCGACGTCCGCGGCAACATCACCAGCCACCGGGCCCGGTCCACGATCGCCTCACAGCTCTACAACGCCAAAGAACCCATGACCCTGTTCGAGCTGCAGGCCTGGCTCGGACACCCGCTCCCCGCAGTCCCGAAAGAGCCCCGGCCTGCGGGGCCGATCATCGAGAGCCCTCGCACCGGCGAGGGCTCTTTCACGACGCGGGACCCGGGGAGCCTGTGGATCAGGGGCGCGGCGGGTTGTGGGGTGCGCCTAGCATGAAGGGCCTGTCGTCCCCCTGAGGAGGTTCGGGTGCTGCCGGGCACGGATCCGAACGCGGCCGGACCCACGGAAACGAGGCCTCTACGCGGCCCGGGCCCACCTCCGCGAGATGGCGGGCGACCGGGGAGCGGCCGTGGAGGGCTACCGCGCGGCGGCGAGCCGCACCACCAGCATCCCGGAGCGCGACTACCTCACCACCCGCGCCGCCCAACTCGCCGCAGAGCGGGAGAGCCGGTCACTGGCGCCGTAGGCCCTGAAGGAAGCGCCACAGCGCCGAGCGTGGAGGCTCCTGGTGCTGGGGGGCCGGGGCTTGAGAGCGTCCCTGACTGATGGGCCTTGAGCCGGCGTTGCCCGAGGGGGTGTGGGCCTGACTGAGTTCGAACTGCACCGGCAGCGACCGCAGCGCGCGGAGGAACGGTGAGGGCCGCCACGGCAACTGGTCGGCGGGAAGCGCGAGCCGGATGCGGGAGAACCGCTCGAACAGCCGGCTGACGGCGATCGCGGTAATACGGGTGGCCAGCCGCTGTCCCTGGCAGCGGTGCGGGCCGACGCCCCATGCCAGGTGGGCTCGGGTGCTGCGTATGGCGTGGGGGTCAATGGCGGCGCCGAAGGCCGGATCCGCATGGGCGCCGGCCACGGACACCATGACCGGATCGCCGGCGGCTATGACGAAGCGCCCCATCTTCACGTCGACCGTCGGGAAACGGAAGGTGAGGTTCGCCATCGGGGGGTTGACCAGCGCCACCCGATTGATCGTTTCCTCGATGATCCCGTCGTTCAGGCTCGCCCGAACGTGAGGATTGACCAGTATTTCGACGATCGTGTTGCAAATGAGGCTCGCGGTCACGTCGCCCGTGAGGACCGGAAGCATTATCAGCTCGCGGGCCATCTCGTCGACGGTGAAGTCGGGATTGGCCGCGAGCATGTACGACGGGAAGTCCTGCCCGGGGTTCCTCATCTTCGTGACGGCCAGATCGACCACCGAGCTGAGGAGCCGGTGCGTCGCCTCGGCCGCGTCGGGACCGGCGTCGAGCATCCGCCAGATGTCCATGAAGACGTCGTCGCCCTGTGCGCTCTCGAAGCCGAGGAGACGGTTGATGACCATCAAGGGAAGCGGCCGTGCGAACTGTGCCGAGAGGTCCGCCCAGCCCACGGTGCCACTGCCCTCCGAGAGCACCGTGATCAGGTCGTCGGCGTACTTCTTTGCGGCGCGCTCCAGGGCCTGGGACTGCACGTGGGTGTGGTCCTGGAACGGCGCGAGCGCGGAGGTCCAGGCGTCGCGCACCCGGCGCAGCGGAGCCCCATCCTGGAACGCCGAGCTGTTCACCTCGAACGCCGGGGACAGCGGCCACTCCGGTGGTATCCGGCCCTCTGCTCTGTCCCGCCAGTTCGCTAGACGCTTGCTCCAGATGCCGCCCTGGTCCCCGAGGATCTCGCGAACTTCGCTGTAGCCGAGCACGAGCCAGACCGGCACCCCGAGGAGGTCGACCGGCGCGACCGGCCCGTACGTGTCGCGGAGACGTTCGTGGACGAGACTCGGGCTCGAGTCGTAATCCCTGGTGAGCAATGGTTCTGCGCGCATCGACGACAGCAGTTGGGGGATCGATGCGGTCCAAGGGTCAGGTTTCACGGGGGGCAGTACCTCTCTTGTTACGCGACCTTGGCGAGGTGGCGCGACTGCCGCCCCGAGAGCAGTCACGCGTGGCGCCGACCTGAAAGGAAATAGCAGGCTATCCGGTACTGTACGGGAAAGGGGAAGTTTCGGATGGGTCGTATGTGTCCGAACGAAGCAATACTTCTCGACGAACAGGACGCCCGCGGGCAACCCCATCCGCGGCACACCGCCCGAGGTCAAGCCCGTGCGGGTCCTGGCCGAAGCCGTCCTCCCCGGGACCCGCCAAGCGCCTGCCGCTTTTGCGAATCGGAGACGGGCACGCCGCGTTCGGGAGGCGGCTCGGGGAAACCCACTGGTGGAAACATCAGCAGGGCGCCCCGAGTCGACCTCACCGGTGGCGCAAGCCCAGCAGCAACCGGTCATTGATGTCGCACAGGTCATAGACCCTCTGCGTCCCGACAGCCCCAGATCGCAGTCGATGACCTCGATCTCGCACCCGTCCCAGCCCATCCGAGCCGCCAGATCGGCCAGATCGTACTGACGCCGGGCCGACTCGGTGTGCTCGCGGATCTGGACCAGCGTCGACTGGCGGACATACACGATCGCGACGCGTTCCAGGTGGGAACGCGTCACCTTCGACTCTCCCCGGATCGTCGGTGCTCGCCTCACCGCTGTGGCCTTGTCCGTTCGTCACGGCGGCAGCGTCACCGCCGGGCGCCGTCTCGCGCATCCGGCGCGCCGGCACTGTCTCCGGGCCGCCGGCCAGGGCGGATTCCAGCATGTTCGCCAGCACCGCGATCACCTCGGCGCATGCGGTTAAGCCGCCCGGTCCCGGCTGATCCAGGGGGTTCTGCTCGCCGGCACCATGACCGCCGACCCCTATTGTCATGATTCATCACCGCTTGAACAGGATTGGTCTTTCTTCTCCGAAAAGGCCACCCGGTCCCCGGCAATAACTACTCGCACCATGGCAGACGAGACGAACGACCAACACCACCGCAACGGTCACAATCTGTTACTGGCGGTGTGAGGAATGCCACCGTTTGGGTCACCGGTCATAGGGCACCACGCTCCGATGACACTTCCGCAGGTCACCGGGCCGGGGAGGGCCTCCCCAGTTCCCGCCGCCACTATCGATACGTTCCGCGCCCCATACGCCGGGGAGTTCTTCACGGCTGCGCTCCAGGCTCTTCGCCGCTTCCATGGCCTTCACCCCGATTTCGACGGGCTCGGCACTCCCTTGTCCCGCCCCGAAGACGGCTGAGTAACGACGCCGCAGGCTTCGCGTCATGCTACGGACCGCGCGATGGCCAACTCGCCTTCGAGTCTCCATCTGGACGCCGCCGTCGCTGATCCGCGCGACGTGAGCCCTGACAATCAGTCCTGGGTGGGGAAGCCAAGGTTGATTCCGCCGTGGCTCGGGTCGAGCCAGCGGGAGGTCACGACCTTGCCGCGGGTGAAGAAGTGCACGCCCTCGGCACCGTGCGCGTGGGAGTCGCCGAACAACGACTGCTTCCAGCCGCCGAAGGAGTAGTAGGCCATCGGCACGGGAATCGGGACGTTGATCCCGACCATGCCGACCTCGACCTCGTTCTGGAAACGCCGGGCCGCGCCGCCGTCGTTGGTGAAGATCGCGGTGCCGTTGCCGTAGGGATTGCTGTTCACCAACTCCAGCGCCGCCTCGTACGTCGGCACCCGCAGCACGGAGAGCACCGGCCCGAAGATCTCGTCGGTGTAGAGCGACATCTCCGTGGTGACCCGGTCGAACAGCGTCGGGCCGAGCCAGAAGCCCCGCTCGTCGCCGTCGATGTCCTGCTTGCGGCCGTCCACCACGAGTTCCGCTCCCGCCTCGACGCCCGCGTCAAGATAGGACGCCACCCGATCGCGGTGTGCGCGGGTGACCAGCGGCCCCATGTCGCAACCGCGCCGGCCGTCGCCGATTCGCAGTCGCGCCATCCGCTCGGTGATCTTGGCGATCAGCTCGTCGGCCACCGGCTCGATGACAACCAGCGCGGAGATCGCCATGCACCGCTCTCCCGCCGAGCCGAAGCCGGCGTTGATCGCGGCGTCGGCGACTAGGTCGAGGTCGGCGTCGGGGAGCACCACCATGTGGTTCTTCGCGCCGCCGAGCGCCTGGACTCGCTTGCCGGCCCGGGTACCTTGCTCGTAGACGTACTTCGCGATCGGCGTCGAACCCACGAACGAGACGGCCTTGACATCGGGGTGCTCCAGCAGCCGGTCCACCGCGACCTTGTCACCGTGCACGACGTTGAGCACGCCGTCGGGCAGCCCGGCCTCGCTCCACAGCGCGGCCATGAAGTTCGCCGCGCCGGGGTTCTTCTCGCTGGGCTTGAGCACGACGGCGTTGCCGGCCGCGATGGCGACGGGCAGGAACCACATCGGCACCATGGCCGGGAAGTTGAACGGGGAGATGACGGCCACGACGCCGAGCGGCTGGCGGATCGAGTGCGAGTCGACCCTGGTCGAGACGTTCTCCGAGAAACCGCCCTTGAGCAGATGGGGGATGCCGCAGGCGAACTCCACCACCTCCAGCCCCCGGATCACCTCGCCCAGGGCATCGGCGAGGACCTTGCCGTGCTCGGCGGTGATGATCGCGGCCAGCTCCTCCTTGCGGGAGTTGAGCAGTTCCCGAAAGGAGAACAGCACCTGCGCGCGCTTGGTCAGCGAAGCGTCGCGCCAGGCGCGCCAGGCGTTCGCTGCCGAGGCGACGGCCTCGTCCACTTCGGCGGGGGAGGCGAGATCGACGTGCCCGGTCACCTGGCCGGTGGCGGGGTCGAACACCTCGCCGGCGCGTTCACCGGTACCGACCCACGGCCTGCCGTCGATCCAGTGGGTCGTGTGCGTCATTTCCGCTCTCCGTGGGTGGTGCGGATCGCGCGGTCCCGGCGAGCACCAAAGATCTTTCGGAAGGTCCGGCGGACCCAATCGGCGATGAGGGATCCCAGCAGCGGCAGCACCCGCAGCGCCGACTCGTCCTCGGCGGGAGCCGGGGGGGCCGGAGCCGGGCGGGTGGGAGGTGCGCTCTCCGCGGCGACCGGCACGGCGGTCGCGACCGACTCCAGGATGGCCTGCTCGATCCGCTGGGAGGTCTGGGCCACCATCCGGTTGCCGACCTGCTCGATCACTCCCTTGCCCATGGTGGCGACGCGACCGGTGAGGGCAAGGTCGGTGCTCACGGTGACGCGCGATCCGGTGGCCGTCGGGACCACCGACATGGTGGCGTTGGCACGCACCGATCCGGCGGTGCCGCTCTCCTCACCCTCCGCCTCGATGGTGGCGACCCTGGTAACCGGATCCGCAGACAGGATGCGGGCGATGCCGCCGTACTTCACCGTGACGGGACCGACCTTGACCTTCAGGGTGCCCCGATAGGTGTTCTCGTCCAGCGCTTCCTGCAGGCTCACGCCCGGTACGCAGGTCGCCACCCGGTTCACGTCCATCAGGTAAGCGAAGGCCACATCCGGCTCCGCCATAATAACGAAACTGTGTTCGAGGTTCATGGCTAGTCCTTATCGATAGCGGCGAGGATCTCCGCTGGGAAGAGAGGCATCGAGGTGACGGAGACCTCGAACGGGGAGAGCGCGTCCTCGATGGCCTCGGCGATCGCCGCGACGACCGGGATGATGCCCGCCTCTCCGGTGCCCTTGATACCGAGCGGGTTCCAGGGGGAGGGGGTTTCCAGGTGGTCGAGGACCAGTGGTGGCAGGTCGTCGACGCTCGGCAGGTGGAAGTTGAGGAAGCTGGTGGTGGTGGGCTGGCCGTTGTCGGAGAAGGTCAGCCGCTCCAGCAGCGCGCCTCCGATGCCCTGGATCAGCCCGCCGATCACCTGACCGTCCACGACCAGCGGGTTGATGACCCGCCCGCAGTCGTGCACGACGACGTAC
This sequence comes from Sphaerisporangium flaviroseum, assembly GCF_039537005.1. Classification (NCBI taxonomy): domain Bacteria; kingdom Bacillati; phylum Actinomycetota; class Actinomycetes; order Streptosporangiales; family Streptosporangiaceae; genus Sphaerisporangium; species Sphaerisporangium flaviroseum. Next base: position 47,129 of record NZ_BAAAZR010000004.1, on the reverse strand, counting down.
TGGTCGATGGTGACCCGTCCGGTTCCCGGATCGACCTCCACCATCACACCGTGGGCCCCGCTGCCGAACACCCACTGACCGCTGCGGAAGTACTCGGTGGCCGAGAGCGAGACGGGCGCCTCGGAACCGGGCTCCCGGGAGACCCAGGGGACGGGCCGCTCCGTTCCGGGGTAGCGGATGGGGTTGGAACCGCTGGCGATGTCGGCGAGGCTCACCCGGGAGTTCTCGTCACCGCGGACGAAGACGTTCCCGTTCCCGGTCTCCAGGTCGTCGGGGGAGCATTCGAGCAGTACGGACGCGGTCGCGAGGATCTTCGTCCGCAGGGCCTGGGCGGCAACGGCGACCGCGTTGCCGCTCATCACCGCGGCCCGGCTGCCGAACGTGCCGTGTCCCACCGCGTTGGGACCTCCCGCCGCCGTGACCACCTGGACCTGCTCGACCGCGCAGCCGAGGACGTCTGCGGCGATCTGGGCGAAGGTGGTGGCATGGCCCTGCCCCTGGGATGGGACCGAGACTTCGAGAACGATGCGCCCGCTGCTGTTCAGCGTCGCGGCGCACCCCTCGTAAGGGCCGACGCCGGTGCCCTCGACATAGGTGGCCATGCCCAGGCCGAGGTGGCGGCCCTCGGCCCGCGCCGCGCGCTGCCGCTCCCGGAACGCCTCGACGTCGACGTGCGAGAGCATCCGGTCGAAGCCCTCCACGTAGCTGCCGCTGTCGTAGATCGCCCGGCTGCCGTCGTGCAGGTCGAGCCCAGTGTCGTAGGGGAAGGCGTCGGAGGGGATGAGGTTGGCGCGGCGCACCCGCCACGGCTCCACGCCGAGCCGCTTGGCGACCGCCACGATCAGGCGCTCCATGACGAAGACACCCTGCGGCCGACCGGCGCCCCGGTAGGGGCTCACCGGCGGCTTGTTCGTGTAGAGCACCCGGCCGCTGTAGCGGTAGTGCTCGATGTCGTACTGTCCGGGCAGGTGTGTTCCCGTGACGGCCGGCACAGCGATCCCGTACGGAATGTAGGCACCGGTGTCATGATCGAAATTGGTGCTCACCGCCAGGATCCGCCCGTTGTCGTCGAAGGCGACGACGGCCTGGTGGTGCTGTCCCCGCTCCTGGTTGGCACTGATGAAGTGCTCCCAGCGGTCCTCGGTCCACTTCACCGGCCGGCCCAGCTGGAGCGCGGCGTAGGGGACGAGCACCTCCTCCGGGTAGAACAGCATGATCTTGGTTCCGAACCCGCCGCCGACGTCGGGCGCGGAGACCTCCAGCTGGTCCAGCGGCACGTCCAGGATCCGGCTGAGCCCCTGGCGGATCGCGACCGGCGACTGGGTCGAGTCGAACACGGTGAGCTTCTGCCGGCGCGGATCCCAGTCGGCGAGCACGCCGCGGCCCTCCAGCGGGCTGCCGCAGCTGCGCTCGATGTCGAGGGTCAGCTCCAGGGTGTGCGGCGCGGACCGGATCACCCCTTCGGGATCACCCTTGACCTGCGACACGACGGCGGCCACGTTGCCGGGGATGTCGTCGTGCACGAACCGGCCGTCGCGCCCGGCGTCGTCGAACTCGACGACCTCCGGCAACGGCTCGTAGTCGATCTGGATCAGGTCCGCCACGTCCTCGGCGATGTAGCGGTCATTGGCAACGATCATGACGATGGCCTCGCCCACGTAGCGGACCCGGTCGACCGCCAGCGGCCGCTGGGTGCGCGGCGCCAGCAGGTCGGGGTGCGGGCCCAGCAGCGGCAGCGGGCCATTGAGGTCGCCGAGGTCGTGGCCGGTCAGGACCAGCCGCACCCCCGGCGCCCGCCGGGCCTCTTCGACGTCGATGCCGGTGATCCGCGCGTTCGCGTGCATGCTGCGGACGAAGTACGCGTGTAGCGAGCCCGACACGTGGATGTCGTCGAGATACATCCCGTTCCCGCGCAGCAGCCGGTCGTCCTCCAGCCGCAGCATCCGCCGTCCCACGTTAGCCGACATCGCCGCAGGCCTCCTTCGGTCCCGCGCAGATCTCGTCGACCGCGTTCATGATGTTGCGGTAGCCCGTGCACCGGCAGAGGTGCCCGCGAAGGGCGTCAACGGCCCGCTCCTTCGAGGGAGGTCCCTCCTCTTCCAGTACCGCGGTGAGTGACATGAGGATTCCCGGGGTGCAGAATCCGCACTGCAGGGCGTGGTTGCGCTTGAAGGCCGCCTGAACGCAGGAGAGTGGCTGCCCAGGCTCGGCCAGGGACTCCACGGTGCGCACCGCCTTGCCGCTTACCTGTACGGCGAGCATCAGGCAGGCCCGCACCGGCCGGTCGTCGACGAGCACGGTGCAGGCACCGCACACACCGTGCTCGCAGCCGACGTGTGTACCGGTCAGGTCCAGATCATGGCGGATGAAATCGGACAACAGCAGGCGGGCTTCCACCTCGCGCTCGACCAGCTGGCCGTTGACAGTGGTTCGGACGTAAGGCATCGGCGGCCTCCTCGGTTCAGCTCAGATAGCGGACGGGTCGATGCCCTGGTTTGCGTACGAGGTGACGGGGGCGATCGCCTCTCGATCGACGCGGGCGTCGATCAGCGTGGGAGCATCGCTCCGCAGCGCCGCGGCCAGAGCGCCGTCCAGCTCACTCTTGGAACGTACCAGGACACCGTCGGCGCCCAGCGAACGAGCCACCGCACCGTAGTCGAGGTCGGAGAAGTCGTTGATCTCCGGTATGACGTTCTTCTCGACGTACTTCTGCAGGTGGTACTCGAAGGCCAGGGTGCCGTTGTTGACAACCACGATCGTGACCGGGATGCCCACCCGCACCGCGGTCTCCAGCTCGGCGATGTTGTAGCCGGCCCCACCGTCACCGGTGACGCAGACGACCCGGCGGTCGGGTACCGCCAGCTGGGCGCCGAGCGCTCCGGGGATCGCCCAGCCGAGCGAACCCGCGGCCCGCAGGAAGGTGGTTCCCGCCTCCCGCGCCTGGTAGAGAACGCCGGCCCAGGCGGCCATGTAGCCGGTGTCGGCGACCACGACGTCGCTGGGTGAGAGCGACTCCGACAATGCGGACACCACCTCGCGGGGGTGCATCTGCCCGGACTCGCCGTCCGTCGAGGGCACCTTGAGCGCGCTCTGGCGCCAGTCGGCGACCCGCTCGGTCACCGAGGCCACCCACGCGGTGTCCCGCGCGCCCGTCGTGGCCTGCGGGTCGGCGCCCAGCGCCGAGATCAGGGCCTGGGCGGTGAGCTTCACGTCCGCCAGCACGTTGAGGGCCGCCGACGGGTCCAGCGCGTCCGAGCGGGTGTCGACCCTGATCAGGTCGGAGGAGAACATCGTGAAGGAGTCGCTGGTCACACTGCCCAGCCGGCTGCCGAGCACGAGCACGATGTCGGCCTCGGCGACGACGTCGTTGGCCACCCCGGCCGCGTAGCGGCCCACCACGCCCACCGCGAGCGGGTGCGCCTCGCTGATGGAGGCCTTGCCTCCGATGGAGGTGACGACCGGCGCCCGCAGGGCGTCGGCCAGCTGCTGCACCTCGGGGTTGGCCCCCGAGACGCGGGAACCGGAGCCCGCCATGATCACGACCCGGCGCGCGGAGGACAGCCGGGCCACCATCGCTTTGATCGCGTCCGGCGAGGGAGCCACCCGGTACTGCGGGGCCCGCAGGTGGGCCGCCGGGGCGTCCGGCGTGCCGTCGCCCGCCAGCGCCTCGGCCAGCACGTCACGCGGGATGTCCAGGTGCGCCGGGCCGGGCGCGCTGGTGGCCTCGTGCATGGCGCGGAGCAGCATCGACCGCACGTGCTCGCCGCGGAGCGCCTCGCCGGCCCAGTGGGTCACCGGGCGGTGCATCGCCAGCTGGTCCAGCAGCTGGTATTCGTGACGGTCACGGGTCGCCGCGGGCACCGAGCTGGTCAGCGAGACGACCGGGCTCATCGCCCAGTAGGCGTCCGCGAGTGCCGAGGCGATGTTGGCCGACCCCGGGCCGTGCTGGCCGTAGACGAAGGTCGGACGACCGGTCATCCGGGCGTAGCCGTCTGCCATGTAGGCCGCGCCCTGCTCGCTCCGGCAGGGGATCATCCTGATGCCCTCGCTCTGAAGGGCGGTCCACAGCGCGGGGTCACCACCGGTCAGCATGAAGAAGATATCGATCTCCTGTGCCCGCAGGGTCTCGGCGACGACATCGGCCACTCGTCTCACGTGAGCTCTCCTTGGTTCGGATTCATGTTCAGACTTGGGCAAATGACATGTACGGGGTCAGATTTGATACAGGGCGGGGCGCCGGCTCGTGGCCAGTCCCATAGCCGCCCGTACCGAGTCGAGGTGCGCCTCGTCGTACGGCGCGGAGGCCTGCTCGAAGGGGCCGTGGTCCGCCGCGTTCAGCACTGCCCCGTCGGGGCCGAACACGGCCGACCGCCCCAGGTAGTCGGCCGTCGTCCCGTCCGGCAGCGACTCCGGGCCGACGCGGTTCGCCACGACGGCGTACACCGACTGCTGGAGCGCCATCGCCTGCATCTCGGCGAGGAAGGTAGGTGCCGTCCCCACCGGCGAGGCGGTGGGGACCGCGACGATGCCGACCTCGTTGACGCGCAGGGTCGACCACGCCTCGGGGAAGTGCCGGTCGTAGCAGATCAGCACGCCCAGCCGGGCGAAGTCGAGGTGCCAGACCACCAGTTCGTGGCCCGGCTGGAAGTACTGGTCCTCCAGGAAGACCGAGCCGTAGTGACGGACGTTGCACAGGTGGGTCTTGTCGTAGACGAGCACCTCGTCGCCGGACAGCACGCCCCGGCCGGGGAGCACCTCTCCGGCCCGGTCGAAGACGACCGCGGCGTTGCGGCTGCGGTCCGGCCCCGGCAGGCACAGGCCGGCCACGACGTAGCTGCCCGTCCGCCGCGCGAGGCGGCGGTAGGGGGCGAACACGCTCTCGGTGTCCTGGTTCGCCAGGGTGTCGGCAAGCCACTCGCCGAGGTCTGGGGCGACCGGGAAGTACGGGACGTTCGCAATCTCCGGGAGCACGATCAGGTCGTGCAGACCCTCCGCCAGGTGCAGGGCGTCCACCGTCGCCGCGTCCAGCCCTCCGGCGGCTACCTGCGCCGCCGTCAGCACGCGTTCGCCTACCACGTCGCCTCCCGTTCAGACCGTGTCGTAGGAGCTGGGACCGCGCCGGATGAGCTGCCCGCGGCCGGGGCGGCTGATGGCCTGACCCCGCTCGGCGACCAGCTCGCCGCGCGAGTAGACGTAGCGCGGCCAGCCGTGGCACTCGTAACCCTCGTACGGGTCGTAGTCGGCCTTGGAGTGCATCTGGTCCGCGGTGAGCACCCGCACGTCAGCCGGGTCGATGACGGCGATGTCGGCGTCCGAGCCCACCGCGATGACACCCTTCTTGGGGTACATCCCGAACAGCTTCGCCGGGTTCGCGGAGGTCACCGAGACGAAGCGGCAGGGGTGCAGGCGCCCGGTGCGCACACCCTCGGAGAACAGCATCGGCACGCTGGTCTGCAGGTTGGACACGCCCGCGGGAATCTTCCAGAACGGTGCCTCGGCCAGCTTCTGCTCGCTGCGCCACGGGGCGTGGTCGGTGGCGTAGGTGTCGATGTCACCCAGCCGCAGGCCCTCCCAGAGCGCCTCGCTGTCCTCGGTGGAGCGGATCGGCGGCAGGCACACGAACTTGTTGCCCTCGGACTCGGGCAGCTCGTAGACGCTCTCCTCGAGGAAGAGGTAGACCGGCCGGGTCTCCACGAAGATCTTGTCGAAGCGTTCGCGCACCTCGCGGACCGCGTCCAGCGAGGCGGCCGTCGACAGGTGCACGAAGTACACCGGCGCTTTGAGGAAGGCCGCGTACTCGGCGATCTTCCGGGTGGCGATCGCCTCGGCCTGCGCCGGCCGGGCCTGCGGCAGGTACTCCACGCCGGTCTGCCCACGCTCACGGAAGGACTCGGTGAGGTGCTCGATCAGGGCGCCGTCCTCGGCGTGCACGTTGACCAGGATGTTGCTGGCCGCCGCCGCCTCTAGCACCTTCAGGATGCCCGAGTCGGGCAGCTGGAACCCGGTGACCGCGCCGAAGACCTTGACGCTGGTGAACCCGTCGGCCACCAGGGCGGGGAACTCCTTCACCGCGGTTTCGGCATCGCTCGTCACGACGACGTGCAGGCCGTAGTCGATGTTCGACTGGGTCTTGGCCAGCTCCAGGTCACGGTCGACGGCGCTCCGCAGCGACTCGCCCTCCTCCTGGAAGGCGTAGTTGATGATGGTGGTGATGCCGCCGGAGGCCGCGGCCTGGGTGCCGGTGTCGTAGTCGTCGGCGTTGTGCGACCCGACGTAGCTCACCCAGTGGTGAAAGTGCGTGTGCACGTCGATCGCGCCGGGCACCACGAAGCATCCGGCGGCGTCCACTACCTCGGTGGCGGGGGCGTCGATCTCGCCGAGCGCCACGATGACGCCGTCCTTGATTCCGACGTCCATCGGCTCCATCGACTCCGCGTTGACGACCATGCCGTTGCGGATGATGAGGTCCAGGGGCTGGGCCTCGGACTGCTCAATGGCGCTCATGCAGCCACTCCCTTAGTGCTGATCTTGGAAAGACGGTCAAGTAGCGCGGCAACGAGGATCAGCGAACCGATCGCGACCTGCTGCCAGAAGGCGGTGACGTTCAACAGCACCAGCCCGTTCTGGATGCTGGCGATCAGGACGGCTCCGACGACCGTCCCGGCGATGCTGCCGACCCCGCCGTTGAGCGACGTGCCGCCGATCACGACCGCGGCGATCGCCGCCATGAGGTCGGCACCGCCCACGGTTCCCGAGCCGGCGTCCAACCGGGAGGCGAGGATGATGCCCGCGACGCCGGCCAAGCCTCCGCTGAGCACGAGGACGACGGCCTTGGTGCGCCGTACGTTCACTCCCGACAGCCGGGCCGCGTCTGGGTTGCCGCCGACGGCGTAGATGTTCAGGCCGAATGAGGTGCGGTGCAGCACGAGGGCGAGCACCGCCAGGATCACCGCGGCCATCAGGACCGGCGCCGGGATGCCGAACAGGCTGCCCTGACCGATCGCGCCGAACTGGGGTCCCAGCCCGAACACCGAGGTGCCCTGCGTGAGCAGGTAGGCCGCGCCGCCGGCCACGCTCAGCATGGCCAGGGAGGTGACGAACGAGGGCACGCCCAGCTTGCTGGTGAAGAACGCGTTCACCCCGCCGACCGCGGCACCGGCTAGCACGCCGAGCACCAGGGCGACCGGCCAGGGCAGTCCCACGGTCACGATGAGAACGGCGGCCAGCGAGCCAGCCAGTGCCTCCACCGAACCGAGCGACAGGTCGATCTCCCCGGCGATGAGCGCCAGGGTCAGCCCGCCCGCGATGATCGCCAGGGTTGAGGCGGCCAGGAAGATGTTCAGCAGGTTCGGAACGGTGGCGAAACTCGGGGTAGCCACCGTGAGACCGATCCAGATGATGACCAGGGCTGCCGTTGTCCCGCCGACCGAGGACCGCGCACCGCGCAGAATCCGGATCGCGCGACCGGCCGGCGGCGCCGGGGCCCGCGTGCGCAATGGCCCGCTTTGCGCCTGTTGAGTTTTCACGTGCCCTCCTGCCCTTCCGAGGGTCGAACCAAGTGGAATGTCCCGAAGCCTGGCAGAAACCATCAGAACCAGTCAAGATATTGGCCTGACCAATTATCGATAAGTGCGGATACTCTTTGGAAGCTTGCAGGTCTTTACCAGGGAATCTATCCTTGGTCTGCTAAAACTGGTCAGTCCAGACGTTGGAGGTTCGTCATGAAGCCCGCGATGATGGAGTACTACGCCCCCACCCGGCTCGACGAGGCCACCACCTTGCTGGCCGAAGCCGCCGAGAACGGCGGAAAGGTGATCGCCGGAGGCCAGAGCCTGATCCCGATGATGAACTTCCGGCTGGTCCGCCCGCCGGTGCTTATCGACCTCGGCGGGGTGGCGGAGCTGACCTCGATGGAGGCGACCGATTCCCACCTGTCCCTGGGCGCCATGGTGACCACCGCGACCATCACCTCGTCTGATCTGGTACGCCGCAACTGGCCACTGCTCGCCCACGCGGCGACCTGGGTGGGACACGATCAGATTCGTAACCGGGGCACCGTCGGGGGAAGCCTGGTCCACGCCGACCCGTCGGCGGAGATGCCCGCAGTCATGCTCCTGGCCGATGCCGGCCTTGAGGTCCGCTCGGCCACCGGGTCACGCACCGTGGACGCGGCGGACTTCTTCTGGGGATACATGTCCACCGCGCTGGAGGAGGACGAGATCCTGGTCCGTCTCACCCTGGAGATCCCCCCGCCCGGTACGCGCTGGGGCTTCTGCGAGTTCGCGCAGCGGCACGGCGACTTCGCCGAGGCCGGGGCCGCCTGTCTGCTGCCGCCCGGCGGCCAGCCCCGCGTTGTCGCGTTCGGCGCCGCGGACAGGCCCTTCCGGGCCACGGAGACCGAGTCGGTACTGCTCGCGGGCCCGGCAGTCGACGCCGAGAAGCTCAGGCGCGCCGCGTCGGAGGACGCGGCGCAGGCAGAGGTCAAGGACCGGACCAAGGTTCGTCTGCTCGGCACAATGGTGCAGCGGGCCATCGCCATGGCCAGGGACCAGCAGGTCTGACCAGACAGACGAGGACAGGCCCGGCCGGACGCGCGTGCGCGTCCGGGCCGGGCACTCCTGTGCGGGCCGGGCATGGGTGTGGCTCGGCCGGACGCGCGGGTGGGCCTGGTCGGGCGGTTGTGTCGGTCCCTTCGGGATCTTTTCCGCGGATCCCGAAGGAACGGTTACGTAAGCCCTAGACGGGACGGAACTGGTCCTCCACCCGGGCCAGGTGCAGCAGCATCGCCGCCCTCGCCCGCTCCGGGTCACGTGCCCGGATGGCCGAGGCGATCGTCCTGTGCTCGACGGCGGACAGCAGCCGGGACTCGGCGCTGTTCGCGGTCACCGCGAGCACCTGATACTCCAGATCGCGAATGCCGCGGACCACGCTGAGCAGCAGGCGGTTGTTCGTGCGCCGCACGATCCACTCGTGGAACGCGATGTCCAGCTCGGGGAAGGTGTGCTGGTCCGAGGCGTCCAACGCGTCGAGCAGCTGGTCGAGCTCGCCGAGATCGTCGTCCGGCAGGTGCATCGCCGCCATCGCGGCGGCCTGCGGCTCAAGAAAACGCCGCAACTCGAACAGGTCGATCTCCGAGCCACGGACCAGCCGGAAGGCGTAGCTCAGCGGCGCCAGGAGAAACTCCGGACTCAGATCCGTGACGTACGTGCCAGCGCCGCGCTTGGACTCAACGATGTTGACGGCCTCCAGGCTCCGCAGTGCCTCGCGCACCAGCGGCCGGGAGACCCCCAGCAGCGTCGCGAGCTCCCGCTCGGCCGGCAGCACGTCTCCGGGAGAGAGCTCGCCGTTCAGGATCAGGTTGATGACGTGCTCTTTCACGTCGTGGAGAGGGCCAGACACGGTCTTCACGCTACCGGAGGTCCGCCGAGGATATGGAAGGCGAAGAGGTGCCGACGCGCCGTCGGCACTCGACCGTGTCCGCCCCGGGCCGACGACCGGTTCCGCCGGTTGTGCCGGTGCCGGGTCAGCGGCCGGTTCCACCGACCCGGACCTATCGGCGCTGCTCACCGTTTCGGTTATGACGTCACGCTGCGGGGTGCATCGAGGAGGAGGTTGTCGCATGACGCATGATCTCCTTTTCGTCTGTTCCGCGAGGCAGTTCGGCGGCGACGGCACCCTGGCGGAAGACGAGCACCCGATCACTCATGCCGCAGATCTCCTGGCCGTCCGAGCTGACGAGGATCACGGCCACCCCCGTACGGCCCAGCTCGCGCAGGATCGCATAGATCTCCGCCCGTGCGCCGACGTCCACGCCGGCTGTCGGCTCGATCAGGATGAGCACCTTCGGACGGGTCGCCACAGACTTCGCGATGACAACCTTCTGCTGGTTGCCGCCGCTGAGCCCGCCCACCGGGACCGCCGGATCCGAAGGTTGGATGTTGAAGTCGGCGATCGCCTCCAGCGCCGCCTGCCGGACCCGCTGGCGTCGCAGCATGGCACCGGCGCTGCGGATCGAGCCCCGTACGGTCGGGCAGGCTGCGATAGTCAACGCGAGGTTGCGCTCGATGCTCATATCGGCCACCAGGGCGTCCGATCGGTTCTCCGGGACAAGGCCGATCCCCTCGCGCATCGCCTGCGCGGGTGAGGAGACACGGATCCGCCTGCCCTGGACCGTCACCTGGCCGCCAACGAGCGGACGTACGCCGGCCAGCGCCTCCGCGGCCTCCACCATCCCGGCACCGACCAGGCCGGTGAGGCCCAGCACCTCGCCGGCACGTACCTCCAGCGAGAGCGGAGGCGCGGTGCCGACACCGACGTTCGATACCTTGAGCACCGGTGCGTCGCCGGACTGCTCCGTCGCCGGCGGGTACATCGCCTGAACCGGCCGGTCCAGCATCGCGGCGATCATGGAGTCCACGTCCAGCTCTGCCTTGCCGAGCCGTTCCACGACGGCGCCGTTGCGCATGACTGAGGCCCGGTCACACAGCGTCGTGATCTCGTCCAGGCGGTGACTGACGTAGACCAGCCCCACGCCGTGCTCGCGCATACCGCGCAACCGATCGAACAGCGCCTCACGGTCGGCCGCGGTCAGCGAGGCCGTCGGCTCATCGAGGATCAGCACCTTGGCGTCGGTGGCCAGCGCGCGGGAGATCTGAACAAGCTGGGCTTCGGGTACGGACAGCGCGGAGATCGGCGTCGTGACGTCGAAGTCCAGCCCCATCGTCGCCAGAGCCTCTTCCACGATTGGCTTGGCGCCGCGCCGGTTGAGCATTCCCCACCGCGTCGTACGCTGCGATGCCTGAGACTTTCCCAGCAGGAAGTTGTCCAGAATGGTCAGCCCTTCCACCAGCGGCAGGTGCTGGTGGATGGCGTAGATGCCGAGCTTCTCCGCGTGCAGCGGGTTGCGCAGGACCGTCTGCTCGCCGTTGACCTCCAGACGCCCCCGGTCTGGGGAGTGCACGCCGGTCAACACCTTGATGAGTGTCGACTTGCCCGCGCCGTTCTCCCCGACGAGGGCGTGGATCTCACCCGGCTCAAGGCTGAAGCTCACCGCGTCCAGCGCCTTGACACTGGAGTACGTCTTACTGACCTCGACGGCTTCGAGAAGCGGCCCGCTCATTGGGCATTCTCCACAGCTCGCATGTCCGTTGTCATCAGCACTTCCCCGAGATGGCCTTGGTGACGCGCGCACGCAGCATATGGTCCACCTCGAACGGCGAGCCGTTCACAGTCACGCTCTTCGCGCCCTGCTCGATCTCCTTGAGGTGCTCGGTAGTCAGCAGCGTGATGGGCGGTTCGATCTTGGCGGGAACCTTCTCGCCCTTGATGGTGGCCAGGGAGGCGTCGATGAACTTGGCTCCGATCTGGTCCAGGAACAGGATCCCGTCGGCCGCAAACGTTCCCTGATGGGTCGCCTGCAGGCCGATGCAGCTGCCGTTGTAGCCGATGAGAGTCACCTTGTCCTGCAGTTTGCGGGCGCGCAGGGCGGACAGCGCCCCGAACGCCATCTCGTCGTTGTCGGCGAAGATCGCATCGATGTCGGAGTTGGCGGTGAGCAGGTCAGTCGTCACGCGCAGGGCTTTGTCCCGTGCCCAATCAGCCGGCTGGCGGGCGACCACCTTGGCGTTGGGCGCGGTCTCGGCCAAGCCCTGCTCGAAGCCGTCCGCTCGCTCGATACCGGGAGTGTCAGCCGGGGCCCCCTCCAATACCAGAACGCGGCCGGATCCGCCGAGCTTCTCGCCGAGCCACCGGCCGGCCACCTTCCCGCCCGCGGTCTCGTCCCCGATGAGCGAGGACGTGACCAGGCCGTTGCCGTCGGTGCCGGGCACCTGCGACTGAAGGATGAAGACTGGGATGTTCGCCTGCTTGGCCTGCTGAAGCATCGGCATGATCTGCTGCTTGTCCCACGGCTCGATGCCGAGCGCGTCGACCCGCCGCGAGATCATGGTCTGCACCTTGCTGATCATGTCCTGCATGTTGGCACTGTCCTGGGCCAGCAGCTCCACATCAGCGTGCTTACCGGCCTGTGCGATGGCAGCGTCCGCCATGTCCTTGATCGCGGGGTTGTTCCACGCTTGCGTCACCATCCCGATAGTGGTCTTACCAGTTTCGATTGATGTCTCCGCTGTGGCGCAGGCGGTGGGAAGCACGAAAAGGATGCCTGCCGCCGCGATTGTCCAACGACGCATGATATCTCCAGGGACCAGGGAGGGGATTCGCTAGTTGGCGGTTGCTAGTGCGGTTGAGCGTGTCATCGAGGCGTAACCCTGTCAAGATTTTGGCCTGACCAATTTTCTAGACTGCTCGCGAGCGCGATGGGCCACGCCGGCAGTCTCCGGTAGGGCAGTCATTCAATTACCCAAAGGAGGCGGTTGTGGATGAGACGCAGCGGCGTGAGGGCCGTCCGGAGCCGGCCAGGGCGCGCAGGCAGCGCGGGCTGGGCCAGGGAGCGGCAGCGGAAGCGGTCAGGGTGGGCCCGACGACCTGGGTGGCAATCCCCTGAAAGCGTGGAGACGTTTCTATGCGGCGGTGGCCTCGCGAGGCCTTGTGGTGGTGGCCGCTCGGGCAGCCATGATTCGGTGTTCGTAGTCGATGAGGAATAGCCCGTCGGTGGCGCTGTGCCGGCGGCGGGTGTTGTAGAAGTCGGTGATCCAGGTTGTGATCTTCACGCGTGCCTCGTCGCGGGTGGCGAAGCGGTGCCGGTGGACGAACTCGACTTTGAGGGTGAAGTTGAACGACTCTGCGGCGGCGTTGTCCAACGCGCAGCCGGCCCGGCCCATGGACTGGATCACGCCCCAGTGCCGGCAGGCAGCCTGGAAGCGGGCGGCGGTGTACTCGCTGCCACGGTCGGTGTGGAAGATCACCCCGTCGACGGCGCCGCCTCGGGTGACGGCGGCCATCTGCAACGCGGATGGCGCCCGCCGAGCCAATACACGGCGCAGTGCATTCGGCGACCGCGTTGCCAGAGGTCTCGTGCTCCCTATATCGACCCCGAGACGGACCGGGGCCCACCGAGCTAATGGCTGTCCTGTCAGGCCGCCGACCGCTCTGTCGCCGCCTCGCTGTAGTCGTTACCTATCTCATCGAATTGTTGAGACGGCCCATCATTTTCACCGGGTTGTTGATCGCTAGGCGAAGGGGGTCCATGCCAGGGGACCGCTTCGACAGTCCCGCTGATGGAATTGCGACGATAGAGCAGGGCAGGGCGGCCCGATAGCTCCCGCGCCTTCACGACATCGCCATTGACCAAAGTAACCTTGGTGCCAGAGGTAAGGAAAAGGCCGGCTTCAACGATGCAGTCGTCACCTAAGGAGATTCCGAGGCCGCACATAGCGCCAAGAAGACAACGTTCCCCGATAGAGATAGATCCGCTACCCGGGATATTCCCCATGATAGAGGCGCCACCTCCAACGTCTGAGCCGTCCCCCACAACCACACCTGCGGAGATCCGGCCCTCAACCATTGAGGTACCTAGCGTGCCCGCATTAAAGTTAACGAAGCCCTCATGCATCACGATCGTACCCCGGCCCAAATAAGCTCCTAGCCGTACCCGTGACGCGTCGGCGATCCGCACTCCCGCTGGCTGCACATAGTCAGTCATTCGGGGAAATTTATCGATCCCGTGAATAGTTAGGTAGCCGGCTTCGGCTCGGACCGCCAACCGGGCGGCGTCAATTTGTTCCAGAGGCATTGGGCCGATGGATGTCCACGCTACATTCGAGAGCAGTCCGAAAATTCCATCTAGATTTAATCCGTGTGGTTTGACCAGACGATGGCTAAGCAGGTGTAGACGAAGATATGCGTCGTGCGTGTCGACTGGCGGGTCAGCGAGGTCGGCAATTGTAGTGCGAACCGCAATAGTCTCAACACCGCGTCGGGGATCCTGGCGGAGCGCAGCTGCGTACTGCCTAACCTCATCGCTGGTAAGGCGTATGGTTACCGCTCGGCCCGGTTGTTCTACCAGCTGTGGTGCTGGGAACCAAGTGTCCAATACAGTGCCGTCTGGGGAAATGGTGGCAAGGCCCACAGCTATCGCCCCGGTTGCCTCATCGATCCGGTCATAACCGTGGCTAATCGGCCGCTGAAACACCGACGGAAGATCGACAGAAAAGCTCATGGCCATGCTGTCGGGTGCTGGAGCACGTCGCGCCCCACCTGCAACCAGCACGCGCGCCCACCACGGGGACACTCTTGAGTCGGCGGTGTCAGGCCGGCAGGGTGCCAGGAGTGATCGGGAAGATCTCCCGCTACCGGTGATGGGGTATCGGGTTGGACAGTGCCGCATGCGGAATCGGTCCGCCGGTTGGTAGCGGACCGGGCCGGCGATCTGACGGCGCAGGACCGCGTTCTGGTGCCGCAGCGCGAGCGATTCCGCATCCTTCACGGCCTCGCTGCGTAGCAGCACCCCCGGGACGGACAGCAGCCGGCGGACACCTTGTACACCAGTGAGGCCGTCACGCGGACATGCTGCCAGTCGAGACCGAATCGCTGCCGCCACATGTAGCGACGACTTTCCGACCCCGACAAGATCGGCTGTGGCGTTCTCGAACGGCCCGGCGTGCGGCGTTTGGACAGCCGGGCCAGGCCGGTGCCCGGGTCCAGGTCGCCCGGCGGCAGTGGGACGCGAGCGCGGCGATGGGTGAGGAAGACCGACCTGGCCGGGCGCCCGTCCAGCAGACGGGCACCCGACCGCGTGCGAGGTCAAGGTGCCGACGCCGGTCCCGGCCCCTACCGCGAGGCCGGGCGACCGGTCTGCCTGGCCGTGGGGCTCGGCGACCGGCCGCCGGCAGCCGTTCAGCCCTTGCCGCGGACCGTGATCGGCATCTGCGGCATGCGGAACCGGTCCTGTTCGGCCGCGCGGCTGGCGGCCGCGGGCCCGGACCGCCTGGCCAGCGGGGCTGGAGCGCCGCCCGACATCCCGCCGGTCGTGAAGTCCCACCACACCCCAGGCACCTCGTCGGCGACGACGGTCTCCGCGGTCCTGGTGCCGCCGTCATACCTCAGCGTGTAGATCAGGCGCTGGTTGTCGTCGGTGATGAAGGCGGTCACCGGCCAGGACTGCCCTGGGGCGCTGCCGGCGAGGTGGGTAGCGCCTCCAATGTAGCTGTGGAGGCTGCTCACCCAGTCGTCGTCGACGTACTCGTAGGCGAGGGCCGTGCCGTCCTTGCTGAGGAACATAACGCGCGGCGCGCCCCTGACCGCGGAGGCGATCGCGTCGGCGGTCAGCTCCCGCCCGGCCGAGTGCCGAAATGGGTGCCCGGCAACCGGCGTCGCGCACTAGGCGGAACTCCTGCGGGTAAGCCTCGGCGTCCAGGCGCCGCATCGACGGGACGCGTTGCAGTAGTGCGCCGTCGCCTGGTTCTCCCCGTCCTCCTTGTAGCTGCCGAGCCCCAGGGCGAGGCCGCCGTGTCAAGGGTCAACGAAGTTGATCGCATAGCGATGCCGTCGGCACCCTTGATTCGGTGGTCTCAACCGGGACACTCGATCAGCGAGGAGGACGGACCTTCGGATTCGAAAGCATCGACGATCATGGTTCCGAACGGTTCAATGCGGGTCAACGGGCATACGCGGTCCATACCTTCAACGATCGTCCGTCACTGCCCTCACCATCGATCGCAGCAAGGCGGCCGAGGCGTGGCGGCCCCCACGACAAGCTCGCCGTCCGCTACCAGGCCTCCTGCACACCGCGATCATCCGGTGCGGTCGCCGGTGTGCTCTCGTCTCCTCGTCTTCGGTTCCGCGCGATCACCAGCGGCTGTGGTGCCGCACCTGGCGAGAGCGGCGATCACCGCGCGGATCGCCGGCCGCCGTTCGGCGGTCGAACGCCACGACGCGAACACCCGCCGCCGCAACATGGGTCTCGTCGGTACGATGCGTACTCCGTCCGGTACCGGCCCGCGCCCCAGCCGCGGGCTGATCGCGATGCCGATGCCGGCGGCGACGAGCGCAAGCTGGGTCGAGTGTTCGGAAGCGGTGTGCATGAGTCTCGGGGCTACGCCGTGCTTGCGAAGCACCTGCTCGATCCAGTCACTGCAGATCTGCCCGCTCGACCAGGTGACCCACTCTTCATCTGCGAGATGGTCCAACAGCAGCCTCTCGCGCCGGGCGAGCGGGTGCTCCACCGGCAACGCGACATCGAGCAGGTCGTCCAGCAGATGCAGGCGTGACAGCCCGTCCGGCAGTTCCACCGGCGACTCCGCCCAGTCCTGCACCACCGCGACGTCGACGTCGCCGCGGCACAGGAGCGGCACGGCGTCCGTCGGCTCCATCTCGGTCAGGCGTACCACGAGCCGCTGATGCTCCGCACGCAGTGACCGCAGCACGTCCGGCAACAGTGCGCGCGCGGCCGTCGCGAAGGCGGCCACCGTCAGGTTGCCGACCACCGCGCCCCGCCGGTCGGCGAGATCGGCTTCGATGCGTTCCACCTGGGCCAGCAGCCGGTCGGCGTGATCGGCGAGTGCCACCCCGGCGTCTGTGAGCCGGATGCCGCGGCCGTGGCGCTCGACCAGGAGCTGACCCACTTCGCGCTCGAGCCGGGCGATCTGTTGTGACACTGCCGACGTGGTGACGTGCAACGCCTCAGCGGCACCGCGTACCGAGCCGCTCGTGAACACCGCATGCAGCACACGCATGCGTTCCAGGTTGAGCACGTAGCAATGCTACGCAGAACTGGGAAGAAAGTCTCGCTTGTCTAAATCGATACCGAGCCCGCAGAGTACTGCCCATGACCCCTACCACCCTCACCCTCGGCGATCTGACCGTTGCTCGGCTGGGCTTCGGTGCGCTCCGGCTCGATGCGGCGACGGCCGGCGAACGGGCGGCTTCGACCGCCATCCTGCGTCGCGCGGTTGAGCTCGGCGTCACGTTCATCGATACCGCGGACTCTTACGACCTGGGCCGGAACGAGGAACTGATCGCCGAAGCGCTGCACCCCTATCCGGCCGATCTCGTCATCGGCACCAAGGCAGGGCAGTGCCATCCCGGCGATGAGTGGATCCCGCTCGGGCGGCCGGAGTACCTCCGCCAGCAAGCGGAGCTCAGCCTCCGCCGGCTTCGCGTGGACTGCATCGAGCTATTCCAGCTGCACAGGATCGACCCGGCCGTTCCGCTCGCTGACCAGGTCGGTGCGCTGAAGCGTCTGCAGGACGAGGGAAAGATCCGGCACATCGGGCTGTCCGAGGTCACCATCGCCCAACTGACCCAGGCCACCGAGATCGCGCCGATCGTCAGCGTGCAGAACCTCTACAACCTCCACCACCGCCGCTCGGAGCGCCTACTCGAGCACTGCGAACAGCTCGGGATCGCATTCATTCCCTGGCTCCCCGTGCAGCCGAGCGCCCACGCAGGGGCCGGTGAGCCGATAGTCGAGATCGCCGACCGACTCGGCCTCTCAACCACTCAGGTCGCGCTGGCCTGGTTGCTGCACCGCTCTGCGGTGATGCTGCCGATCCCCGGCACGTCAAAGCTCGCGCACCTGGAGGAGAACCTCGCCGCCGCCCACGTCGTGCTGAGTGATACTGACCTGACCGCGCTGGACCCGGTACCCATGCGCGTTTAGCAAGCCACGTGCCCGGCCGCATGCAGGCGGGAACCCCGGCCATCACCGCGATTTGCGTCACCCAGCCCGCCCAGCCGGAAGGAGGTGTTGCATCCACTCGCCCATCGGTCGCGGTGGCTATGTCGACGAGTCCGGATGGCCTTTGTCGATGAGCTCGGGAGGCGAACGGGGTGCCCGTCACGCCTTGGGGAATCGCGATGCGCATCGGCAAGGTCGCATGCACCTACCGGGTCGCGGTCTGCCTGTCCGCCGTGCTGATCTGGAGCAGGACGGACTCGATCGGCACGGGCCTAGGAGATCTTGCGGCGGTAGGAGTTCATGGCGAAGATGTAGGCGACGATGAGGATGCCGGCGCACCAGGCGAGGGCGAACCAGATGTCGGTGCCGACCGGCTGCTGGGCGTACAGGTTGCGGATGGCGTTGACGATGGAGGTCACCGGCTGGTGCTCGGCGAAGGCGCGCACCGGGCCGGGCATGGTGGCGGTGGGCACGAATGCCGAGCTGAGGAACGGCAGGAAGATGAGCGGGTAGGAGAACGCGCTCGCGCCGTCCACGGACTTCGCGGACAGGCCGGCGATGACGGCGAGCCAGGTCAACGCCAGGGTGAACAGGATCAGGATGCCGGCGACCGCGAGCCACGCCGGCACTCCCGCCCCCGAGCGGAAGCCCATGAGCACAGCGGCGAGCACGACGACCACAAGTGAGATCACATTGGCGACCAGCGAGGTCAGCACGTGACCCCACAGCACGGACGACCGCGCGATCGGCATGGACTGGAAGCGCTCGAAGATGCCGCTCTTCATATCCATGAAGAGCCGGAACGCGGTGTAGGCGATGCCCGAGGCGACCGTGATGAGCAAAATGCCGGGCAGCAGGTAGTTCACATATGAAACCGACCCTGTGTTGATCGCGCCGCCGAACACGTAGACGAACAACAGCAGCATGACGATCGGCGTGATCGCGGTCGTGATGATGGTGTCCACGCTGCGCGTGATGTGGCGCAGGGACCGTCCCAGCAGGACGGCGGTGTCGCCGAAGAAATGCTTGGTCATCGTTGTTCCTTACTCGTCGGTGCCGGCGTTGCGGTCATTGCCGGCTCGCCGTTCTTGCCGTCGGTGCCGATGAGCGCGAGGAAGACGTCCTCGAGGGTCGGCTGCTTCTCGACGTATTCGACCTTGGCGGGCGGCAGCAGCCGCTTGAGCTCGGCCAGGGTGCCGTTCACGATGATCCGGCCCTGGTGCAGGATCGCGATCCGGTCGGCGAGCTGTTCGGCCTCGTCCAGATACTGCGTGGTGAGCAGCACCGTCGTACCCTGGCCGGCGAGTTCCTTGACGGCCTGCCACACCTCGATGCGCGCCTGGGGGTCGAGCCCGGTCGTCGGCTCGTCGAGGAAGATGACCGGCGGATCGCCGATGAGGCTCATCGCGATGTCGAGGCGGCGGCGCATGCCACCGGAGTACGTCGACACCTTCCGCGCGCCCGCCTCGGTCAGCGAGAACCGCTCCAGCAGGTCATCGGCGATCGCGCCCGGATTCTTGAGGTGCCGAAGCCGGGCGACCAGCACGAGGTTCTCCCGGCCGCTGAGGATCTCGTCGACGGCCGCGAACTGTCCGGTGAGGCTGATGGACTCACGCACGTCCGCGGCCTGCGTGGCGACGTCGAAGCCGTTCACGCTGGCAGTCCCCGCGTCGGCCTTGAGCAGCGTGGACAGGATTCTCACGACCGTGGTCTTGCCCGCCCCGTTGGAGCCGAGCAGGGCGAAGATGCCGCCCCGCGCCACGTCGAAGTCCACGCCGCGCAGCACCTGCAGTGTCTTGTACGACTTCTCCAGGCCCTGCACATGGATTACCTGGGTGTGTTGTGCTGTCATCAGACTGTCCTGTCTTCTTTCCTGGTGTCTTCGCTCGCGGCGCGCTCGATGGCGCTGGTGAACCGCTCCCGCTCCCGGCCGATCCACCGCCCGACGGAGTAGTTCTGCACGAACGCCTCGACGAACTCCACGGGGTCCGCCCCGAAGATCTCGCGGATCGGGGTTCCGTCCGCCGCGCTCTGCTCGAACAGATCGGCGAGGTCCTCGAACATCGAAGCTGGAGCCGTTCGGTGAGGAAGCTCCAGGTCCTCCAGAACTCGTCGAGGTACTCCCGTCCCTGAGCGTTCAGGGAGTACACCTTGCGCGGCGGACCCTTCTCGGACGGGACCTTCTCCACGTCGACGAGGCCGCGCTGCTCGATCCTGATGAGCAGTCGCCTGTCTGCCCATGGAAAACACCCCGACTTCCGCTACTCGGTGTCGCTGACTACCGGTACAAAGTAACACCGAGTACTGGTACCTAGCAACACCGAATAGTGGAGTGCAAGCCGGGACCGCAAGCGTGTCGCCGCCGCGGATGCGGCGGGAGCACCGGTGGCCACAAGCGCAGCCGCGAAAGCCACCATCGCCGACCACCCTGATACCGCGCCGTCGCCGTGCTGACATGACCGCTGACACGCAGGACGGTCGCCGGGGACGGCTGACGGACCTATGATCCGCCGCTACGTCATCTGGCGGAACGAACACACCACCGACGAGCGCGTGCGCAAGGTCGTCGCCCGGGCCGACATCGCCTGACTGCCCGGTCCCCGCACGAAGCGGCGCATCGCGTCCGCTTGCCCCGATCTGGCCATGTCCTTTAGGGCGTGTATGGGAGGCCGAAAGGTTCTTGTACACACAAACGTCATCAGTTACGTTGTCGCTGGAAACGTAATCGATAACGTTTGCAATGAGAGGGCCGTATGGCCGAGGTCGGTGCGCCGGTGACGATGAGCGATGTCGCGCGGGCGGCGGGTGTCTCCACCGCGACGGTGTCGCGGGTGGTCAATGGACGTTACGGCGTCAGCGCCGACACCGTCGCGCAGGTGCGTTCGGCCATCGAGCGGCTCGGCTACGAGTCGAGTCTGGTGGCGACAAGTCTGCGGCGCAGCCGTACCAATGTCCTGGGTCTGGTGACCCGTACCTTCCAGTCTTATACGGCCGAGGTACTCAAGGGTGTGATGAAGGCGCTGAGCGGGTCGGGCTTCGACTTGATCATCTACGCCAACAGTGATCTCTATGAGACGTACGCGGAGGGCTGGGAGCAGCGGCATCTGAACCGCTTGTCGGGCACGCTCACGGACGGGTGCATCGTGGTCACGCCCTGGGGCGAGGTGCGGAGCAGCACTCCGGTCGTGGTCATAGATCCGGTGAGGGGCTCGACGGCGCCGTCGGTGACGGCGGACAACCGCGTGGGCGCCACCTCGGCGGTCGAGCATCTGCTCGGTCTGGGGCATCGGCGCATCGGATTCATCGCGGGCCGTTCCAGCCTGGAGTCCGCGTGGTCGCGTGAGGAGGGTTACCGGGAGGCGCTGGCCGCGGCCGGTGTTCCGGTCGATCCGACGTTGATCGGCAGAGGTGACTTCAATCCCGAGTCCGCGGCCCCGTTGGCGCGCGCGTTGCTGGACAGGCCGGACCGTCCGACGGCGATCTTCGCGGCGAGCGACGGCATGGCGCTGAAGGTTCTGCAGGTCGCGAAGGAACTGGGGGTCAGCGTCCCCGACGACCTGTCGGTGGTCGGATTCGACAACATTCCGGAGTCGGCGTTCGCCGAGCCGGGCCTGACCACGGTGGATCAGTCGATGTATCGGCTCGGATACGAGGCCGCGCGCATGCTGAAGTCGCTGGTGACCGGCGAGTGGGAGGGGCAGCGCCAAATGCTGCTGCCGACCAGCTTGGTGGTCCGCGGCTCCACCACACCACCTGGGGCCGCGGCGAGAGCGTGACCCTCACCCACAGACCCAACGTCCAGGCGCACCTGAAGTTCAGATGAACAACGCGAAGCACTGATGGAGGTGAGGCGCACACCCCACGGCAACACCCACCCAAGAAATAGGCCGGCTAGTCGGGTCGCATCCGCCGCCGGCCCTTTAAAAGGAATGTGGTTATGCCAGAACTCTATCACGCGAGTTTACGACCGAACGGCGTCCGCCGCCTGTCGGCAATGATCATCGCCGGAGTGATGGTCATGGCGGTGATGATGCTGGCGCCGCGGTCGGCGTCGGCGGACACGCCTTGGCTCAATGTCTCCGAGGGCCGCTACGCGTCGTTCAGTGTCCCGGCGGCCTACGTCCAGGCCAATATGGGCCAGGTGTCGCAGATCATGGTGGAGGGCAACTTCGGCCCCTCCACCACCTGGACGGAGTTCGGGCTGACCCGCCGGGGCGACGTATGGTCGGGGACCCTCGGCCCGCTGAAGCCGGGGCTGTACTACTACCAGGTCACGGGCGACGACACCAAGAGTCTCAAGGATCCGACGAACAGTACCAGTGTGGCGTCCAAGCCTCTCTGGAGCACCTTCTTCGTTCCGGGCGACTCGGCCCGGCTGCTGGTGGACGCGCCTGCGGGGCAGGGCGGCAAGGTCGACACCCTGACCTACCGGACCAAGAACGAGGAGCGGTCGGCGCTGGTCTGGACCCCGCCTGGGTACTCGGCCAAGGGCGGCAAGCCGTATCCGGTGCTGTTCCTGCAGTCCGGTATGGACAGGAGCGCCACCGACTGGCTCGACCTCGGTCGGGCCAAGCAGATCCTCGACAACCTGTCGGCCGACGGTGCCATCAAGCCGATGGTGGTCGTCATCACCGACGGTCGCGGACCGGACGACGACAAGGAGCTCAAGGACCTCCGTAAGGCGGTCGGGGACGCCTACCGCGTCCATCGCGGCCGGGAGCACCAGGCCATCGCCGGTGTGGCCGAGGGTGGGTCGCAGGCATTGCGTGCCGCCCTGACCGGCCCGGGCGGGTTCGCCTACGCCGGCTCGTTCTCGGGCCTGCTGACGGAGCTCGCCGGCGGGAGGCCCGGTCCCGCTCCGGCCCCCGGTGTCAAGCTGGTGCGCCTGTACACCGGGAACGTGACCGATCCCGCGTACAACGCGACGAACAGGCTGACGAAGGCGCTGGACCGCGCCCGTGTCAGGTACGAGTTCGACGGGGTCAACCCCGACGGCGGGGCGAACTGGACCGCCTGGCAGGAGAACCTGATCGATTTCGTGCCGCGGCTGTTCCGCAAGGTGTCGGACCACGGTCCGAGCGCCGGTCACGGTCCGCTGAAGGGCGAGTTCGCTCCGCCGCCGCCCGGCACCACCCCGACGCCGTTCGTGAAGGACGGCTTCGTCACCTTCGAGACCACGACGGACTTCAAGGACGTCCAGCACCTCACGGTGTGGGCGAACATCGCTCCCGGCGGGAGCTGGCTGCGCGTCCCGATGTCGCGTGACGGCGACCGGTGGCGGGTGACCGTGGGGCCGCTGGAGCCGTGGTTCTACTACTACCGGTGGATCGTGGACCGGGTAGGGGTCAAGGACGCGTCGAACCCGACGAAGATCACCTCTGAGCCCGCCTGGAGCAGCTTCTTCATCCCCGGCGAGCGGGCGCGCCTGCTCTCGGACGTTCCCGCCGGCCAGGGCGGAAAGGTCGAGAGCCTGACGTACCGGAGCAACGTGGCGAACGCCGACCGGACCGCCTTGGTGTGGACCCCGCCCGGCTACGACCCGAACCGCGCGGAGCCGTATCCCGTGCTCTACCTCCAGCACGGTAGCGGCCAGAACTACACCGACTGGACCGAGATGGGACGCGCCAAGCAGATCCTCGACCACCAGTTCCTCGACGGGGACCTGGTGCCGATGGTGGTCGTCATGGGCAACGGCAACTCGTCCAACTTCAACAAGGAACTGCTGGAGAACATCGTTCCGGCGGCCCGCGCCTGCTACCACATCGCCAGTGACCCGTCGCGGCAGGCCCTCGCCGGCCTGTCGATGGGCGGTGGCCAGGCGATCGGCGTGCTCAAGGCGTACCCGGGTCAGTTCGCCTCCATCGCGGCGTTCTCGGCCGGGTTCGGCAGCGGGACCGGTGTCGACGTGGCGGCGATCAACAGCAAGACCAAGCTGTTCCGCGTGTACGTCGGCGACGTTACCGACTTCGTATACCCGTCGTTCATGGCGGGACTGACCACGATGAACAACCTCGGCGTCCACTATGAGTTCGACGGGGTCACCCCCGGACCGCACGGCTGGGACGTGTGGCAGAAGAACCTCGTCGACCTGGCGCCGCGTCTGTTCAAAGGCTAGGTAACTCCGTCCACGGCGACATCACCGGGGGACGTCGGCGTTCCCGGCCCCCCGGTGGTGCCCGCCGGACACGGTGTGAGCGTTCACATGACGATCGGCCTGGACAGGGCACGGGCTGCGCACCGTGCCCTGTCCAGGCCCATCGTTCGACCGCAGCAGCGGCGCATGGACTTTCGTGCGCCGCGATCCCGAAGGAGAGATCATGTCAATGAAGAGAACACTATTTGCCGCGGCGGCCGTGCTCACGGTCGCGAGCGCGCTTGCCGCCTGCTCCCCCGATCAGGGACAGGGCACAGCCAATGCGGGAGGAAACAACGCGAGCAGCTGCACGAACACGATCACCAAGAAGGAACTGCCGGTCGTGACGATGTGGGGCTGGTACCCCAACATGCAGCTCGTCGTCGACAACTTCAACAAGCAGAACAGTGAGGTGCAGGTCTGCTGGACCAACGTCGGTCAGGGCGGTGACGAGTACCAGAAGTTCCAGACGGCCATCTCGGCGGGCACCGGGGCGCCCGACGTGATCATGGTCGAGATGGACCGCATCCCCACCTTCCAGATCCAGAACGCGCTCGTCGACATCAAGAAGTACGGCTTCGACGGCGTCAAGGCCAACTACAGCGAGGGCGCGTGGAAGGACGTCTCGGTCGGTAACGCGGTATATGGCGTGCCGGTCGACGGCGGCCCGCTGGCGATGATCTACCGCAAGGACATCTTCGACAAGTACAAGATCACGCCGCCGAAGACGTGGGCCGAGTACGAGCAGGCCGCGCAGAAGGTGAAGGACGCGGGTGGCCCGCAGTTCGGCGACTTCGGGGCGAACGTGTCGGCCCTCACGATGGCACTGCAGATCCAGAAGGGCGCCGCTCCGTTCACCTACGACCCGGCGCAGCCGAAGTCGATCGGTATCAAGCTGAACGACCAGGCGTCCAAGGACGTGCTCGACTACTGGGGGCGCCTCGCGCAGAAGGGCCTGGTCGGGAAGCAGGACCAGTTCACGCCGGAGTACATCTCCGGTGTGATCAACGGTAAGTACGCGACGTACATCTCGGCTGCCTGGGCGCCCGGATACCTCACCGGCGCCGGCGTCGGCAAGGGCAAGGACACCGGCAAATTCGCGGTGGCGCCGCTCCCGCAGTGGGACCCCAGCAACCCGGTGCAGGTGAACTGGGGTGGTTCGGCCTTCTCGGTGACGAGCCAGGCGAAGAACCCCGAACTCGCGGCGAAGGTGGCGTTCGGCCTCTATGCCGACGATGCGTCGCTCACCGACGGCTGGACCAACCAGATCATCTTCCCGCTGAACCTCAAGGCGCTCAAGTCCCCCGAGTTCGTGGACCTGAAGGTGGCGTTCTTCGACGGCCAGCAGGCGAACAAGGAGGTCTACGTTCCCGCGGCGAACGGCTACAAGGGCGTCACCTACAGCCCCTTCGGCCAGTACTACTTCGACGCCATGACGAAGCAGGTCAGTGCCATCACCGAGGGCTCCGTCACCGGCTCACAGGCCGCTGACAAGCTTCAGGAGGACGTGGCGGCGTACGCCAAGGAGCAAGGCTTCACCGTTCAGTGACCGAAGGTCGGGCCGGCCGTCCTCGGCCGGCCGGCCCACCTCGAAACCCCCAGCAGCAACATCCCGGAGCCCAAGATGACCCTCCTGATCAAGGAGAGCGCACCGCGCACTCAAGAGAAGACGAACAATGTCTACGGCAAGGTGCGCCTCCGTGAGCACCTGATGGGATGGCTCTTCGTCGGGCCATTCGGGATCGTCTTCCTGGCGTTTCTCATCGCGCCGCTCGCGTACGCGCTGTACCTGAGTCTTTTCCAGAAGAAGCTGATCGGCGGCACCAGCTTCGTCCTGTTCGACAACTACGTGAAGGCGTTCACCGACCCGAGCTTCCTCTCCGGGACGTGGTTCGTCATCCGCTTCTCGCTGGTCGCCATCCCGCTGCAGATCATCATCGCGCTCGCGATGGCCCTCATCCTGGATGCCGTGACCTCTCTGTTCGTCCGCTTCTCGCGCCTCATGATCTTTCTGCCCTACGCGATCCCCACGGTCATCGGGGCGGTCATGTGGGGATTCCTGTACAGCAAGAGCTTCGGGCCGCTCACCGACATCTTCGGGTTGTTCGGCGCCGACGCGCCCGACTTCTTCAGCAGTAATCTGATCTTCTACGGTCTGCTGAACGTCGTCACCTGGCAGTGGGCCGGTTACTACATGATCATCCTGTACGCGGCGCTACAGGGCATCGACCCGACGCTCTACGAGGCCGCCCGCATGGACGGCGCCGGCAAACGGCAGATCGCGCTCCGGATCAAAATCCCGCTGATCACCCCTGCGGTGGTCCTGATCCTGGTCTTCTCGCTCATCGGCACCCTGCAATTCTTCAACGAGCCGCAGATTCTGCGGTACCTCGCGGCCGGCACGATCGGACCGGAGTTCACGCCCAACATGTACGCATATCAGCAGGCGTTCGCGCTCGCGAACTTCAACTACGGATCGGCGATCTCCTTCGCCCTCGGCGGGGTCGTCTTCGTCTGCGTCTACGCCTTCCTGTTCTTCACGCGCAAGCGGAGGAGTTTCCTCTGATGACCGACCGATCTCGCACCATCGCACGCCGCCGGCCGCAACGCCACCTCCCCATGCAGGTGCTCCTCGGCTTCCTGGTCGTGTATTTCCTTTTGCCGTTCTGGTGGGTCATCGTCAACAGCTCCAAGGATTCCCCCGGCCTGTTCGGCGGCGGCAACACCCTGTGGTTCACCGACAGTGTCGACTACCTGGGGAACCTCGAACGGCTGTTCACCTATGACGGCGGCATCTACGGCAGGTGGATTCTCAACTCCACGGTCTACGCACTCGCGGGCGGGCTCGGGGCCACGGTCCTCGCGGTCATGGCCGGCTACGGGTTCGCCAAGTACCGTTTCGCCGGCAGACGTTTCAGTTTCTCCGTCTTGCTCGGCGCGTTGATGGTGCCCGGAACGGCCCTGGTGATCCCCACCTTCATCATGTTCTCCGGGCTCGGCCTGACGAACACGATCTGGGCGGTGATCCTCCCGTCACTGCTCAACCCGTTCGGCGTCTACCTGATGCACGTGTACGCGCGTGACGCGGTTCCCGACGAGATCCTGGACGCGGCGAGGGTCGACGGCGCAGGTGAAGTGCGGACGTTCTTCCAGGTCGCATTCCCGCTGATGCGACCCGCGGTGGTCACAGTGCTGCTTCTGTCGGCCGTGGCCTCCTGGAACAACTACTTCCTGCCCCTCGCCATGCTCTCCGACAATCGCCTCTTCCCGGTCACCGTCGGACTCGGCGTCTGGCAGGGAATCGCCTCGGCGAACAACGCGGGCGGCACCTCCCTCTGGAGCCTCATCATCTTGGGCGCGCTCGTGTCGGTGATCCCGCTCATCATCGCCTTCTTCACCCTCCAGCGGCACTGGCGCGGCGGACTGTCGGTCGGAGGCCTGAGGTAGTCCGGGTCGGTCTCCCGGGCTCGCCACCGTGGACCAAGGCATCGAGCCCGGATGGTGGCCGCCACACCGATCCCCGACCGCGCCGTGGCCCTGCTGCGTCGAGGATGGGGCCGGAGAACGGGGCGGCACCGTGCCGGTGACTGAGTTCTTGGCGGGTGAGGCCGGTGCGGCATCCTCGACGCCATCAAGTGGCAGTACCTCACCGGCGTGGCTGGATGTAAAGGAGAATGCTGAGCACGATGGGAAGGAGGAGGCTTTCGGTGAGGAGGTAGAGCGCGCCGAAAATCAGCCCCAAGATGGCGCTTTCGAGCATGCGCGACATCCCCATGGGGAGCCGGCCAAGGGCCACGATCGCCGTGACGGCCAGCATGGCGGGGACGACACCGAGAGGGGTCAGGCCGACGACGGCCGCTATCGCGAAGCCGTGATGCAGAATTTCTCCACCTACTCCCGCGGTCACCACCAGCGCGTATCCGAGGCGGCGCTCACCTGCCGTGAGCGGTGACCGCGTGGGCCCACCGCCAGAAAGGATCTTCGCCGGCTCTTCCGCGGTGCCCGGGGCCGCCGCACGACGGGTGTCGTTCTTACGACGTGGCCGACGTTCCATGACCGCGAACACGACCCACGCGGTCACCAGGATCGCGCCCGTCACCGCCGGCCATACGGGGTTCGGGGCCGCGATGCCAACGTGCCGACGACTCACTCCGGGGCCGATGGCCACGATCACCGCGACCAGAGCGATCGACACCCAGTCCGCCACGATGAGGATCCACTGCCCTCTAGGGGACGTGCGCGTACCTACCAGCCGGTAGGTAAGGATCGGGTCGGAGACGGCCAGGTGCAGGAGAAGGATCAGCGTCAGGACGAAGGCGGCACCGGTGAAGACAGGGGCTGGCTCACCCCACAGTGTCCGGCCGCTGGCAGGGTCGGCCGTGGAACGCCCGGCCAGGTCGGTTCCGGATGGGCACGTGGCCTGATAGGGGACTTCGGGGGCTTCCGTGGCCCATTCGTCCGAGGACAGACCCCGGCCCGCCGCCTGACATGCCCAGCCGTCCAGACGACCGGCGAGACGCAGAGCCGGTTCCACGTTCCAGATCGCGGTGGTGCCGTTCAGCCTGCCCAAGGCGATGGACTCGTGGCCTGGGTTGAAGTCGATCGAGGCCACATCTCCGCCGTTCTCGCCGAGCACCGCGCTACGTGCGGGACGTCGCGGATCACTGATGTCCCATAGCCACGCGGCCTGGTCCTGCCCTGTCGTGGCCAGCGTTCGATCGTCACGGCTGAAGGCCACGGCGGCATTGACCCCTGCGGGCAGGACGGCGTGGAGCGCCGGATGCCGGAGATCGCCGACAGCCCAGAGCTCGACTTGGGCGCTTCGGCTCGCCTCGGCGTACCCGCCGATGGCGAGCATCGTGCCGTCGTGGCTGTACGCCAGCGCACTCGCCGAGGAAAAGGTAGAAGAGGTCAATGTCGCCATAGGAGTCGCGTGGCGGGGGTCGCGGACGTTCCACACGGTCGTCACGCGCCCTCCTGTGGCGGCGAGCAGCCGTCCATCGGGGCCGAAGGCCAGGTCAGAGAGGATTCCGCCGGCGGATCGAAACAGGCGATGGGGATCAGCCCGATTCGTCACATCCCACAGCCACACACCGGCACCGGCGCTGGTTGTGGCAAGGACGCGGCCGTCGGGCCGGAACTCGAGTGCGTTCACCGATCCGGTGTAACCGGGCAGGGACGCCACCGGTTGAGGATGATCGGGTGTGGAGATGTCCCAGAGCCGCACGGCGGACGTGCGACGCTGCGCCCCGAAACCGGGATCGCCTCCCGTGGCCATGGTGCGGCCATCCGAGCTTAGGGCGACACCCCGGACCCCCTGCTCCAGGCGCAGAGCGCCGAGGGACACCGGCCGGCGTGTTTGCCTCAAACGCCATAATCGGACGTGCTTGTCGACGATATCGGCCACGGTGGCCAGCAGATCTCCCTTGGGGCTGTGCGCCACGGCCCCTATCTGGTCCTTTGCGGGAGGCAGTTCGGTGGTGAGGGACGGCCTGAAAGCGCCGCCGATATCCCACAGGACAGCGGTCCCATCGAAGCCGACCGTTGCCAGCGTGTTCCCCCGTGAGCCGAAGGCGGCGGCTTCGACGGTGGACACGTGACCCTTCAGGCTGCTCGTCCGCCGAGGATGCCGAGGGTCGGAGACATCCCACAACCAGACACTCCTGTCCCAGCTCGTGGTGACCAGCAGGGGAGCGCCAGGGTGGAACGCGACGGCGGCCAGCCAGCCGCCCTGGCCCTCGAGACGCTTCAGGTAAGCGACATGATCGTGGCCCGTCACGGCCCACAACTCGGTCGTGCGGTCCAGGCTCGCGCTCGCGAGGATCCCGCCATCAGGGCTGAAGGCGAGCCCTGTGATGAAGTCGCGTTTTCGTACGGCACCCCGGCGGGGGTGGCGGACATCGGACAGGTCCCACAGCCGAACGGTGCTGTTATCCCCGATGGCGAGTATCGGCTTGGTGGGACTGAACGCGATGCTCGGCACATTCCCGGCATCGCCGCTCAACACCGCCGTCCGTTGCGGCCGGGCCGGGTCGTGGACGTCCCAGATCCAGATGGTCTTGGCGAGGTCGACGACGGCCAGCACGGGTGACGTGTGACTGAACGCCACGGCCCCAGGCACGAGCTCCTTGTCCACCAGATCGGTGAGGAGACGCGGGCGACGAGGATCGCGGACGTCCCACAACCGGACGACGTCGCTCCTGCCGCTGGTGGACGCGAGCGTGTATCCGTCGCCGCTGAAGCTCACCCATGCGGAAACCGACGTGTTGCGGGCGGCGTCCGGTTTCGACGGTCCGACGGGCAGCACCGCGAGGAACTCGGGATAGCGCGGACGAACGGCGTTCCACAGGGAGACGCTCCCATCGCCCATGGCGACGGCGAGCAAGGACCCGTCGGGACTATAGGCGACCCCGCGCGGCTGACCGGACGAAGCGCTCAAAGACGCGGCGATCGGCGATTCCGTCAGCGCCTCGGCGATAGCGGTTCTGCTGTCCTGTGTCGAGGACATACGATCGGAGGCCAGCGCCAGCCGCATCGCCGTACGAGGATCGGTGGCCCGGGTCGCCGCGGCACGCGTGAGGAGAAGCCGGGCCGTCGCGAGGCGCTGCTGTTCTTCGGCGGCACGCTGTTTCACCAGGGCGTAGAACGCCGTACCGGTGGCGAGCAGCAGCAGTGTGACAAGCGCCGCGATCATTTGCCGCAGCCGGCGAGTCCGCCGACGAGCCGCCTCCTGCTCGTGGTTCTCCAGCTGAATGCCGGCAGCGAGGAACGCCTGGGCCAGCGCGCCGATCCTTTCGCGCCCGGCGTCGCCCTGCGCCCATTCGCGGGCCACAGCCAGCCGGCTTCCTCGGTAGAGACCGGCGGGATCGCGGTTGTCGCGTTCCCACGCGCGAGCGGCCTCGACCAGGTGCTGGTGAACGAGCAGTCCGGCACGGTCGTCGTCTATCCAGCCCCGGAGCTTGGGCCAGGCGTGCAGCAGCGCGTCATGTGTGATCTCAACCGTGTTCCGGTCGATGGTGACCAACCGGGCGTCCTCGCCGGCGAACGCGTCCAAGATCGCCGCCGCCTGGCCGGGATCCGGTAGATCGGCGATCAGCTCGGCGTGAACCACGCGGCGGCGGCTGTCGTCGGTGCCGTCCCCGATGTGCACCAGACGCAGCAGCAGCCGGCGTGCCGTCTCCTGCCCGCTCTCGTCCAGCCCCGCGTAGACCTGGTCGGCGGAGGCCGCGATCGCTCCTCGGATGCCGCCGGTCCGCTCGTAACCCGCGACGGTCAGGACGCGCCCCTGGCGCTGCCGCCAGGTGGTCAGTAGCGCGTGGGACAGCAGGGGCAACATACCTGCCGCGTACGGTGTCCCGTTCTGGCTGGGTTCATCCTCGACGCCAAGGTCCCGCATCAGGACCTCGACCAAGCCGTGCTGCAATCGCAGGCCGGCGGCGTACGCCGGTCTCTCGATCGCTCCCCGCAACTCCGATCCGGACATGGATCCGACGAGGACCGCGTGATTCTGCAGAGCCGACAGCAGCTCGGGGTAGGCGGCACACTGTCCGTAGAAGTCGGCCCGCACTCCTATGGCGACCAGCGCCGATGGCTCGCCTCCGTCTCCTGCGGCCGCGTTGTACAAGGCCTGGATGAACGCCCGCCGGGCCTGTTCGTCGTCACACTGGGTGAAGATCTCTTCGAACTGGTCGACGACGAGGACCACCCTGGCGCCCGCCGAGCCCCCGTCACCGGCCTGCTGCCGCAACGCCGCACGCAGAGCAGAACCGAGCCGTGCGGGCTCATCGGTGAAAGGCTCGGCCGCGGCGCCGGTCAGGGACGCCACCTGGTGAGCGAGCGCGGCCATCGGATCGGCGGTCGGGTTGAACACCAGACAGGGCCAGCTCGCCGAGCCCGGAACACCGAGTGCCCCACGCGCCAACGCCGGGACCAGGCCCGCTCGCAGCAGCGACGACTTTCCCGCCCCTGAGGCACCCACGACCATCAACGGGCCCGCGTCGTCGTAGCGTGCGGCGAGGCTGCCCGTCAAAGCCGTGGTGAGCCGCTCCCGGCCGAAGAACCACGGGGCGTCCGCACGTTCGAAGGCCGCCAGCCCCTTGTAAGGACACACGTCGGCAAGCGACTCGCCGTCGTCCGGCGTGGACGGCAGAGACGTGTCCACCCCGACCGGGGGCCGATAGGCCGGATTGAGGGCGATCACCAGGTCGCCGACGCTTCCGGTGGCACGGCAGCGGGGCCGCGGAAATCCCTGCGCGGGCAGCACCCGGCTGAGGTATCGGTAGGTGTCGTGCCAGGTGAAGGACGACGGCCCGGCCGGATCTCCGTCGGTCAGCAGGCGGAGCAGTTCACCGCTGAAGGCCGTATGCACCCGTCCGGGAGGCGCGAGCGCCATCTCGTCGTACCCCGCCGATGTCAGGACGAAGCCTCCGGCGACCTGCGCCAGGTTGACGACCTCGTCCGCCGGATCGCCAAGCCCACCGGCCGCCCTGCCGGAGAAACAGCAGTCGAGTATGACGACACACGATCGCGCCCGGCTTTCCAGCAGATACTCACGCACCGTGCCGTACGGCAATGCCGTGTGGCGCAGATGGGTCGGACGGCGATCGGTGTTCCGTGCCGCGAGATGCAGCGCCCCCGTGGTGCTGACCAGTCCATGCCCGACGTAGTAGAAGATCACCAATTCGGTGGCCTGTTCGACCACCGTGCCGATCGCCTCGCCCATCTCCACCGGTGTGGGCGGGTCGCGCAGGACCTGTACGGCCTCCGGGCGCAGGCCACACCGCTCGACCAGCGCACTCCGCAGATCCACGAGCGTCTGCTCCACAGCGGGGACCGCAGGAAGATCTGATTCACCTCCGTGGCTCCCGGTCCCGATCAGCAGCGCACGCACTCCGAGAGGGGACGAGGTGCCCGGCGTCTCACCGGGAGATGGATAGCGCATCATGGCATGTCGGCTCGTATGGCCTGTCTCCCCAATATCGGGTCCGATTCTCTCGGCTTAACGAGCCGGCCGGCGTAGTCAGGGATTTTCCTTTAGTGGCATCCGATCCTCATCGGCTCTCCCCAGGAGTTCCGCGACCTGGGCGGCCAGCGCTTTGGTCTCGGTCGCGTTCAAGCCTTTGATCCCCTTGGCGGTGACCTCGAGGCTTTCTGTGTCGCGGGTGAGTTTCACGCTGACTTCACCCGCTCGGGTCTTCAACCATGCGATCACGACGGTTGCGGCGGTGGCCGCCGCGCCACCGGAACCCAATATCAGCTGCAGGAGATCGGTACTCGAACCGAGCGCGCCGTCAGGGATGTCTGCCGATCTCAGCTCGATCCGTCCGCGCAGGTCTGGCTCTTCGATGAGCCATGCGTACAGATCGGACAATTCACCTGCCGGGTCGTTTGCTGTGACCGTCAGCGCAGCAATCATGAACACCCCTCCGCGCTCGAATCCTCCGCCCCATCTGTACCCTCAAGCATTTTCCAAGTTCGAAGCGCGGCCTGTCGATGGTAATGACAACTCCATCTGGATCCAGTAGGCGATATCGCTTTCCCGAAGCGTGAGGCTTACTCGCCTGTTCCGTTGCCGCTGGTGGCTCGCCGTACAAGACGAGCCCGAATTCGTGATCATCAGGGGCAAGGAGAAGGGCCGGGGGCATTCACGGAATCGGGGTTCTTCCAGGATCCAGGTATCGCCGGGCCGCCACGATCAACCTCCTGCTCGCGGCCAACGCCGCCTCCTTCTTCTCCTCGAGCGTGTCGTCGGGGTCGCCCTGGCGCAGGACCACCCCGAGGATCAGCCGGTCGCGGTCCCCGGAAGTGGGACGGACGGCCCACAGCAGCGCTCCGCCCGCCGCCGTGCTGGTGCCGGTCTTGAGACCGACCACCCCGCGCAGCCCGAGCAGTTTGTTGCCGTTGACGATCTCGCCCGCGATGCCCGGGATGGTGATCTTGGCGGTGGCGACGATGTCACGCAGCACTGGGTTCTTCATGGCCTGCCTGGCCAGCTTGAGCTGATCCACCGCCGTGCTGACCGTGGTGGGTTCGTATCCGCTCGCCCCGGTGTAGGTGGTGTTCTTCATGCCCAGCTTGGCGGCGACCGCGTTCATCCTGCGGACGAAGGCCAGCTCCGAGCCGGCGTCCCAGCGGGCCAGCAGACGTGCGGCGTTGTTTCCTGAGGGGATCAGCATCAGCTCGAGAAGCTGCCGCTCGGTGAAGATCTGGCCCTCGGTGATCGGCACCGTGGACTCGTCTCGGTTCCCTGACTCGATCGCCGCCTGCCGGTCGACCTGGATGGACGGCCCTGCGGCGTTCCTGCCGAGGGGGTGGTCGCGAAGAACCACCAGAGCGGTCATCACCTTGGTGACGCTCGCGATCGGCACGGGCCGCTGCTCGCCGTGCACACTGAGGCCGTCCGCTTGCCCGGTGATCTCGACCGCTGCCTGCCCCGTCGATGGCCAGGGCAGAGCCGACGGCCGGTCCCCGGTGATCGGCGCCGACCTGGAACTCGACAACGACGCCTGCTGGGCCTGTGCGCCACTGTAGACCAGCCAGCCCCCGGCGGCGAGAACGGCGGATACGGCGACGCCGAGCACCGGCGTGACCGCGGCGGACAGCCGGTCACGGGGCCGAGATGGGATCGTGCGTGGCTCGTTCATGACGAACTACGATTGGTGCCGAATGTGCGCGCGTTGTCCGCCGCACGTCACCGTTTGCCGACGGCGGCCACGTCGGCGCGACGGTCGGCAAGGCCGTGACACAACCATGACACGGCGAAGACGAGGCGGGCACACGGTCGTCCGACAGTGGATGGTGTTGACCGGCGGGCGAATAACGGGGGCGTGCTGTGAAACTCGGGGGCGTGTCGCGAGTGTTGTTGATCGAGGATGACCCGGCCGTGCGGGAGGGTCTTGAGCTGGCCCTGACCCGGCATGGGCACCGGGTGCGCGCGGTGGAGTCCGGCGAGCAGGGGCTGGACCGGATGCGTACGGACCTTCCCGACGTCGTCGTGCTCGATCTGATGCTGCCTGGCATGGACGGCTTCGAGGTCTGCCGCCGCATCCGGGCCGCCGGCCAGGTACCGATCATCATGCTGACGGCGCGCGGCGACGACATGGACGTGGTGGCCGGGTTGGAGGCGGGCGCCGACGACTACGTGGTCAAGCCGGTGCAGCCCAGGGTGCTGGAGGCACGCATTGGCGCCGTGCTCCGGCGGATCGGCCGCGACCAGGCGGAGCTGGAGCGGCACGGGGACCTGACCATCGATCGGGCCGGGATCGTGATCGCCAAACGCGGCGTGCCGGTGGACCTCGCCCCGACCGAGCTGCGCCTGCTGCTCGAGCTCTCCGGCACGCCGGGCCGGGTGCACAGCCGCCAGCAGCTGTTGGAGTCGGTATGGGAGCACGGGTATTTCGGCGACTCGCGTCTGGTGGACGCGTGCGTGCAGCGGTTGCGCGCGAAGATCGAGGACGACTCGGCGGCGCCCGTCTACGTGCAGACGGTGCGTGGGTTCGGGTACCGGTTCGGGCCGGTGTGAGCCGCCGGTGACACCCCGGCCGAGCCTGGGGCTGCGTGCCCGGCTGTTGTTCGGCTTCGCACTGCTGTGCGTGGTCACCGCGGCGGCGGTGGCCGGCGGGATCTACGTCCAGGCCCGCAACGCCATCCTGCAGAGGACCCAGGATGCCGCGGTGCAGTCGATGACCAGCCGCCTGGAGGCGCTCTACCCGTTGCGGAGCGCGGCACCGGGCCCGGACGAGCTCGGCGAGATCGCCGCGGCCGCGGCCGACCAGAACAGCCTTGCGGTCGCCGTCTACCGCGAGATGCACTCGCCGGGGAGCCCGCCGCCGCCGGCCGGCCCCCCGCCGCAGGGGGACCGGCCGCCGCAGGGGGGCCGGAGGCCGGGCGGGAACGTGCCGATCCTGGATCCCGGGAGGATTCCACCGGAGCTGCGGCGGGCGGTGGCCGGCGGCGACATCGTGTGGCAGCGTGTGGTGTGGCAGCGCGCGCCCCTCCTGATCATCGGTACGCCGTTGCTGATCGTCGAGGAGGACCGGACGACGCGGGTGTCCGGTATCGAGGTCTACGTCGCGCGCAGCCTGCTTCCCGAACAGCGCAGCATCGACGAGCTCGCCGCACGCGCCTGGCTCATCGGCGGCGCGGCCCTGGCGTTCGCGGTCGTCCTGGCGTTGCTGGCCACCCGTGGCGTGCTGCGCCCGGTGCGCGAGCTCGGCCGGGCGGCACGCCTGCTGGGCGAGGGCGAGATGCGGACCAGGATCGCGGTCCGCGGCTCCGATGAGCTGGCCGACGTGGCACGCACGTTCAACAACACCGCCGCGGAGCTGGAACGGCACGTCAAGCAGCTGCGCGAGATGGAGGCCGACGCCCGCCGGTTCGTGGCCGACGTGTCCCACGAGCTGCGCACCCCCCTGGCCGCGCTCGCTGCGGTCGCCGACGTCCTCGACGAGGAGGCGGACCGGCTGCCAGAGCCCGCCGGCAGGGCCGCCAGGCTGGTCAGCCAGGAGACGCTCAACCTCACCGCTCTAGTGAACGACCTCATCGAGATCAGCAGGTTCGACTCCGGCGTCGCGGCCCTCGCGCCGAACGAGGTCGACGTGGCCGAGCTGGTGCGCGCGACCCTGCGGGCCCGGGGCTGGTCGGAGTCGGTGCACACCGAGGTCCCACCCGGGGTGACGGCGTGGCTTGACCCGCGCCGAGTGGACGTCATCCTCGCGAACCTGGTCGGCAACGCCCTGCGGCACGGCGAGCCACCGGTGTCGGTACGGCTCGGCGCCGACCCGCACTGGATCGCTCTTGAGGTCCGCGACCACGGACCCGGGCTGGACGAGGCGGTGCTGCCGCACGTGTTCGACCGGTTCTACAAGGTCAGCGCGGCCAGGGCCAGGTCCGAAGGCAGCGGCCTGGGCCTGGCCATCGCGCGGGAGAACGCGCGCCTGCACCGAGGCGACCTCACCGTCACCAACGCCCCGGACGGCGGCGCCATCTTCACGCTGCGCCTCCCACGCCGGGCACACGATCCGGACGGAAGCCCCGAATGAGGACCGGACTCGCCCGCCGCATGCTCGCCGCGGGCCTCATATCGCTCGTCGCCGCGGCCGGCTGCGGCGTGCAACCCAGCGACGTCATCGTCGCCGGCGACCCGCCGAGCGGACGCGTCGCACCGACCACGACGATCACCCTCTATCTGGTGAAGAACGGCCGGCTCAGCGCGGTAACGCGGCCTAATGATCGTCCAATGTTCCAAGGGGAAACGCTCGCGCTGCTGGCGGACGGACCCACCGCGGGGGAACAGGCGCACGGATTCACCACCGACGTCCCGCCCGAAGCCGACCCGTTCTCGGTGACCGCCA
Organism: Sphaerisporangium flaviroseum; assembly: GCF_039537005.1. Taxonomy (NCBI): domain Bacteria; kingdom Bacillati; phylum Actinomycetota; class Actinomycetes; order Streptosporangiales; family Streptosporangiaceae; genus Sphaerisporangium; species Sphaerisporangium flaviroseum. Next base: position 10,069 of record NZ_BAAAZR010000004.1, on the reverse strand, counting down.
AGTCGGCCGGCCACTTGGTGGTGACCCTGTCCACTCCGGCCGGCGAACTGTCCACACTGGCCGTCGGGCAGATCGTGTGCACGGCCGCCGCCATGGCGCCGGGAAGCCCTGCCCGGGTCACCGTCGTCGGTGCTGGGCAGAGCGTCGGCCCCCAGAAATGCCCGGGGTAACGGTAGAGACCTGTCCTCCACTTTGGGCAGATCGCCAGGGTCTTGGAGGAGACTGAGTGAAACGTGCCAACGCGCCGTTGAAGAACGCGGCCGAGGGTGCGTCAGCCGGCCAGCGCGAAGCCGGCCGCCGCCTCCGCGTGCAGCCGAGCGCTCGGCAGCAGTGGGATGGCGGTGTTCTTCTCAGTGATCAGGAGCTCGATCTCCGTGCAGCCGAGGATGACGCCTTCGGCTCCGTCGGCTGCGAGATCGGCGATGATCTGGGCGTACGCGTCCCTGGAGGACTCCCGGAGCACCCCGCGCACCAGCTCGTCGAAGATCACGCGATGGACCAGTTCCCGCTGCTCGCGCCGCGGGACGACCACGTCGAAGCCGTGGGCGGCCAGCCGATCCCGGTAGAAGGGCTGCTCCATGGTGAAGCGAGTACCCAGCAGACCGACCTTGCGCATCCCCCTGGCGCGGACCTCCGCGCCCACGGCGTCGGCGATGTGCAGCACGGGCACGCTCGCGGCCCGCGCCACGTCGTCGCTCGTCCGGCTGAAGGTGTTGCTGCAGACGAGCAGGACCTCGGCGCCGAGATCCTCCAGTTTCCTGCCGGCATCGGCCAGCAGCGTACTCACCTCGTCCCAGCGGTCGGCGAAGATGAGGTCCTCGACGGTCGTGTAGTCGACCGACCAGATGAGGCTGTTGGCGGAATGGCTGCCGCCGAGTCGCTCCCGTACCCGCTGGTTGATGATCTGGTAGTAGATCACCGTCGATTCCCAGCTCAACCCGCCGATGAGACCGATAGTGCGCATGGAACTCCGTTTCGATAGCTTGTGCCGGCCACGGTGACGGTGCCGCCACTGGCCTGGTCGAGTGCGGTCAGGCGGCGCATCAGCATGGACGTGCCCGATCCGCCCGGCCCCTCGGCGCTGCGCCAACGGTCAGGCGCCGGCCAGCGCACGGGCGCAGGCACCGAGCCCGATCTCGCTGGAGGCCTTGACGAACACCACGTCTCCCGGTTCGAGAAGCGCGGTGGCCAGCCTGACGGCCCCGGCCACGTCCTCGACGGTATGGACGGCCACGCCCTGGTTCGAGGACTCCGCCGCCTCCGCCATCGCGAGCGGATCCCCCGCTCCGACCGCGATCAGCACGTCGAAGCGGAGGCCGGCGACGAGCCGGCCCATCTCCGCGTGCCGGGCGCGGGAGGCGTCCGCCTGCTGCCCCATCGCGCCGAGCACGGCGACGGTACGACGGGTGCCGGCCAGGGCCTTCACCGCCCGCAGCCCGGCCCGCATGGATTCGGGGCTGGCGTTGTAGGCGTCGTCGACGATGGTGACGCCATCAGGGCGTTCGACGATCTCCAGCCGGCCCGCGGAGCGCCGCCGTGCGGCGTTCAGCCCATCGGCGATCTCGGCGACGCCCAGGCCGAGTGCGGTGGCGACGGCGGCGGCGGCCAGGGCGTTGCTCACCTGGTGCTCGCCTATGAGGTTGAGCTCGACCGGGGCGCGGCCGGAGGGCGTCACCAGCTCGAACGCGGTTCGCGCGCGGTCGGCCATCCGCACACCTTCGGCTCGCACCTGCGCCTGCGCCGACCCGCCGTACAACAGGATCCGGGCCCTGGTGCGGCCGGCCATGCCCAGGACGTACGGGTCGTCGGCGTTGAGCAGTGCGAACCCGTCCGCCGGAAGTGCCTCGACCAGCTCGCCCTTGGCCTCGGCTACGTCGACCGGCCCGACTCCCATGCGCTCGACATGTGCGGTGCCGACATTGAGCACCAGCCCGACCTGGGGCGGTGCGAGCCCGGTCAGGTACGTCAGGTCGCCCTTCCGGCCCGCACCCATTTCCAGCACCAGGTATCGGGTGGTGGCATCGGCACGCAGCACGGTGAGCGGCAGCCCGATCTCGTTGTTGAACGACCTGTCGGTGGCGACCGTCGCGGCGTGCCGTTCGAGCACCTGGGCCAGCAGGTCCTTGGTCGTGGTCTTGCCCACGGAGCCGGTCAGGCCGATCACGGTCGGGCTGATGTGTTCGAGCAGGTGCCTGGCCAGCAGGCCGATCGCGAGCTGGACGTCCTGGGCCACGAGGGCGGGCACGCCGACGGGCCTTGAGGCCAGCACGGCGACGGCGCCGCCGGCGATGGCACCGGCCGCGTAGTCGTGACCGTCAACGCGGGCGCCGACCGTCGCGGCGAACAGGCCGCCAGGCACCACCTCGCGGGAGTCGACCGCCGCGGGCGCCGTCACCAGCGCCCGCGGGTCGCGCACGTCATACAGGCTTGCGCCGACGACCCGCGCGATCCTGTTCAGCGTCATGGGGATCACGAGCCGCTCCTGGCGAACGCGAGGTCGATGAGGCGGCGCAGCAGGTCCGGGTACGGGACACCGCTTGCGGCCCAGGCCCTGGCGTAGACGGAACGGGAGGTGAAGCCGGGCATGGTGTTGATCTCCAGCACGTACAGGCGTCCCGTGTCCTCCTCATAGAGGAAGTCGACACGGGACAGGCCGTAGCCACCGATCGCCCGGAAGGCGCGCAGAGCCAGCTCGCGCACGTCCTCGGCCACCCGTTCTGGCAGCACGGCAGGGATGCCGGCGATCTCGGCCTGGCTGAGGTACTTGGCCTCATAGTCGAGCCAGTCGCCGGGCACGATGAGCTCGCCGGGCACCGAAGCATCCGGAGTGTCGTAGCCGCCCAGCACGCCGCAGATGACCTCGCGCGCGGTCACCTCCTGCTCGACGATGACCATCCGGTCGTAGGCCAGCGCCAGATCTACGCCCGCGCGCAGCTCCTCCATGGAGGTGACACGTGAGATGCCGATGGAGGAGCCCATGTTGGCCGGTTTGACGTACATCGGCCAGTCGAGCGACTTCACCAGACCCCAGGAGTCGGTGGTGGTGCCCCATTCGTGCTCGGTGAACCAGATATGTGGGGTGACCGGAATGTCCTCCGCCAGAAACGCGCGCCGCATCGCGACCTTGTTCATGGCCACGGCAGAGGCCATGACGCCGCAGCCCACGTACGGGATGCCCAGCGTCTCCAGGTGACCCTGGACGACGCCGTCCTCGCCGAACGGCCCGTGCAGCACGGGGAAGACCACGTCCGCCAGATCGCGTCGCAGTTCCACCGGCCACCTGCCCTGCCGGTCGATGATGACGGCGACGGGCTCGTACAGCTCCCTCGGCAGCTCATCGAGCACAGCCTGCGCCGACCGCAGCGACACCTCATGCTCGGCGGATGGCCCACCCGCCAGCACAGCCACGCGTACGCGTTCAGTCACGATCGATCAGCCTTCCTCAGTGAGACGGAGACGGCCGGACCCACCGCTAGGGAACAGGCGCCGGTCGACCCCACTCACTGTCGGCGGAACGTATCCCCGCCTCGTCAGCGCCGTGTCATGGTTGTGTCACGGTCGCCGGCAATCTGGTCACTCGCGCCATGCTGCGGCGAGCAGTTCGTGTGAGCGGACCCGGTCGGCGTGGTCGTGGGCGATGGTGGTGACGAGCAGTTCGTCGGCCCCGGTCACGTCCCGGAGGACGCGCAGCTTGCCCGCGACCGTTTCGGGTGATCCGACGAACTGTGTGTCGAGCCTGTCGGCGACCAGCGCACGGTCCCCCTGGCTCCAGACATGCGCGGCGGCCTCCTCGGGCGCGGGGAACGCCATCGCGCCGGCGCCGGTGCGGATGCTGCGCACCCACAGCCCGTATGGTTCGGCGATCCTGCGGGCCTCCTGGTCGGTGGGGGCCACCACGACGTCGGCCGACACCATGACGTGCGGAGCGGCGAGCGTCTGCGACGGTTTGAACGCGTCCCGGTAGGCCTCCACCGCCTCGAGCACGGTGGCTGGGCTGACATGGTAGTTGGCGGCGAACGGCAGCCCGTGCTCGCCGGCGACCTGGGCGCTCTGGCCGCCGCTGCTGCCGAGGATCCACAGCTCCACTTCGGCGCCCTCACCCGGCTGGGCGTGCGCTAGGAACCCGTCGGCCGAGCGGTAGGTGCCCGCCAGCAGGGCCTGGATGTCGTCGACCTGCTCGGCGAAGTCGGGTGACTCGGCACCTGGCTGCTGCAGCAGCGACCCGTAAAGCTTGAAGAGCGGGGAGCCTGCGATGGTGGCGAAGGAGAACGCGGGCGGGATGAGCAGGCCGTCGACGATTCGTGCCGTGGCCTGCGGCGGGGCGGGCGCCTCGGCGGCGGAGCGCAGTTCCTTGGCGCGCTGGCCGGAGCGGCCCAGGCCGAGGTCGATCCGGCCGGGGTGGAGCGCGTCCAGGGTGCCGAACTGCTCGACCACGGCCAGGGGGGTCTGGTGGCCCAGTTGCACGGCGCCGGAGCCGACTCGGATCCGGCTCGTCGCCGCGGCGACGGCGCCGATGAGGACGGCGGGGGCCGAGCTGGCGACGCCCGGGGTGAGGTGGTGCTCGGCCAGCCAGTACCGGTGGTAGCCGAACTCCTCGGCTCGCTGTGCCAGGTCGATCGTGTTGTGGAGCGCCTCGCGCGCGGTCTGGCCGGAGACGATGGGGGCCAGGTCGAGAATCGAGAGCCGGGTCATGAGAGTTCTCCCTGGGAGAGCGGCCTGCTGGGGATCTCCTTGCGGAGGACGGGGGCGATGTGGCTCAGCACCACCGGCGGGGAGGAGGACAGGAAGGGCCGCTCGTGCCGCTCGCCGAAGGCGAAGCCGTCGAGGCCGAGTTCCTCGGCCAGGACCGCGCCGGCCACGACCTCGCGGAAGCGCTCGGTCACCGGCGGAGCGGAGACGTGGAGGGGGGGAGGGAGGGGCAGGAGGGCGGTCATGAAACCTTCTCGTAGCGGCTGGCCGGGCGGGTCAGGCCGAGCCTGCCGCGCAGGTCCGCCGTCTGGTATTCACGGCGGAAGGCGGCCCTGGTCTGGAGTGCGGGCACCAGGTCTCGGGTGATCGCCGTCAGGTCGTGGGGGAGGGTGCCGGGCCGGAGCCGGTAGCCGTCCAGCCCTGCCTCCTGCCATCCGATGAGCAGGTCGGCGAGGTGGTCCGGACTACCGGTGAAGACCAGGGCGTCGGAGACGAGTTCGGTGCCGTCCAGCTCGTCCAGGCGTGACTTGCGGTCGGCGCCGTTGTTCCCCAGGAAGACCACAAGGTCGGCGAAGATCTTCAGCGCCGGTCCGGTGCGGCCCACGGCGGCCTCCGCCGCTCGCACCTGGCCGACGATCGCCCCGGCGCTCGCCCGGTCGTGCGGGGTGACGTACACGACGTCGGAGCTACGGGCCGCGAACTCGTACGGCAGGGTGTCGTGGGCGAGCGAGGTCACCAGGGGCTGTCCCTGCGGGGATCGCGGGGTGATCGACGGGCCCTTGACGCTGAACCACTCGCCGTGGAAATCGATGTAGTGCAGGCGGTCGCGGTCGATGAAGCGGCCGGTCGCCACGTCGCGGATCTCGGCGTCGTCCTCCCAGCTGTCCCACAGGCGGCGGACCGCCTCGACGGCGTCGGCCGCCTCGCCGAACAGGCTCCCGACGTGCCGGGTGGTGGTGGGATCGGACAGGTCCAGCGGCGGGAACTCGCGGCGGCCGAAGTGGGCGGCCTCGTCGGGGCGGGCCGACACTCGGGGCCGCCACCCGGCCCGGCCTCGGCTGGCGTGGTCGAGCGAGGCGATGCCGATCGCGACGTGGAACGGTTCGGTGTGGGTGGTGCTGGTGGTGGGGACCAGCCCGATGCGGGAGGTGATCGGGGCCAGGCTGGACGCCAGCAGGACCGCGTCCAGCCGGCCGCGCACCTGGTCCAGGCGCTCGTCGGGGCCTTCGAAGCGGGTGGACTGGAGGCCGAGCGAGTCTTCGAAGGTGACAAAGTCGAGCAGGCCGTGCTCGGCTTCGAGGACCAGTTCGGCCCAGTACCCGGCGGTGAACAGCCGGTCAGGATGGGCTCCTTCGGTCCGCCATGCGGCCGGATGCCAGCCCGCGCCGTCCAGCGCGACGGCGAGATGCAACGTCATGACGTCTCCTTTCTGAGGCCGAGGTGATCGCGGAGGGTCGGGCCGGTGTAGTCGGTGCGGAAGACGCCTCTCTCCTGGAGCAGCGGGACGACCTTGTCGACGAGGTCGTCCAGCCCCCCGGGTGTCAGATGCGGGACGAAGATGTAGCCGTCGGCGGCGTCGGCCTGCACGAACGCGTTGATCTCGCCGGCGACCGACGCCGGGGTGCCGATGAAGGTCTGCGGCGCGGCGACCTCGATGACCAGGTCGCGGATGGACAGGTTCTTCTCCTGCGCGAGTGCCCGCCACTTGGCGGCCACCTCGCCGCGGTCGCGGCGGAACTGCGCCCGGCCCTTGGAGACGCCCTCCTCCAGGTCCGGTTCGATGTCGGGCAGCGGCCCGTCAGGGTCGTAACCGGACAGGTCGCGCCCCCAGATCCCTTCGACGAAGGAGATCGCGGTCTGCGGGCTCACCTGGGCCCGGCGGATCCCGGCGGCACGTTCGGCCGCCTCCGCGTCGGTGTCGCCCAGCACATACGTGACCGCGGGCAGGATCTTGAGGTCCTCCGGCAGCCGGCCGTACGAGGCGAGGCGGCGCTTGACATCCTGGTAGAAGGCTCGACCCTCCTCCAGCTTGCTGTGGCGACTGAAGATGACATCGGCGGCGGAGGCGGCGAACTCGCGGCCCTCCTCAGAGTCCCCGGCCTGGATGATCACGGGGTGTCCCTGCGGGCTCCGTGGGACGTTGAAGAAGCCGGAGATGTCGAAATGGCGGCCCTGGTGCCGGAATTGGGTGATACCGCCGTGCCTGACGAACTCGCCGGTGGCGGCGTCGGCGGTGACCGCATCGGGCGTCCAGGAGTCCCACAGCTCGCGGACGGTCTGCAGGAACTCCGCCGCCCGGGTGTACCGATCCGCCTCGTCCAGGAAGCCGCCGCGCCGGAAGTTCTCGCCAGTGAAGGCGTCGTAGCTGGTCACAACGTTCCAGGCGGCCCGGCCGCCGCTCAGGTGGTCCAGAGACGCCAGCCGGCGCGCCACCTCGTACGGCTCGTTGAAGGTGGAGTTGACCGTCGCGGCCAGCCCGAGCCGGGTGGTGACGGCCGACAGCGCCGACAGGACGGTGAGCGACTCGGGGCGCCCCACTACGTCCAGGTCGTGGATGCGGCCCTTCATCTCACGCAGCCGCAGCCCTTCGGCGAGGAAGAAGAAGTCGAACTTGCCACGTTCGGCCGTCTGGGCCAGATGCCGGAACGAGTCGAAGTCGATCTGGCTCCCGGAGAGCGGGTCGGACCAGACGGTGGTGTTGTTGACGCCGGGGAAATGCGCGGCGAGGTGGATCTGCTTGGTCATGAGGCCCTCCTGGTGGGCGATCCGGCGAAGGAGGTGTCCAGGTCCCGGTCCGCCGGCTCGGTGACCACCGCCAGAAGCGGCGCGGGGAGGGCGCAGCGTGTAGGGCCGCGCTGGGGACAACGGGGCAGCGGGACCGCGAAAGTCACCGCTTGGCACAGAGCGCGCTCGCCTGCCGTCTGAGGTCGACGTAGAGGCGAGCCACCAGAAGCTCGCTGCTACTCACGCACTCGATCCTCCGACAGATTCCCCGCAAAATCAATAGGAAATACATGGAATACTGAGCAGACCTCGCGACATACGTCCGAGAGGTGTACGACTTATCCCTACCGGCAGATCGCCGACACCCCAGGCCGGCGAGAGGCGGATGACGGCCGGGAGTTCGAGCGAACGAGATCCTCGGGCACAGCTCCTCGTCATGACCCGAGTTAAGGGCTCTTCACTTTGATCGGGAAAGCGAATCGGCTCATCGGGTGATAACCCATGACCTGACATTCGCTCACGAGAGGTTCTCGATGAGAGCCACGCCAGTTGAAGGGTCGCCGGACCTGTCGCTCGACGATTTCTCGGCCGTCTTCGACGCCCACTTCAACGAGATCTACGGCTACATCGTCCAGCGGCTCGGCCATGGACAGGCCGAAGACGTGGTCGCCGAGACGTTCCTGGCCGCGTTTCGCAAGCGAGCGCGGTACGACCCTGCCAGGGCCAGTATCAGAACCTGGCTGTTCGGCATTGCCACCAATCTCATCGGCAAGCACCGCAGGACAGAGGCTCGTGCGCTGCGCGCCATGGCAAGACACGGTCTCCCCGTCGATTCACCAGGCCACGAAGAACGCGTGACGGCCCAGCTCAGTGCCGAGACCCTGCGCCCGGCGCTCGCCAAGGCCATCGCCGGTCTCGGGCGGGGCGAGCGCGACGTTCTGCTTCTGGCGGCCTTGGCGGGTCTGAGCCACGAGGAGATCGCCAACGCGCTCGGCATCGCTTACGGCACGGTCGGCTCAAGGCTGAGTCGCGCCAGAACCAAGATCCGCGCCGCCTTGGGCGGCACCAATCCGATGGAGGTCAGCCATGGATGAACTCAGCCAGATCCGCGAGCTGTACGGCCGGCCCGACCAGGACCCATTCGTGAAGACCAGGGTGGAGGCTCGCGTGCGCATGGCCAGCAGGCGGCGGCTGCTGCTGCTGCCGTGGCAGGTCACCGTCGCCGGACTCGCCGCAGCCGCGGTCGTGGCGGCGGTCGTGGTGCCTGGCATGGTCACCTCCCGCCCGGTGCCTGTCCCCTCTCCTGAGATCAGTACGACCACCCTGTCTGGTCACTCGATCCTGCTGGCCGCGGCGGCTAAAGCCGAGGCCGCGCCCGAGGGGGCTTACTGGCACGTCAAGCGGCTTTACAGGATGCGGTGGGCCAAGCCGTTCGGCAAGGAAGGCGACACCTACCGGCTGGAGGACTCTCGAATCGTCGAGGATTGGGTCGCCAAGGACGGCCGCGGCTGGTCTGGCTTCAAGCAGCTGGCCGCGCGTCCTCTCGATATGGATGCGTGGCGCCGCGACGGCTCGCCGACCGAATGGGGGACAGGAGAGGAACAGGGAGGCGGTTTCTCCACCTCGCCGGGCGAGGGAAGGCTGGTCCCGCACAAGGGCGAGCAGAAGTTCCGTCTCAGCGCCGCTGAGCTGACGCTGGAGGAGATCGAGGCGCTGCCCGCTGACCCCGAAGCGCTGAAGGACCAGGCGGTTGAGGCGGTACGCGCCGATGAGGACTTCGAGGGCTCGGTGGATGACAGCCTGCCGACGGTGCTGGCGTCGCTGCTGTACGAGTTGCCCACCTCTCCGCAGGTGAGAGGTGCGGCTTTTCGGGCTCTGGCCGAGCTGCCCTCGGTGAAGGTGGCAGGGGAGGCCACCGATCCGCAAGGCCGGCCGGGCGTCGTCCTCGCCTTCCCGATTCAGCGGGGCCAGCCCACTCAGGGCAAGCTGATCGTCGACCCGGAGACATCAATGGTGCTGGCCTTCGAGGTGATCGGCATGCCAGGTAAGGGCGATCGCACCGAGGTCGTGCTGGAGTCCGGGTGGACCGACTCTGAGCCGGTCGCGCCTTCTCTTTGAGTACGGCCGGCTAACCGGACAGGCAGCGTAAAGGGCGCCCTGAGTTTCGCCCTCACTGGTCACAGAAAGGGGCTTCCGGGGGCGAAGCTCAGGGCGCCGTGTCGGCGGCAGTCCGATGCGACCGCTTTGCGTGTCATCTGTCACGGCCATACGCGCCAAGCTCGTGCTGGACGCCCTGGATATGGGCCTGTGGCGGCGTGACCGCGCGGGAACCGCCTCTTGACTCACTAGCAAGAGCGGCCACGATCGCGGCAAGACGCCTGCACCAGCACGGACGCGTTCCTACTGAAACCGCTCCTCCTGCCCCTGGCGAGCGCTTGTAGTCATCACCAGTGGTGATAATCCAGGTCAATATCGGTGACTTCCACGCTTGGCGGGGTTGATGGACGATGGGGCCATGTAAGCGGCCACGAGAAACTCCTGATCAGCGGACAGAAAAGTCGAGGCTGATGGACAGGGAGTCCCGGCTGGCGGTCATTGGAAATCCTGGCTGATGGCCAGGTAGATCTCCTGATCTTGTCCGTGTGTCACGGCGAGG
>NZ_BAAAZR010000003.1:101079-181310 GCF_039537005.1 Sphaerisporangium flaviroseum | reverse complement strand
GGCGACCCCCCCGGCTGCGGCACGGCGGCCGGCTTCTCCGGCAGGACCTCGTCGAATCCGGCCGCGATCACCGTGACGCGCACCTCGTCGCCGAGGGCGTCGTCGATGACCGTGCCGAAGATGATGTTGGCGTCCAGCGCGGCCGCGTTGGACACCAGCTGCGCCGCCTCGTTGATCTCGAACAGGCCGAGGTCGGATCCACCGGCGATGGACAGCAGCACCCCGTGGGCGCCGTCGATGCTCGCCTCCAGCAGCGGGCTGGAGACCGCCATCTCGGCCGCCGCGACGGACCTGTCGTCCCCGCGTGCGTGCCCTATGCCCATCAGCGCCGAACCCGCGCCGGACATGACCGACTTCACGTCGGCGAAGTCCAGGTTGATCAGCCCGGGTGTGGTGATGAGGTCGGTGATGCCCTGCACACCGGAGAGCAGCACCTGGTCGGCCGCCTTGAAGGCGTCGAGCACGCTGACCTGGCGGTCGGAGATCGACAGCAGGCGGTCGTTGGGGATGACGATGAGCGTGTCGACCTCGTCACGCAGGGTCTCGATGCCCGCCTCGGCCTGCGCCGCGCGGCGCCTGCCCTCGAAGCTGAAGGGCCGGGTGACGACCCCTATGGTCAACGCGCCGAGCGAGCGGGCGATGTTCGCCACCACGGGCGCGCCGCCGGTGCCGGTGCCGCCGCCCTCCCCAGCCGTGACGAAGACCATGTCGGCGCCCTTGAGGACCTCTTCGATCTCCTCGCGGTGGTCCTCCGCGGCCTTGCGCCCGACCTCGGGATTGGCTCCCGCGCCGAGGCCGCGCGTGAGCTCACGGCCCACGTCGAGCTTGACGTCGGCGTCACTCATCAGCAGCGCCTGGGCGTCGGTGTTGATGGCGATGAACTCGACGCCCTTGAGTCCCTCCTCGATCATCCGGTTCACGGCGTTCACTCCGCCGCCGCCGATGCCGACGACCTTGATGACCGCGAGGTAGTTCTGCGGTGCTGCCACGACGAGGGGCCTTTCCGCTCGTTTACTTGCATTACGTGAAGCCCGAAACGGTGCCGGACCTTCTTGTTTAACTCTCACCCTCAAGTTGAGATTTAGAGTTATGTCAACCTGAGGAATGATACGGACAGTAGGGTTGCCGCTCCCCCAGGGTCAACTCACCGCGCCGCAAGCTCGTCCGGCGTGTCGCGGCCTGTCCCTTTCGCTCCTGCCGGAACCTGTCCGGCTGTGCGGCATATCACTTGACTGTCACGACATCCGGTGAGCTGACGTCGTAGCTGTCGGCAGGGCGTTGGAGCAGCGTGAGCGCGATGCGCGCCTTGTCGCGGGTGCGCTCGGCCCCACCCCACATGATCGTACGGCCGTCGCCCAGGCGAAGTGAGACATCCTCCGCCGACACGGCGCGGACCAGTTGAACCCGGCGCGCCAGGTCGGCGGGAAGCGCGCTGAGGACCGTGAGCGCGGCCCTGGTGGCCGGGTCGCCCTCGCCGAAGCGGCCGACCTGGAGCGAGGGAAGGCCGGCCGGGGCGATGTCCCTGATCTCGATCACCACCCCGTGCCGGTCGACCACCGAAGCCTTGCCCGCCGAGAGGACCACCGCCACCGGCCGTCGCTCGACGAGCCGGACCTTCAGGGTGCCGGGCCAGCCGCGCTCCACGCTGACCGACTCGACCTGCCGCAGCGCGGCGATGCGGCGCCGGACCAGCTCCACATCGACGGTGGCCATCGGCTGGTGGTCGGGGACCGCGGCCGCCCGGCGGATCTGGTCGTCGGGGAGCCCGGCGTTCCCCGAGATCGCGATGTCGCGCACCCCGAGCACCGGGGAGAAGAACACCAGCCAGGCGGCGGCCCCCACCACCCCGCAGGAGAGCAGGACGGCGAAGGCCGTGCGCCAGGCCGACGGGCTCACCGGGAGGCGAGCTCGGCGACGATGTGCGGGCCCAGCTCGGTGACGTCACCGGCGCCCATGGTCAGCACGAGGTCACCCGGACGGGCACGCTCGGCGACCATGGCCGGGACCGAGGCCCGGTCGGAGACGTAGGCCACCCGATCGGCGGGGAGCGGGACCTTGCCCGCCACCAGCGCGCCCGAGACGCCGGGCTCGGGGTCCTCGCGGGCCCCGTACACGTCGAGCACGATCGCCTCGTCGGCCAGGCCCAGCGCGGCGCCGAACTCGTCGGCGAAGAAGCGGGTGCGGGAGTAGAGATGGGGCTGGAAGACCGCGATGACGCGGCCGGAGGGCCCGGAGAACGACGCCACCACGTCGCGGGCGGCGCGCAGGTCGGCGGCCAGCTCGGTGGGGTGGTGGGCGTAGCTGTCGAAGACGGCCACGCCGGCCGCCTCTCCCTTGGCCTCGAACCGGCGCTTGGCCCCGGTGAACGCCGCCAGGCCGTCGCGGAACTCGTCGAACGGCACGCCCAGCTCCTCGGCGACCGCGAGGGCCGCGGTGGCGTTCAGCGCGTTGTGCCGGCCGGGCACGGCCAGCCGGACGTCGCCCTTGCCCTCCACCGAGAACGCGACCCCGAACCCGTCGGGGGCGATGCCGATGACCCGGACGTCGGCGCCCTCGGCCTCGCCGTAGGTGCGCACGCGCAGGCCACGGGCACGGGCCAGCGGGACCAGCGCCGCGGCGCCCGGATCGTCGGCGCAGACCACAAGGGACGAGCCGATGCGCTCGACGAAGCGGGCGAAGCTGTCGTGCACCGCCTGCGGGTCGCCGTAGTTGTCGAGGTGATCGGCCTCGACGTTGGTCACGACGGCCACGCGGGGGGCGAGCATGAGGAAGGACCCGTCGCTCTCGTCGGCCTCGGCCACGAACACGTCGCCGGCGCCCTCGTCGGCCCCGAGGCCGGTCGTCACCAGCTGGCCGCCCACGCAGTAGGACGGGTCGCGCCCGCACTTCTGCAGGGCGACCGTGAGCATCGAGGTGGTGGTCGTCTTGCCGTGGGTGCCCGCGACGGCGATGCCGGTGCGCCCGACCATCACGGCGGCGAGCGCCGCGGCGCGGGGGATGACGCGCAGCCCCTGGCGCAGCGCCTCGCCCAGCTCGGGGTTGGAGTCGCGAATCGCGGTGGACACCACGACGGTGTCGACGTGCCTGATGTGCGAGGCGGCGTGCCCCACGTGGACGGTGGCGCCCAGGTCGCGCAGCTCGGCCACCATCTGGGAGCTACGGGCGTCGCTCCCGGACACCGCCACCCCGCGCTTGAGCAGGATGCGGGCGATGCCGGACATGCCGGACCCGCCGATGCCGATGAAGTGAACCCGGCCGAGATCTCCCGCCGCCACCGGCTCGATCAGCTTGACGAGGCTCACCGGCGGCCTCCGGCGGTGATGACCTCGATGACCTTGCGGGCCAGCACCGCGTCGGCGTCCTTGCGGCCCATCCGGGAGGCGGCGTCCGACATCGCGACGACCCGCTCGGGATCACGGAGTACCGGAAGCACCGTCTGGATGATCCAATCGGCGGTCAGATCGGCGTTGTCCACCATCATGCCTCCCCCGGCCGCGACGATCGGCATCGCATTGAGCTTCTGCTCCCCGTTGCCGTGTGGCAGCGGGACGTAGGCCGCGGGCAGCCCCACGGCGGTCAACTCGGCGCAGGTCATCGCCCCGCTGCGGCACAACACGAAGTCGGCGGCGGCGTAGGCCAGATCCATGCGGTCGACATAGGGCAGCACGACGTACTGCGGATCGCCTGGCGGCGGCTCCTGGCCGACGGTGTTCTTGGGGCCGATCACGTGGAGCACCTGGACGCCGGCCTGGCGCAGGACGGGCGCGGCGGCGAGGGCCGCCTCGTTGACGGCACGCGCCCCCTGCGAGCCGCCGAAGACCAGCAGCGTCGGCCGGTCGTTCTCCAGGCCGAAGTAGGACCTGGCCTTGTCGCCCATCGACAGCCGGTCGAGCGTGACGATCTCCCGGCGCAGCGGGATGCCGACGTACTCGGCATGGGGCAGCGTGGCGTCGGGGTGGCCGGTGAAGACGTGCTCGGTGATGCGGGCGCCGAGCCGGTTGGCGAGGCCGGGGCGCGGATTGGCCTCGTGGACCACGATCGGCACGCCACGCCGCCGCGCCGCCAGGTAGGCCGGGGTGGCGACGTATCCCCCGAAGCCGACCAGCACGTCGGCCTGGACGCGGTCCATGATGCCGGCGGCCGCGTTGATCGCCCCGGCCAACCGGCCGGGAACGGTCAGCAACTGCGGCGTGATGGCACGCGGCAGCGGGACCGCGGGCACGAGCGCGAGCTCGTACCCCCGCGCGGGAACCAGCCTGGTCTCCAGCCCGCGCTCGGTGCCGAGGCAGGTGATCCCGATGCTCGGGTCCTGCCTGCGGAGCGCGTCGGCCAGTGCCAGGGCGGGTTCGATATGGCCGGCTGTTCCGCCGCCCGCGAGGACCACCCTCATGTCGGTCCTTTCACTTCACGTGCCTCGATGTCGGCCGGAGCCACTTAGGCCGGCGAATGTTCGCCGGCGGGCGACCCAGGCCAAGCCAGCTTAGAGCCCGCGCCGCCGGGCCGGGGCCACGAGCGGCGAGCGCCGCGGCCGCGCCGGGCTCGCGCTTGGCGAACGACAGCAGCATGCCAAGCGCCGCCAGCGTGGGCAGCAGCGCCGAACCACCGTACGACACCAGAGGCAGCGGGATGCCGGTGATGGGCAGCACGCCGATCACCGCGCCGATGTTGACGATGGCCTGACCTGCGATCCAGCCCACGGCGGCGGAGGCCGTCAACCGGATGAAGGGATCCTTCACCCGGGAGGCCACGCGCAGCCCGGCGTATCCGAGGAGGCCGAACAGCGCGACCACGAGCAGGGTGCCCATGAGCCCGAGCTCCTCGCCGATGATCGAGAAGATGAAGTCGCTCTCGGCGTGTGGCACCCAGCTCCACTTCTGCCTGCTGCTGCCGAGGCCGAGCCCGAACCAGCCGCCCGAGCCCATGGCGATCTGCCCCTGGGCCGCCTGGTACCCGGACCCCTGGGCGTTGCCCCAGACGTCGAGCCAGCCCTCGATGCGGGCGGACCGGTAGCCCTCGACGCTGATCATGATGATGGTGGCCAGCGAGGCGACGGCCAGGATGCCGCCGAACAGCCGGAGCGGCGCGCCGACGACCCACAGCAGCGCCAGGAAGATCAGCATCAGGACGAGGGTGGTGCCGAGGTCGCGCCCGAGCATGACCAGGACGGCGAGGATCGCGGTCCCTGGCATGAGCGGGATCAGGAGCTGCCGCCACTCGATCAGGCCGCCCTTGGCCTTGCGCGCCAGCAGGTCGGCCCCCCACAGCACCAGCCCGAGCTTGGCGGGCTCGGACGGCTGGATGGTGAGCCCGCCGATGTAGATCCAGCGCTGGGCGCCCAGCTCCGACTCGCCGATGAAGATGACCATGATGAGGCCGATGATGGAGAGGGCCATCAGGGGGTATCCGGCGAGCCGGAAGAACCGCTGCGGCAGCCGCGAGCAGATCCACATCACCGGGATGCCGAGGCCGACCGAGAGCGACTGCTTGAGGAACCAGTAGAACGGATCACCCGTCTTCTGCAGCGCCTCGATGCTGGAGGCCGACAGGACCATCATCAGGCCGAGCGCGAGCAGGAGGGCGCTGCAGCCGAGCACGAGGTAGTAGGAGGTGAGCGGGCGGTTCAGCAGCTCACCGAGGGCGGAGAGCCGCTCCCGGCGCCACCCCGCGCCCTCGGCGCCGATCGTGGTGTCGGTCATCGCGGTGTCCTCAGGGGGGTCATGGGGCGCTCAGCCGCCGGCCGGGGCCGCGAGGCGGTGGACGGCTCGCGCGAATGCCTCCCCGCGGGCGCCGTAGTTGGCGAACATGTCAAGCGAGGCGCCTGCGGGGGCCAGCAGCACGGTGTCCCCCGGCGAGGCGAGCCGGGCGGCTTCGGTGACGACACGGTCCATGACCCCAGTGTCTTGCCCCTCGACCTCCACGACCGGAACATTCGGCGCGTGTCGCGCCAGAGCCTGCCGAATTCGTCCCCGATCGGTCCCGAGAAGCACCGCCCCGCGCAGCCGGCCCGCCGCGCGACGTACGAGATCATCGACGTCGGCGCCCTTCAGCAGGCCGCCCGCGACCCACACGATCGCGGGATAGGAGGCCAGGGACGCGGCGGCGGCGTGCGGGTTGGTCGCCTTGGAGTCGTCCACGTAGTCGACGCCGTCGATCCGGGCGATGTGGGCGATGCGGTGCGGGTCGGGCACGTAGTCGAGCAGGCCCTGGCGTACGGCGCCGGCCGGCACCCCGTGCGCGCGGGCCAGCGCCGCCGCCGCGAGAGCGTTGGCCACGTTGTGGGGGGCGAGCGGGTGGACGTCGGCCAGCGTCGCGAGCTCCTCGGCGGCCCCGACCGGGTCGTCGACGAAGGCGCGGTCGACCAGCAGGTCCTCCACGACGCCCAGTTGCCCCGGCGCGGGCACCCCCAGGGTGAAGCCGACGACCTTGACGGGCACGTCCGGTGAAAGGCCCGTGGTCCGCGCGGGCACGTCGAGGGGGACGGCGGCGACCCGCTCCTCGTCGGCGTACGGCCCGCCGAGGCGGGCGGCCGACCGGCCCTCGGCGTACGGCCCGCCGGAGCGAGCGGCCGACCGGCCCTCGGCGTACGGCGCGGCGAGGCGGGTGACCGTCGGATCGTCGGCGTTGTACACCACGACCTCGGCGCGTTCGTAGATGCGGCCCTTGGTCCTGGCGTACTCCTCCATCGACCCGTGCCAGTCGAGGTGGTCGTCGGCCACGTTGAGTATCGCCGCGGCCCGCGGGGCCAGGCCTGCCGACCAGTGGAGCTGGAAGCTGGACAGCTCGACGGCGAGCACGTCGTAGGGCTTCTCGACGGCCTCCACGATGGGGATGCCGACGTTGCCCACGGCCGCCGCCTCGTGGCCGGCTGCCCTCAGCATGGCGGTGAGCATGCGCACGGCCGTGGTCTTGCCGTTCGTGCCGGTCAGCGCCAGCCACGGGGCCGCGTGGGCGGGCCGCCGCCGCCAGGCCAGCTCGACCTCGCCGATCACCTCGACGCCCTTGGCGGCCGCTTCCAGCAGCAACGGGTGGTCGGGCCGCCAGCCGGGCGAGGTCACCACCATGGCGGCCTCGGGCGGCAGGCCGCCGCCGAACCGCACCTCCACGCCGAGCCCGGCCAGCTCGGCGGCCGCGGCCCGCTGCCGCTCTCCCTGGCCGGTCTCCACCGCGATGACGTGGTGGCCGGATCTGACGAGGCTGCGGGCGGCCGCGATCCCGGAGACCCCGAGCCCCGCCACGCAGATGGTGGTGGTCATTGCTTGGGCATCCACTCGACGTAGAACAGGCCGAGGCCGCCGGCGGCGCACAGCACGGCGATCAGCCAGAAGCGCACCACGATGGTCGTCTCCGCCCAGCCCGCGAGCTCGAAGTGGTGCTGGAGCGGTGCCATACGGAACACCCGTCTGCCCGTCATCTTGAAGAAGCCCACCTGGATGATCACCGAGGCGGTGATGATGACGCACAGCCCGGCCAGGATGAACAGCAGGAACTGCGTGCGGGTGGTGATCGCCAGCCCGGCGAGCACCCCGCCCAGGGCCAGGGAGCCGGTGTCGCCCATGAAGATCTTCGCGGGCGGGGCGTTCCACCACAGGAAGCCCACGAGCGCGCCGAGGACCGCGGCCGCCACCACCGCCAGGTCGAGCGGGTCGCGCACCCAGTAGCAGCTCGGGCCGAGCTGGTTGAGGCAGCTGTTGCGGAGCTGCCAGTTGCCGATCAGCACGTAGGCGCCGAGGACGACCCCGGTGGCGCCGCTGGCGAGGCCGTCGAGGCCGTCGGTGAGGTTCACGGCGTTCGAGAAGCCGACGATCATGATCAGGACCCAGATCGTGAAGACCACGATGCCGACCGACGGGCCGAAGTCGCGCAGGAACGAAAGCCGCGTCTCCGCCGGCGTGATGGAGTAGGCGTTGGGGAACCGGACCACCAGCACCGCGAAGACGGCGCCGACGATGAGCTGCCCGAGCGCCTTGGCGCCGCTGCGCAGGCCCAGGCTCCGCTGCTTGTAGATCTTGATGAAGTCGTCGAGGAAGCCCACCGTGCCGAGCCCGGCCATGAGGAACAGCACCAGCACGGCCGAGACCGTGGGCGGGGTCCAGGTGGCCAGGTGGGAGCAGGTGAAGCCGATGAGCGCGGCGATGACCAGGACGGTGCCGCCCATGGTGGGCGTGCCGCGCTTCTCGTGGTGCCCGGAAGGACCCTCCTCCCGGATGTTCTGGCCGTAGCCTCTGCGGCTGAACAGCCTGATCGCCAGCGGGGTGCCGAGCATCGACAACAGCAGCGCCACCGCCGCGGCGACGAGGACGTCCATCATCGGGCATCACCGCCCAGCAGGGCGTCGGCGACCCGTTCGAGGCCGGCGGCGCGCGGGCCCTTGACGAGCACCACGTCGCCCGGGCGCAGCCGGGCGGCCAGCTCGGCGGCGGCGTCGGCCGGGCCGGGCACGTGGACGACGGGCGCGCCCTTCGCCCCCGCGAGGACCGGCAAGGCGTCGTCCCCGACCACCCACAGCCCGGTGAGGCCCGCCTCGGCGGCGAGCCGGCCCACCCCCTCGTTGAGGGTGTCGCTCTCCTCGCCGAGCTCGCGCAGCGAGGCGATCACGGCGAACCTGCGCCGATCCTTGCCGAGCACGCCGAGGGTCTGGAACGCCGCGCGCATGGAGTCGGGGTTGGCGTTGTACGCGTCGTTGATCACGGTCACTCCGTCGGGCCGGTCGGTGACCTCCATGCGCCATCGGCTGCGCGGTTCGGCCCGTGACAGCTCATCGGCGATGGTCGCCACCGGAAGGCCCAGCTCGTACGCCGCCGCGGCGGCGGCCAGGACGTTCTCGACGGCGTGCGCTCCGTAGAGGCGCAGCCGTACGCCCGCGGCGCCCGAGGGGGTCCTGAGCGTGAACGAGGCCCTGCCGCGCTCGTCGAGGCTCTCGTCCTCGGCGCGCACGCCCGCGTCGGCCGAGCGGCCGAACCAGCTGACGCGGGCCTCGGTGCGGTCGGCCATGGCCCTGACCAAGGGGTCGTCCGCGTTGAGCACGGCCACGCCGTCGGAGGGCAGCGCCTCGACCAGCTCGCCCTTGGCCTTGGCGATCTGCTCGCGACCGCCGAACACGCCGAGATGGGCGGTGCCGACGTTGAGCACCACACCGACCTTGGGCGGGGCGATGCGCGTCAGGTAGGCGATGTGGCCCTCCTCGCGAGCGCTGAGCTCCAGCACGAGGAACCGGGTGTCCTGGTCGGCCCTCAGGACCGTGAGAGGGTGCCCGATCTCGTTGTTGTAGGAGCCGACCGGGGCGATCGTGGGACCGATCAGGCCCGTGAGCCTCGCAAGCAGGTCCTTGGTGGTGGTCTTCCCCGCGGACCCGGTGACGCCGACGACGGTGGTGCGCGGCAGCTCGGCGACCGTGGCCGCGGCGAGCTCGGCCAGCGCCGTCACGACGTCGCCCACGACCAGGCAGGGCGCCTCCACCGGCCTGCTCGCCAGCACGGCCACCGCACCCGCCTCGCAGGCCTGGGCGGCGAAGTCGTGCCCGTCGGCCCGCTCCCCCCTGATCGCCACGAACAGCGATCCGGGCTCGGCGGCGCGCGAGTCGATCAGGACGGGCCCGCGGACCACGGCGCGGGGATCGGCCATGCCCGCGAGGGCACCCGAGGTGATCTCGGCGATCCTTGCCAGCGGCAACGGGATCATTCGTTCTTCCCTACTCTCCATACGAACTGTCGTCGGTGTGCGGGTGGCCGGCGCATCGCCCCGAGCGCCCGGCCGGGCCACGGCTCAGCCTGGCACAACGCCGTCCGTCACATGTGCTCACGTCTGCCGATCGCCTCGGCGACCACCTGCCTGTCGTCGAACGGCAGCACCTCGCGGTCGACGTACTGGCCCTGCTCATGGCCCTTGCCCGCGACGACGACCACGTCGCCGAACCGGGCCCGCCCGATGGCCAGGTCGATCGCCGCGGCCCGGTCGGGCTCCATGATCACATGTGCCCGCTCGTGCGCGGGCACGTCCAGGACGCCCTCCAGCATCTCGCCGAGTATTCGCAGGGGATCTTCCGAGCGCGGGTTGTCGCTGGTGAGGATCGCCACATCGGCGAGCCGGGCCGCGGCCTCGCCCATCATCGGGCGCTTGCCCCGGTCGCGGTCTCCGCCGCATCCGAGAACGATGATCAGGTTGCCGGACGTGACCTCGCGCAGGGCCCGCAGCACCGACTCCACCGCGCCGGGCTTGTGGGAGTAGTCGACGATCGCCTGGAAGCCCCGTGCGCCCGGCACGCGCTCCATACGGCCCGGAACGCCGATGACCGTCCCGACGCCGTGCACGGCCGCCTGAAGCGGCACACCGGCCTCCACGAGGGTCACCAGAGCGCCGAGGGTGTTGGCGACGTTGAACGGGCCCGGCAGGGCCACCGACACGTCGGCCTCGATGCCGCCCGGCCCGATCACCCGGAAGGTGCTGCCGTCGGCGCCGAGGCGCACGTCCTGCGCACGCCAGTCGGCCTCCGGGGCCCCCGAGGCGGAGAACGTGGTGACGGGGACCTTGGCGATGTGCACCAGCTCGCGGCCGTGGTCGTCGTCGATGTTGACCACGCCGGCCCGGCACAGCTCGGGGGTGAACAGCCGGGCCTTGGTCAGGAAGTAGTCGTCGAGGTCGCGGTGGAAGTCGAGGTGGTCCTGCGACAGGTTGGTGAACAGCGCCACGTCGTAGAAGGCGCTGTCGACCCGCCCGAGGGCCAGGGCGTGGCTCGACACCTCCATGGCGGCGGCGGTGACCCCGTCCTCCCGCATGAGCGCGAACAGGCCCTGCAGGTCGCTGGCCTCCGGGGTCGTCAGCGCGGGGGCGAAGACGGTCTCGCCGACGTGGATCTCCACCCCGCCGATGAGACCGGTGCGGTGCCCCGCCGCCCGGAGCCCGGCCTCAAGCAGGAACGTGGTGGTCGACTTGCCGCTGGTGCCCGTCACACCGAGGAGCAGCAGGCCCTCGGCCGGCCGGCCGTACACCCAGGCGGCGACCCTGCCCAGCACCGAGCGCGGGTCGGGCACCACCAGGACGGGCACGCCGGTCGCGACCGCGGCCTGCCGGCCCGCGGGATCCGTCAGGATCGCGACGGCGCCACGGGCGACGGCCTCGCCGGAGAACGAGGCGCCGTGGACGGTGTTGCCCGGGCGCGCGACGTACAGGTCGCCTCGCTGCACCTGGCGCGAGTCGATGGTGATGCCGGTGACGGCGGCGAGCGGCGCACGAGAGCCGCCGGACGGCGCGCCGAGCAGGGCCGCCAGGCCGGAGAGCGGGCGGACCGGGCAGGCCGTGGGACGCATTGAGGACGGGGGACGCACGGGCGAGAGCGTACCTTCCCCCGTCACCCGTCGGCGCTGATGCGCACCGGAGGAGCGGTCGTGCCGGTCGGTGGGATCTTGCGGCTCTTCAACGCGAACGTCATGACATCCTTGAACACGGGAGCGGCGATCTCCCCGCCGAAGTGACCGTTCTTGGGTGCCTGGATGACGGCCAGCACCACCAGACGAGGCGCATCGGCGGGAGTGAACCCCACAAACGTAGCGGTATATCCGCAATACCCTCGGCAGTTCTCGTCGTACCGCATGGCCGTGCCGGTTTTACCCGCTACGCGGTATCCCTTGATGGCGGCGAGCGAGCCGGTGCTGCCCTCCGAGCTCACCGCCGCCTCGAGCATGAGCGAGATGTCCTTGGCCGTGCGGGAGCCGATGACGCGCGTCTGCTTGGGCGGCTTGGCGGGGATCAGCCTGTGGTGCTGATCGACGGTGCCCGCCACGATCTGCGGGGTGATGCGCACCCCGCCGTTGGCGATGGTCTGGTAGACGCTGGCCATCTGCAGGGCCGTCACCGAGACGCCCTGCCCGAAGGCGATCGTGCACCGCTGGCTGCCCGACCAGGTCTCCCGCCTGGGAAGCAGCCCCGCCTCCTCACCGTAGAAGCCGCCGCCGGTCTTGGCCCCGAAGCCGAACCCCTTGAGCATGTCGTACAGCGGCTGGTCGCCGATCTTGTCGGCGACCATGATGGTGCCCACGTTGCTGGACTCGGCGATGATCCCGGTGAAGGTGAGCTGCTCCGGCGGGTGCGGATGGGCGTCGCTCAGGAGCCGGTCGGCGCACTGGTACTTGTCCTTGACCTCGAACACGGTCTCCGGCCTGACCGCTCCCGCCTCCAGGGCGGCGGCGGCCGTGATGACCTTGTTCGTGCTGCCCGGCTCGAACACCTCCGACACGGCGCGGTTGCCCAGGTCGGCGGCGGGGGTCCGCTGCCATTTGTTCAGGTCGACCTCGGGGGCGTTGGCCATGGCCACGACCTGGCCGGTCCGCACGTCCATCACGATCGCGCTGCCGCTCTGCGCGCCGGACTTCTGGACCTGCTCGGCGATCGCCTTCTGCGCGGCCCACTGGATGTCGCGGTCGATGGTCAGCCGGACGCCCTGCCCGGCCACCGGCTCCTGCCGGGTGCTGCGGGTCATGGGGATGCGCTGCCCGGTGCCGCCGATCTCGATCGTCTGCCGCCCGTCCTTGCCGCCGAGGAGCTTGTCGTAGGTCTGCTCCAGCCCGGTCAGGCCGGTGCCGGCGTCGCCGACGAAGCCGACCAGCCCACCTGCCAGATCGCCGCCGGGATACAGCCGCTGGTACTGCGGCGCGGCCGCGACACCGTCGATCTTCAGGGCGAGCACGCTCTTGGCCGTGCCCATGGGGACGTTCCTGGCGATCAGCTTGTAGTGCGTCTTGGGCGCCGACAGGCCGGCGACGATGTCTTCCTTGGGGATCCCGAGCAGCGTGGCCAGGGAGGCGGCGACCTGCTCGCGCTTGTCGGGCGGCACCTTGGTCGGGTCGGCGGAGATCTGGCGGGCCTCCACCGTGACCGCCAGCTCGTGACCGTTGACGTCGGTGATGGAGCCCCGGCGGGCGGGCAGCGCCTCCTCGCGCACCCGCAGGCTCGCGGCCTTGGCCTCGAACACCTTGGAGTCGAGCCCTTGGATCTGGACGAGCCGTCCGGCGAACAGCGACAGCACGACGGCCATGCCCATCAGGCCGATGTTGATGCGCCGCGACGGGTTGCCGAGGCGCAGCGGGGCGACGGGACGCGGCGTCCAGGAGCGGCGCGGCATCGGCCTGCGCGGGGGCCCGTCCATGTCGGCGGGGCGTCCCCCCGGGGGGACGCGTCGCGGCTCCGGCCCTCTGCCGATGACGCGGCGGGGCACCGGGACGGTCGCTCCCGCCCCGCTCCTGGCGGGCCGGGCGGATCCATCGGGACGTGGCGCCCGCCCGGCCCCGGCCGCTCCGCCGTTCCTGCCGGAGCCGTCAGGCCGTCCGCCAGAGCCCTGGGACCCGGCGGGACCGCCGTCAGGCCGTCCCGCGCGGCCGGTGGAGCCGTCGGGCCGTCCGGTCGAGCCGTCGGGCCGTCCCGTGGAGCCGTCGGGCCTTTCTGAGCGTCCTCCCGAGCCGTCGGGCCGTCCGGTGCGCCCGCCGGAGCCGGGGGCGCGCCGGGGGCCGCCGGGGCCGCCCCGGCCGGCCCCGGATCCACCGCCGGGCCCGTTGCGACCGGGCCTGGGGGGACGGCCGCCGCCTTCTCTCACGGCCTCGCGACCTCCGCCTGCGACGCCTGAGCCTCGGTGCCGGCCTGGCCCGCGCGCTGACCCTCCGGGGGAATGACGAGGACCTCCGGCGCGGTGCGGTCCTGCTTCAGGCCCTGCTGCCTCGCCCGCTCGTCGAGCCTGTTGGGCTGGGACTGCAGGAGCACCTTGGTGCGGACGTCCTGGGCCTGCTGGTTCAGCTGCTGGGTGCTCTTGCGCAGGTCGTTCATCCTGAACGAGTCCTGCGCGAGCACCGTGTTGAGCAGCAGCAGGCTCACCAGCCCGCCGCACAGCAGGCCGACGACGAGCAGCACGAACGGGGCCCGCGGCGCGTTGCGCCCCGCGGGGGCCCGCCGGGGGCTCTCGGCGGTGGTGACCGGCGGACCGGCCGGGCGGGTGGTGGCGTCCCGCCGCACCGGGCGCGCCGGAGCGGCACGGCGCACGGTGCGCTCGGGCCTCGACGGCGCCGGGGCCCCACGGCCCGCACGCGTCGTGCGCACGGGCCTGGCGCCGACGGCGGTGGTCGTGTTGCCGCTGCCGGTGTCCTGCGTGATCTCCTCGTCAATGCTCATTCCGGCTCCCGGATCCTCTCTGCCGCCCGCAATCTGGCCGAGGCCGCGCGCGGATTGCGCGCGAGCTCGTCCTCGTCTGGGAGCTCGGCTCCCCTCGTCACCAGGCGGAACCGCGGCTGATGCGCCGGCAGCGGGACGGGCAGCCCCGGCGGGCTGGTGTCCCTGGTTCGCGCCGTGAGGACCTGCTTGGTGATGCGGTCCTCAAGTGAGTGGTAGGAGAGCACGACCACGCGCCCTCCCACTTTCAGAGCGTCGAGGGCCGCGGGGAGCGCTCGTTCGAGAGCGGTCAACTCCCCATTCACCTCGATTCGCAGTGCTTGGAACGTTCTTTTCGCCGGGTTGCCCCCGGTACGACGGGTCGCCGCCGGGATCGCCTCACGGACGATCTCGGCGAGGCGTTTGGTCGACGTGATCGCATGCTCTGCCCGCTCCCTGGCGATGAAACGTGCCACGCGTGAGGCGAACCGCTCCTCTCCGTAGTCGCGCAGGATGCGGGTCAACTCCCCCTCGGAGTAGGTGTTGACCACCACATCGGCGGTGAGGTCCTGGCCCGGGTCCATCCGCATGTCGAGTGGAGCGTCGTAGGAGTAGGCGAAGCCGCGCTCGCCCTCGTCGAGCTGCGGGGAGGAGACGCCCAGGTCGAACAGGACGCCGTCGACCCGCGAAAGGCCCGCGCGCTCCAGCACCTCGGGCAGCTCGTCGGAGACCGCCCTCACCAGGGTGACGCGGCCGGCATACGGGACGAGGCGCAGTGTGGACCGCTCGATGGCGGTCGGATCCCGGTCGATGCCGACCAGGTGAAGCTCTGGATGCGCGGCGAGCAGCGCCTCGGCGTGGCCGCCCAGGCCCAGATTGGCGTCGACGAGCACAGGGCTCGGACCGGCGAGCGCGGGAGCGAGGAGCTCCAGGACACGGCGGAGCATCACCGGCACGTGCCCGCCCGGCTCGGCATGATTTTCGACATGCATGGTCTAACCCCCTTGCCGCCATGGTCGTGTCTGTTGGATCCCCGTGACACCTACCTGCTCGCGGATATGCGGCTTCTCGTATCGCCTTCTCGCCGGCGGGCTCTCGCCCCACCCCTGTGAACGGCTCGTCCGGCCAGGTCCCCATCCGCGTCCCCTGGTCGCGCCCCGCCACCTGACACCGGGGAAGGTGCATCAGCTGGGCGGTGGCGCGGTGGTGACGGGAAACCGTCCCGGCACCGTGGGAGCGGGTGGAGACCTCGCCGAACGACGTCTTCACCGACGAGTCGACCGTGGTCAAAGGACTCCTGGCAGCACCTCCTCCGACAGCTCGGAGAACGCCTGCTCTTGGTCGGCCAGGTAGGTCTCCCAGGCCGTCGCGTCCCAGATCTCCAGCCGGGTGTTGGCCCCGATGACCACACAGTCTCGGCGGAGGCCCGCGTATTCACGCAGGCTCTGGGGAATGGTGATCCGCCCCTGCTTGTCGGGCGTCTCGTCGGAAGCACTGGCGAAGAAGACACGACTGTAATCGCGGACGGCCTTGGCTGTCACCGGCGCGGTGCGCAGCGCGTCGGTAATGCGCTGGAACTCCTCCACGGGAAACACGTAGAGGCACCGCTCCTGGCCCTTGGTGATCACAAGACCCTCCGCCAGCTCCTCACGGTACTTCGCCGGCAGGAACAGTCGTCCTTTCTCGTCCAGACGCGGTTGATGGGTGCCGAGGAACACCGGCCCCACCTCCCGTGCCATGTGAAACGGCTGGCGCTTGGACCCCAGCCCCTCCACTGCGCACCACCATACTCCACTTCTCCCCACCGTCAACTGATTCAAACAGTATTCGGTCGCAGTTTCGTTCGCGTTTACGCAGGTCAGCAGGGGTGGAGCAGAGTGGAGGGCCCAGGGGCCCCGACCCGCGCGCACGGGCGTGTCGGCCTCCCCCCTTGACACCGGACATGGGCTGTCTACGGGGCTCTCGCAAAGAAGGGAGGAGACCGCGGTCCCGAGTGGAGGAAAATGGAGGGCCGAACGGCCTCCCACGTCGGTATATGTCACGGGATTCGCACATCGGCGGGACAGGAACACGACCCGGGAGAAGAACACTGAGCCTGTTCACCCGAAATGTGATGGAAAGTCGCTCGGGAACCCGCAGCATCGTAGTGTCGGTAAGCACAATGAAGAAGGAATCGCAAAGCCCCCCGCAATACGATCCCGGCGTGGGGCTGCCGCACCCTCATGGAGGCCCGGTGGGAATAACCCACGATGTCGGACAGGAGCTGGATGGTCTGGTCGCCACGGCGCACCGGATCCGTGAGGCGATCGAGTCGGTGATCGAGGGAAAGGGCGACGTCGTCCGCCTCACCCTCACCGTACTGCTGGCGGAGGGGCACCTCCTCATCGAAGACGTGCCCGGAGTCGGCAAGACGATGCTCGCGAAAGCGCTCGCGCGGTCGATCGACTGCCCCGTGCGCCGCGTGCAGTTCACCCCCGATCTGCTTCCCAGCGACATCACGGGCGTCAGCGCCTTCAACCAGCAGTCGCGTGAGTTCGAGTTCAAGCCCGGCCCTGTCTTCGCCAACATCGTGGTGGGCGACGAGATCAACCGCGCCTCCCCCAAGACCCAGTCCGCGCTGCTGGAGTGCATGGAGGAGCACCAGGTCACCGTCGACGGCACGACCTACCACCTCGAGACGCCGTTCATGGTCATCGCGACCCAGAACCCCATCGAGATGGAGGGCACCTATCCCCTCCCCGAGGCCCAGCGCGACCGCTTCACCGCGAGGATCGCGATGGGCTATCCCGAGGCCGCCGCCGAGCTCGAGATGCTGGACGTCCACGGCGCGTCCTCACCGCTCGACAAGCTGGAGCCCGTGGCCACGACCGCCGAGGTGCGGGCCCTGATCGACGCCGTCCGGGCTGTCTACGTCTCCCAGTCCGTAAAGAAGTACGCCATAGACATGGTCACCTCCACCCGCCGATCCCCCGACCTGCGTCTGGGCGCCTCACCCCGCGCCACGCTGCACCTGGTACGGGCCGCCCGCGCCCACGCCGCGCTGTCGGGACGCGACTACGTCATCCCCGACGACCTGCAGGAACTGGCCGTCCCCGTGCTGGCCCACCGCCTGCTCCCGAGCCTGGAGGCCCAGGGCCAGCGCCGCCGGCCCGAGCACGTCATGGCCGAGCTCGTCCGCCGCGTCCCCGTCCCGGAAAGCCGGGAGAAGGGGTTCGACGGGGCGGGATCGCAGCGGTGATAGCGGGGCTGAGAGCGCTCACCTCGCGTGGGCGCTCGTTCCTCGCCTCGGGCTCCGCCGCCCTGCTGTGCGCGTTCGCCCTCGGAGAGCATGATCTGCTGCGGGTCAGCGTGCTGATCATCGTGCTGCCGCTGCTCGCCGCCATGGTGGTCGCGCGCACGCGCTACCGCCTGGCCTGCGCCAGGCGGCTGGACCCGAGCCGGGTGACGGTCGGCTCCGACAGCACGGTCACCGTGCGGCTGGAGAACGTCACCCGGCTGCCCACCGGCCTGCTGCTCATCGAGGACACGGTTCCCTACGCCGTCGGCACCCGCCCCCGGTTCGTCCTCGACCGGGTCGAGTCCCGAGGCATACGAGAGATCGACTACAAGGTCCGGTCCGACCTTCGCGGCAGGTTCCCCATCGGACCGCTGTCGGTCCGCATCACCGATCCGTTCGGCCTGGTGGAGCTGACCCGGGCGTTCACGGCCACCGACACGCTGATGGTGGTCCCCGAGGTCGTCCCCCTCCCGCCCGTCCGGCTCTCGGGCGAGTGGACCGGGGGCGGTGACAGCCGTACGGCCACCGTGGCGGCAGCCGGAGACGACGACATCGGGCCACGCGAGTACCGCCAGGGTGACGACCTGCGCCGGGTGCACTGGCGTTCCACCGCGCGGTACGGCGAGCTCATGGTCCGCCGCGAGGAGCAGCAGTGGCAGAGCCGGGGCGCCCTCCTCCTGGACACCCGCAGGCATGCCCACCGTGGCGAGGGCCCGCGCTCCTCGTTCGAGGTCGGGGTCTCGGCGGCCGCCTCCATCGGCGTGCACCTGGCGCGTGACGGCCTGGGCCTGCGGCTGGTCACCGACCAGGGTGCCCACCACCTCACCGAAGCGGGTGTGGCGAACTCCCTGCTCGACGCTCTGGCGGTCGTGCGGCCGAGCACCGCGCGGTCGCTGGAGTCCGGTGTCACCGCCCTGCGGCAGGGCGGCGGCGACGGGCTCATCGTCGCCGTGCTGGGCGACCTCGACGCCGAGGAGGCGCAGGCGCTGGCCCGGCTGCGGCACGGCGGGGTCACCGGCGTCGCCGTCATGCTGGACGTGCGGAGCTGGCAGCGGACCCCCTCCCACCATCAGGCCGTCGACGAGCAGTACGAGACGGCGCTCGCCGTCCTCGCCGGCTCCGGATGGCGGATCGTACGGCTGCCCGCGGGCACCTCGCTCGCGTCGGTCTGGCCGGAGGCCGCCCAGAACAGCAGGTACACCGGGCCGCAGAGCACGATCACGACAGGAGACGCCGCATGAGACTCCCGATCGCGGCGGGCCTCGCCACGGCCGCGGTGTCGATCTCCCTCTATCCCCTGTTCAGCGGGGGCACCTGGTTCTGGGCCGGGATGGGCGCGATCATCGTGGTCGCCGCGGCCTCGGCCCTCACCACGCGCCACACCGTGCCCCGCTGGCTCGGCCCCCCGTTCGAGCTCGTCATGCTGTGGCTCTACCTCACGGTGGTGTTCGCCGGTGAGGAGACCTGGGCCTGGATCGTGCCCACCAAGGACACGGTGGTGGCCCTGGCCGACCTGCTGCGTGAAGGGTTCGACGACATCCAGCGGTACGCCGCCCCCGTACCGTCCAGCCCGGGGATCTCCCTGCTGACGGCGGGCGGCATCGGGCTGATCGCCCTGCTCGTCGATCTGCTCGCCGTGCGGGCGCGCCGTGCCGCGCTGGCGGGGCTCCCGCTGCTGGCCCTGTTCACGGTGCCCGCGGCGGTGATCTCCGATCCCATCGCGTGGCCCGCGTTCATCTTGGCGGCGCTCGGATACGTCGGCCTGCTCACCGCCGACGGGCGCGAGCGCCTCAGCCACTGGGGCCGGGCGGTGCTCGTACGCCGCTCGCGCAACGCCGGCGCCCGGGTACAGACCGACACCGCCCCCCTCTCGCTGGCGGGCAAGCGGATCGGGTTCGCGGCGATCGCCCTGGCCATCGGGCTGCCCGCGCTGCTCCCGACCCTGCAGCCCAACCCGCTGTTCGGCTTCGGCGTGGGCTCCGGCACCGGCCAGGGCGGCAACACGATCACCATCCCGAACCCGATCGCGAGCCTGCGCGGTCAGCTCAACCAGCCCTTCAACGCCACGGTCCTGTCCTACACCAACAACGACAACGTCCCGCGCTACCTGCGGATGTACTCGCTGGACACCTTCGACGGCGAGCAGTGGACCATGTCGCAGCCAAAGGGGCGCCCGGAGAACCGCGTGTCCGAGGGCCCGCTGCCCCCGGCCCCGGGCCTCTACCCGAACGTCCCGCTGAAGAACGTCAGCACCCAGGTCCAGGTCAGCGACGACGTCGATCGGCTCAGCTTCCTGCCGCTGCCCTACCCGGCCGCACGGGTTCAGGCGGACGGCGACTGGCGCGCCGACGAGAGCACGCTCATGGTCTTCTCGACGCACGACACCGCCGGCGGGCAGCGGTACGAGGTCGTGAGCCAGGAGCCGCAGCCGACGCCGGAGCTCCTCGAACGGCTCGTCGAGGGTCCCGCGGCCGAGGTGGACGAGCGGTACCTGCAGCTGCCCCAGAACCTGCCTGATGCGATCCGGGTCAGGAGCACCCAGCTGGTCAAGGACACCGACACGCCCTACCGGAGGGCCGTCAAGCTCCAGGAGTGGTTCACCTCCGGCGGGGGGTTCATCTACAGCACCCGTACGCAGGGCAACGGCAACGAGGCGCTGGTCGACTTCCTGAACAACCGGACGGGGTACTGCGAGCAGTTCGCCGCGGCCATGGCGGTGATGGCCCGGGTCCTCGGCATCCCCGCCCGCGTGGGCATCGGCTACACCGGGGGGCTGTTCGCCGACGGCGCCTGGCAGGTCCGAACGCACGACCTGCACGCCTGGCCGGAGCTGTACTTCGAGGGGGCGGGATGGCTGCGGTTCGAGCCCACCCCGGCGGGCGGCCTCGGCCAGCAGTCGGCCCGCGTCCCGGACTACTCCCGCCCGCCGGTCTCGACGGACACTCCGGGTGACGGGGCGTCCGCGAGTCCCTCGGCCGGCCCCGACTCGACCGATCCGGCGGACGAACTGGCCTCCAGGAGGCGCGACCCTCGTGACCCCGACGCCGGTCTCGGCCAGGACCCGCTGCTCGTGGACGAGGGCCTGTCCGTACCTGCCAAGGTGGGCATCGGCCTCGGCGCGGTGCTCCTGGTCGGCCTGATCCCGGCCGCCTGGCGGGCGACCACCCGCTACCGGCGCCGGCGCGCCTGGGCGATCCCGGCCCCGGTTCCCGAGCCTGCCGCGGAGGTCGTACGGGCGGCGCCCGCGGGACCGGCGGCGGAGCGCCTCGGGCACGCCGTGCACTCCACCTGGCGAGAGCTGATCGACACCCTGCACGATCTCGGCCTCGGCCACGAGGAGAGCGAGACCCCTCGTGCCCTGGCGAGACGGCTGACCGAGCGGTTCGAGCTCGACGCCGCCACCGCGGCGTCGGTCGCCAAGATCGCCTCGGCCGAGGAGCGGTCGCGGTACGCGCGGACGCCCGGGCCCATCGGCTCGCTGGCCGACGACATACGGCGCGTGCGCCGGGCGCTGAGGGCGACGGTGTCGCGCGGGCGGCGGCTGCGGGCCACGCTCCTGCCGCCTTCGACGCTGCTCAGGATCAGACGGGCGGGCGAGAGGATCCTCGACGGGTTCGACCGGCTGGAGACGCTCCGGCTGTGGCCGCGCCGCGGCGGCCGTGGCGGCCCTGAGATTGAAGAGACGGCCGAGGAGCGCGTGCTCACCGGCTCCCCCCGCTGAGAGGGGCCTCCCGGGATCCGGAACCGGATTCCGGGAGGATGCCTGCCACGATGTCGCCTGGGCGTGCGGTCCTGACAGGAGAGGATGCCTGCCAGGCTGTCACGCCGACGTGCCGGCCCGGTCCTGACAGGGGAGAATGCCTGCCACGCTGTCACGCCGGCGTGCCGGCCCGGTTCCGCCATCGCCGGGGGCGCCCGGCCGTTCAGGGATCAGGGATGGCCGAGGGCACGGGTCGTGCGGGGGCGGGCGACCGGTGCCGACCTCGTCATGGACATGACGGAAATGATGAGCGGCGGTCCGGCCACGGGGGTCGGGGGACGCCCACGGCGGGGACCGCCGTGAGGTGGCTCAGCGCTCTTCGCCTCTGCGGCGCCAGCGCTCCTCCATGCGTTCCATGAAACTCGGCCGGTTGGCACGCCGCTTCTCCGGCTGCCCGGGTGCCGCCGGCCTGGCTTCACCACCGAACCCGTTCATGCGTTTCCAGCTGGACAGACCCCACAGACACGCGGCGAGCATGACCACGAAGCCGCCGACACCGAGTGGGATAATCGGTGCCACGACGCCGACCATCAACAGGACGACACCGAGGACAAAGCCGATGGAGGCTTTCACCAGGCGACGCTTGTAATGGTTGCGTGGATCACTGATCCGAACGGTATTGGCCCACTTCGGGTCCTCGGCGTAGAGGGCCTGCTCGATCTGGTCGAGCAAGCGCTGCTCGTGCTCAGAGAGCGGCACGGCGCCTCCCAAGGACAGCCCCTTGACGGGGAAGACGGCAACGGGCACCACAGGGTGTCCGGACCTCGCGGTCGGTTATCCCCAGAATACGAGGCTGTAGACGTAGGCGAAAGAAAACGTCCAACGTAGACCAAACCGGAGGTGACGTCATAGATCTATTCCATCAAACGGAGGCCGAACAAGCGAAGCCGGGCGGACCGCCTCCGGACCAAACCTCCGCATCGCCTTGTCCATAGCCTTTTCGGCCTCCCGCCAGCCCGTTTCGCGCTCGCCGAGGCCGAGTTGGTGGGTCGCCGTGCCCGCCGGCCGGAGGTTCTCGACCCTCACGCCGACCAGCCGGAGCCGTACGCGTTCGAGCCCGGCCGCTCCGTAGAGGTCGCAGGCAGTGGCATATATCTCTTTAGCAACATCTGTCGCCTCGCGGAGGGTGCGGGATCGGGTGATGGTGGTGAAGTCGGAACGGCGGAGCTTGACGCTGACGGTGCGGCCCACATGACCACCGCTCCGCAGCCGCGCGGCGACCCGCTCGGACAGCCTGAGCAGCTCGCGGCGGATGGCCTCGGGGTCGTCGACGTCGTGGGAGAAGGTCTCCTCGGCGCCGATGCTCTTGTCGGGGGCGTGCGGGGTGACACGGCGCTCGTCGCGGCCCCAGGCGAGGGCGGCCAGATGCGCGCCTACGGCCCCGAACTCGCGCTGGAGGGTCGATGGCGGAACATGGGCCAGATCGCCCACGGTCTTGATGCCGAGCCGCACCAGAGCCTCCTCTGTGCGCTCTCCGACGCCCCACAGGGCCGCGACGGGAAGCGGGTGGAGGAAATCCACCACCCCGTCGGCGGGGATGACCAGGAGGCCGTCAGGCTTGCAGTGGCGGGAGGCGAGCTTGGCCACGAATTTGCTGCTCGCCACGCCCACCGAGCAGGTGATGCCGTGGCGGTCGGCGACCTGGGCGCGGATCAGCGCGGCGATCGCGGCGGGCGACCCCAGCCTGCGCTGGGCCCCGCCCACGTCGAGGAAGGCCTCGTCGGAGGCGATCGGCTCGACCTCGGGGGTGATCGAGGCGAAGATCTCCATCACGCCCTTGGAGACCTCGGAGTACTTCCCGTGGCTGGGCGGGATGATCACGGCGTGCGGGCAGAGGCGCCGGGCGCGCGTCATCGGCATCGCCGAGTGCACGCCGAACCGGCGCGCCTCGTAGGTGGCGCTGAGCACCACCCCGCGAGCGCCCGTGGCCCCGATGATCACCGGGGTGCCCTTCAGCTCAGGACGCTCGAGCAGCTCGACGCTGGCGAAGAAGGCGTCCATGTCGACATGGAGGATCGGGCAGCCGGTGTCGTCGGCAAGCGGCGCCGGGCCCGGGACACGGCCCTGCCGTGACTCCGACCGCATAACCTGCTTGCGCGACACAGGACAATCCTAACCGAACATGCGTTCTACCAGTGGCTTCCGGTGACATCCATCGGCGGCGGTCACCGGTGACCGAGCACGTGGAGCTGGGTGGCGATGTCCCGGAGCACGGGATGAGCCGCGGCGGCCTGCTCCAGCGCGATCAGCGCCCGCGCCGCCCCCGGCTCCCCGTCGAGCAGGCGGCCCGGCACCAGGTCGGCGAAGACGCGCACGCCTCTCGCCTCTCCAGGCGTGAACCCGGCGGCCGACAGCAGCCCGGCGAGGGCCTCGCCGCTGAACCGGCGGGGCGTCGGATCCTGCTCGCCCCACCTGCCCGCGGGGTCGGCCAGCGCCTGCCGCGCCTCGTCGAAGTGCCCGGAGAGCGAGCGGTGGATCGCCGTGGCGACCGGGTTGGCCGCGAGCACGCTGACGACGCCGCCGGGCCTCAGCAGGCCCGCGACGGCGGCCAGCGCACGCTCGGGATCCTCGACGTATTCGAGGACGCTGTGGCAGAGCACCAGGTCGGCGCTGTCCGGCTCGAGCAGGTCGCGCAGGTCGGCGGCGTCGCCCTGGATGCCCTTGACGCTCATGCCCGCCTCGGCGGCCCGACGCTCCAGGGCCGCGAGCGAGTCGGGGCTGGGATCCACGACGGTGACCGCGTGGCCCAGCTCGGCGAGCGGCACGGCGAACCCGCCGGTGCCGCCTCCGGCGTCGACGATGTCGAGCCGCTCACGCCCGGTGGCCCCCACCCGCTCGGCCAGCGCGGCTCTGAGCGCGTCCCACACCACGGCCGTGCGCACGGCCGGAGAGGTGGCCGCCTGGCGTGTGGCGCCTTCGGTGCGCAACTTCAGCTCGCCTCCTTGAAGCATGTCGGTCGGGCCCAGCCTACGTCGTGCCGGCGGCATGCCCGCTGATTACCCGGACCCTTCCGGGTCCGGGCCACCCGGTCGGTCCACGAGCGGGGTCAGAGGGCGAGGGAGGGCTTGAGCTGCTTGAAGCGGGCCAGCAACCCGTTGACGAACTGCGGGGACTCGTCGGTCGACAGCTCAGAGGCGAGATGGACCCACTCGCTGATGACGACCGCCTCGGGGACGTCCGCCACCCACAGAAGCTCGTAGGTGCCGGCCCGTAACAGGTTGCGGTCGACGGCCGGCATGCGGTCGAGGGTCCAGCCCTCGGCGTAGGTCGAGATCAGCTCGTCGATCCGCGCCCGGTGCCGGTTCACCCCCTCGACCAGCGTCGAGGTGTACTCGTTGACCGGTGGCTCGGCCCGCTCGATCCGCTCCGCGAGCACGCTCGCCGGGGGCTCGCCCCGCAGCTCGGCCTCGAACAGGATGTCCAGTGCGCGCCTGCGCGCCTTTCCCCGAGCGGACACCTCAGGCCCGGCCGAGGTACTCGCCGGT
Organism: Sphaerisporangium flaviroseum; assembly: GCF_039537005.1. NCBI lineage: Bacteria > Bacillati > Actinomycetota > Actinomycetes > Streptosporangiales > Streptosporangiaceae > Sphaerisporangium > Sphaerisporangium flaviroseum. The sequence continues at coordinate 156,661 of NZ_BAAAZR010000003.1, read as the reverse complement.
GCGAGTGTCGACCTTCACCTTTTCGCCGGTCGTGATGAAGAGCGGCACCTTGACCTCGGCGCCGGTCTCCAGCGTGGCGGGCTTGGTGCCGCCGGTGGAGCGGTCGCCCTGCAGGCCCGGCTCGGTCTGGGCGATCGTCAGCTCGACGGCCGCCGGAAGCTCGATGTACAGGACGTTGCCCTCGTTCACCGCGACGGTGGCGAGGGTGTTCTCCAGCAGGTAGTTGGCCGCGTCGCCGACGGTGGGCCGCGAGACGTGCAGCATGTCGTAGGTCTCGGTGTCCATGAAGACGAAGTCGTCGCCGTCCATGTAGGAGTACTGCATCTCACGCTTGTCGACGTTGGCCACCTCGACCTTGACGCCGGCGTTGAAGGTCTTGTCGACGACCTTGCCGGACAGCACGTTCTTCAGCTTGGTGCGCACGAAGGCGCCGCCCTTACCCGGCTTGACGTGCTGGAAGTCCACCACCGTCCAGAGTTCACCGCCGTCGAGCTTGAGCACCAGGCCGTTCTTTAGGTCGTTGGTCGTCGCCACTCGTTCTCTCCTGCGTCGTCTTGGTCGCGCGTCGCCCGGCCGCCGTCCTGCCTACAGGATCAGCAGCTCCTTTGTCGTGCGGGTGAGGAGCTCCGGACCGTCGGCGCGCGTCACGAGAGTGTCCTCGATCCGGACGCCGCCCCTGCCTGGCAGGTAGACGCCGGGCTCGACGGTGATCGGAACCCGATCCTCAAGTCTACCGGCACCCGCAGGACGCAGGAACGGATCCTCGTGGATCTCCAGGCCGACACCGTGACCGAGGCCGTGCCCGAAGTGCTCGCCGTATCCGGCGTCCTTGATCACGTCGCGGGCCGCGGCGTCCACCTCCTCGGTGCAGGCTCCCGGCACAAGGGCGTGCCGCCCGGCCCGCTGCGCCTCGCGGACCAGGTCGTACAGCTCACGCTGCCAGCCGGAGACCTCTCCCATGGCGACGGTCCTGGTCATGTCCGCGTGGTAGCCCTCGTACAGCGCCCCGAAGTCCATGGTGACCAGATCTCCCCGTTCGACGGGCCGGTCGGACGGGGAGTGGTGGGGAACCGCGCCGTTCGGCCCGCTCGCCACGATGGAGTCGAAGGCCGGCTTGTCGGCGCCGAGCTCCACCATGCGCGACTCCAGCGCCTGGGCGATCCGCTTCTCGGTCATGCCCGGGACCATCGTGGCGACCACGTCGGCGAAGGCCCGGTCGGTCAGGTCGCAGGCGGTGCGCAGGGCGTCGATCTCGGACTCGTCCTTCACCACGCGCAGGAGCTCCACGATGCCGTCGAGGGCCGCGGGCTCGCCGCCGAGACGCCGGTAGAGGGCCACGGACATGTCATGCGCCTCGATGCCGGGACGCCGCGCCATCTTCACAAGGGCGCCGGCCGCGTCCCGCTGCTCCATGACCTCGATGCCGTCGCAGACCCGGCGCGCCGTCTCGATGTAGCGGGAGTCGGTCGCCAGCACCGCGGACGCGTCGTCCCGCACGAGCACGGCGGCGTTCGTGCTGACCAGGCCGGTCAGGTAGCGAACGTTGACGCCCCGGGTGACCAGCAGCGCGTCCACGTCGTTGGCGGCCAGCAGGGCGGCGAGCCGGGCACGCCGGGATTCATGCATGACGGACATGGTCCCGACTGTACGGCCTGCCCCTGCCGGTCGCGGCCCGGCTCCGGCGCGCATACGGCGCGGTCACGCGACCCGGCCGGTGCCGCCATCGCTGCCGGCGCCTTCGCCGGTGCGGGACGAGCGCAGCGGCAGCTCGCGCAGGAACAGCACCGCGACGAAACCGAGCACGGCCGCGGGCACCGACGCGAGGAACACCGACTGCATGGCCCGGGTGAAGGCCTCGATCACGATGTGCTGGATGGCCGGGGGCAACCGGCCGATGGCCTCGGGGGTGCCGAGGCTCAGCCCTTCGCCGCCGGGCACCGCGAGGTGGGCCGCCGCCAGCATTCCGGACATCTCGTCCCTGACCCGGTTGGCCAGGACGGCGCCCAGGGCGGCCACCCCGACCGCGCCGCCGAGGTTGCGGAAGAAGGAGATCCCGGAGGTGGTCACGGCCATGTCCCGGGGCTGGGCGGCGTTCTGCGCGGCCAGGATGAGCACCTGCATCGTGAGCCCCATGCCCGTGCCGACGATGGCGATGGCGGCGCCGATGACCCAGTGGCCGGAGTCGCTGTGCAGCAGGGAGAGCACTGCCATGCCGGTGGCGACCAGCAGCAGGCCCGCCGCCGGGAAGATCTTCCACCGGCCCGTACGGGTGACGATCCGCCCGCAGCCCACCGAGGAGACCAGGAGGCTGACGACCAGGGGGGTCGTCATGATGCCGGACATGGTCGGGCTCATGCCCTTGACGATCTGCAGGTACTGCGGCAGGTAGATCAGGATGCCGAACATCGAGACGCCCACCAGCAGTGACGCCGCGCCCGCCAGCACGAACGTACGGTCGCGGACGAGCCTGGGCGGCAGGATCGGGTCGGCGGCGCGCCGCTCGGCCATGATCGACAGGCCGAACAGGACCAGCACGACCCCGCCCAGCCCGTAGGTCCACGGGGAGTTCCACGCGAACTCGTGGCCGCCGAAGGACAGGAGCAGCATCAGCGCGGACGCTCCCCCGGTGAGGGTGAAGGCCCCCCACCAGTCGATCCGGGCGTCCCGCGGGTCGTGGTCGAAGCGGAGCACCCTCTGGATGACGGCGAACGCCACGATCGCCAGCGGGACGCAGACGTAGAAGCACCAGCGCCAGCCGAGCCACGAGGTGTCGACGAGGAAACCGCCCACCAGGGGTCCTCCGACGGTGGAGACGCCGAACACCGCGCCGATGTAGCCCGAATAGCGGCCCCGCTCCCTCGGTTCCACCACGTCGCCGAGGATGACCTGGGTGAGCGCCGACAGGCCGCCGGTCCCGAGGCCCTGCACGGCGCGGGCGGCGATGAGCATGCCCATGCTCTGCGAGAGCCCGGCGACCATGGACCCGGCGACGAACAGCCCGAGGGCGAGCTGGAACATGCGCTTGCGCCCGAACAGGTCGGACAGCTTGCCCCACAGCGGGGTGGAGGCCGTCATCGTCAGCAGCGTGGCGCTCGCGACCCAGGAGAGCTGCTCCTGGGCGCCGAACTCGCCGACGATCGTGGGCAGGGCGGTGGCGACCACGGACGTGGAGATCATGGACGTCAGCAGGGCGAGCAGCAGCCCTGACATGATCTTCATGATCTCGATGTGGGTGTAGGTCCGCCGCGCCCCCGGATCGCCGTGCGACTCCGCCTGGGCCTCCCCCTGCACTACCACCAAAGACCCCCCGACATCACCGCTTTACCAACTCTTTGTAGTAGGCGCTTGTTTACCTGTCAAACCACTACACTGCGTCACATAAGGAGAAATGGGGTATAAGTGACGGATTCGTCGCAGGTTCGGGACCGCGAGGCCACGAGGCGCCGGCTTCTCACGGCGGCCCGGCACCTGTTCGCCGAGCACGGGTACGACCACGTGACCGTGCGGATGATCGCCGCCACGGCCGGGGCCAATGTGGCGCTGATCAACCGCTACTTCGGGTCGAAGGCCCAGTTGTTCGCGGAGGTGCTGGTCAGCGAGTCGGCGATGGAGTCCGTCATCGAGGGCGATCCGGCGAAGCTGCCGCAGAGGCTGGCCGCGCACATGGCCCACCGGCTCAGCGCGGGGGCCTCGGACCCGATCGTTCGGGTGATCGACCGCGCGGGCAGCGGCCCGGAGATCAGGGCGGTGCTCCGCGACCGGGTGGAGTCGGCCCTCGCGGGACCGCTCGCCGCGCGCCTGAGCGGGCCGAGGGCCGAGGAACGCGCGCTGCTCGCGACGTCGGTGATCCTCGGCGGAGGGTCCCTCCGCCGCGTCCTCGGCGCCGAGTCGCTGCGCGACGCCGACCCCGCCTACCTGGAGGACCGGCTGACGGCCATCTTCACCGCCTGCCTCGCACCCTGACCGCACCTGCTCGTACGTCCCCGATCGGGCCTCCAGGTACCCCCTGAGGACCGCAAAGGCCGCAAAGGCCGCAAAGGCCGCGCAGTACGTACCGGCCGCACGGGAGGCGGGTGAGCGCGGGACGGCCGTGGGTCAGGCGGCCAGATCCTTGATCTTCTCGATGAGCTTGAGGCGTTCCTGATGGGTGCCGGCGATCGGCGCGACGTTGATCGTGGTGACCCCGGATTCCTTCATGGCCGCGATGCGGTCGCGGACGAACCCCTCGGACCCGACCAGCGACATCTTCTCCAGCAACTCCATGGGGACGAGCGCCGCGGCCTCGTCCTTCTTGCCCTCGAGGTAGAGGTCCTGTATCTGTTCGGCCTCCTTCTCGTAGCCGTAGCGCCGGGCGAGGTCGTTGTAGAAGTTCTTGCCCTTGGCGCCCATGCCGCCGATGTAGAGCGCCGCCATCGGCCTGCCGAGCTCCAGGAGACCGGAGACGTCGTCCCCGATCGCCAGGGTGGCCTGGGCGATGACGTCCAGCTCGCCCAGCTCCTCGTCGCGCCTGGCCTTGCCCGCCGCCAGCGAGGCGCCCCACACGTCGGCGGCCTTCTCCGGCACGTAGAAGATCGGCTCCCAGCCCTCGGCCAGCTCGGCGGTCAGCTCGACGTTCTTCGGGCCGATGGCCGCGATCACGATGGGGACGCGCGGGCGCACGGGGTGGTTGATCAGCTTGAGGGGCTTGCCGAGGCCGGTGCCCTGGCCGGGGGGCAGGGGCAGCGTGTAGTGCCTGCCCTCGTAGGTCAGGCGCTCGCGCCGCCACACCTTGCGGCAGATCTCGATCACCTCGCGGGTGCGGCCCAGCGGGGCGGTGTACGGCACGCCGTGGAAGCCCTCGATCACCTGCGGGCCGGACGCGCCGAGGCCTAGCACGAAGCGGCCGTCGGAGACGTAGTCCATGCCCGCGGCGGTCATGGCGAGCAGTGTGGGCGTGCGCGAGTAGATCGGCAGGATGCCCGAGGCGATCTGCACCCGTTCGGTCCTCGCGGCGATGTACCCCATCTGGCTCACGGCGTCGAAGCTGTAAGCCTCGGCGACGAACACGATGTCGAGACCGGCGTTCTCGTAGTCGGCCAGCTCCGCCACGGTCTCCTTGAAGCCTCCGGCGTAGTTCAGGGCCATGCCGATGCGCATCCCGCGTCCTTCCGTCCAAGGCGAACCGAATGTTGTTCCAGTCAGTGTGAGGCAAGGCTACCGAGTCGCCTCGCCGGGGCCAACCCCAGGTGACGCCGGTGCCTCCTCGCGGCCGGAGAGCCGGAGGAGGTCGTCCACGGTGTCGATGTCGGACGGGTCGCCCACGTCGTCACAGGGAACCGGCGTGACCAGGTCCCGGTGCGCCCGCAGGAAGGGGCGCGCCCCCACGTCTCCGACCGCGAGCCTGCCCACCTCGCCGAAGTGCTCCCTGCCGATCAGCACGGGGTTGCGCATGGCGCCGCCGTAGGTCGCCACCGCCACCGCCGCGCCGCCCTTCCTCGCCTCGATCAGGCGTCGTACGGCCTCCGCCCCGATGAGGGGCTGGTCGACGAGGGCGATCACGACGGCCTGGGCGGCGAGGGGCACCGCGTCCAGCCCGACGCGCAGGGACGATCCCATCCCCGTCGCCCAATCGGGGTTGCGCACGGCCACGGCGCCGTGGACCTGCACGGTGACGGCTCCAAGGACCACCACGACCGGATGGCAGCCGCCTTCGTGGAGCAGGCGCGCTCCCCGGTCGACCAGCAGCTCCCCCCCGAACCGGACGGCCGCCTTGGGGGTGCCGAGCCGCTCGCCCCGCCCGGCCGCGAGCAGCAGCCCGGCGCATCCGGATCCGCTGGTCACGTTCACGCGCCCCCTCCCCCGGCCTCCTCCGCCGGGTCGTGCCCGTGGATGCGCCCGCTGGTCTCGGTGAGCGGCCGGGCCGATCCGCCCCAGCGGAGCTGGATCAGCTCGGCGGCGATCGACACCGCCGTCTCCTCAGGGGTTCTCGCGCCCAGGTCGAGGCCGATCGGCGAGCGCAGCCGCGCCAGCTCGTCCTCACTCAGCCCGGCCTCGCGCAGCCGTTCGAGCCGGTCCGCGTGGGTGCGGCGGGAGCCCATCGCGCCGACGTATCGCGCGCCGGTGCGCAGCGCCACCTCCAGCAGGGGCACGTCGAACTTCGGGTCGTGGGTGAGCACGCAGATCACCGAGCGCTCGTCGACGTGGGCGGTGGACAGGTAGTCGTGCGGCCACTTCACGATCACCTCGTCGGCGTCCGGGAAGCGCTTGGCCGTCGCGAACACCGGCCGGGCGTCGCACACCACGACGTGGTAGCCGAGGAACTTGCCGATCCTGGCGACCGCCGCGGCGAAGTCGATGGCGCCGAAGACCAGCATCCGCGGCGGCGGGGCGAAGGACTGGACGAAGACCGGCAGGTCGTCCAGCCGCCGCTCGCCCTCGGGACCGTATCGGCGCACGCCCGTCAGCCCCTGGGCCAGCATGCCGCGCGCGTCGTCGTCGACGGCGGCGTCGAGCCTCGGCACTCCCAGCGAGCCCGCCACGCGGTCGCGCCAGATCACCCGGCGCGCGCCCGCGCGCCCCGGCTCGGACAGGATCGTCGCCACGGCCACCGGCTCCTGCCGCCGCACCGACTCGGCGATCTCCCCCAGCTCGGGGAAGCCGTCTCTCGACACCGGCTCGACCAGGATGTCGATGATGCCGCCGCAGGTGAGGCCGACGGAGAAGGCGTCGTCATCGCTCACGCCGTACCTCTGCAGGACGGGGCGGCCCTCCTCCACGACCCGTCGCGCGAGCTCGTACACCGCGCCCTCCACGCAGCCGCCCGACACGCTGCCGACCGCCTCTTCCCCGAGCACGGCCATGGAGGCGCCGGGCGGCCGGGGCGCGCTGGAGAAGGTGTTGACCACCGTGGCGAGGCCGAACCGCTCGCCCGCCTCCCACCAGCGCAGGATCTGCGACAACACATCACGCATGGGACAGCCTCTCAGCGAGCTCCTCGAACGCGGCCAGGCTGTGCCCGGCGACGAAGGCTCCAACGTACGGCAGGGCCGCGCGCATACCGCCGGTGAGCGGCTGGTAGCCCTCCTGGCCCTTGTGGGGGTTCACCCAGATCACCCGGTGGGCGAGCCGTGACAGCCGGGCCATCTGGCGGCCGAGGAGGGAGGGGTCGCCGCGCTCCCACCCGTCGGAGGCGATCACGACGATGGCGCCCCTGGCGCCGGACCCCCGGTCGATGAACTCCTTCAGCTCCTCGCCGAGCCGGGTGCCCCCGCTCCAGTCGGGGATGGCCGCCGACACCTCGCGCATCGCCGTGCCCGCGTCGCGGTGGCGCAGTTCGGCGGTGACCCGCGTGAGCCGGGTGCCGACGCTGAACACCTCGGTGGCGCGCGGCTCGCACCGGACCAGCACGTGGGCGAACCGCAGCAGCGTGTCGGCGTAGGGGGCCATCGAGCCGCTGACGTCGACCAGCAGCACGACGCGCCGCGGCCGTACCCGGTGCCTCCTGCGGCGCAGGCGGGAGGTCTCGCCGCCCCGCCGCAGGGTCTCCCTGATGGTGCGGCGGGCGTCGAGCCGCCCGCGATGGGCCGGGGCGAACCGGCGGGACCTGCGCGACTCCCGCCGCATGCGCAGGATCGACAGCAGGCGCTGGACCTCGGCGAGCTCGGCGGGGGTCATGCGGGCGACGTCGCGCTGCCTGAGCACCTCGGTGCGGCTCGCGGTGGCGGGCAGCGCCTCGTCGTCCCCGGCCTCTCGCGGCCCCGCGGCGTCCAGGGACACCGTGTGCCGGGTGACGGTCACGACGGGCGGGGCCGTACGGCCGGCGCGCGGCCGCTCGCCGCCGAAGTAGGCCGCGAAGCACCGGTCGTACCGCGGGAGGTCGTCCGGGCCGGAGCACAGGGTGAGGCGGCCGGCCCAGTAGACCGCGTCGCGATCGGTCACGTCGAGGTGGCCCGCGGCGCGCAGGAGGTTCTGGGTGCGTTCGTGGTCGGCCGCGACCCCGGCCGCCCGCAGCGTGCGGGCGAAACCGGTCATCGTCGCGGTGAGGTCACGCATGGTGGAGGAGCCCGTTCTTCAGCACGGCCTCCTGGTCCTCGCGGTACTTCAGCACCGCGCCGAGGGTCGTCGCGGCCAGGCCGGGGTCGAGATCGCGGGCGCCCAGCGTGAGCAGGGCCTCGGTCCAGTCGAGGGTCTCGGCGACCCCCGGCGGCTTGATCAGGCCGGCGGAACGCAGGCGCCCGGCGGCGCGGGCAACCTGGCCGGCGAGGGTCTCGGTGCATTCGGGCAGCCGCCGGAGCAGGATGGCGACCTCGCGGTCGAACGCCGGGTGCTCCAGCCAGTGGTACAGGCACCGGCGCTTGAGCGCGTCGTGGACGTCGCGGGTGCGGTTGGAGGTCACCACCACGACCGGAGGCGTCTTGGCGCTGATCGTGCCGAGCTCGGGGATGGAGATCGTGAAGTCCGACAGCACCTCCAGCAGGAACGCCTCGAACTCGTCGTCGGCACGATCGATCTCGTCGACCAGCAGCACGCTCGGCTGGGTCTCCAGCGCCTTGAGCAGCGGGCGCGCGATCAGGAACCGCCGGTCGTACAGCTCGCCCTCCAGGCGCGCGGCGTCGGTGGCGCCGGTGGCCTCGGCGGCCTTGAGGTGCAGCAACTGGCGGGCGAAGTCCCAGTCGTAGAGCGCCTGGGCCGCGTCGAGCCCTTCGTAGCACTGCAGGCGGATGAGCGGCGCGCCGAGGACCGCGGCGAGCGTCTTGGCCAGCTCGGTCTTGCCGACACCCGCCTCCCCCTCCAGGAACAGCGGCCGGCCCATGCGCAGCGCGAGGAAGCACGCCGTCGCCAGCCCCTGGTCCGCCAGGTAGGCGTGCTCGTCGAGCAGTTCGGCGAGCCTGCCTGGGGTTTCGATGTCAGAGGTCCGGAGCGTCCTGTGCCACACCCCCTCAGGTTACGCGTCACCGGTGTCACACGGCTGTGGCTGAAATCGCCAAAGGGAACCGGGAACGAAGAGCAGGAAAAACCTATTGACTTGGTAGGTAATAGCGGCAATTATTCGGGTGACGCCGCACGCGACAACCCCTGCGAGGTCCTTCCATGCCCTCCCCCGCACTGGACGTTCAGGCGGCACGCGAGCCCATCCGGCCCGCCGGCCCGCCGGACATACGTGATCGCCCACCGCGCCCTCCGTCCGCCCGTACGCCGGCCCGGTCCACGGCGTGGCGGCGGTGGCTCAGCCCGCTGGCCGTCGTCGTGATCTGGCAGGCCGCCAGCGCCACCGGGCTGCTGCCCGAACGCCTGCTCGCCGCGCCCACCACGATCGCCGCCACCACCGTCGACCTGCTCACCGACGGCACGCTTCCCACGGCCATAGCCGTCTCGATCCAGCGGGTCGCCGCAGGGTTCCTGCTCGGCGGGCTCTGCGGCGTGCTCCTCGCGCTGGTCGCCGGGCTGAGCCGGGCCGGCGAGCACGCCGTCGACCCCATCATGCAGATGCTCCGCGCGCTGCCGTTCTTCGGGCTGATCCCGCTGTTCATCCTGTGGTTCGGCATCGGCGAGACCCCCAAGGTGGCCCTGGTCGCCCTGGCCGTCTCGTTCCCGCTCTACCTCAACACCTTCGCGGGCATCCGAGGGGTCGACGGAAAGCTCGCGGAGCTGGCACGCACCCTGAAACTCAGCCGTACCGCCCTGGTCCGCCACATCGTGCTGCCGGGGGCGCTCCCGCAGACGCTGGTCGGGCTCCGGCAGAGCCTCGGCGTGGCCTGGCTCGCGCTCATCGTGGCCGAGCAGGTCAACGCGGACGCCGGGCTCGGCTTCATGATCAACGACGCGCGGGAGTTCCTCCGCACGGACGTCATCGTGGTCGGCCTGCTCGTCTACAGCGCGCTCGGCCTGCTCACCGACGCCGTCGTACGGCTACTGGAACGGAGGGCGCTCTCGTGGCGGCGCGGCTTTCTCAGCGCGTAGCCGGGGTCCGGGACCTGACCCGGCGGTTCGGCGACCGCGTCGTCCTCGACGGGCTGGACCTGGACATCGAGGGCGGGGAGTTCATCGCCCTCCTCGGCAGGAGCGGGTCGGGCAAGTCGACGCTGCTGCGCGCCCTCGCCGGGCTCGACCGCGACGTCGAGGGCCGGCTGGAGGTGACCGGCTCGGTGGCCGTCGCCTTCCAGGAGCCGCGCCTGGTGCCCTGGAAACGCGTGGGGTCCAACATCACGCTCGGCCTCGCCGTACCGGACGCCGGCGAACGCGCCCGCCGGGCGCTCGCGGAGGTCGGGCTGACCGAACGGGCGGGCGCCTGGCCGCTGACGCTGTCGGGCGGCGAGGCGCAGCGTGCCAGCCTCGCCCGCGCGCTGGTCAGGGAGCCGGAGCTGCTCCTGCTCGACGAGCCGTTCAGCGCGCTGGACGCGCTCACCCGCATCACCGTGCACCAGCTGGTGGTCCAGCTCTGGACCGTGCACCGCCCGGCCGTACTGCTGGTCACCCACGACGTCGACGAGGCGCTGCTCCTCGCGAGCCGCGTGCTCGTCCTGGACGGCGGCCGGATCGCCTACGAGGCCGCCGTCACCGCGGCCCGGCCCCGCCACCGCGACCATCCCGAGCTGGTGTCCCTGCGCACGCGCCTGCTCACCGTGCTCGGAGTGACCGGAGACGCCGATGACGTACGCACGGCATGACCCCGAAGGGAAGACGATGATCGGCAAGGTCGTCCGGATGGTAGCGGCGTTGGGGCTGGCGGCGGTGCTGACCGCCTGCGGAGGCGCTTCGGCGGGCGGACCCGCCACGGGCGAGGCGTCCGGGACCGCGGAGGTGACCCTGCGGATCGGCGACCAGAAGGCCGGCTCCCAGGTGCTGCTCACCGCCGCCGGCGAGCTCGGCAAGCTGCCGTACAAGGTCACCTGGGCGCAGTTCACCTCCGGCCCGCCGCTGCTGGAGGCCGTCAACGCCGGAGGAGTCGACCTCGGCGGGGTGGGGAACACCCCGCCGATCTTCGCGGCGGCGGCGCGCTCGAAGATCGCCGTGGTGGCGGCCGAGCGGCAGAGCGTCGCCGGGTCGGCCATCGTGGTGCCCTCCGGATCGACGCTCACCTCACCCGCCGCGCTCAAGGGCAGGCGAGTCGCGGTCGCCAAGGGCAGCTCGGCGCACTACCACCTGCTCGCCGTGCTGAAGAAGGAGAACCTCACCTTCAAGGACATCACGGTGAACTACCTGCAGCCCGCCGACGCGCTCGCGGCCTTCAGCGCGGGGCAGATCGACGCCTGGGCCATCTGGGACCCGTACACCTCGCAGGCCCTGCTGCGGAACAACGCCAAGGTGCTGGTCAACGGCAAGGACTACGTCAACGGCTACGCCTTCCAGGTCGCCGGGCAGGCCGCGCTCGCCGACACCGCCAAGGCGGAGGCCATCCGCGACTACCTGAGCCGCCTCCAGCGCGCCAAGCTCTGGGCCAACACCCACCAGGCCGAGTGGGCCAGGGTGTGGGCGAAGGAGACCGGCCTGCCGATCGAGGTCACCACGGCCGCCGCCGCCAACCGGACCACCACCCCGGTGCCGATCGACGAGGCGCTCATCGCCTCGGAGCAGGAGATGGCCGACGCCTTCACCGCCGAAGGGCTGATCCCGGGGAAGGTCGCGTTCGCCGACTTCGCCGACCGCAGGTTCAACGACATCGTCACGAAGGACGCCTGACCATGGCTTTGAAGTTCCACTGGTTCCTGCCCACCTCCGGAGACAGCCGCTCGATCGTCGGGGGCGGACACGGCCTGCAGCGCGGGCACGGACGCGCCACCGCTAGCGCCTACCGGCCGCCCTCCATCGACTACCTCGGCCAGATCGCCCGATCGGCCGAGCAACTCGGATTCGAGGCGGTGCTCACGCCGACGGGCACGTGGTGCGAGGACGCCTGGCTGGTCACCGCCGCGCTGACCCAGCAGACCACGCGCCTGAAGTTCCTCGTCGCCTTCCGGCCGGGGTTCGTCTCCCCCACCCTGGCCGCCCAGATGGCCGCCACCTACCAGCGCATCTCCGGCGGGCGCCTGCTGCTCAACGTCGTCACCGGCGGCGAGACCACCGAGCAGCGCCGCTTCGGCGACTTCCTGTCCAAAGACGAGCGGTACGCGCGCACCGACGAGTTCCTGTCGATCGTGCGCGGCGCGTGGAGCGGCACGCCGTACGACTTCACCGGCGCCCACTACCAGGTGGAGGGCGCCACGGTCGCCGAGCGGCCCGACCCGGCGCCCGAGCTGTACTTCGGCGGCTCGTCCGCGGCGGCGGGGACCGTCGCGGCCCGGCACGTCCAGACCTATCTGACCTGGGGCGAGCCACCCGCCCAGGTGGCCGAGAAGATCGCGTGGGTACGCGGCCTCGCCGCCGAGCAGGGACGGACGCTCAGATTCGGCATCCGGCTGCACGTCATCACGCGCGACACCTCCGAGGAGGCATGGGCGGAGGCTGGCCGCCTGCTCTCCGCGATCGACCCCGCCGACATCCGCACCGCGCAGCAGACGCTCGGGCGCAGCGACTCCGTCGGGCAGAAGCGAATGCTCGCCCTGCACGAGGGCTACCGGCGCGACGGCGGAAGCGTCCACGACCTGGAGGTCTACCCGAACCTGTGGGCGGGCGTGGGGCTCGTGCGCGGAGGCGCGGGAACGGCGCTCGTCGGCGGCCACAGCGAGGTCGCCGACCTCATCGAGGAGTACGCCGGCCACGGCATCACCGAGTTCGTCCTGTCCGGCTACCCGCACCTGGAGGAGGCCTACTGGTTCGGCGAGGGAGTGCTACCGGAACTGCGGCGGCGGGGCGTCCTGGACCGTGCGGAAGGACTGGCCCGCCTCAGCGCGTGATCCGCCGTTGAGCACCGGGTCGGGAGCGTCGGTGCTTTCTCCTGCCCGTTCCGGGGTTTTTGCCGGATTTCTCGGCTTTCGAGCATTGAGGACCCGCGGCTTCCGGGGAGCCGAGTTCCGGGGCGACGGATATCCCGCCGGTGCTTCCGGCGGGATATCCGTGCGCCGTAAGACCCCTTGCTTCCCTCAGGCGCCGGGGTCGGCGAGGTGTTCCAGCGACTTCTTCGTGAAGGAGAGGATTCCTCGCACGACATCAGGCGCGGACACCCAATCGAGCATGTCCATCGCGACGACGATGGCGAGGAACTGGACGCCGAGCAGAATCAGATGGGCGAAACACCCGTACTGGCCGCCCTCGAACAACCCGACGAAGACGTTGCCGACCCCGACGGCGAGCGCGACGAAGGCGCCCAGCTTGTAGGCCCAGGTGTCGGCCGTGATCCCCATCTCCCTGCCGAAGGTCACCACGAGGATCATGAGGATCCACGCCCCGAACATGGCGAACCACCCGAAGCCCCCCACACGCGAGTTCGGCGTGCGCCGGTAGGGGGGCGCCTCCGTCTTGCTCGTCGCCAGCTGTTTCCTCGCCACGACCAGTTGATGCCACCCGATGTACACCGATATCAGGCTCGCCAGAAAGGCGACGGCACCCGCTATGCCGACTGGACTCGAATCGTTCTCCGTGACCGCACCGAGTGTGGTGACGATTGTCATTGCGCCTCACGCTTCACCGGTTCCCCATCGTGATCGGTGAACGAGCGAGCTTCGGCTAAAGACTCCCGAAGTAAGGAACATATCTACTCGGCGTGACATGCCCGGCTAATGCGTGAGATAGTTTGAATGGCTATCTATTACTTAAGCGATTCAAGGGTAATATGTCGCCTTTATGGGCATTTGCCCCTGCGTTGACGGGAATTGCGCGGGTCAATGGAAATAATGCGCCGGTAAGTCATCCGTAGACGTCCCGGATACGATTCACCTCTGAACGGGGATCGCCGCGTACTGCAAACGATCTCAACTCAGGTTCCGACGAAGGGAAGCTTTCCTAGTGGCCCCCACGCACGCCGCCCGATTCCATGCGCCGCGCCGTCCCTCCGGGAAGCCAGGAAGGCCGACCACACACTCCGGGGACACGGCACACGTCCGATGAACGCGAACGGCCTGACGCTCGCGCAGGTCCAGCGGAGCTACGGCAATACGTGGGAGATCGTGGACTTCTACGGGGGGTGGGTGGCCTACCGGCGCCATCCCTGGTCCACCGCCGCCGCGGGGTTCGGCGTGTCCAACGTGCTGGGCGCCGACGACCTGGAAGACCTGGTCCGCCAACTGGAGGAACAGTCCGCGGCCGAATCGCGCCGCAAGAGCCGTTACCCCCCTCCCGAACCCACGTGAGAGGTGTCAGGTCGCATGCCGTCGCCGGTAACGGCGGGCGGCTGAACCCGACCCCCTGACCCACCGGCTAGCGCCGGTCGGGGGCCTCGCCGTAGTGGTGGATGAGGGCGCGGAGTTCGCCCACGGCCTTTTGGGAGCGGGCCTTCTCGGTGCCCTGGATGCCCATGGCTCCCACGCTGGAGCCGTCGGCCAGGTCGAGTTTGGGCCACGGCTCCCCCTCCGGCAGGGATACGCCGAGGACCTCCGGCCATTCGTAGCGGTGGACGCGTACGGCGTTGACCACGGTGATCCCGCCCTCGTCGGCCTCGACCCGGAGCCGTCCGAGCAGGTGAAGGATGAAGGCGACCAGGCACCCGAAGGCGACCAGACCGATCCTGTCGGGGAGCTTGAACGGCGGAGGGAGGAGCACGGCGAGCACGATCGAACCCACGATCATCACCATGGCGAAGCCGTACGCCAGAATCCTGGCCCGGCGCGGCCGCCAGGTGATCGGCAGGGAAGGCACGTCGCTGTCAGGCACGGCTGCCCGCCCGGCGGATGCGGCAGGTTGATCGGCGCGGCAATTCCTCATCCCTTCAGTTCACGCAGTACCAGGGCTGTCTCGATCGCCGCGACCGTGGCCTCGTAACCCTTGTCCTCGTGGCTTCCGGGCAGGCCCGCCCGGTCGACGGCTTGATCAAGGTTGTCACACGTGAGGACCCCGTTGCCCACCGGAGTCGACTCGTCCAGGGACACCCGGGTCAGTCCCGAAGTGACCGAGTCGCAGACATACTCGAAGTGCGCCGTCTCCCCCCGGATGACCACACCGAGCGCGACCACCGCGTCACACCGCCGGGCGAGCGCCTGGGCCACGACGGGGATCTCCAGCGAGCCCGCCACCCGCACGGTGACGCCGGCCGCGCCGCAGTCCTCCACGGCCCGCTCGGCGCGGGTGAGAAGCTGGTCGGTGATCTGCTCGTGCCAGCGGGCCGCGATGATGCCGACGGTCAGCCCCTGGGCGGTGACGGGGGTGGCCTGGGGCCGTCCGGTGCCGCTCATCGCTTCCCCTTCCGATCGGCTGGAGGTGCGCCGTGCGATCGACGCGCGTCACCCGCTCCGCCTTGGAGCCGCGGCGCGTGGCCGGTGTGCCGGGCCGGGCGGTTCATCGGACTCCTTCTATCTGGTGGCCGAGGCGGTCGCGCTTGGCCGTGAGGTACTTGATGTTGTGTTCGTTGGCCGCCACCGGCATCGGTTCACGGCCGAGGACCTTGATGCCGTAGCCGTCGAGGCCGCGGAGCTTCGCGGGGTTGTTGGTCAGCACCCGCACCGACTTGACCCCGAGGTCGGCCAGCATCTGCCCGGCGTTGGAGAACTCGCGGGCGTCCACCGGAAGGCCGAGCTCCAGGTTGGCGTCCACGGTGTCGCTGCCGTTGTCCTGAAGACTGTAGGCCCTGAGCTTGGCGAGCAGCCCGATGCCACGCCCCTCGTGTCCGCGCAGGTAGACGATGACGCCTCGGCCCTCGGCGGCGACGGCCCGCATGGCGTGGTCGAGTTGCACCCCGCAGTCGCAGCGCAGCGAGCCGAACACGTCCCCGGTCAGGCACTCCGAATGCGCGCGTACGAGGATGTTCTCACCGTCCCCGAGCTCTCCGTAGACCAGGGCGATGTGCTCGCCGCCGTCGATGCCGCTCGCGAAGCCGTACGCGCGCCACAGGCCGTACCGGTTGGGGATCTCGGTCACGGCGACCCGCGTGACGACCCGCTCGGTGCGGCGGCGGTACTCCGTCAGTTGCTCGATGGAGACCAGCGCGAGGTCGTGCTCGTCGGCGAACCTCCGCAGTTCGGGCAGCCGCGCCATCGTGCCGTCGTCGTTGACGATCTCGGCCAGCACGCCGGCCGGGGTGAGGCCGGCCAGCCGCGAGAGGTCGACCGCCGCCTCGGTGTGTCCCCGGCGGGCCATCACCCCGCCCTCGTGGTAGCGCAGGGGGAAGATGTGGCCGGGGCGCACCAGCTCGAACGGCTCGGTGGCGGAGTCCGCGAGCGTACGGATGGTCTTGGCCCGGTCGGCGGCGGAGATGCCGGTGCTCACGCCGTCACGGGCGTCCACGCTGATCGTGTAGGCCGTACGGAGCCGCTCGCGGTTCTGGTGGACCATGAGCGGAAGGCCGAGACGGTCGAGGTGCTCGCCCAGCATGGGCACGCAGATCACGCCGCTGGTGTAGCGGATCGTGAAGGCCAGCAGTTCGGGAGTGGCCTTGGACGCGGCGAAGATGATGTCGCCCTCGTTCTCACGGTTCTCGTCGTCGACGACGACGACGGGCCGGCCCTCGCGGATGTCGTTGATCGCGCGCTCGATGGGGTCGAGCGTGATGTCGCTCATACTGTGACTACCTCCAGCCGGCGGCTGTACTGCCGCCGCCATTCGCGGATCCCGAGCAGAACCATGACGAAGAAGACGCCGTACACCACGCCGGACACCACGAGTCCGGAGCTGAACGCCAGGGGGACGCCCACCAGGTCCACCGCGATCCAGATCCACCAGAAGTCGATCAGCGCCCTGCCCTGGGCGTAGGTGGCGATCGCGCTTCCGACGAAGATGTAGGCATCGGGCAGGGGCGCCCACGACCAGCCCGTGGCGGAGAAGAACAGGGCGACCAGCCCCGTGGCCACCACCATGACCGCGATCAGGGTGAGGCGCTCGCCGGTGGTGCCGGGCCGTACGGGCAGGGTCTTGCCGTCCTTGGTGCCGCCTATCCAGCGGACCCAGCCGTAGACGGCCAGCAGGCCGAACATCGCCTGCTTCAGCGCGTTGCCGGTGATGTGCGCCTCGATCGAGGCGACGAACAGCAGCACCGAGCCGACGAGCTGTACCGGCCAGGTCCAGATGGTGCGCTTCATGGCCAGCCACACGGTGGTGAGCGCGCAGGCGTTGCCGACGAGGTCGATCCAGAGCACGTGCTGGCCGGCCAGGGTGAAGCCGGCCTGGGTCCAGTTCATGACGCCGTGTCCCGGGCGCCGATGAGCTTCTCGACGTACTTCGCGATGATGTCGACCTCGAGGTTCACCGGGTCGCCCGGCTGCTTGGAGCCGAGCGTGGTGAGCTGGAGCGTGGTGGGGATGAGGCTGACGGCGAACTCGGCGGCGTCCACGCTGACGACGGTCAGGCTGATGCCGTCGACGGTGATGGACCCCTTCTCGACCACGTAGCGGCCGAGCCCGGCCGGCAGGGAGATCCGCACGACCTCCCAGTGCTCGGCGGGCTCGCGGGACAGCACCTCGCCCGTGCCGTCGACATGGCCCTGCACGATGTGGCCGCCGAGGCGCTGGTCGGCGCGGACCGCGCGTTCCAGGTTGACCGGCATGCCCGGCGTGAGGGACCCCAGTGAGCTGCGGTCGAGGGTCTCCTTCATCACATCGGCGGTGAAGGTCTCGCCGCCGACGTCCACGACCGTCAGGCAGACGCCGTTGACCGCGATCGACTCGCCGTGCCGGGCGTCGGCGGCGACGGTCTTGCCGCGGATCGTGAAGCGTGCCGCGTCGGGCAACACCTCCACCCCGGCGAGCTCCCCGAGCTCCTCAACGATTCCAGTGAACATCAATGCTCCTTATGCGACACGGCCGGGCGAGGAGCCGGAGCTCGGGCCGATCAGAACCTGCGTGAGGAAGCAACCCGCGAGGCCCCGCCCGTCTTCCGGAGGACAAGGGAGTCCCCAGATGGGCGTGGGCAGGAGGACGCGTACGAGCACGGGGGTACTGGCCGGTCCGGTACGACCGTCGTGGGGCGGCTCGTACGGGGCTGGGCCAGGTGGCGCGCATGCGCAAGCCGGGAACGGCAGGGAAAGGTGCGGCGCGCCCGGTCGCGCGGCACGTGGTGACGTCCGGTCGGCCCACCCGGCCCCTCCTACTCGCCAGTAGCTCTATTGCCACGGCGGGCCCCGGGGGGATCGGGTGCGGCACACGCACCACGGAGGCGTCCGGCGACAGGGTCGCCGAACGCTCGCGCGCTTCCTCCCATCCGGACTTTCACCGTCGGTCCCGGAATTTCACCGGATCCACCGGCCGATGGACTCGGCCGGGTCGCGGACTGTCACCGCCGGTTCGGAATTACACCGACCCCGGAGCACGCTGCTCTGCCTATCAGTGTGCCATGCGTGGCAAAGCCGGCGTAACCCTCGCACCCCCACTAAAACCAAGCGCTTGCTAGGTAGGGGTGTCCCCTGCTTCCGGCGACCGTTCCCCAGGTGACGGCCTCACAGGGCCGGCCGCGACGGCACCAGACCCCAGAAGGTTCGAGCCCGGACCGCCGAGGGAGCGTGTCAGGCCGCCGACATCAGGCGACGGGCCCGCCGGGCGTCGGGGCTGTAGCGCAGGTACTCGGGGATCGCGTGGGTGCCGCAGTGCAGGGCCCTCAGCGTCGCGGTGGCCCACAGGTCTTCCAGCGGCGTGGCAGGCAGGCTGTACAGCCTGCGCGCCCAGCGCGGCAGCGTCGCGAAGGCGAGCAGTGTGACCAGCGGGAAGGCGGGCTTGAGCGCCGCCAGGCGAAGCGGCAGCGGCGCGTTGAGCGACAGGCGCAGAGGGTGGGCCGCCTCCGGGACGAAGTACAGGCCAGGGCGCTCGGCCGCGATGTAGTCCTTCAGCTCCGCCACCGAGCCCGGCACCTCATCTGGGCACAGGCCCACGAGCTCGGCCGCCCGGCGCTGCTCGGCCACGAACCGGTCGGCGTCGTCGTCGCTCAGCGCGACCCCGGCGCGGCGGGCCACCGTCAGGTAGGAGTCGACCTCTCCAACGTGGACCCAGCGCAGCGCGGGCGGGTCGTCGAGGCGGAAGCGCTCGTCGCGGTCGGGGTCGTACGCGGTCAGCGTGGCATGGATCCTGCGTACCCGGGCGCCCGCCTTCGCCACCTCGGCATGGGTGCCGTAGGTGCGGACCCGGACGAACTCGGTGGTGCGCAGGAAGCGCGACCAGGCCTCCGAGGAGTCCATCAACGCGGAGTTCTGCACGACGCCGCGCATCGCCCGAGGGTGCAGGCCCTGCATCAGCAGCGCGCGAAAGCCGCCCACCAACTGGACCGGCTCACCCATCACCCGCCATGTCACCGACTCGGGACCGAACAGCCCATGGTCCATTGCGCCACCTCCGGGGGACCCTGTAAGCAAGGGGTTACCCCTCAGGCCCGGCGCCCACACCCGGCGGCGAACATCACGACGCTTTTGGGCGCTTGGTGAATAATCGGGCGATTTCGTCATGGCCACGTCATGCTTGTGTCACAAAATCGTGACAATGAACATTGCATGCAATGGATAGTCTGTCCCAGGGCATCGTCGCAGGTCAATGGGTTTACGGACACAACCTGATCGACATTCCACAACGAACGGCGAAACCGTGTAAAGAATGCGTCGCGGACATTGACCAACGGGTAATAAATTGCCAAGGTTCCCTCAAGTCACGATTTACTGCGATCGATCTCTGGTGGCACCCGCACAATGACTCTCCCCTCAAAGGCCGCGACCGAGGCCGGTTCCACCCTCGACCCCGTCCCGGCCCCGCAGGCCGGCGGGGGCGGCTCCCCTATGGTGGGCCGCTCGCCCGCTCAGCTCATGTGGCGGCGCTTCCGCCGTGACCGCACCGGGGTGGCGTCCGCCTGCGTCGTCGCGTTCTTCTTCCTCGTCGCGATCCTCGCCCCCGTGATCTCGTGGCTGTACGGCAAGGACCCGTACACCACCTACGGGCAGAACACACCCGGGCTGCTCAACGAGTACGGCTATCCCATCGCGCCCAACGGAGGCGTCAGCGGCGACTTCTGGTTCGGCCTGGAGCCGGGCCTCGGCCGCGACGTGTTCATGCAACTCGTGTACGGCATCCGCACCTCGCTGTCCATCGCCATCATCGTCACGATCATCACGACGATCATCGGGGTCGTGATGGGCATCTGGTCGGGCTACGTGGGCGGCAAGACCGACTACGTGATCGGCCGGGTCATCGACACGCTGCTGGCGTTCCCCTCGCAGTTGTTCCTCATCGTGATGCTGCCGGTGGTGGAGGCGGCATTCGTGTCGCCGGAGCAGGAGACGCCGGTCTGGCTGAGGTACGTCTCCATCTGCGTGGTCCTCACCGTTCTCGGCTGGGCCACCATCTCCCGCCTCCTGCGCTCGCAGGTCCTCTCGCTGCGCGAGCGGGAGTTCATCGAGTCGGCCAGGGTCACCGGGGCCTCACCGGGCCGGATCATCTTCAAGGAACTGCTGCCGAACCTCTGGACGCCCATCATCATCCAGTCGACCCTGGCGCTGCCGCTGTACGTCGGCGCGGAGGCCGGGCTCGGATTCCTCGGCGTCGGCATGACCGAGCCGACCCCCGACTGGGGCCGCATGTTCCTGGTCGGCTCGAACGTGTACCACCAGGACATCACCTACCTGGTCTTCCCCGGCGTATCCATGGTGATCTTCGTCGTCGCCTTCAACCTCCTCGGAGACTCCCTGCGGGACGCCTTCGATCCCAAGACCCGGCGTTGAGCCGTCCACCCCGCTGACCTGCCGACCAGGAACAGCAAGCATAATGATCAGGAAGGTCGATATGAGATTCGCACGCAGGAGGGCGACCGCAGCGGCGGTGATCCTGACGGCCGGGGCCCTCGCTCTGGCCGGCTGCGCCAAGGGCGGTGGCGGCGGTCCCGTCGCGACGGGCGGAAGCAACGCCCCCACCAAGCAGCTGGAGAACAAGGAAGTCAGCTCGATCACCGTCGGCACGGCCGCGGATTCCACCGGCCCGGCCCCCGCTGTCGAAGGCTCCAAGAGCGGCGGCACGGTCAACATGATCGACCGTGACGACTTCTCGCACCTCGACCCCGGTCGCATCTACCTGAACTACAACTCGACCGTCTCGTTGCTGTTCACCCGGCAGCTCACCGGTTACCGCCAGGAGGCCAACGGCATCAAGCTCGTCGGCGACCTCGCGACCGACACCGGCACCACGACCGACGGCGGCAAGACGTGGAAGTTCACGCTCAAGGACGGCCTCAAGTGGCAGGACGGGACGCCGATCACCTCGGCTGACATCAAGTACAGCGTCGAGCGCCTGTACGCCCCGTTCATCACCGAGGGCCCGACCTACGTCCAGCAGTGGCTGGTCAAGGGCGACTACCGCAAGGCCTACGAGGGCCCGTACAAGGGCAAGTCGCTGGACGCCATCCAGACGCCGGACGACAAGACCGTCGTGTTCAACCTGCAGAGCGCGCACCCGGACTTCAACTTCACCGTGGCCATGACCGGCTACGGAGTGGTGCCCAAGGCGCAGGACACCAAGGAGAAGTACGACAAGAAGCCGTTCTCCTCGGGTCCGTACCAGATCGAGAGCCACGTGACCGACAAGTCACTGGACCTCGTGCGCAACCCGCACTGGGACCCCAAGACCGACCCGATCCGCAACGCCTTCCCCGACAAGTGGCACATGGAGTTCGGCGTGCAGGCGCAGAACTCCACCGAGCGCTTCCTCGCGGACTCCGGACCGGACAAGACCGCGATGACCTTCCACAACGCCATCGCGGCCGAGCGGGTGCAGGAGGTGCTGAACAACCCCGAGGCGATGTCGCGATCGCTCCAGGGCCTGACCCCGTTCACCACCTTCTACAACATCAACACCAAGCGGATCACGAACCTGAAGGTCCGCCAGGCGATCATCAAGGCCTGGCCGTCCAAGCAGATGCAGCTGATCTCGGGCGGCGAGGTCAACACCGGCAAGATCGCCACCACGGTGATGAGCCCGACGGTCCTCGGCTACGAGGCCTTCGACCTGTACGGCATGCTGGACAAGCCGACCGGTGACCCCGAGGCCGCCAAGGCGCTGCTGAAGGAGGCCGGCGAGCCGAACCCGACGGTCGTCTACGCCTACAACCAGACGCCGACGCAGGAGAAGATCACCGTCGCGGTGAAGGACGCGCTGACCAAGGCCGGCTTCAAGGTCGTGGCCAAGCCGCTCAACCCGGCGACCTTCTACGACGCCATCGGCCCGGTGGACAACAAGTTCGACATCTACTGGGGCGGCTGGGCCGCTGACTGGCCGACCGGTTCCACGGCCATCCAGCCGCTGTTCGACGGCCGGCTGATCGCGGACAACGCGTCCAACTACAGCCACCTCAACGTCCCCGAGATCAACGAGGGGATCGACGCCGCGAACGCCATCACCGACCCGGTCGAGGCGGGCAAGGCCTGGGCCGCGCTGGACAAGAAGATCATGGAGCAGGCGGCCATCGTGCCCGAGTACTACCAGACCTACTTCGGTCTGTACGGCTCCGGCCTGGGCGGTGTGAAGTTCGACCCGATCTCGGGCGAGCAGTACCCGCTGAACGTCTACGTCAAGTAGTCACCGCGGGCGCCGCCCGGACCCTCCTCCGGGCGGCGGCCCCGCGGCCCCGCCCTCACCGGGGCGGGGCACGGACCCGATCCCCACGGGCCGCAAGGCGCCCTGACATCGCGTTCGACCGGCACGGCCCCGCGTACCATCGGCGCCGGCGGGGTCCACGAACCCACAGTCCCACCAGCAGGAGAAGAAGCCCGAGGCCATGTTCCGGTTTTTCGTCCGTCGACTCATCGGCGCCGCCGTGATCCTGCTGATCATCAGTGCCGTCACGTTCTTCCTCTTCTACGCCATCCCCCGCGACCCCGCGCGAGCGTTCTGCGGAAAGATCTGCCCGCCCCAGAACCTGGTGCTGATCCGGCACAACCTGGGCATGGACGAGCCGCTCTTCCTGCAGTACTGGCATTGGCTGGTCGGCATCTTCGCGGGCCGTGACCTGGTGCAGTTCGGACAGTGCGACGCTCCTTGCCTCGGCTACTCGTTCGCCAGCCAGGAGCCGGTCTTCAGCGCCATCCTCGACCGCTTCCCCGTCACCCTGTCGGTGACCATGGGAGCGGCCGCCGTGCTGCTGAGCTTCGGCATCATCACCGGAATGATCGCGGCCTGGCAGCAGGGGAAGCCGCTCGACAAGATCGCCAGTACCTCGTCGGTGATCGGCGCCTCCCTGCAGATCTACTTCGTCGGCCCCCTGGTGGTCTTCTTCGTCGTGGACAGCATGGGCCTGCTCCCCCGGCCCTCCTACATCCCCTTCACCGAGGATCCGGTGGGCTGGTTCGTCCACCTGTTGATCCCCTGGGTGGTGCTGTCGATCATCTTCACGGCCAACTACACCCGTATGACCCGGTCGGTGATGGTCGAGCAACTGGCCGAGGACTACGTCCGCACGGCCAGGGCCAAGGGAATGTCGAGTCGCACGGTCTTCCTCCGGTTCGCCTGGCGCGGCGCCATGATCCCCATCATCACCATCTTCGGCGTGGACCTCGCCACCTTGCTGGGCGGAGCCATCATCACCGAGCAGACGTTCACCCTGCACGGCATCGGAGAGCTGGCCGTCCGCGCGGTGCAGAACACCGACCTGCCGATGCTTCTCGGGGTCACCCTGGTGGGAGCCTTCGCGATCGTGCTGCTGAACATCGTGGTGGACGTGCTCTACGCCTTCATCGACCCCCGTGTCAGGCTGGGCTGACCGGCCGATGCGCGCAAGCCGTACGACCTCAAGGAGCAGCAAGTGACCACCGTGACCTGGGACCGCGAGCCTGCCACACCGCGTGGTCCCGGGCCGTTCCTCTCGGTCCGCGATCTTTCGGTGCAGTTCAGCACCGAGGACGGCGTCGTCCACGCGGTGGACGACCTGTCGTTCGACCTGGAGAAGGGCACCACCCTCGGCATCGTCGGCGAGTCCGGATCAGGCAAGTCGGTGTCCAACCTGTCGATCCTGGGCCTGCACGACCCGTCGTACACCACGATCAGCGGTGAGATCTGGCTGGAGGACAGGGAACTCGTCGGAGCCGATCGCCGCACGATGGAGAAGCTCCGGGGCGACAAGGTCGCGATGATCTTCCAGGACCCGCTGACCTCGCTGTCGCCGTACCACTCGATCGGCCGCCAGATCTCCGAGGTCTACCGCAAGCACAAGGGCGCCAGTAAGGCCGAGGCCCGCGCGCGGGCCATCGAGATGCTGGAGCGCGTGGGCATCCCCCACGCCAAGACCCGGGTGGACGACTACCCCCACCAGTTCTCCGGCGGCATGCGCCAGCGCGTCATGATCGCCATGTCGCTGGTGTGCGACCCCGACCTGCTCATCGCCGACGAACCGACGACGGCGCTGGACGTCACCGTGCAGGCGCAGATCCTCGACCTGCTCAAGGACCTCCAGCAGGACTTCGGGACCTCGATCATCCTGATCACCCACGACCTCGGAGTGGTGGCCAAGACCGCGCACAACGTGCTGGTGATGTACGCCGGGCGGGCCATCGAGCAGGGAAGCGTCCAGCAGGTGCTGCGCGAGCCGCACCACCCCTACACCTGGGGGCTGCTCGGCTCGATGCCGAAGCTGACCTCCAACGTCGACCTTCCCCTGCTGCCCGTGCGCGGCACCCCGCCTAGCCTGCTCAACCCCCCGTCGGGCTGCCCCTTCCACCCTCGCTGCGACTACCGCGAGCTGGTCGGATCCGACCTGTGCGCCACCGAGCGGCCCGAGCTCTCCCCCGCCGAGGGACACCGGGACGCCTGCTACCTGACGCTCGCGCAGAAGCGGGAAATCTTCAACGGCAAGATCAAGGAACGACTGTGACCGAGACCCTGCTGGAGCTGTCCGGCCTGACCAAGCACTTCCCCGTCATGGGAGGGCTGATCTTCAAGCACCAGGTCGGGCGCGTGCACGCCGTCGACGGCATCGACCTGACCGTCGGGGCGGGCGAGGCCCTCGGCCTCGTCGGCGAGTCGGGCTGCGGCAAGTCCACCACCGGCCGCCTGGTCGCCCGGCTGATCGAACCGACGGCGGGCACGATCCGCTACGACGGCAAGGACATCTCCCACGCCAGCCGGCGCGAGCTCAAGCCGATCCGGTCGGAGATCCAGATGATCTTCCAGGATCCCTACTCGTCGCTGAACCCGCGCCACACCGTGGGCACCATCATCAGCGGGCCCATGGAGGTCAACGGCATCCAGCCCCCCGGAGGACGTCAGAAGCGCGTCCGGGAACTGCTGGAGATCGTCGGGCTCAACCCCGAGCACTACAACCGGTTCCCCCACGAGTTCTCCGGCGGCCAGCGGCAGCGCATCGGCGTCGCCCGCGCCCTGGCCCTGGAGCCCAAGCTCATCGTCGCGGACGAACCGGTGTCCGCCCTGGACGTGTCCATCCAGGCCCAGGTGGTCAACCTCCTGCAGCAGCTCCAGCGCGACCTCGGCATCGCGTTCCTGTTCATCGCCCACGACCTGGCGGTGGTACGGCACGTCTCCCAGCGTGTGGCCGTGATGTACCTGGGCAAGATCGTCGAGGTGGGCGACCGTGAGTCGATCTACGAGCGTCCCCGCCACCCCTACACCCACGCGCTGCTCTCCGCCGTGCCCGAAGTGGCGCTCCCGGAAGACGGCGCGGGGATCGAACGCATCCGGCTCGCCGGCGACGTGCCCTCGCCGATCGACCCGCCGTCCGGCTGCCGGTTCCGCACGCGGTGCTGGAAGGCCCAGGACAAGTGCGCCGCCGAAGTGCCGCCGCTGATCCAGATCAGCGGCAACCGCGACGGCCACCTCACCGCCTGCCACTTCCCCGAGGAGCCGACCACCCACGGCAAGGACATCGTCCTCGACCCCGCTCTGGCCTGAAACGCGCTCGCGCCGCCCGTACGGAGACCGTAGGTTCGACCATGAGCCGGTGCACTTGGTGGATCCGGCCGGGGTTGGATCGGTGAACGAACGGCAGGGTGGAGGCCGGAGTGACCGTACTGCAGGGGAAGAAGGCCGTCGTCACCGGAGGATCCCGGGGCATCGGGCGGGCGATCGTCGAACGGCTCGCCCGCGACGGAGCGGACGTGGTGTTCACCTACGCGAGCAACGCGCAGGCCGCGTCGGAGGTCGAGGAGGCGGTCAAGGCGGAGGGCGGCAGCGCCCACGCGGTGCACATCGACCTGGCGGAGCCCGGGGCCGCCGAGCGGCTGATGGAGCTCGCCGCCGACCATCTCGGGTCCGTGGACATCGTCGTCAACAACGCCGCCATGAGCTTCACCCTCTCCGTCATCGCCGAGACCGACGAGGATCTCTACGACAGCGTCATGGCGGTCAACGCCAAGTCGACGTTCCTGACCACGCGGTACGCCGCCCGGCACATGCGCGACGGCGGCCGCGTCATCAACATCTCCACGATCAACACCGTGCGCCCCGCGCCGGGCATCGTCGCGTACGCGGCCAGCAAGGGAGCGGTGGAGCAGATCACCGCCGTGGCGGCGCAGGAACTCGGGCCGCGCGGCATCACCGTCAACACGGTCTCCCCCGGCGCGACCGACACCGACCTCCTGCGCGGCACCAACCCGGAGGAGAGCCTGCGGATGGCGGCCTCCATCACCCCGCTCCGCCGCCTCGGACAGCCCTCCGACGTGGCCGACGTCGTGGCGTTCCTCGCCGGTCCGGACGGCCGCTGGGTCACCGGGCAGAACATCCACGCCGCCGGCGGCATGGCTTAGCGGGTCTTTGGCGGTCTTGCCGGGTTGTTTCGGCAGTCGGCCGGGTCGCTCCGGCAGTCGGCCGGGTTGCTTCGGCGTTGCTTCGGCGCTGGGCCGGGTTGCTTCGGCAGTCGGCCGGGTTGCTTCGGCGTTGCTTTGGCGCTGGGCCGGTTGCTTCGCCAGTCGGCCGGGGTTGCCTCGGCAGTGGTTCTTACCAGTGGCCGTGTGATCGGCTCAGTGGAGATCGGGGAGTTGCATGGCGGAAGACGCAGCGGGCCCGCCGCAGGTGGGCGAGACGGTACTGCTCGTCACCGTGCCCGAGGCCGAGCCGCTTGTGGGCCGATGGCGTCAGCGGTACGACGCCTCGGCCGCGGCGGGGGTTCCGGCGCACGTGACGGTGCTCTACCCGTTTCTGGAGCGCGCCCGCATCGACGATGGCGTACTGGGCGACCTGGAGACACTCCTGGGCGCCCACCGCGCCTTCGACGTCCGGTTCCGATCGTGTGCGCGGTTTCCCGACGTGCTCTACCTGGCACCGGTACCAGACGGCCCGTTCCGGGCCCTCACCGAAGCGGTCACCGGACGCTGGCCCGAGGCCCCGCCCTACGGGGGCCGGTTCGCTGAAGTCGTCCCGCACCTGACGATCGCCCACGACCAGGGGCTGAGCGTGTACGACGAGATAGAGGCCGACCTCACCGGCCGCCTGCCGGTAACCGCACGCGTCTCGTCGGTCCGGCTATTGGTCCGCGACGGCACCCAATGGCACGAACGGGCGATGTTCCCTTTGGGGAGATGAGATCGGGGACGCGGGAGCGCGAAGGGCCTTTCACCGGCTTTCGGGTCTACCTATGAAAGGCCCTCCCGGCACCGAGGCGTTGCACTTGGTGGATACGGCTGGGGTTGCTAGATCTATGGAAGGCCCTCCCGGCACCCGTTTGATCGGGGAACCCGGTTGACTCCCACCCAGACCAGGACCACACCCCGTCGAGATAGCAGGAACCTACCGGGCAAGCCGGAAAGCCGGGGGATCCGCCTGGTGTGAGGTGTCGGCCCCGAGCGCCCGGCGAAGATCGCGGAACCCAGCGCCCAGCGAAAACCGTGGGCCCCAGCGCCTGGCGAAGATCGCGGAGCGAGACGGTCGCCTATGTGGCCGTGAGGCGGCGGGCCGACGTGGCACTACGGCATCGCTGTGAACAGGGCTGTTCCGGCTAGGAGGCGTGCCGGACGAATATGGCACCACGGCATCGCTGTGAACAGGGCTGTTCCGGCTAGGAGGCGTGCCGGACGGATGTGGCGGAGGGCGGCGTTCTAGACTGCGGCCTCATGGCCGTACAGATCTCACCCAGCATCCTCACCGCCGATTTCGCCCGGCTGGCAGACGTCGCCGCCAAGGTCGCCGATGTCGCCGACTGGCTGCACGTGGACGTCATGGACAACCACTTCGTGCCCAACCTGACGATCGGGCTCCCGGTGGTGGAGTCGTTGCTCAAGGCGACCGATCTGCCGCTCGACTGCCATCTCATGATCGAGAACCCCGATCGCTGGGCGCCTGCCTACGCCGAGGCGGGCGCGGGCAGCGTCACGATCCACGCGGAGGCCGCCAAAGCACCCGTACGGACGCTGCGTCAGATCCGGTCCGCCGGGGCCAGAGCCGGGTTCGCACTCAACCCCGGCACGCCGGTCCAGGACTACGAGGACCTGTTCGGTGAGATCGACATGCTCCTGGTGATGACAGTCGAGCCCGGGTTCGGTGGACAGTCCTTCCTCGACATCATGCTCCCGAAGATCCGCAAGGCCCGAGAGATGATCAGCAAGCATGGCGGACAGATCTGGCTCCAGGTCGACGGCGGCGTCTCGCCCAAGACCATCGAACGCTGCGCCGAGGCCGGAGCCGACGTGTTCGTCGCCGGCAACGCGGTCTACGGCTCCGACGACCCGGCCCGAGCCGTCCAGCACCTACGCGCCCAAGCTGAACACGTGATCTAGCCCGAATACGGCGCCCAGTCCGGGACGAGCGTGCCTCACCTGGGAGGTGAAGTGCTGCTTGACGGCCTGACGTTCGAGGTAGACCACAACCTGGCCATTGGACCGAACCCCGAACTACCCGGTCCGGGGACTACGTCCCCCACTGCCCGGTCCGGGGAGTACCTCCCTCACTGCCCGGTCCAGGGACTACGTCCCCCACTGTCCGATCCAGGAGTAAGTCCTGGCTGCCCGACGTCCCGGCTGTCTGGTTCGCAAGTACGTCCGGGCTGACCGGTCCGGGAGTACGTCCCGGCTGACCGGTCCGGTAGGTCGCGGCCCGTCCGGTACGAATGGCCGCCGGCTGCTGGTTCGGCCGATAGGTCCCCTTCGGGCTCGTCCTGGGCTGCTCCTTGGCTGGGTGGGCATCAACCGGGTTCCCCGATCAAACGGGTGCCGGGAGGGCCTTCTACCTAGACCACCAACCCCAGCCGTATCCACCAAGTGCACCGCCTCACGGTCTACCCACGACCGGCTGCTGGTTCGGCCGATAGGTCCCCTTCGGGCTCGTCCTGGGCTGCTCCTTGGCTGGGTGGGCATCAACCGGGTTCCCCGATCAAACGGGTGCCGGGAGGGCCTTCTATCTAGACCAATCGCAGCCATATCTACCAAGCGCACCGCCTCACGACCTACCCCGTCCACCCGATGCACCAGCCCACGGCCCCCCGCAAGCCGACCAAACCCCAACCGCCGTCTCCCGAAATCAGCGGCGCCCGTCGCCTGGTTCCTGGCCTCCGAGGACGACCTCCTCCATGTACCGTCCCCAGTCGGGCCGGGTGCCGTCCGTGTCGCGGAAGCCGTACTCCTTCGCCAGCCGCCACGATGAGAGCGCCTGGCCGGACCAGCGCGCCACCTCGGGGTCGGCCGCGAGCGCGGCCACCGCTCTGCCGACGTACGCCGGTGTCTCGGAGGCGATGAAGTGCGGGTCCTTGGCCGTGCCCGCGCGCCAGTCGTCCTCGGTCACGCCGAAGTGGTCGAGCATCGCCTCTGACCGGAGGAAGCCGGGCGTCAGCGAGAGCGCGGTGACGCCGTGACCGCTCAGTTCCTTGGCCTGCGCCACCGCAAGGCGCATCACCGAGACCTTGGCGAGGTCGTAGAAGAACGAGCCCCGGTAGTCGAGGGAGTCGCCGTCGGTGATCTCCACCACCAGCCCGCCGCCCCGGGCGACCATCAGCGGGACCAGGTGCCAGCTCGTGATGATGTGAGTGTGCACGGCGGTCTCGTGCAGGCGAAGCCCGTCCTCCAGGGGGTGCTCGTAGAAGGGCACGTCCCACCGGGTGAGCGGGTCGCCGCCCCAGATGTCGTTGACCAGCACATCGAGCCGCCCGTCCTGCTCCCGCGCGACCCGTTCTGCGAGGTTCTTCACCTGCGCGGGGTCGAGGTGATCGACCTGGACGGCGATGCCGTGCCCGCCCGCGGCGGTGACCAGTTCGGCGGTCTCCTCGATCGTCTCGGCCCGGCCCATCGGCGATCCGCCTGCCCGCGTGGTGCGCCCGGTCGCGTAGACGGTCGCCCCGGCCGCACCCAGCTGCACCGCGATGCCGCGCCCCGCGCCCCGTGTGGCGCCCGCCACGACCGCGACCTTGCCTTCCAGCGGCTGACCCATCTCGCCTCCATTAGTAAATGACTGTTCATTAACTAATCTAGGCCCTACCGAGGGGAAAGCGAAAGCACCACCGTGCGCCCCCGCCCGGAGGCGCACGGATCGCGGTATGCCGGAGACCTCAGACCATGTACTGGTCGTGGCGGAGGTAGAGCTCGGCCCACTCCTCAGAGGTGAGCCGGCGTCCGGTCTCGGCGATCTCGGCCAGCTCCTCGAAGTACGCCTCGCGTGGGGCGCCCGGCGAGAAGTGCACCAGCATCGACGCGGGCTTGCCGGACTCGTTGGCGAACGCGTGGACGCCGCCCGGCGGGACGTACAGGAAGTCGCCCTGGGTGGCCTCGATCCACTTGTCCCCGTTGAACAGGCGCATCGTCCCGGACAGGATGTAGAACGACTCCGAGATCGTGCGGTGGAAGTGGGGACTCGGACCGGTGGGCCGCCCGCTCATGTCCCACCTGTACAGGCCGAACTGCCCGTCCGTGGTCGCGCCGGTCGCCAGGTAGCTCACCTTCGTGCCGCCGGCGCCGAGGGTGAGCTCGGCCGCCTGCCCCGAGGACCGGTAGACCGCGCTGACCTCGCCCTCGTCCGCGAGATACCGCGCATCCGGATAAGACATATATGCCACCCTTCATGACCATATTTCGTTCGGGCCAGCTTACGGACAACGCGCCCGCGGGTGGCCACGGCCGGGAACGCCGCCGAACGGGTCAGGACACCTTGCGCAGCAGAGCGAGGAACATGGCGTCGGTGCCGTGGCGATGCGGCCAGAACTGGGCGTACGGGCCGTCGCCGAGCTGGTCGACCTCTTCGAGGAACCCGGGAGCGTCGAGGAGCTCCGCGCCCCCTCGGCGCTTCACCACATCGCCCACCACGGCCTGGGTCTCCGCCAGGTGCGGCGAGCAGGTCACGTAGGCGACCACCCCGCCGGGGCGCACGGCGTCCAGGGCCGAGCCGAGCAGCCGGCGCTGGAGGGCGGCCAGGTCGGGCACGCTCGCGGGATCGCGCCGCCAGCGGGCCTCGGGACGCCGGCGGAGGGCGCCGAGACCCGTGCACGGCGCGTCCACCAGCACCCGGTCGAACGCCCCGGAACGCCAGGCGGGCTCGGTGCCGTCGGCCGTGATGACCCCCGCCCTCCGCGTCGCCCGCCAGACCAGCCGGGACCGGTGGAAGCGCTGATCGGAGGCCAGCAGGTGGCGGCCCTCCTCCACGGCGAGCGCGTCGAGCAGCCCGGCCTTGCCCCCAGGACCGGCGCACATGTCGAGCCACAGGCGGTCGGAACCGTCGACCGGGGGCCGGGTCAGGGCCAGGGCGACGAGCTGGCTGGCCTCGTCCTGGACGGCCGCGCGCCCCTGGGCGACGGCCTCGATCGAGGCCGGGTCGCCTTCGGGGAGGTAAGCGGCGTACGGCGAGTAGCGCGCGGCGACGGCGCCGGCGTCGACCAGCTCATCCACCGTGCTGCGGCCGGGCCACGCGACCAGCGTCACCCCGGGACGCTCGTTGTCGGCGGCGAGCAGCGCCGCGGTCTCCTCGGCGCCACCGCCCACGGCGTCGCGGAGCGCCGAGGTGATCCACCGGGGATGGCTGTAGGCGACGGAGAGATGGCCGACCGGGTCCTGTTCGGCGTCGGGCGCCACGATGGGCAGCCACTCGTGGAGATCCCGCGTGGCGACCTTGCGCAGGATCGCGTTGGCGAACTTGGACGCGCCGGTGCCGATGCGCAGCCGTACGAGATCGACCGTCGCACTGACGGCGGCGTGCGGCGGCACCCGGGTCTTGAGCAGCTGGTGGACCCCGATGCGGATCGCGTCGAGCAGCGGCGGGTCGATCTCCTCGGGCGGCCGGTCGCTGCACGCGGCGATGATCTCGTCGTAGGTGCCGAGGCCGCGCAGCGTGCCATAGGCCAGCTCGGTCGCCAGGGCGGCGTCGCGCCCGGCCAGGCCACGCTCGCGCAGCAGAGTGGGCATCAGCAGGTTGGCGTAGGCGTCACGCTCGTCGACGGCCCGGAGCAGGTCGTAGGCGACGTTGCGCGCCTCGTCGCGCACCGGCTTCGGACGCCTGCCGTGCACACGGCCCCGGGCCTTCGACCGACCGGCCGCCCCGTCACCCTGCATCACATTTCCCCCGTAACGTCGCGTCCATCACCACTGCCGGTCCACCGGCGTCACACCTCGGCCGTCACCTTGATCGCCTGCCTGAGGCGAGCGGCTCATGGCCGCGGTCAGTCGAGCCGGTCTCCAGGCGCGAGACGGACGCCGCGTGCCCACTCCCCTGCCGTCATCAGGCGCTTGCCCTGCGGCTGGACCTCACCGAGCCGCACGGGGTGGCTCGCGGTGCCCACCAGGACGGTGTTCTTGGCGACCGCGATCTCACCGGGCGCCAACGGGCCGATGCCGGGGACGAGCTGCGCCGCGTCGGGCGCGAGCCGCACCGGTCCGAGCTTGAGCCGCTGACCGCGGAACTCGGCCCAGGCGCCCGGCGAAGGGGTGCAGGCGCGGACCAACCGGTCGACCCGCATGGCCGGAGCGGTCCAGTCGACCCGGGCGTCCGGGACGTCGATCTTGGAAGCGTAGGTCGTGCCGTCGCCCGGCTGCGGGCGTGCCTCGAGCTTGCCGTCCTCCACGCCGTCGAGCGTCGCGGACAGCAGCCCGGCGCCCGACTCGGCGAGCCGGCCCAGAAGCGAGCCGGTGGTGTCGTCAGGCCGGATCTCCTCGGTCACGACACCGTAGACCGGTCCGGCGTCGAGCTCCTTGACGATCTGGAACGTCGTCGCGCCGGTGATCGGATCGCCGTGCAGCACGGCATGCTGAACGGGGGCGGCGCCCCGCCACGCGGGCAGCAGCGAGAAGTGCAGGTTGATCCAGCCGAACCGCGGGATGTCGAGCGCCGACTGCGGCAGCAGGGCACCGTAGGCGACGACCGGGCAGCAGTCGGGATCGATGGCCTTCAGCCGGGCGAGGAACTCCGGATGGCCGGCCTTCGCCGGCCGGAGCACCTCGATGCCGGCGGACTCGGCGAGCTCGGCCACGGGGCTCGAATGGACCTTGCGCCCCCGCCCAGACTGGGCGTCCGGCCGGGTCACCACGGCCACCACCTCGTGCCGGGGCGAGTCGAGCAGCGCCCGAAGCGACGGCAGGGCGGTTTCCGGGGTTCCGGCGAAGACGAGGCGCACGGGCTAGAGAGCCTTCCCTTGAGTGGCATGCGGCGAGAACTTGACCGCGGGGACGGAAAGGCCGCTCCACTCCGCCTCGCGGATCGCCTTCATCGCCAGCTTGCGCTGCTTGAGATCCATGCGGTCGATGAACAGCACCCCGTCGAGATGGTCGGTCTCATGCTGCACGCAGCGGGCCATCAGGTCGGTGCCCTCGATGGTGATGGGCTCGCCGTGCATGTCGACCCCCTTCGCCACCGCGCGGATCGCGCGCGGCGTCGGGAAGGTGAGGCCCGGGAAGGACAGGCAGCCCTCCTCGCCCTCCTCGTCCTTCTCGTCCGACAGGTCGAGGGTGGGGTTGATCAGATGGCCGAGGGTGTCGTCGACGTAGTAGGTGAACACGCGCAGGCCCACGCCGATCTGCGGCGCCGCGAGCCCCGCCCCCGGAGCGTCCATCATGGTGTCGGTGAGGTCCTTGACGAGCTTGCGCAGCTCCTTGTCGAAATCCACCACCGGCTCCGCGGGGGTGCGCAGCACCGGATCGCCGAACAGGCGGATCGACTGAATTGCCACGGACGACTCCGATCACATCACGAATTAAGGGTCCCTCTAGTTTATGGCTCACAGCGGACCCGGCGATTACCGATCAGCCAGCGCGCCGGAGGACCCAACCGGGGGCCGCTCGGTCGGGAGCGACCGAAGCCGCGGCACTGATCAGCGGGAACGCGCCTTCATGGCGGCCTTGCGCGCCGCCTTGGCGATCGCGGTGTCCGGGTGGTGGGAGCCGAGCAGCTCCAGGACGGCGATGGCGTCGGGATGGCTGCTGCGGCTGACCTCCTCCACCAGGCGAAGCAGCTCGTCGCCCGCCTCCAGCGCCTCGAACTCGCCCATCGCCTCCTGGGCGTCGGGGAGGTGCAGCAGGGTGGCCAGCGTGTCGACCGCGAGCCAGGTGCCGTCGTCCTCGGTGAGGACGGGCGCGTCCAGGTCGCGCACGCCGAGCCAGACCGCCGCGTGCCGCCACATCGTGGGCTCGGCCAGCGCCTCCCTCAGCGCGGGCTCGGCCTCCGGCCCCATCTCCTCGAGGACCGTGCCGATGACCCCCCGCTGCCCGGCGGTGCCGGAGGCCGCGACCTTGATCAGCTCGCGTGCGGCGTCCTCTGGGACGCGACGCTCCACCCACAGCATCGGGGCGCTCGACGGCGCCTCGCCCGACAGCATCGCGTCGACCAGCTCGGCGGCGCTGAGCTCGGCGAACCCGGCGACCTCGGAGAGCAGCGGCGCGTCATGGCCCTCGCGCAGCAAATCCTGGCGGACGGCCCACACGCCGAGCGGGGTCAGCCGGACGCCGTCGGCGGTGCGCTCGAAAAGCCCGCAGTAGCGCAGGAGGTCGAGGGCGACGTCGAGCTCGGCGGGAAGCTCCTCGCGCAGCCGCCGCATCTCGGGGGCACGGGCCTCACAGCCGATCTCGTGCGCCTGGAGCATGCCCTCGACCAGGGCGGCGTAGGTGATGCCGTCGCTGGTGGCGTAGATCGTGGCGAGCATCTCGGTCAGGTGCTCGTCGGCCACCGCGGAGCCCGTGAGCCCTTCGTCGGTGCGGTCGAGCACATCCATGACCACGCCGTCCCAGAACTCCATCAGGTCGGGCGGAAGGGCACGCCCGGGCGAGGCGCCGGCCCGGTCGATGCGGAGCAGGCCGCTGTTGACGGCCACGATCCAGACCAGGCGCAGCCGCTCGCCGGTGAGACCGAGCTCACGGCCGGCCTCGGCCGCGTCGGCGGGGAACAGCATGCCCTCTTCGGTCACCTCGCGGGCGCCGGTCCACACGGCCAGCCGCCGGGCGTCGCTGACCAGCGGCACGGAGAGGACCGCCTCGGCGAGCTCGGCCGCGGACGCGACCTCGACCGGCGGAAAGCTCAGCACCTCGCTCCCGCAGTCGCCACAGTCGCACTCGTCGTGTCCACCTGCCATCTCGGCGAGCAGCGCCTCGCGCTCTTCGCCGGAGACGCCACCCAGCTCGTCGATGAGGCTGCGCAGCTCCCCAAGATCGAAGATACCGCCGTTCCCACTGTTGGCCATTCAGGCAACTTACTCCACAGCAGCCACACCCGATGACCGACTCCGGACGTTGGCCGCGACCCGTCAGTGAATCCCGCGAGAGCGGGCCTTGAACGCCGCCTTCCTGGCGGCCTTGGCGACGTTCCGGTCGGGCAGGTGACGGCCAAGGAGGTCGAGCACCTCCGCGACGTCGGGGTGGTCGACCCGCCACATCTCCTCGATGACGTGGGCGGGAGGCCCCGCGCCTGCGAGGTTCCCTGCGAACTGCTCGGGGTTCTCCTCGGCGGCCGGCATCGCCAGGGCCAGCATGTCGACGCTCACCCACAGGACCTCGTCGGCGGTCAGGGCCGGTGCGCCCATGCTCTTGGACTCCAGCCAGTGGACGGCGTGCGGGCGCAGCTCCGGGTCGTCGAGGAACGACCGCACGGCGGGGGCCGCCTCGGGCCCCAGGCGGTCGACGATCGTGACGGCCACCCCGCGTGTCACCGCCACCGCTCCCCGGACGGCGGTGAGCAACTCGCGTGCCGCCTCCTCGGCGGAGCGCCGCTCCAGCCACGAGGCGATGTCCCGCTCTGCCTGCTCGGCCGGCATCTCGCCCAGCAGCGCCGCGATGAGCCCGTGCGCGTCCCCCTCGGCGGGGTCGGGGGCGATGGGCGCCGCGACGCCCATGCGGGAGTACATCTCGCGCAGCCCCCACAGACCGTGAGGGGTCAGCTCAACGGCGTCCCCCCGGCGCCGCACGGTGCCGCAGGACGCGAGGACGTCGAGCGCCGCGTCCAGCTCACCGGGGTCGTCGCCGCTCGGCCGGTCACCCGCCCAGGTCTCGTCGAGGTGCTCGCGGATCGCCAGGACGGTCATGGGCGCCTGCAGCCGGTAGAGCAGGTCGTGGATCGCGTAGAGCTCCCGGTCGAGCTCGGCCCAGCCGGTGACCTCGGCGGCCGGGCCGCCGGTCAGGAAGGCCACCGTGCCCGCCCAGAGCTCCAGGACCTCCTCGTCGTCGCGTTCGGCCAGCGGCCGAAGGCCACGCGCCGTGACCGTCGTGCCGGAGACCTCCGCCAGCTCGATCGTGACCGCCAGCTCCCAGGCCAGGGCCGGAGCGGCGATGCCGAGCTCTCTGGCGACGCGCCCCGCGTCCCTCACACGCAGCGCCCCCCGCACCGTCGGCGCGCGACCGGTGTCCAGCATCCAGGTCACCACCCGGTGGGCGTCGCGGAGCAGGCCCACCTCGCGAACCGCCTGTGCGACCGCCTCGGGCGGCGCCAGCCGTACGGCGGGCAGCGGCGAGCAGCCGGGACAGTCGCACTCCTCGTCGGCCGTGACGCCCCGCAGCCGGTGCGACGACTGCCCGGGGAAGTCGTCGGAACCGGGTGAGGTCGCGTCGAGGGCGTCGGTGTCGGCGCCCATCGCTCCGAAGATGCTCTTGGCCATGCCGAACCTCGAGGTGTCGGCCAGGGCCGCCGGCATCTGGGGCGCGATCTCGTCGATCTTCGCCCGCATTCGGACGGCCATCTTGGCGCCGATCTCTCCGCTTTCGAGCAGGAAGTCGACCAGAGTATGCGCCGCCGCGACCGTCTCCGCCGCGCTCTCCGGCGGTGCGATGACCTTGCGCGGGTAGATGTCGAGCAGCAGTTGCTCGAACGTGCCGGGCGTGATGTCGGACAGCTCGCTGACGTCGAGATAGTCGCTGGCGTAGTCGCACAGGAGCCGGACCTCGTCGACGTCCACCGCGACATTCCTCGAACGCCCCCACGCCCGGATCTCCTCGATGGCCCCGTTCACCCATTCGATCGACACAGGGAGAAACTAACGGCTTACTTTCGGCACCGCGAATCGGCGACGCCGGGTCAGATCAGATCGATCGGATCCATACACACCCGGACCAGGTCGGGAGCCTTACGCGCGGACCTCACGCCCGACGCTCCCTTGAGCGCCCGGGCGAGCCGGCCGCCTACCCCGCGGGGCACACGGATCATCAGCCGTTCCTCTGCCTCTCCCTTGGCGCGACGGGAGGTCTCGACGGGAACGGGGCCGAGAACCTGCGCGCCCTCGGGGAGCCTGAGGCCGGCCGCCATCTCCCTGACTCCCGCGGCGGAACCGGTCAGCGTGGCCATCCGTACGGCCGGCGGGAACCCCAGCGCCGTACGCTCGGCAAGCTCGCGCTCGGCGTGCGTGACCGGATCCCACCGGAGCAGCGCCTGCACCGCGGGCAGGGCCGAGTCGGCGAGCACCACCAGCTCGGCGGCCGGGCGGCACAGCGCCGCCGCGTTCATCCAGCGGCGTACCGTCTCCTCGGCCGCTCGCAGGTCGGGGCGGCCGAGCAGGGCCCAGCCGTCCAGGAGGACCGCCGCCGCGTACCCGCCCTCGGCGACCGGCTCCGCGCCCGGGGTGGCCACGACGAGCGCGGGCGCCGCGCCCACCGTGGCGAGGACGCCGTCGCGCCCGGAGGTCTTCACCGGGACGGACGGGAAGGCGCGCCCCAGCTCCTCGGCCGTGCGCCGGGCGCCGACCACCACCGCCCTCATCCGGTTGCTCCCGCACGACTGGCACCGCCAGGTGCCGGCGATGCGGCCGCACCAGCGGCAGTAGGGCGCCGCATGCCCGCTACGCAACGCCAGCGGCCCTCCGCACAGCGGCCCTTCCCCACCCCGCACACCCGCGTCCCCGGCCTCGGACCCGTGGTGCCGGCCTTGGGCGTGGCCTTCGGCGTGGGCGTGGCTTTGGGAAGGCGAGTGGCCGTGGGTGCGCCCATGGACGTGGGGCGAGAGCGCCGGTTCGGTGGGGGGCGCCGGCGACTGGACGCAGCGTGCGAGCGCCCGGCAGGACTGGCAGGCGAGCGCGGGCAGGTAGCC
Source organism: Sphaerisporangium flaviroseum (assembly GCF_039537005.1). Lineage (NCBI taxonomy): Bacteria > Bacillati > Actinomycetota > Actinomycetes > Streptosporangiales > Streptosporangiaceae > Sphaerisporangium > Sphaerisporangium flaviroseum. The sequence continues at coordinate 118,292 of NZ_BAAAZR010000003.1, read as the reverse complement.
GCGGCGCGGCACCTGGACCAGGACGGGGCCGCTCGCGAGGCCGTGCTTGAGCGCCGCCCACGCCACGCTGGGCAGGCGGGCCGCGCGCGCGGCCTCGTCGCGGGCCAGGTCGGTGTCGTCGCCGGACGGCCGCACGCGCGGCGCGTACCGCCGGAGCGCCTCTCTGGTGGCGCCGATCGGGCGGGCCCAGCCCGTGGCGATGAGCTGCGTCGCCTCTGCCGTCCGGGCGTAGCCCGCGATCAGCATGGCGGCCCCCGTCTGGTGGGCGCGCAGGGCCAGGACCTCACGCGCGTGGGGGTAGGGGGCGAGCCGTTCGGCGTGCAGGTCGTCACCGTCATCCCAGATGACCGCCAGACCGAGGTCGGCGACCGGGGCGAACGCCGCCGCCCGGGTGCCGACGGCGACGCGTACCTGCCCTCTCAGCACCCGCAGCCACCGGCGGTAGCGCTCGGCCGGGCCGAGGTCGGCGGTCAGCGCGACGTGCCCGCCCTCCCCTAGGACGCGGCGCAAGGCGGCGTCGAGCGAGGCCACGTCCTTGCCGTCCGGCACGACCACCACGGCTCCCCTGCCACCCCGCAACGTGGCCAGCACCGCCAGAGCGATCCCTTCCACCCACCCGGGCCCGTCATCACCGACGGCCTTAGCCGCAGCCCCGCTCCCGGTCCCAGTCCCGGCCCGAGTCCCAGCCCCGGTCCCAGCTCCAGCCCCGCTCCCAGCCCCAGTCCCGGTCCCAGCTCCAGCCCCGCTCCCGGTCCCAGTGCCAGTGCCAGTGCCTGTGCCTGTGCCTGGCAGAACGTTCCACACGGCGCGGGGCGAACGGCCTTCCAGGAGTGCCGTCAGGAAGGACGGCCCGGTGGGGTATTCGGCCCATCGCCCCGGGGGCACCGGCTCCACGGGACCCTCGCCCGCCATGGGCTCTTGCGGCGCGGCCTCTCCGGTCGTCTCACTGCGGCCGGCCGCCTGCTCAGGCCCGTGGGTCCCGGCCGGGGCCTCTCCCGGCCCGCCCGCCTCGGTCGCCCTGGCCGCGGTCTCCGCCTGCTTGCGTTCCTCGGCCTCCACCTTCGCGTGCCGGGGTGGGACGGCCAGGCGCAGGACATCGGACATGGTGCCGGCGTAGCGGTCGGCCACGGCGCGGCAGAGGGCGGCGATGCGGGGGGTGAGCACCGGTTCGGGGGAGACCACCCGTTCGAGGCCCGCCAGCTTGCCCTCGTGCTCGGTGGACTCGGCCCGCTCCAGCAGGAAACCGTCGATCAGCTTGCCGGCGAACCGCACCCGTACCCGGCAACCCGGCACCGCGTCGGCGGCCATCGCCTGGGGCACGAGGTAGTCGAAGGGACGGTCGAGATGGGGCAGCGGGGTGTCCACCAGGACACGGGCGATCGGGAGGACCTCGGCGGGCACCATCGCCCCCTTGGCCGTCGTGGAGGCGAGCGGAAGCAGGGCTTCATCGTGGAGGGGGCTCGCTTCGGTCACCTTTAGGTCCTACCAGAAGAGACCGGCGGGGCCGGAATCGAATCGCGGCCCGCAGGAGCTCCCACGGACCGCGATCGTGTTCGAGGTCGAAGACCGGCGCGGCCCGCGGGAGGCCCCGCGGGCCGCGATCGTGCCTGAGGTCAGAGACCGGCGGCCTGGCGGAGCTGCTCGGCGCGGTCGGTGCGCTCCCAGGAGAAGTTGGGCTCCTCGCGGCCGAAGTGGCCGTAGGCCGCGGTCTGGGAGTAGATCGGGCGCAGCAGGTCGAGGTCGCGGATGATCGCGGCCGGACGCAGGTCGAACACCGCGAGGATCGCCGCCTGGATCTTGTCCACCGCGACCTTCTCGGTGCCGAAGGTCTCCACGAACACGCCTACCGGCTGGGCCTTGCCGATGGCGTAGGCCACCTGCACCTCGGCGCGGTCGGCCAGCTCGGCCGCCACCACGTTCTTGGCCACCCACCGCATGGCGTAGGCGGCCGAACGGTCGACCTTGGAGGGGTCCTTGCCGGAGAACGCGCCGCCACCGTGACGGGCCATGCCGCCATAGGTGTCCACGATGATCTTACGGCCGGTCAGCCCCGCGTCGCCCATCGGGCCGCCGATCTCGAACCGGCCCGTGGGGTTCACCAGCAGGCGGTAGCCCTCGGTGTCGATGTCGAGCTCGGCGAGCACGGGCTCGACGACGTGCTCCTTGATGTCGGGGGCCAGCATCTCCTTGAGGTCGATCTCCGGAGCGTGCTGGGTGGAGACGACGACGGTGTCGAGGCGGACTGGGCGGTCGCCGTCGTACTCGATGGTGACCTGGGTCTTGCCGTCGGGACGCAGGTAGGGGACCGTGCCGTTCTTGCGGACGTCGGACAGCCTGCGGGCCATGCGATGCGCCAGCGTGATCGGCAGCGGCATCAGCTCGGGGGTCTCGCGGCAGGCGTAGCCGAACATCAGGCCCTGGTCACCGGCGCCCTGGCGGTCGAGCTCGTCGGCACCCTCGCCCTCACGGACCTCATAGGCGTCGTCGACGCCCTGGGCGATGTCGGGCGACTGCGCGCCGATGGACACCGACACACCACACGAGGCGCCGTCGAAGCCCTTGTGCGAGGCGTCGTAACCGATCTCCAGGATCTTCTCCCGGATGACGCCCGGAATGTCGACGTAGGTCTCCGTGGTCACCTCACCGGCGACATGGACCTGACCGGTCGTGATCATCGTCTCGACCGCGACGCGGCTCGTGGCGTCATCCTTGAGCATGGCGTCGAGGATGGCGTCACTGATCTGGTCGGCGATCTTGTCCGGGTGACCCTCGGTGACCGACTCGGAAGTGAACAGGCGGCGGGACAACTCAGTGGCTCCTCATGCAGCGGCTGCTGACGTCGTGGGCTTGGCGTGAGACGGCCAAAGCGCTCCGCCGAGTCTAGCCTTACATGAAGCGGCGTCGCTCAACCGTCTTGGCAGATGGTCGTGGTCGACGGCCTAGAGATCGGGAAGCGGGTCTCTCGGCAGGTCACCCGGGGCGAACGCCTCGGCGTCCGCCGCCCCGACGACGGCCACGTATTCATCGTCGACCTCGAAAACCGTACCACCCAACTCGATCGTGGGCCCGGCGGCGAACTGCAGGGGACCGAGCCGGGTCTGACGGGGGTAGGTCGCCCACACGGCTGCGGGTTCGTAGCGGCTGAAGACCTTGGTGGCCAGCACGGTGATGGATCGCACCGATACGACGATCATGTAGTTGGCCACACCACCCGAGCCGACCAGCGTGACGGGGAAGACATAGTGGATGTCATCGCCGGGCGGCAGCATGTCACGGCAGCGTCCTCTGATGGCGGCGGTCACCGGCATTGTTCAGCCCTCTCGCTGCGGCATCCTCATGGAGTATCCGTCGCGGAGCGGCCGTCATCAAGCGATCGTCCCCGGGTGGTGACCCGCTCAGACGAGCCGTGCGGCGATCAGGTCCCAGACGACGTCGGCCAGCGCTTCCTTGGGGCCGCGCGGAACCTCGACGGCGTCACCCTCCGCGATCAGGATCACCGCCGCGTTGTCGGGCGTGCCGAAAGCGAGGCCCTCCCCCACCTGGTTGACGACGAGCAGGTCACAGCCCTTGCGGGCGAGCTTGGCCCTGCCGTTGGCGAGCACGTCGTCGGTCTCGGCGGCGAACCCGGCGATCACTTCCGGTGCGGGCTTGCGCCCTTCCCGCCGACGGTCGCACAACTCCGCGAGAATGTCGGGATTTTTCGCCAGATGGATGGGCTCAGGATCGGCCGACGTCTTCTTGATCTTCGAATCGCTCCGGCCGGTGGGACGGAAGTCGGCGACGGCCGCGGCCATCACCACCGCGTCGGCCCGCTCGGCCGCATCGAGCACGGCGGCGCGCAGGTCGAGCGCCGACTCCACGGGGACCACCGTCACTCCGGCGGGGTCGGGCAGCGCGACGTTGGCGGCGACCAGGGTCACCTCGGCGCCGCGCGCGACGGCAGTGCGGGCCAGGGCGTACCCCTGGAGGCCCGAGGAGCGGTTGCCGATGAAACGGACCGGGTCGATGGCCTCGCGCGTGCCTCCGGCCGAGATGACCACGCGGCGGCCGGCCAGGTCGCGCCCGCGCCCGGCCAGGACCCGGCGGCAGACCTCGAAGATCTGCAGGGGGTCGGGCAGGCGCCCGGGACCGGTGTCGGCGCCGGTCAGCCGCCCCACCGCGGGATCGATGACCAGCGACCCCCGCTCGCGCAGCGTCGCGACGTTGGCGCGGGTGGCGGGGTGCTCCCACATCTCGGTGTGCATGGCGGGTGCGAAGACCACGGGACAGCGCGCGGTCAGCAGCGTGTTGGTGAGCAGGTCACCGGCCAGCCCGTGGGCGGCCTTGGCGAGGATGTCGGCGGTCGCGGGGGCCACCACGACCAGGTCGGCGCCCTGGCCGATGCGGACGTGGGGCACCTCGTGGACCGACTCCCACACCTCGCTGGTCACCGGGTTGCCCGACAGCGCCGCCCAGGTGGGCTCGCCGACGAAACGCAGGGCGTCACGGGTGGGAACGACGCGGACGTCGTGCCCTGACTCGGTGAACAGCCGCAGGAGCTCGCAGGCCTTGTAAGCGGCGATGCCCGCGCCGACGCCGAGAACGACTCTCGGCCTCGCGCGGACCTGGCTCGCCATCACGATCTCCGGACGGAGCCGTCTCAGCCCTCGATCGGCTCGGAGGTCAGCAGACCCTCGGAGACCTCGCGCAGCGCGATGGACAGCGGCTTCTCCTGAGCGTGGGTCTCCACCAGGGGACCGACGTACTCGAGAAGGCCCTCGCCCAGCTGGGAGTAGTAGGCGTTGATCTGGCGCGCCCGCTTCGCGCCCATGATGACCAGGCTGTACTTGCTGTCGACGACCTCAAGCAGCTGGTCGATCGGCGGGTTGGTGATGCCTTCGGCAACCGGGGCAGTGCCTGCCACGTCGTCGGCCTCTCAGTCGAATATCGAGTCTTCGTTCTTGGCCTCGAAGGATACCAAGGGAAACCGGCAGGGGCCGACGCGTCAGTCCTGGCCGATCTTCACCGCATCAAGGCTATCAGGCGGCCGCACACATCCTTGACTTCCGTGTTGACCAGCGAGAGATCGAACTCGCTCTCGGCGGCCAGCTCGACGCGCCCGGTGGCCAGCCGGCGGGCGATGACGTCGTCGGGTTCGGTGCCCCGGCCGCGCAGGCGGTTCTCCAGCTCCTCCCAGCTCGGAGGGGCCAGGAAGACGAGCAGCGCCTCGGGCATGCTCTCACGCACCTGACGGGCGCCCTGGAGGTCGATCTCCAGCAGCGTCGGCACGCCCTTCGCGAGCCTTCGCTCGACGGGGGCGCGGGGTGTCCCGTAGCGGTTGCCGGCGAACTCCGCCCATTCGAGCAGCTCACCGCACGAGACCATGCGGTCGAACTCCTCACCGGACACGAAGAAGTACTCCACGCCGTGCGTCTCGCCCGGACGGGGCGCCCTGGTGGTCACCGAGACCGACAGCCACACCTCAGGGTGGGACCGCCGAAGCTCGGCGACGACCGTGGACTTGCCCACGCCCGACGGCCCGGAGAGGACCGTAAGGCGTTTTCCCGTCGGTCCGGAGGAGACCACCGCCGCCTCCGGACTGCCGGATGAAGGCATGGAGTCACCGCCACATGTCCCGGACCCCCCGAAAACGGGCGCCTCGTGGGCTCCGCCCTCTTCGGGCCAGGACGTACCGGTCACTCCACACCCCCCGTGAATCTTGCCGTGCGAGCCGAGATCAGCTCTCGGCGCCGCCGAACTCGCGCTCCAGAGCGGCGCGCTGGTTCGCACCGAGGCCCCGTACGCGACGGGACTCGGCGATACCGAGCCGCTCCATGAGCTGCTTGGCGCGGACCTTGCCCACGCCGGGGAGCGACTCCAAAAGTGCCGACACCTTCATCTTGCCGATGACGTCGTCGGCCTGACCATCTTTCAGCACCTCAGCCAGAGAAACCGCGCCGTGCTTCAGCCGGTTCTTGACCTCGGCACGCTCCTTGCGGGCCTTGGCAGCCTTCTCCAGGGCTGCGGCGCGCTGCTCGGGGGTCAGGGGAGGAAGAGCCACGCCGGGTCACCTCGAATTTCTGTCGATGTACTCGGACGGGAGGGGAAACTAGCTGGTCTTGGGCCTTCAAGCAACGTCAAGACCAGTTTCTCCCCTCGAAAAATTCATTTCATCACTCTGCGTGCCCGGGATATCGCGTTGCGTCGACAAAATGCGCCTGTACAGGCCCCTCGCGGGACGCTGATCGCCGGGTGGCGCGTGCCCCGGGCGGAGGGTTTCCGAGTGCCCGGCACCGCTTTCGGCACGACCGTGCGAGTCAGCTCGAAACCACCCGCCGGATGGCCGCGGCGATGCCCGCGGCGGCCGCTCCGGGGTCCGCGGAGCCGGTGATGGGCCGTCCGATCACCAGAAGATCGGCCCCGTCGGCGATGGCCCGCTCCGGAGTCGCTACCCTTGCCTGATCCTGGGTGTCGGAACCGGCGGGCCGCACCCCCGGAGTGATCAGCATGATGCCGGGCCCGACCTCCGCCCGCACCGCGGCGACCTCGCGGGGCGAGCAGACGAGGGCCTGGGCGCCCGCGCCGACGGCCTCGACGGCCAGACGGCGCACGGCGTCGCCGGCGGGTCCCCTGACCCCGATGCGCTCGAGATCGGCCTCTGAGAGCGATGTCAGCGCCGTCACGGCGGCGATGCAGGTGTTGGGGGCCGACTCCACGGCCGCCTGGATCATGGCGCGCCCTCCGGCGGCGTGGACGGTCAGGATGGCGGGCTTGAGCCGCGCGACCGCCCGGGCGGCGCCGGCGACCGTGTTCGGGATGTCGTGGAGCTTCAAATCGAGGAAGACCTGGATTCCGGTGGCGCCTCGCACGGAAGCGATCACATCGGGGCCGTAACGGAGGTAAAGTTCGAGGCCGACCTTCACGGTGCTCACGTGCGGAGTGACCAGGGCCGCCCAGCGGGCCGCCGTCTCCAGATCAGGCGCGTCCAGGGCGACGGCGATGGGTGCGGACGTCACAGAGAGCTCTCCTCCAGGTCGATTCGGTGCCGGGGCCCCGCCCCGGGTGGTCGGTGCGCCAGCCCGACGGCGTCGGCGAGGCGCTCGAAGCCGCGCTCCTTGAGCAGGTCTTCCAGCTCCCGCAGGATCCGCAGGCAGGCGTAGGGGTCGTGGAACAGCGCGGTGCCCACCGAGACGACGCAGGCGCCCGCGAGTATCAACTCCAGGGCGTCGCGGCCGGTCAGCACACCGCCCATGCCGACGATCGGCACCCCGGGCAGCGCGGCGTGCACCTGCCACAGGCAGCGCACGGCCAGCGGCCGGATGGCGGGCCCGGAGAGCCCGCCGGTGCCGGCGGCGAGCGAAGGCCTCATGGTGTCGACGTCGATGCTCATGCCGAGCGGCGTGTTGATCATGGCGAGCGCGTCGGCGCCGCCGTCAACGCACCCGCGGGCCACGGCGACGATGTCGGCCACGTCCGGCGCGAGCTTGGCCACCACCGGGACGTCGTAGCGCATGGTCGCCCGCACCGACGCGATCACCTCGGCGGAGGCGGCCGGGTCGCGGGCGAACACCCGCCCGAGGTCCTCCACGTTGGGGCAGGACAGGTTGACCTCGATGGCGGCCACGCCCGGCGCGTCGGCCAGCCTGCGCGCGAGCGCGGTGTACTCGGCGATGCTGCCCCCGGCGATGGAGACCACAGCTCGCGCCCCCCGCTCGACCAGGCGGGGAAGCTCCTGCTCCAGGAAGACGTCGACGCCCGGGCCCTGGAGCCCGACCGCGTTCAGCAGGCCCGACGGCGTCTCCGCCATGCGGGGCGTCGGCCGCCCGGCCCTGGGCGCCATGGTGATCGAGCGCGTGACGACCGCGCCCAGGCGGGCGAGGTCGAAGAACTGGGAGAGCTCGGCGCCGGAGGCGGCGCACCCGGCGGCCGTGGTGATCGGGTTGGCCAGTTCGACGTGCGCGAGGTACGTCCGCATGTCAACTGACATTTCGGGTGTGAGCACCTCCCTCCTGTGCTCGTCCCCCGGGCGCGCCCAGGGCGTCGAAGGGGATCGTGCCGATGTCCTCGAACCGCACCCGCTCGCCGCGGAAGACCGGCCCCTCCACGCAGGATCGCACCATACGGGTGACCCCGTCGTCGCCGATGACCGGCAGCACGCACGTCATGCAGACGCCGTACCCGCACGCCATCGACTCCTCGACCGAGACCTGCACGGGGATGTCGAACTCGACGGCGACGGCGCTCACGCCGCGCAGCATCGCCATGGGCCCGCACGCGTACACCACGTCGGCCCGCGCGTCGGCGATCACCGCCGGCAGGGCGTCGGTCACCCGCCCGCGCAGCCCGAGCGAGCCGTCCTCGGTGGTCAGCGTCGTGGTCTCCCCCATGCGCCTGGCACGGAGCGCGCCGAACACCCGGTCGGCCGAGGCGGCGCCCAGCACGAAGTCGACCCGGCAGCCGCGCTGCTGCAAGGTGTCGGCCAGCGCGAACAGCGACGCCGAGCCGTACTCACCGCCGACCAGCACGCAGGCGCACGGGTCGCGGGGCACGGGGAACGGGCGGCCGAGCGGCCCGACCAGGTCGAGACTGTCCCTGGCCTTGCGCTCGGCCAGCCACGAGGTGCCGCGGCCCCGCACGGCGAAGACGAGCTCCACCGTGCCGCCGTAGTCGGGCTTGACGTCGTGCACGGAGAAGGCCCGGCGCGTCGGCATGGCGGTGTGCGGCCCGCCGACGGCCACGGAGACGAAGTGCCCCGGACGGAAGCGCTCGGCGATGCCGGGCGCCACAACGGTCAGCGCGTGGTAGGCGTCGACGCGGCGCGTCGTCAGCACCGTGCCCGTCACCTGCACCGGAGTACCGGCCGTCTCCTTCACCTCCCGCCGGGGTGTCCTCAGCCCCTCAGCCGCTTAGCGTGCTCCTGGAGCGACCGTACGCCCACGGATCCCGCGGTGATCGCCTGGATGCCCTGTACGGCCGCGCCGAGACCCTGCACAGTGGTGACGCACGGAATGCCCCGCAGGACGGCCGCCGTGCGGATCTCGTAGCCGTCGAGACGCGGCCCGGACTGCCCGGGGCTGCCGAAGGGGGTGTTCACGATGAGGTCCACCTCGCCGTCCAGGATCCGCGTCACGATGGTCGGCTCACCGTCCGTGCCGACGCCGTCGCTCTGCTTTCGCACGATCTTGGCATGGACGCCGTTGCGGCGCAGCACCTCCGCCGTGCCCTCCGTGGCGAGGATCTCGAACCCGAGGTCCGCGAGCGCCTTGACCGGGAAGATCATCGCCCGCTTGTCGCGGTTGGCCACCGAGACGAACGCGCGGCCCTTGGTCGGCAGCGAGCCGTACGACCCCGCCTGCGACTTGGCGTACGCCGTGCCGAAGACCTCGTCGATGCCCATGACCTCGCCCGTGGAGCGCATCTCCGGCCCGAGGATCGTGTCGACGCCCAGGAACCGGTTGAACGGCAGCACGGCCTCCTTGACCGCGATGGGGGCGTCCATGGGCAGCGTGCCGCCGTCGCCGGAGCGCGGCAGCATGCCCTCCTCGCGGAGCCCCGCGATGGTGGCGCCCATCATCACCCGGGCCGCGGCCTTGGCGAGCGGCACGCCGGTCGCCTTGGACACGAACGGCACCGTGCGGCTCGCGCGCGGGTTGGCCTCCAGGACGTACAGGATGTTGGCCGACATCGCGTACTGGACGTTCAGCAGCCCGCGCACGCCCACCCCGCGGGCGATGCCCTCGGTGGCGGCGCGGATGCGCTTGATGTCGTACCCGCCGAGCGTGATCGGCGGCAGCGCGCACGCCGAGTCGCCCGAGTGGATGCCGGCCTCCTCGATGTGCTCCATGACGCCGCCGAGGTAAAGCTCTGTGCCGTCGTAGAGGGCGTCCACGTCGATCTCGATGGCCTCGTCGAGGAACTTGTCCACCAGCACGGGATGGTCGCTGGCCGCGCCGGCCCGCGACATGTACCCGCTCAGCGTCTCGTCGTCGTACACGATCGCCATGCCCGCGCCGCCGAGGACGTACGAGGGGCGCACCAGGACGGGATAGCCGATCTCGGCGGCGATGCCGAGCGCCTCCTCCACGGTGACGGCCACACCGTGCTTGGGGGCGGGCAGGCCCGCCTCGGCCAGCACCCGCCCGAAGGCGCCGCGCTCCTCGGCCAGGTGGATGGACTCGGGGCTGGTGCCGACAATGGGCACGCCCTCGTCCTTCAGCGCCTGGGCGAGCCCCAGCGGCGTCTGGCCGCCGAGCTGGACGATCACTCCCGCGACCGGCCCGGTCCGCTGCTCGGCGTGCACGACCTCCAGGACGTCCTCCAGGGTGAGCGGCTCGAAGTAGAGCCGGTCGGAGGTGTCGTAGTCGGTCGAGACCGTCTCGGGGTTGCAGTTGACCATCACGGTCTCGTACCCGGCGGCCGACAGTTCGAACGAGGCGTGCACGCAGGCGTAGTCGAACTCGATGCCCTGCCCGATGCGGTTCGGGCCGCTGCCCAGGATGATGACCTTGGGGCGGTCGCCGTACGGTACCTCGGTCTCCTCGTCGTAGGTCGAGTAGAGGTAGGGCGTCTTGGCCGCGAACTCGGCGGCGCAGGTGTCCACCATGTTGTACACCGGCCGCACGTCCAGCCCGTGGCGCAGCGCCCGCACCTCGGCCTCGGGGACGCCGCGGATCTCGGCGATCTGCGCGTCGCTGAAGCCGTGCCGCTTGGCCCGCACGAGCGCCCCGGCCGTGAGCTCGCCCTCGCCGAGGGCCCGGGCCTCCTCGTCGATGAGGTTCAACTGGTCGAGGAACCACGGGTCGATGTTCGTCGCCTCGTACAGCTCCTCCAGAGTCGCCCCGGCCCGGATGGCCTGCTGCATCGTGCGCAGCCGCCCGTCGTGCGGCGTGCGTGCGGCGTTGAGAAGCCCGTCCTTGTCTCCGGGGTCTCCAACCCAGCCGAAGGAGGATCCCTTCTTCTCCAGCGATCTGAGGGCCTTCTGGAGGGCTTCGGGGAAGGACCTGCCGATGGCCATGGCCTCGCCGACCGATTTCATGTGGGTCGTGAGGGTCTGGTCGGCCCCGGCGAACTTCTCGAACGCGAAACGCGGCACCTTCACCACGATGTAGTCGAGCGACGGCTCGAACGACGCCGGGGTCTCGCGGGTGATGTCGTTCGGGATCTGGTCGAGCGTGTAGCCGACGGCGAGCTTGGCCGCGATCTTGGCGATCGGGAAGCCGGTGGCCTTGGAGGCCAGCGCGCTCGACCGTGACACACGCGGGTTCATCTCGATGACGATCATGCGCCCGGTGCGCGGGTCGACCGCGAACTGGATGTTGCAGCCGCCGGTGTCGACCCCGACCTCGCGGATGACCGCGATGGCGACGTCGCGCATGTTCTGGTACTCGCGGTCGGTCAGGGTCAGGGCCGGGGCGACCGTGACGCTGTCGCCGGTGTGCACGCCCATCGGATCGATGTTCTCGATGGAGCACACGATGACGACGTTGTCGGCCCGGTCGCGCATGACCTCGAGCTCGTACTCCTTCCATCCGATGATCGACTCCTCGAGGAGCACCTCGGTGGTCGGCGAGGCGTCGAGCCCGGCGCCGGCGATGCGGCCCAGGTCGTGCTCGTCGTAGGCGAACCCCGAGCCGGCGCCGCCCATGGTGAAGCTCGGCCGCACCACCACGGGGTAGCCCAGCTCGGCCGCCGCCGCGGCGCACTCCTCCAGCGTGTGGCAGATCACCGATCTGGCCGACTCGGCGTTGAGGCCGTGCTCGGCGGCGACCCTGGCGACGATCTTCTTGAACAGCTCGCGGTTCTCGCCCGCCTGGATCGCGTCGATGTCCGCGCCGATCAGCTCGACGCCGTACCGCTCCAGCACCCCGGCCTCGTGCAGCGCCACCGCGGTGTTCAGCGCGGTCTGGCCGCCCAGGGTGGGCAGCAGGGCGTCCGGCCGCTCCCTGGCGATGATCTTCTCGACGATCTCGGGCGTGATGGGCTCGACGTAGGTGGCGTCGGCGAACTCGGGATCGGTCATGATCGTGGCCGGGTTGCTGTTGACCAGGACCACCCGGTAGCCCTCGGCGCGGAGCACCCTGCACGCCTGGGTGCCGGAGTAGTCGAACTCGCACGCCTGGCCGATCACGATCGGCCCGGAGCCGATCACCATGATCGTCCTGATGTCTGTGCGCTTAGACACGCTTGCCAGCCTCCGTTTCCACCGTGGTGCCCGGGCGCGCCATCAGGGCGCAGAACTCGTCGAACAGGCGGGCGGCGTCGTGCGGGCCCGCCGCGGCCTCGGGGTGGTACTGCACGCTGAACGCCGGGTGGTCGAGCAGCCGCAGTCCCTCCACGCAGTCGTCGTTGAGGTTGACATGGCTCACTTCCGCACGGCCGTAGGGGGTGTCGAACGGGCCGTCCAGGGGCGCCTGTACGGCGAAGCCGTGGTTGTGGGCGGATATGTCGACCTTGCCGGTGCGGAGGTCCTGCACCGGCTGGTTCACGCCGCGGTGGCCGTACCGCAGCTTGTACGTGCCGAGCCCGAGGGCCCGGCCGAGGATCTGGTTGCCGAAGCAGATGCCGAAGACCGGCATGCCCGCGTCGAGCACGCCGGTGACGGCCTCCACGGCGTAGTCGGCGGTCGCCGGGTCGCCCGGGCCGTTCGACAGGAACACCCCGTCGGGGTCGAGGGCCAGGATGTCGGCCGCGGTGGCCGACGCCGGCAGCACGTGGACCTCGCATCCCCGCTCGGCCATGCGGTAGGGCGTCATGGCCTTGATGCCGAGGTCGACCGCCGCGACCGTGAACCGCTTCTTCCCGTGGGCGGGGACGACGTACGGCCGCCGGGTCGACACCTCCTTGGCGAGGTCGGCGCCCACCATCGAAGGGCTCTCGCGCACCTTGCCGACCAGGTCTTCCACCGGAGCCGTGGGGGCGGTGAACACGCCGGCGCGCATGGCCCCGCGCTCGCGCAGGTGGCGGGTCAGCGCACGGGTGCCGGGCATGGCGATGCCGACCACGCCCTGCGCGCGCAACTCCTCGTCGAGCGAGCGGCGGGACCGCCAGTTCGACGCGACCCGCGCCGGCTCCCGTACGACGTACCCGGCGGCCCAGATGCGGGAGGACTCGGGATCCTCGTCGTTGACGCCGGTGTTGCCGATGTGCGGCGCGGTCATCGCCACGATCTGCCGATGGTAGGAGGGGTCGGTGAGCGTCTCCTGGTAGCCGGTCATGCCGGTGGAGAAGACCATCTCGCCGAACGTCTCGCCCTCGGCCCCGTACGCGGTGCCGTGGAAGACGCGGCCGTCCTCCAGCACGAGAACCGCTGTGGCCGTGGTCGCACCCGTCACGTGAGCTTCCCTTCGAGAACGGTGGGACGGCCGCGCAGGAACGTCGCGACGACCCTGCCCGGCAGTGTCATGCCCTGGTAGGGCGTGTTACGGCTCTTGGAGGCGAACCCTCCGGGCTCGACGGCCCAGCGGACGGAGGGATCGACCAGGGTGAGGTTGGCGGGAGCGCCGACGCGGAGAGCGTGGCCGTGGCCCGGCACCCGCCCGATACGCGCGGGCCGCGCGGACATACGGTCGGCGACGCCCGCCCAGTCGAGCAGGCCGGTCTCGATCATGGCCTCCTGGACCACCGACAGGGCGGTCTCCAGGCCGATCATGCCCATGGCCGCCGCCTGCCACTCGGTCTCCTTGTCCTCGACCGGGTGCGGCGCGTGGTCGGTGGCCACGCAGTCGATCGTGCCGTCGGCGAGCGCCTCACGCAGTGCCCGCACGTCGGCCTGCGTGCGCAGCGGCGGGTTCACCTTGTAGATCGGGTTGTAGGCGCCGGCGGGCGAGGTCTCCGCGCACGCGTCGGTGAGCAGGAGGTGGTGCGGGGTCACCTCGGCGGTGACGTCCCAGCCCTTCGACTTGGCCCAGCGGATGATCTCCACGGACCCGGCGGTGGAGACGTGGCAGATGTGCAGCCGGGAACCGACGTGGGCGGCCAGCAGGCAGTCGCGCGCGATGATCGCCTCCTCCGCCACGGCGGGCCAGCCGATCAGCCCGAGGCGTCCCGACACCGAGCCCTCGTTCATCTGGGCGCCCTCGGTCAGGCGCGGCTCCTGGGCGTGCTGGGCGATCACCCCGTCGAACGCCTTGACGTACTCAAGGGCGCGGCGCATCAGGACGGCGTCGGAGACGCAGACCCCGTCGTCGGAGAAGACCCGGACCTGGGCGGCGCTGTCGGCCATCGCGCCGAGCTCGGCGAGCTGCTTGCCCGCCAGGCCCGCCGTGACCGCGCCCACCGGCAGCACGTCGCAGTGCCCGGCCGCCTGGCCGAGCCGCCAGACCTGCTCCACCACGCCCGCCGTGTCGGCGACCGGGGAGGTGTTGGCCATGGCGTGGACGGCCGTGAACCCGCCGAGCGCCGCCGCGGCCGTACCGGACTGGACGGTCTCGGCGTCCTCACGGCCCGGCTCGCGCAGGTGGGTGTGCAGGTCGACCAGGCCGGGCAGCGCGATCAGCCCGCCGGCGTCGACCTCCGACGCCCCCGCGCCGCCGACCTCCCCCGGGGCTCCGATCGCGGCGATGTGCGAATCCTGGATGAGGACGTCCTTCGGCTCGCCCCCGAGGATGCGGGCGCCCTTGAGAAGGTAGGTCACTGGTTTCCCCCGATCGCGGACTCCGAGCCGGACAGCAGTAGGTACAGGACGGCCATGCGCACGGTCACGCCGTTGGTGACCTGCTCGACGATGGTCGAGCGGCCGGAGTCGGCGACGTCGGCCGCGATCTCCATGCCGCGGTTCATCGGCCCGGGGTGCATCACGATCGCCCCTTCGGGCATCCTGCCGAGCCGGTCGGGGTCGAGGCCGTAGCGGCGGCTGTACTCGCGGGCGGAGGGGAAGTAGGAGGCGTTCATCCGCTCGTGCTGGACGCGCAGCATCATGACCACATCGGATTTGGGGAGCACGGCGTCGAAGTCGTACGCGACCTCGCACGGCCACTCGCCCATCGCCACCGGCAGCAGCGTCGGCGGCGCGACCAGGGTCACCTCGGCGCCCAGGGTGTGCAGCAGATGGACGTTCGAACGGGCGACCCTGCTGTGCAGGACGTCCCCGACGATCGTCACCTGGCGGCCCTCGAGCTCGCCGAGGCGGCGGCGCATGGTGAAGGCGTCGAGCAGCGCCTGCGTCGGGTGCTCGTGGGTCCCGTCTCCGGCGTTGACCACGCTGCCGTCGACCCAGTTGGCCAGGCGGTGCGGGGCGCCGGACGCGCCGTGGCGGATGACCACGGCGTCGGCGCCCATCGCCTGCAGGGTGAGCGCGGTGTCCTTGAGGCTCTCGCCCTTGGACACGCTCGACCCCTTCGCCGAGAAGTTGATCACATCGGCCGACAGCCGCTTGGCGGCGGCCTCGAAGGAGATGCGGGTGCGGGTGGAGTCCTCGAAGAAGAGGTTCACCACAGTGCGGCCGCGCAGGGTCGGCAGCTTCTTTATGGAACGGTCCGAAACCTTCGACAGCTGCTCGGCCGTGTCCAGGATCAGCAGCGCGTCGTCACGGGAGAGGTCGGCCGTGGACAGCAGGTGGCGGTTCATCGCTGGCCCCCCCTCAGCAGGACGGCGTCACGCTGGTCGGTCTCCGAGAGGCACACCCGAACGGTCTCCGCGCGGGAGGTCGGAAGGTTCTTGCCGACGTAGTCGGCGCGGATCGGCAGCTCGCGGTGGCCGCGGTCGACCAGCACCGCCAGGCGGACGGCCGTCGGGCGGCCGAGGTCGTTGAGCGCGTCGAGCGCCGCTCGGACCGTGCGGCCCGAATACAGCACGTCGTCGACCAGGACGACGATGCGCCCGTCGACGCCGTCCTTGGGAAGATCGGTACGGCCGAGCGCACGCGTGGGCCTGAGCCTGAGGTCGTCGCGGTACATCGTGACGTCGAGGGAGCCCGAGGCCACCGGATGGCCCTCGACCTGCTCGATGCGGTCGGCGAGCCGGCGCGCGAGGACGGTGCCCCTGGTGGGGATGCCGAGCAGGAGAAGCTTCTCAGGGCCCTTGGCCCTTTCGAGGATCTCGTGGGCGATGCGTGTGAGCGCCCGGTTGATGTCGGAGCCTTCCAGCACCGCGCGCTCGCCTTGCGCTGATGGCTCGGCGTCATGCGCCTGGCGGCCGTCGGGCCGCCGGTCGTCGTCACGTGCCTGGTTTCGGGCGACGTTCATGGGGGTCACCACCTTTCCCGCCTCACAGGACGGGTCTTAAAGGAACTGGCACCACCACGTTAGCAGCCTCGCAGGAAAGCTCTCGAACCGGTTCGGCCCGCCCAACCTGGGCAGATGCCCTTATGCCGGATGTCACGCGCCGAGTTCGCGTGCCCTGACGGCCGATCGGGAGCGGCGCGAGAGCGGTAGGGGATTCGCGTGGTGCGTTGTACGGAAGGAGCGGGGGCCGCGCTTGTGACCGAGCAGATCAGGGCCTGACCGGACAGGATTCGGCATCTTTTTTCCAATCAGCTTGACCAATCTCGCCCACACCTTTACCGTCACTGTCCGTAACCACACCTCGCGACGTTCTCGGGTAAACCACGACGCGTCGGTCACCGATGGTGCCTCCCCGGGTGCCACCCGATCGCCGTGGCAATCGTCGCAAGGCGCACAATAAGTGAGAACGTTCATAGAAAGCCGGGGGGCCAAAACGATGCCGTCTGACTACGCCAAGTCGCTGGGCGCACGACTCCGCGCCATCCGCACCCAGCAGGGACTATCACTGCATGGAGTCGAAGAGAAGTCCCGGGGCAGGTGGAAAGCCGTTGTCGTGGGGTCCTACGAGCGTGGCGACCGTGCTGTCACCGTACAGAAGCTCGCCGAGTTGGCCGACTTCTACGGAGTGCCCGTCTCCGAGCTGCTTCCCGGCGGCTCCGCGCCGAGCCCGCTTGGCCCGACGCCCAAACTGGTGATCGACCTTGAGCGGCTTGCCCAGTTGCCCAAGGAGAAGGCCGGGGCCCTTGCCCGTTACGCGGCCACGATCCAGAGCCAGCGTGGGGACTACAACGGCAAGGTCCTGTCGATCCGCCAGGAGGATCTGCGCTCCCTGGCCGTCATCTATGACAAGTCCCCCACCGAGCTCACCGAGGAGCTCATCAACTGGGGAGTCCTCGACGCCGAGGCCCGTCGCGCCGTTGAGTCCTTCTGAGGCCTTCCCTTTCCTCGGAGCCGGGTGCGTCCTCGGCCTGACACATTCTCGCTGACCGCCCGCCGGGTGAGCCTCTCCGCTCA
>NZ_BAAAZR010000003.1:75656-101055 GCF_039537005.1 Sphaerisporangium flaviroseum | reverse complement strand
CACCCGCCGGACGCTGCTCGTGCCCGCCCTGACGCGCTTTCCGGCCACTCCAGGCGCTTCTCGTGCCCGCTCTCAGGCGCTTTCGCCTCAGCGGCGGTCAGGGCGGGGTCATGCTGCCGGCGACTGTGGTCGAGCGCCTGCGGATCACCGTCAAGCGGTTTGTGAGGCCTTCGGGCAGGCTGGAGTCTGAACCTGACTCAGGGGGCTGTCGCCGTGGCGCTGACGGCCTGACGGCTACCGTCGCCGTGGCGGGCCTGACGACTACATCGTCGTGGCGGATGGCCTGACGACTTTGTCGACGTCGGCGCTGATGGCCTGACGACGTGCGGCACGGTCCACGGTTTCTCGTCACCGCCGTGCGTCACTCGGGCCCGGCGTGTCACGCCAGGTGGGTGCGGGGCGGGTCGCCATGGACACGGCCGGCGCGGTCGGTGGACGACCGCCGCGGTGAACTCCGTGGCTCTCTCACCCCGCCAAAGGGGCCCTCACCGGCAGTGTGGACTGGCCCGGGACGCCCAGGATGCCCTCGACGACACCCACGAAGGTGTCGGCCTCGGCGAGCAGTTCTTCGGCGTCTCGCTCCGACACCACACGGACCATGCCGGCTTCGGCCGCGGCGCGCTTGGTCGCGCTCACGGCGAAATAGGCGGCCCACTGCGCCAGCCGGGGCTCCGCGTCGGGCAGAAGCTCCCACGCGCTGCGCAACCGCCGCCTGCGGCTGTCCATCGGACGCGGCAGTGCCGCCAGGATGCCCGCCGCCGCCCTCAGCGCCGCGAGATGCGCAGAGACGTAACGCTCGGCGGGAGTGCGGGCCGCCGCGGCGTCCGCGAGACACGCGTGCGCGTCGGCCAGATGCGCGCGCACGGTCTGTGAAACCCGGGGACCTTCTCCGGACTCTCGAGTCATGCCACCCTCCTTGGGGTCGTGGCCCCGGCGGTGACCGCCGGTGATAACACAGTCGCAGACACCACCGACAATTTCGGTGATCCGCTGGTCGTGGGTCACTCGGCCTGGCTCGTACCTCGCCTTCTCACCCGGATCCACCGCCTGATGTGCGCGATGGCCGGCCCGGATGCTTCCTGCCGCGGTGCCTTTCCTCTGCTGCTCCGGCAGTCCTTGGATGGGGTCTGACGTTGTGCGTCTACGGCCGGACGAGGAGCTTCCCCTCTCCCCGCCCGGCCAACGGATCGCGTGGCGAGGCCGCCGCCGACGACACTCTCCCGCCTAGTAGTGAGGGCGGGCCGCGAGTCCCACCCTCACTGTGTCGAACATAAATTCGATGATGCGTATTGTCAAGCACCACACGAACATAGGTTCGATCATGTGGTCAGCATGCTGATCTCTCGCCGCGAACCGCGATCGGCGATCGGCGACGCCCCGGCGCCCACACCGTCGAGACGGCCGCCGGGCGACCACCACGCCCGCGTACGGACCCACAGACGGCGAGAGCCGCGGTCGTCGTGACGACCGCGGCTCTGGGGTGATCTCCGCCGCTCGGCGACGGTGACGAGGTCAGCGCTGGAACCTGCCCTTGACGTGCACCGGGACGCCGGTGCCCAGCAGGCCGGGCAGAACCTGCGCGACGTGCATCGGAAGCCGGACGCATCCGTGGGAGGCCGGGTAGAGCGGGACCGACAGCGCGCCGTGGAGGGCGATGCCGCCGTTGAAGAAGATCGGGTTGTAGAGCTGGCCGAGGTAGGACTTGTGCCAGCCCGAGCGCCGCCAGGTGGTCTTGAAGTTCCCCGTAGGCGTCCTGGCGCTACCGCAGAACCTCTGCGTCTTGCCCTGCCAGACGGCCGTCTCGCAGTAGGGGATGCCGCTGCCCGAGGAGATGTGGGTGATGAGCCTCACCTGACCGGCTCGGTAGAGCACGGCGATCTGCTTGGTGAGGTTGATCTCCACCCGGTCGGGCTTGCCGTTCGGGACGAGCACCTGGGGAGCCTTGGGCAGCTCCAGCGCCCGCCACGTGCGATTGCCGATGGTGCTCGTCGGGGAGATGCCCTGGACCTTCTGGAAGGCCCACACGGCGGACTGCGTGGTGCCGCCGTACTTGGCGTCGATCTCGCCGGGAACGTAGCCCAGCTCGCGGAGCCTGCTCTGCAACTCCTTGACGGCCGCGCCCTTGGCGCCCAGTTTGAGGCTGCCGTGCGGCGCCACGAAGGGCTTGGCCGCGCGCGCCTGAGTGACCGGCGCCGCCGGGATCGCCACCGCCTGGGTGACCACGTGACCGGCCGCCGCGGCGCCCGTTCGCGCTAACGGTCCGGTCTGCTCGGCCCCCGCCGCGCCACCGGAGACGAGCACGGCTCCCGCGGTCAGCACCACCGCGGCGGCGAGCCGCCTTCGAACCCCCATGTCAAATCTCCCCTTCGAACACACCTCAGATAGGTGAAGGACATTAGCGCATTGGTATGGCCGCGCCCTGTGGAGTCACGGAGATGTAATCAATCGCCGATGTCCGTCAATCTGTTTAGAGTGTTCGCGTGCCAGAAAAGTTGCATCCGAGCGTGCTCAAAGTGTCCGAGGCTCTCCGTGAATCCGGCGCGACCGGCGAAGTGGTCATACTGACCGAGTCGGCGCCCACCGCCGCCACGGCCGCCGCTCAGTTGGGATGCGAGGTCGGCGCGATCGCGAACAGCCTGATCTTCGACGCCGACGGGGAGCCGTTGCTGGTGCTCACCAGCGGCGCCCACCGGGTCGACACCGGCCTCATCGCCAGGCTTGTCGGCGTTTCCAAAGTCAGGCGGGCGACTCCGGAGTTCGTGAAGGCGGCGACCGGGCAGACCATCGGCGGCGTCGCGCCGGTCGGCCATCCCGCACCCGTCCGCACTCTGGTGGACACCTGGCTGAGCAAGCACAGTGTCGTTTGGGCCGCGGCCGGCCACTCCCACACGGTCTTTCCGACCACTTTCGACGAGCTCGTACGCATCACCGGCGGCACCCCGGCCGAGGTGGAATAGGCGCGTCCCAGCGGGGCGGACGGTAGGGGGAAATGCCGGGAAAGCGGGTGAATTCCGCTTCCGCCGGGTTGGACGGCCGGGTGAATGCCGCCCTGCTAGTGTGCGGTGAGTGATCGAACTGCGACGCGGGGGTCCCGAGGAGTTCAACGCCGCGCTGAACACCGTGATCGGCGTTTACACCGCGGCGATGCGCCCTCCCGTCGATCAGCTCTCCGGGCGGCAGAGCATCATGCGCAATCACTCGACATTTCCTGATTTCACCTGCTTGTTCGCCGAGAACACGGACGGCACCGTGGTCGGTTTCGGGTACGGCTTCCACGGCATGCCCGGCCAGTGGTGGCATGACGTCGTGCGCCGCGCCCTGCACGACCAGGCGGGGCCGACGATCGCCGCCGCCTGGTTCGGGAACGCGTTCGAGATCGCCGAGATCCATGTGCACCCCGACTACCAGGACAAGGGCATCGGCCGCCGGCTGGTGCGGGATCTATGCGAGGGCAGGCCCGAGAGCACGGCCGTGATGTCGACCCACGACCAGCCCACGGCCGCGCGTCACCTCTACCACCGGCTCGGCTTCACCGACCTCATGACCATGTTCGTCTTCCCCGGGGGCTACGAGCACTACGCCATCGTCGGCAGCCCTCTCCCGCTCCAGCCCATCGCCTAGCGCCCTCGCACGCGAGGGTGAGGCCTGGTGTCTAGTGGACGGGGGCGGGGACGCCCGGGGCGGGGGTGCGGGTCGCCGGCACCGTGACCGCGGCGGGCGCGGGGGTCAGTGCCTGGTAGACCTCGCGGGTCGCGCTCGACCGGTTGAAGGTGATGAAGTGGATGCCGGGGGCGCCCTCGTCGAGCAGGGTCTGGCACAGCTCGGCGGCGTGCTCGATGCCGAGGCGGCGCACCGCCGCCGGGTCGTCGGCGACCGCCTCGAAGCGCTCGGCGACCTCCGGCGGGAAGGGGGCGCCGGAGAGCTGCTCCGACCGCGCGATCGTGCTCATCTGGGTGACGGGCATGATGCCGGGGATGATCGGCGTGTCGCAGCCCTGAGCGGCCACGCGGTCGCGCAGCCTGAGGTAGTCCTCGGCCCGGAAGAACATCTGCGTGATCGCGTAGTCGGCGCCGGCCCGGCACTTGCGAACGAAGTAGTCGGTGTCAGACTCGATCGTCGGCGACCTCGGGTGCCGGTAGGGGAAGGCGGCCACCCCCACACAGAAGTCGCCGGCCTGGCGGATGAGACGCACCAGATCCTCGGCGTACAGCACGCCCTCGGGGTGCTTGATCCACTCTGCCAGAGGGTCGGCGCCCCGCGGGTCGCCGCGCACGGCGAGGATGTTGCGCACGCCCGCGCCGGCGAACCTGCCGATCAGATGACGCAGCTCGCGGATCGAGTGGTCGACCGCGGTGAAGTGGGCGACCGGTGTGAGCGTCGTCTCGTGCGCGAGCCGCTCGACGATCTCCACCGTGCGGTCCCTGGTGGAGCCGCCGGCGCCGTAGGTCACAGAGACGAATGTCGGGCGCAGCCCCTCCAGCTCGCGGATCGCGCGCCAGAGCTGCCGTTCGCCCTCGTCGGTCTTCGGCGGGAAGAACTCGAAGGAGAACGACCGGCCCCCGGAGGCGAGCAGTTCCCTGACGGTGGGAACACGGTCGGGAAAGACTGAAGGACGACCCAGAGCCATGAGTCCAAGGCTACAGGTCCGCTCCGCCGCACACCGCTGGCGATCGTGCGGTGTTCCGGACGGGATCCGCGTCACCCTCCCGCAGATCCCGCGACACCCGCGGGACCGGTCCGCCGCCCCGGTGATCGTGCGACGGCGCGGGGGGTCCGCGTCACCCTCCCGGAGGTCCCACAACGCCCACAGGGCCGGTCCGCATCGTGTGAGACCCGTTCTCGCGGACTGCCGGCCTCGCGCCCTGGGTGTCCACGCGATATGTCCGTCTGCCCTGCCATCGCCATGACCTGCGTCACACAGGGGACGGCGAAGCGGAGCGCGCCTGTGTGGCCGTTAATCTCAGAGCATGACCACATCCTTCGCCCAGTCGGACGCCCTCCGTTCCGAGGTGGACCGCCGCCTCCGGACGTTCGTCGACCGGCAGCGTCCCCTGGTCAGCGGCCCCGAGCTGAGCCCGCTCCTGACGACCGCGGAGGACTTCCTCGCCGGGGGCAAGCGGCTGCGCCCCGCCTTCTGCTACTGGGGCTGGCGCGGCGCGGGCGGAGGGGACGACCCGGCGATCTTCACCGCCGCCGCGTCACTGGAGCTGCTGCAGGCCAGCGCCCTGATCCACGACGACGTCATGGACGCGAGCGACCTGCGCCGTGGCAAGCCCGCGGCGCACCGGCGGTTCCAGGCGCTGCATGAGCGGTCGGGCTGGCGGGGATCTGCCGTGCAGTTCGGCGAGGGCGCGGCGGTGCTGCTGGGCAGCCTGCTGCTGGTCTGGTCGGGCGAGATGTGGCGTACGAGCGGCCTGCCCACCGAGGCGCTCGCCGCCGCCGAGCCGGTGTACGACCTCATGCGCACCGAGCTGATGTGCGGGCAGTATCTCGACCTGCTGGAGCAGGCGCACGGCGAGAACACCTTCGACAGCGCGCTGCGCGTCGCCCTGCACAAGAGCGGCAAGTACTCCGTGGAGCAGCCGCTGCGTCTCGGCCTGACACTGGCGGCGCGCGGCCAGGAGCCGTGGATCGACCGGTTGTGCGTCGAGTACGGCCAGAAGGTCGGCATCGCCTTCCAGCTCCGTGACGACGTGCTGGGTGTGTTCGGCGACCCCGCCGAGACGGGGAAGCCCGCCGGTGACGACCTGCGCGAGGGCAAGCGCACGATGCTGATCGCGCGCACGCTCTCGGCCGCGTCCGACCGGCAGGCCGGCGAGGTGCGGCTGCTGCTCGGCGACCCCGGCCTGAACGCGGACGGCGTCGAGCGGCTCCGCACGATCATCGAGGAGACCGGCGCGCTCGCGGCGAGCGAGGAGATGATCAAGCGTTACCTGGACGACGCGCTGAACTCCCTGGAGCAGGCGCCGATCACCCCCGGGGCACGCGAAGCCCTGGCGGAGCTCGCCGTGGCCGCCACCTCACGCCGAAGCTGACTCCCGGCCCGCGGCCAGGCCCCCCGGGGCACGCGAAGCCCTGGCGGAGCTCGCCGTGGCCGCCACCTCACGCCGAAGCTGACTCCCGGCCCGCGGCCAGGCGGCGCGCGAACTCCGCGGCGGCGGCACCGGGGTCGCCGGCCTCGGTGATGGCCCGCACGACCACGACGCGCGTCACGCCGCACGACATGACCTCGTCGAGCGTGCCGAGGTCGACGCCGCCGATGCCGAACCACGGCCGGTCGGTGCCCAGCGCCGCCGCGTGCTTCAGCAGACCGGGCCCAGGCGCCGGGCGCCCGGGCTTGGTCGGCGTCGGCCAGATCGGCCCGCAGCAGAAGTAGTCGACGCCCTCCTCGACCGCGGCCGAGGACGCCTCCGCGTCGCTGTGGGTGGACCTCCCGATCAGGATGTCCGGCCCGAGGATCTCGCGGGCCACCGCCACGGGCAGGTCGTCCTGCCCGAGGTGGAGCACGTCTGAGCGCGCCGCGTAGGCGATGTCGGCCCTGTCGTTGACAGCGAGCAGGGCTCCGTGCCTGTCGCAGGCAGCGCGGAACACCTCGAGCAGCGCGAGCTCCTCGCGGGCCTCCAGGCCCTTCTCGCGCAACTGGACGATGTCCACGCCGCCGGCGAGCACGTCATCGAGAAATTGCTCGAGATCGCCCTGGCGGCGGCGCCCGTCGGTGCAGAGGTAGAGCCTGGCGTCAGAAACCGAGCGCCTGGGCACGCCTCTTCACCTCGGTGTGCCGGCCCGCGACGAGTGCGTCGATCGGCGCTCCCGGCAGGGAGTCATCGGCGGTGAAGAGCCACCGCAGGGCCTCGACGTCGTCGTAGCCGGCGTCCGAGAGGACCGTCAAGGTCCCTGGAAGCCCCTTCACGACGTCGCTCCCGGCGATGAACACCGCGGGGACCTCCGGCTCCGGCCCGCCCCGGCGGACACCGATGAGCTTCTTGTCCTTGAGAAGCTGCTTGGCACGCCCGGTGCTGAGCCCGAACCGCCTGCCCACTTCCGTGAGGGGGAGCCATTCCCCCACCAACTGGTCGGTTTCCCGGTCGATCTGTGCAACAGAAAGCGTCACGAAACCACAACTACCACGTCGTGCCTCTTCTCAAACACCCTTGAGGGGGTCACAAGCAGTCACGCAAGGGTACCGAGGGGTCCATCGCGCGATCCACATCGAGCCTTTGCCCGCCCTCGACGATGCGTCGTCCTTGCACCAGGTCGCGTGGGCGGTCGACGGTAAGGATAGCGGCCAGCCGGTCGTCGTCGGTCAGCCACAGCACCGCCCACTTGCGGTCGGCGGCCGGGTCGCCTCGCAGGACCAGCCGGGCCCCGTCGTGATGACCGGCGTACTGCAGCATGCGGCCGAACTGCTCGGACCAGAAGTACGGGACCGGGTCGTAGACGGCCGACTCGCCCAGAAGGGTGGCCACCGCGGTCTCGGGAGCGTTCAGGGCGGTGTCCCAGTGCTCGACCCGCATGCGGCGGCCGAAGCGCCGTGACAGCCAGTTGGCGCAGTCGCCGACCGCGACCACACCCGGCATCGAGGTGCGCAGGTGCTCGTCGACGAGGATCCCGTTGCCGACCTCCACGCCCGAACCCGCGAGCCACCCCACGGAGGGGCGCACGCCGACGCCGGTCACCACCACATCGGCCGGGATCCAGGAGCCGTCCATCATGGTCAGGCCACCTGGATCGACCGAGCCGACCATCGTGCCGAGCCGCAGATCGATGCCGGCCTCGGCGTACCAGGGCACGGTGTAGGAGCCCACCTCGGTGCCGAGGGCCACGGCCAGCGGCGACCCCGCGGCCTCCACGACGGTCACCTCGCAGCCGGCGCGGCGCGCCGCCGTGGCGACCTCGGCGCCGATCCAGCCCGCGCCGACCACCACCACGCGGGCGCCGGAGACGAGCAGGGCGCGCAGGGCCAGGGCGTCGTCGATCGTACGGAGCACGTGCTGGGCGCCCTCGCCGCGCAGCCTGATGGGCGAGGCGCCGGTGGCGATGATCAGGCCGTCGTATTCGAGCTCGCCCTCGGTGGTCTCCAGGGCGTCCTCGCGCAGCCCCTTGGCGGCCACGTTGGTGCGCAGGTCGACATCGAGCGCGCCGAGGTCGGAGTCGACGAGCGTCGAGTCGAGGTCGCCGAGCAGCACGGCCTTCGACAAAGGCGGCCGATCGTAGGGGCGGTGGCTCTCTTCACCGATCAGGGTGATGCGCCCTCGATACCCGCGCGCCCGCAGCGCCTCGACACTCCGCACGCCGGCCAGCCCGGCCCCCACCACCACGACATGATTCACATCCTGACCCTAAGCGGCCAGCCGGGTAACTCGCCAACGGCGATTTGGTAACAAATCAGCTCACCATCGCACACAGCGCGTGATGAGAACGCTCATGCGGGTGCGCAAGACGTACCGAGGCAGGAATAGGCTGGTGCCGTCAGCACGCGCGGGAGTCCGGCGAGACCGGGCTGAGAGGAGGGCTCAGGGCCCTCGACCGCAAAGACCTGATCCGGATCATGCCGGCGAAGGGAGCGGGACCTCAGGTGAACGTGCCGCATACGGATGTGGTGGTCGTCGGCGCAGGCGTCGTCGGCCTGTCGGTCGCCTGGCGTGCCGCCCGGCGCGGGTACACCGTCACCGTCGCCGACCCCGCGCCCGGATCGGGCGCCTCCCACGCGGCGGCGGGGATGCTCGCACCGGTGAGCGAGGTCACCTACACCGAGGAGCCCCTGCTCCGGCTGGGCCTCGCCTCGCTGGCCCGCTGGCCCGCCTTCGCCGCGGAGCTGTCCGGCGAGGCCGGGGTGGAGGTGGACTACCGCACCGAGGGCACGCTGGACGTCGCCTTCGGGTCGGACGACCTGGCGGCGCTGGGCGAGCTGGCCGACTTCATGGAGAAGCTGGCCCTCCCGGTCGACCGCCTGACCGGACGCGAATGCCGCCGCGCCGAGCCGATGCTCGCCCCTTCGGTCCGTGGCGGGGTCCTGGCCTCGGGAGACGCCTGGGTCGATCCGCGGCGGGTCACGGCCGCCCTGCTCGCCGCGCTGTCACGCCAGGGCGTGACCCTGGTGACCGACCGCGTCCGCGGCCTCGCCGTCGAGGGCGACGTGGTCCGCGGGGTACGGCTGGCGCGTGGCGGGCGAGTCTCCGCCGACCGGGTCGTGCTCGCCGCCGGGGCCTGGTCGGGATCCTTGGACGGCGTTCCGCCCGAGGTCCTGCCACCGGTGCGCCCGGTCAAGGGCCAGATCATGCGGCTGCGAGGCGATCCGGGGTTCCTCGGCCGGTGCGTGCGCGGGGTGGTCCACGGGTCCCACGTCTACATGGTGCCCCGCGGCGACGGGGAGATCGTGCTCGGCGCCACCCAGGAGGAGATGGGGTTCGACACCCGTGTGACCGCCGGTGGCCTGTGGGAGCTGCTGCGCGACGCGCGCGAGCTCGTACCCGGCGTCACCGAGCTGGAAGTGACGGACGTGTTCGCCGGGCTGCGCCCGGGGACCCCCGACAACCTCCCGCTCATCGGGCGGACCGCCCTGGAAGGGCTCCTGCTCGCCACCGGCCACCACCGTGGCGGTGTCCTGCTCTGCCCCCTGACCGCCGACTTCATCGCCGGGGAACTGGCCGGAGAACCGGCCCAGGACCTCGGTGGCGCGGCGGCCGGCCCGCCCGTCGCGGCGATCTGCTCGCCCCTGAGGTTCGGCCCGGGCCGGGCCATCAGCGACCCTCACCGATGGAAGAAGGAGGAACGGGGCCCCTCCCCTGGCCTGCGGCCAGGGTCTCCCGCCCCGGAAGCGCGATGAAGGTAACCATCAACGGCGCCCCCCACGACCTGCCGCCCGGGGCCACCGTCGCACAGGCGGTACAGAAGCTGACCCCGGCCGTCGCCGGGGTCGCGGTCGCGCTCAACGACGAGGTGGTACGGCGTGGCGCGTGGCAGTCGACCGCGCTCGGCGAGAACGACCGCGTCGAGGTGCTCACGGCGGTGCAGGGTGGCTGAGAGGCGAGTGGACCCGGTGGGAAACGGACAGGGCATCGACCCCGTGGACGAGATGCTGGTGCTCGGCGGCGAGAAGTTCGGCTCCCGGCTGATCATGGGCACCGGCGGCGCGCCGTCGCTGGAGGTGCTCGACCAGGCGCTGGCCGCGTCCGGCACCGAGATCACCACGGTGGCCATGCGACGGCTGGACCCCGGCTCCCGGGGGTCGGTGCTCGACATCCTGCGTGACCGGGGCGTGAAGGTGCTGCCCAACACGGCGGGGTGCTACACCGCCGGTGAGGCCGTGCTGACGGCCCGGCTGGCCCGAGAGGCCCTGGGCACGCCCTGGGTGAAGCTGGAGGTCATCAGCGACGAGCGGACCCTGCTCCCCGACCCGATCGAGACCTTCGACGCCGCGGAGCGTCTGGTGGCCGACGGGTTCGTGGTGCTTCCCTACATCGGGGACGACCCCGCGCTGGCGCGCCGGCTGGAACAGGCGGGGTGCGCGGCCGTGATGCCGCTGGGGGCGCCCATCGGCTCGGGCCTCGGCATCCGCAACCCGCACAACATCGAGCTGATCGTGGAGGCGGCGACCGTCCCGGTGATCCTGGACGCGGGGATCGGCACGGCGAGCGACGCGGCCCTGGCGATGGAGCTCGGATGCGACGCGGTTCTGCTCGCCAGCGCGGTGACGCGGGCGCGCAGGCCGGACCTCATGGCGATGGCGATGCGGGAAGCGGTGACGGCGGGCCGTATGGCGCGCCTCGCAGGACGGATACCCCGGCGGCGGTACGCTGAGGCCTCCTCGCCGATGATCGAACCGGCCGGCGGGGAGCGATGACCCCTTGGCGATGGGAGAACATGTCGGCATCGGTTTGGGATGTGCTTGCCCTGCCCCTGGCAAACCGCCCGTAAACTCACTCCCGTGGACACGACGGTTGCGGACCCCCTTGTAGGGCGGCTGCTGGACGGGCGCTATCGCGTTGAGTCCCGGATCGCCCGGGGTGGGATGGCCGCCGTTTACCTGGCCCTGGACATCCGGCTCGACCGCACGGTGGCCCTGAAGGTCATGCACCGGTCGCTGGCCGAGGACCCCGACTTCGTGCGGCGATTCATCGGCGAGGCCAAATCCGTGGCGAGCCTGTCGCACCCCAACGTGGTGCACGTCTTCGACCAGGGCACCGACGGCGACCATGTCTACCTGTCGATGGAGTACGTCCCCGGGCGCACCCTGCGGGACGTGCTCCGCGAGCGTGAGCGCCTGCCTGCCCGCGAGGCCCTGGAGATCATGATCCCGGTCCTGGCGGCCCTGGGCGCCGCCCACCAGGCGGGCATGGTCCACCGGGACGTCAAGCCGGAGAACGTCCTGCTCACCGACGACGGCCGGGTGAAAGTCGTCGACTTCGGGCTGGCCCGCGCCATCGAGGCGGGGAACCAGACCAGGACCGGCGTCATGATCGGCACGATCGCCTACATGTCGCCCGAGCAGGTCACCGCCGGGGTCGCCGACGCGCGGAGCGACGTCTACGCCGCCGGGGTGATGCTGTTCGAGCTGCTGACCGGGCACCAGCCCTACCAGGGCGACAACCCCATGTCGGTGGCCTACCGGCACGTCCACGACCGAGTGCCCCCGCCGTCCTCGCTGGTGCGGTCGAGCCCGCCGCTGCTGGACACGCTGGTCCGGTCCGCGACCGACCGCGACCCCAACCACCGGCCCGCCGACGCCACCGCGCTGCTCGTCGCGGCCGTCGACGCCCATCGCATGCTGCCGCGCGACATGGGCCCGCAGCGCCCGCCCACGGGCTCGGCGGCCGGCGCTCCCCTGGCGGCCCATCAGATGGGGGCCCCGCCCGCCCATCCGACCCTGATCCACTCCGCGACCGAGATGCTGACCGCCCCGGCCCTGGCGCCGCCGCCCGAGGCAGGGCCGAAGGTCGCGGGGTTCCGTCCGAACTGGTTCATCGTCGCGCTGGCCGTGGTGATGATCGCGGCGATCGCCGGCACCGGATGGTGGTTCTCCGAGGGCCGCTACAGCAAGGTGCCCGATCTGCTCGGTATGAAGACGTCGGTCGCCAAGCTGGAGGCCGAGAAGCAGGGCTTCAGCGTCAAGATCGGACAGGCCGAGAACGACGACAAGCTCGCCGAGGGCAAGGTGCTGCGCACCGACCCCGAGTCCGGCAGGGAGGTCGTCAACGGGGCTTCGATCACGCTGATCCCGTCGGCGGGACCGGTCAAGATCTCGGTGCCCAACGTCGTGAACCTCTCCGAGGCCGACGCGCGGGCCAAGATCTCCGACGCGGGCCTGTCCACGGGCGCGGTCAGCCGGGTGCCCAGCGACACCGTCCAGCGCGGCCTGGTGCTGCGCACGAGCCCTCAGGTCGGCACCAAGGTGACCAAGAGCAAGCGGGTCGAGCTCGTGCTGAGCGCCGGGCAGCTCATGCCCGACGTGAGCGAGATGCAGTGCGACCAGGCCGAGGCGTTCCTGCGGCAGAAGGGGTACAACCCCACGGTCGTCCAGCAGGTCGACAACGCCCAGCCCGGCACGGTCATCGCCCAGAGCCCCGCCGCGCGGGCCGAGGTGACGGCCGGGCAGGCCGTCCAGCTCACCTGCTCCAAGGGGCCCAACACCGGCTTCCGCTGGCCGTGGGAGAACCCCGACAACG
Source organism: Sphaerisporangium flaviroseum (assembly GCF_039537005.1). Classification (NCBI taxonomy): domain Bacteria; kingdom Bacillati; phylum Actinomycetota; class Actinomycetes; order Streptosporangiales; family Streptosporangiaceae; genus Sphaerisporangium; species Sphaerisporangium flaviroseum. The sequence goes on along the minus strand of NZ_BAAAZR010000003.1, from coordinate 88,390 downwards.
TCCAGCCCGGCCAGACGCTCGTCGCCATCCCCGACGTCCGTTTCAAGAACGTGGCGGACGCGATGAGGGAGTTGCGCGCGGCCGGGTTCAGGGTGCGCGTGCGCAAGATCGCGGGCGCGGGCGCCGTGGTCGCGGAGAACCCCCTCGGTCAGGCCCCGGCGGGCACCCGCATCACGATCTGGCACTGACCCCAGGCGGCGGCCCCGGCGGCTTTCAGCCGCGCGGGGTGCCGTGGAGGCGGAGGCGGCCCATGCCGCCGTCGGGGTAGATGTCGAGGCGTACATGCGTCACCGCACGGTCGCCCTGGAGGCGGAACCTGTGCCGGGTGTCCGGCTGGAGCCGGGTCCGGGCGAGCAGCTCGAACCACTCGGTGTCCTCCCCCGGCGCGCCCACGGGAACGTCGGCTCCCGCCAGCGAGGCGGAGCCCGGGGCGTTGAACACCAGATTGGTGGTGTCCAGCTCGGCCACGCGCACGACTCCGGGGGCGGCCAGCCGGACGACCAGCCAGTCGTTCCCGCCGTCGCGGCGGCGGGCCGTCTCCCACCCTTCGGCCTGGTGCCGGGGCAGGCCAGGGGCGATCACGTTGACCGGCGAGGAGTAGAACTCGTCCGAGCAGCCGGTGACCAGGGCGCCGTTCTCCAGCGCGGCCAGGTCCACGGTCATCCCCTCGTACAGTGCGAGGTCCGCCACCACCTCTCCGTGGACGCGCAGCCGGGAGACGCCGCCATCGGGGTAGATGTTCAGCCGCACGTGCGTGAACCGGCGGCCGTCGCCGACGGTGAACTCGTGGGCGGCGTCCCCGTCCAGCGGGCTCCTCGGCACGATCTCGGCCCAGGCGGCTTCCTGGAGCTCGGCGACCGAGGGGTAGCCGTCCACGGCGCACGCCTCGACGGAGGCGAAGGGCGGGTAATTGCCGATGAACCAGGAGGTGTCGACCACCACGCCCCGGATGACACCCGGCATGCCCAGCCGGACGATCGCCCAGTCGTGGCCGGGCTCGCGGCGCCGCCGGGTCTCCCAGCCGTCGTAGACCTGCCCCCTGGCCCCGAAGGTGCCGGGCCGGAAGGCGGACGCCCCGGGCCTGATCAGCGACTGCCGCTCGGCGAAGGACTCGTCGCTCGCGGCGACGACCGATCCGCCGTACGAGCGCAGCGCCAGGTCGGGGAGTCGTGTGACGTCACTCACCGGCGCCGCCGGCCTGGGCTGCTCGGGCGGCTGGCTGCTGGTTCAAAGAAGCTCTCCAAAGGGTGGGACGGTGTCGGTCACGGGCCGGCCGCGCAGCCAGGTGGCCCGCACCACTCCGGTCAGCGCACGGCCGTGGTAGGGGGTCACCGGGTTGCGGTGGTGAAGGGCGGTCGCCTCGACGGTGAACCGCGCCGTGTCGTCGAAGGCCACGAGGTCGGCGTCGCGGCCCACGGCGATGCCGCCCTTGGCCCGCAGGCCGGCGAGTGCCGCGGGCCGCCCGGACATCCACTCGACGACGCGCGCCAGCTCGTACCCACGCGACCGCGCCTCGGTCCAGACGGCGGGAAGGCCCAGCTGGAGGGAGGAGATCCCGCCCCAGGCGGCGGCGAAGTCGGGCACCTTCAGGTCGGGGGTGGAGGGCGAGTGGTCGGAGACGACGCAGCTCAGCACGCCGGCCGCGAGACCGAGCCACAGCTCGTCGCGGTTGGCCCCGTCCCTGATCGGCGGGCAGCACTTGTACTCGGGGCCGCGCACCTGCTCGGCGGTGAGGGTGAGGTAGTGGGGGCAGGTCTCGGCGGTGATCCGCACACCATCGCGCTGCGCGGCCTCAAGGGGTTCCAGGCAGGAGGCCGAGGACACGTGCAGGATGTGGGCCCGGGCGCCGGTCGCGCGGGCCACGCCGATCACCCGCTCCACGGCGCGGCGCTCCGCCTCCCCCGGCCGCGAGTCGAGGAACTGCGGGTATGTCGGGCCGGCCGGGTCGGTGAGCAGGCCGGGGTCCTCCGCGTGCACCACCATGAGCCCGTCGAAGGCGGCCACCTCGCTCATCGCCTCCAGCAGGCCGTCCGCGTCCAGCGGCGGGAACTCCTCCACGCCGGACGGCGACAGGAAGCACTTGAAGCCGTACACCCCGGCCTCGTGCAGCGGCCGGAGCGCCGCGGCGTTGCCGGGGATGGCCCCGCCCCAGAAGCCCACGTCGACGGCGCACTGGCCCGCGGCGGCCGCGCGCTTCACCTCCAGCGCCTCGACGTCCACGGTCGGCGGAAGGGAGTTGAGCGGCATGTCGACGATCGTGGTCACGCCCCCGGCGGCCGCCGCCCTGGTGGCCGTGGCGAACCCCTCCCACTCCGTGCGTCCGGGCTCGTTGACGTGGACGTGGGTGTCGACCAGCCCGGGCAGCAGGCACAGGCCGCCCAGGTCCACCTGCTCGGCCGCCGTGACCGGTTCGTCGTAGGGCATCAGCGCCGCGACCACCCCGTCCCGGACCGCCACGGACAGCGGGCGCTCCCCATCGGGGAGCACCACCCGGCGGGACCGCACGACCAGGTCGAAGCCGCCCACCGGCTCGCGGTCACTCATGCGCGGGGACGGCGGGCCGAGGGAGCCACTCGGCGGCGAGGGTGGTGGCGAGGCGTTCCAGCAGCGGACCGGCCTGCTCCATGCAGCGCCGCGGATCGTCTTCGATGTCGGTCAGCGCGAAGGCGGCCTGGATGCCGGCCTCGCGCAGTTGCCCTGTGGTCAGCGCCCGGCGCCCGCACACCGCGATCACCGGAACCCCCGCCGCGGCGGCGGCCTGCGCGACCCCGGCAGGCGCCTTGCCGCGCAGCGTCTGGTCGTCCAGCGAGCCCTCTCCGGTGATCACCAGCCGGGCGCCGGAGAGCCGCGCGGAGAAGCCGAGCAGGTCGAGCAGGAGGCGGATCCCGGGCCTGAACTCGGCTCCGAGGAAGGCCATCGCGGCGAATCCGACACCGCCCGCGGCCCCCGCGCCCGGGGTGTCGCGCACCCGTACCCCGAGGTCGCGCTCGGCGATCTCCGCCCAATGCGCCAGGCCCTCCTCAAGCCTCGCGAGCTCGGCCGGGCCCGCTCCCTTCTGCGGGCCGTACACCGCCGCCGCGCCTTCGGGCCCGAGCAGGGGGTTGTCCACGTCGCCGGCGACGACCACCTCGACCCCGGCGGGCCGTACGAAGCCGGACAGGTCAAGCGAGCGCAGGCCGGCCAGGGCTCCGCCTCCAGGCGGCAGTTCCTGCCCGCGCGCGTCGAGCAGGCGCACGCCGAGGGCACGCATCATGCCCGAGCCGCCGTCGGTGCACGCGCTCCCGCCGAGGCCGAGCACCAGTCGCCGTGGCCTCCGGCCCAGCGCCGCCGCGATCAGGTCGCCGGTGCCGTGGCTGGTGGCCGTGAGAGGCGCGAGCCGCCCGCCAGGGAGCCGGTGCAGGCCGGACGCCTCGGCCAGCTCGACCACCGCGACACCGTCACGGAAGCCGTAGGCGGCGGTCACCGGCTCGCCGGTGGGACCGGACGCCACGGCCTCCAGGCGCTCGAACCCGCACGCCACGGCCGCCTCCACGGTGCCGTCGCCGCCGTCGGCGACCGGCATGGTGACCACCGTGACGTCCGGGCGCGCCGCGCGGAGACCCGCGGCCACCCGGCCGGCGACCTCCACGGCGCCGAGCGAGCCCTTGAACTTGTCGGGCGCGATCAACACGTGTCCCGCCGTCACCCGAGGACCTCCGGCCACGCATGTCCTGGCATCACGCAGGGGACCTCCGACCTCACGCAGGGACCTTCGACTGCATTTGCCCTGACATCATGCACCGGCCTCCGGGCTCACGGTGAAGCCCCTGTCGGCGGCGAGGCGGGTGAGGCGGTGATGGGCGTCGGCGCCCGCGCGACCGGCGGCGTCGTGCGCCACGGTGCGCAGCTCGCCGTCCCGCACCACCGTCTCGCCGCCCACCAGCACCAGGGCCACCGGCGGCGTCGCGCCGAAGACCAGCGCGCACACCGGGTCCTCGACGGCCGCGGCGAACCCGTCGACCCGCCACAGCACGATGTCGGCGAGCTTCCCCGGCTCCAGCGAGCCGATCTCGTCCTCGCGCCCGAGGCACCGGGCTCCGCCCAGGGTGCCGATCTCCAGCGCCTGCCGGGCGGTCAGCGCCGCCGGCCCGTACCTGGCCCGCTGGAACAGCAGCGCCTGCCGCATCTCCCCGGCCAGCGGCGTCAATTCGCTGGAGGCGCTGCCGTCCACGCCGAGGCCGACGACGGCCCCGGCCCGGAGCATCTCGGACACCCGGGCGATGCCCGCCCCGAGCCGGCCGTTGGAGCTCGGGCAGTGGGCCGACCCGGTTCCGGTGTCGGCGAAGCGCTGGATGTCGCGGTCGTGGAGGTGGACGGCGTGGGCCACCCAGACGTCGGACCCGAGCCAGCCGAGCTTCTCCATGTAGTCGACCGGAGTGCAGCCCATCTGCTTCAGGCAGTGCTCCTCCTCGTCGAGGGTCTCGGACAGGTGGGTGTGCAGGCGCACGCCCTTGGCACGGGCCAGCGCCGCCGCCTCGGTCATCAGGCCGGTGCTGACCGAGAACGGCGAGCACGGCGCGACGGCGACCTGGAGCATGGACCCCGGCGAGGGGTCGTGGTAGGCGTCGATGGCCTCCGCCGTGGCGTCGAGGATCTCCTCCAGGCCCTCCACCACCTCGTCCGGTGGCAGGCCGCCGTGTGAGACGCCCCGGTCCATCGAACCCCGGCACGGGTGGAAGCGCAGGCCGAGGTCGCGGGCCGCCTCGATCTCGGCGGCGAACAGGTCGCCCCTGCCCTTGGGGAAGATGTAGTGATGGTCGGTGGTGGTGGTGCAGCCCGACAGCGCCAGCCAGCCGAGCCCGGCGGTCGCCGCGCCCTTCACCACCTCGGCGTCCATGGCCGCCCACACCTGGTAGAGCGAGGTCAGCCACTCGAACAGCGTGGCGTCCTGTGCCACTCCCTGGGAGGCCCACTGGTAGAGGTGGTGGTGGGTGTTGACCAGGCCGGGGGTGGCCAGGCAGCCGGTGCCGTCGATGCGGGACGCGCCGGGCACCTCGGGGGCCGGGCCCGCGCCGAGCGCGGCGATGCGGCCGTCCTCGATGTGGATGTACCCGCGGCCGATCTCCGGCCCGCGGACCGGGGCGATGGAGACGTTCTCGATGAGGGTGGACACGCTCACACCACCTCCGCCTTTCGCGCGGCGGCCAGCCGGACCGCGTCGAGGATCTTCTCGTATCCGGTGCACCGGCACAGGTTGCCCGCCAGGGCCTCGCGGATCTCCGCGTCGCTGGGGTGTGCGTTCCGCTCGATCAGGTCGTGGGCCTGCACGAGCAGGCCCGGCGTGCAGAACCCGCACTGCACCGCGCCACACTCGACGAACGCCTCCTGAACGGGGTCGAGCCGGTCGCCGTCGGCCAGCCCTTCGACGGTGCGCACCTCGCGCCCTTCGGCCTGCCCGGCGGCGACCAGGCACGCGCACACCGGGAGCCCGTCGAGGTAGACCGTGCAGGAGCCGCACTCGCCCTGCTCGCAGGCGTTCTTGGACCCGGGCAGGCCGGCCCGCTCCCGCAGGACGTAGAGCAGGCTCTCGCCCTCCCAGACTCCGTCAATCGACTGGGTCCTGCCGTTGACGGTGAGGTTCACGCGCATGCGGCCGCCTTCTCGCGGTAGTCGTTCCAGGCCCAGGTGAGCGTGCGGCGGGCCATCACCGAGACCGCGTGGCGGCGGTAGCCGGCGGTGCCCCGCACGTCGTCGATCGGGGAGGCCGCCTGGGCGGCCAGCTCGCCGAACCGGGCCAGCAGCGTGGTGCCGAGCGGGGCCGAGCCGGTCCAGTCGAGCTCCGCGGCGAGGAACTCCTCCGCGGCGACCGCGCGCCGGGGCGTCGGGGCGGCGGAGCCGATTCCCGTGCCCGCCCGGCGCCCGGCGGGGTCGAGGGCGATGGCGAAGGAGCACACCGCGATCACCATGGCGTTGCGGGTGCCGACCTTGGAGAAGTACTGCGGGCCCGCGGCCGGGCTCATCACGAAGGCGCGGATGAGCTCGTCGGGCTCCAGTGCGCTGCGTTTGACGCCCAGGTAGAACTCGGCGGCCGGGATCATCCGCGTACCGCGCGCGGCCGACTCGACCTCGATGACCGCGTCGCCGGCCAGCAGGGGCGGGTGGCTGTCGCCCGCGGGCGACGCGGCGCCGAGGTTGCCGCCGACCGACCCGCGGTTGCGGATCTGCGGCGACCCGACCGTACGGGAGGCCTGGGCGAGCCCGGGAAGCTTGTCCCCCAGCTCGGCGATGACCCGTGTGTACGACACCCCGGCGCCCACGCGGAGCCGGCCGTCGGCCATGGGCTCCCAGTCGCCGAGCTCGGCCACCTGGTTGAGGTCGATCAGGGCCACCGGGCGGCGCACGTCGAAGTTGATCTCCACCATCACGTCGGTGCCGCCCTGGATGGGCACCGCCTCCGGGGTCTCCGCCTTGGCGGCCAGCGCCTCGCTCCAGGTGGTGGGTCGCAGGAAGTCCATCGGTCCTCCCCTAGTCCCAGGCCGGGCCGGCGGCCGGCGCGTCGTCGTGGAGCACCGTGCCCTCGATCAGCCCGTACGGACGGTCGGCGGCGAAGTACACCTCGTTGTCGTTGTCCAGGCCGAAGGGGGCGAGGTCGACCAGGAAGTGGTGCTTGTTCGGCAGCGCCAGCCGCACCTCGCAGATCTCCTCGCGGGCGGCCAGCACGCGCTCGCCCATGGCGTAGAGGGTCTGCTGCAGGGAGAGGCTGTGGGTGCCGGCGAACGCCTCCACCAGGCATCGCCGCACTTCTTCATACGATTTTCCGAAATCGTATGACATTGCGTGATCCGAGGCCGCGGTGTGGCGCCAGCGGGCGTTCACGGTGGTGGCGAGGACGCGGTCGGTGGCCGGGCGCAGGGTGGTGTACTCGTCCTCGATGAACCCGTGGAACTCCGAGCCCGTGGAGTTCAGCAGGACCAGGTCCTGGAGGCCGGACACCACCGTGGAGCCGCCGTCCCGATCGTGGTGGACCACGCATGTGCGGGTCTCGGTCGCCGAGCGTACGAAGGAGTGCGGGCCCTGCCGCTCCCAGGAGTACTCCTGCACCGCCACCCGGGCGTGGTGGATGGTGGGCTGGGAGCCGGTGAAGTGCCGGGCCAGCAGCAGGGCGAACTCCTCGATCTGCCCGATGCCGTACTTCTTGGCGAAGGCATAGACCGTGTTCTTCTGCGAGTCCGTGGGCAGCACGGCGGCGTTGCCGCCGTTCAGGTGCACATCCGTCATGTCACCGGAGAGCGAGATGCCGACGTTGCAGTCCTTCAGATGGTGGACGTCGCCGTCACGGGTGACGCGGACGACCCGGATCTCCGCCTTGCCGTAACGGTTGGGTCCGAGGACGACGGTCATCGCTAGCTCCCTCGGTACGTCGAGTAGGCGAACGGGCTCAGCAGCAACGGCACGTGGTAGTGCGCGGCGGGGTCGGTCACGACGAAGGTGACGACCACCTCGGGGTAGAACGCCGTCACACCGGACCGGGCGAAATAGGCGCCGGTCTCGAACACGAGGCGGTGGACGCCCGTGCCCGGCTCCCCGGCCGGCAGCCAGTCGCGCAGCCGGCCGTCGTCGTCGGTGACGCCCTTCCCGATCAGCCGGTCCCCGTGGCGCAGGCTCACGGCCACGCCTGGGGCCGGCCGGCCGTTGCTGGAGTCGAGCACGTGGGTGGACAGGCTCACCTCTGCTCCTCTCCGTGGTCGCCGGCGGTCCCGGCCGCCCGCGGCGACGCCGCCGTGACCTCTTCTTCTTCCTCCGCGAGGAGCTTAGCCACCCGCAGGCGCGTGATCTTGGCGAGCTCCTCCCTGACGACGGCCCGCTCGGCCCGCTCGTCGTTGCGCAGGCGGTCGCTGAGCCGATCGAGCATCTCCTCCGCCGCCAGGCCCGTGGCGCAGATCAGGTACACGTGGCCGAACCGCTGCTCGTACAGCACGTTGCCCGCGGCCAGCTCCGCCAGCACCCGCCGGTCCGCCCGCGCCGTTCCGGACTGCTCGTCGCGTGACCAGGACGACTCCCGGCTCGCGCCGGCGGCCCGGTCGCCGATCCGGGGGTGGGCGGCGAGCGCCTCCAGCACCTCGGGCCAGCTCAGCTCGCGGACCGCCGCCGCGGCCGCCGCGGCGAGCCCTTCCGCGTCGTCGTACGGTCGCCGGGCGGCCACCTCGCGGGCGAATGCGGGCGAGGCGCAGCAGCTCAGCAGCTCCAGCTCGGCCCGCGGAGGGCTCAGAGCGTTGAAGCCCGCCAGACCGCGCCGGCCGGGTGTCACGTTCGGCATGCCAGCAAGTAGACAGTCACCGGCGGGCGAGGTCCAGCGACAGGAGCTCCCAAGTGGGCCAACGCATCGTCACGACTTTTCGTGTCATGCTCCAAGCCGCCCGGAAGCGCGCCGTCGCCGGGGCACCAGGCGGACTCCCATAAGCTGGATCCACCATGACCGTTACCTCTCTCATCGGCAGCCACGCGCTGGTCACAGGCGGTCTGGCCACCGGTGGCCTGCGCTACGCCGCCGAGACCGAAGCCGAGGTCATCCAGGTCTTCGTGACCAATCCCCGGGGCTGGGCGCTGGCGGCGGGCAGGCCTGCCGAGGACGCCGCGCTCCGCGCCTCGGGCCTTCCGGTGTTCATCCACACGCCCTACCTCGTCAACATGGGCTCCCCCAGCGCCGACACCCTGGAGAAGTCGATCCTCACCATCCGGCACGCCCTCCAGCGGGCCGTGGAGATCGGCTCTGGCGGGGTGGTCGTGCACACCGGGTCCGCCGTGACCCAGTCGCGGGAGGACGCGATGCGGCAGCTCCACGAGCACCTGCTCCCACTGCTGGACGAGATCCCGGAGGGCGGACCCGACCTGCTGTTCGAGCCCATGGCGGGCCAGGGGCAGATGCTCTGCGCCACCGTGCACGACCTCGGCCCCTATCTTGAGGCCCTGGAGTACCACCCGCGCGCGAACGTCTGCCTGGACACCTGCCACGCCTTCGCCGCCGGGCACGATCTGGCGGCCCAGGGCGGGATGGGGCTCATGCTCGACGCGCTGCACGCCGTCGCGCCGGGACGGCTGAAGCTGCTCCATGTGAACGACTCGAAGGACGCCTGCGGCTCCAAGAGGGACCGTCACGAGAACATCGGCGCCGGCCAGATCGGCACGGAGGCCTTCGGTGAGCTGCTGCGCCATCCGGTCGCGGCCGGGGTACCGATGTGCGTCGAGACCCCCGGCAAGGCCGACCGGCACCGCGACGACATCCTGCTGCTGAAGAGACTGCGCGACGGGCAGAGCCTGCCTGATGACGGGCCGGGTTCGCCGTCCCGCTGAGGGAGGGGCGCCGCGTCCTGCTCGGCAAAGGGTGACGGGCGGCCCGCGTGGGCGTGGCTGTGGCGGGGTGTTCGCCGCGGAGATCCGGTCGCCCCCCTTTGACCGGATCACCTGTGGGGCCTTGCGGCCGACCGGCGAACACCCCACCCCGCCGAGGCCGACGGGCCCTACCCCCCGGTAAGGGCCCGGCGACCTTGATGACCACCCTGGTTCGCGCGTGCGCGCGGAAGCCCGGTGATCACCTTCGGGTCCGCGTATCCAAGGTCTTCCCAGCCCATGGGGTGGGTGTCCCCCCCGGTTACGCAGTGCGGCTCTTCGACGCGGACGACATTACGGCGGGCCGTCCGCGTCGCGCGGCCCGCTTGGCTTCCGTCTCGCCAAGCGGTCTGTAGTCATCGATGTACGGAACGTGACGTCGCGACGAGCGGTGGTTCTCCTCCGACGAGCGGCGGTCCGGGGGCTCGCGAGCGGCGGGCTCACTGTCCCGGAGCGACCGGATCCGCACCAAGGGGGGCGATCCCGCGGGCGAAGCTCTCGGCTACGGGCGGGAGCGCGCCGCGGAACTGCCGGACGAGTTGCTCGCGGACGCGACGGCTGTGCCTGCGGCTCACCGGGAGCGTCGTCGCGCCGACGCGGAGCACGATGCGCCCCTCGTCGAACCGCATCTCGGTGACGTGCCGCGCCGACACCAGCGTGCTGCGATGGACCCGGATGAACCCCGAACCGGCCCAGCGGCGCTCCAGGGCCGCCAGGGACATGCGGACCAGATGGGTGCCCTCGGCGGTGTGCAGGCGCACGTAGTCGCCGCTGGCCTCGGCGTAGGAGACGGCGTGCTGGGGCACGAAGCTGGTGCGCCCGCTCAGCTCGACCGGGATGACGTCGTCCATGGCCGCCTCCCCCGAGGACGGGCCGTACGTCGCCGACTCCAGGCGCCGCACGGCCTCGGCCACCCGCTCGGGACGTAAGGGCTTCAGCAGGTAGTCGACGGCCTCCAGCTCGAACGCCTGCACCGCGCGGTCGTCGTGCGCGGTCACGAACACCAGCTTGGGCGGGCTCGGGAAGGCGCCGATCAGCCTGGCCAGATCAAGGCCGTCGAGACCGGGCATGCGTATGTCAAGGAAGACGCTGTCGAGCCTGTCTCCGGCGCCGATCATGGCGACCATGTCCTGCAGCGCCGTGACCCCGTCGGAGGCGGTCAGCACCTGCTCGACGCGGTTGTCCTGCCGGAGAAGGTAGGCCAGCTCCGACAGCGCGTGAACCTCGTCGTCAACCGCCAAGACACGGAGCATGGGGACCACGCTGCCGCCCGCACCGCCTTCCGGGCAACCCTAATCTCAACATTGTGTAATGGGTTGACTCCTCTTAGTTATAGCTTGGCCGCATTTTCGGCACCCGCATGCGGACCGTCGTGCCCTCGCCCGGCGCGGTGTCGATGACCAGTCCGTACTCCTGGCCGTAGATCTGGCGCAGCCGCACGTCCACGTTGGCGAGGCCGATGCCGCCGCTGTCGCCGCTGGGCGGCTCGCCGTCGAGCATCTCCCGCACCCGCTGGGGATCCATGCCGGCGCCGTCGTCCTCGACGATGATGTGCACCTCGTTGCCCACGTCGCGGACCACGACGCTCACCTCCCCCGCCCCCCCGCCGCGGCGGATGCCATGCGTGATCGCGTTCTCCACCAGGGGCTGGAGGCACAGGAACGGCACGGGCACGGGCAGGACCTCCCTGACGACGTCCACGACGAAGCGCAGCTTGTCGCCGAAGCGGGCCCGTTCGAGCAGCAGGTAGCGGTCGACGCAGGTCAGCTCGTCGGACAGCGTGGTGAAGTCGCCCGCCCTGCGCAGCGCGTGCCTGGCGAAGTCGGCGAAGTCGAGCAGCAGCTCGCGGGCCCGGTCGGGGTCGGTCCGCGTGAACGAGGCGATCGTCGCCAGCGAGTTGCAGACGAAGTGCGGTGAGATCTGCGCCCGCAGGGCCCGCGTCTCGGCCTCCAACGCCCGCCGCCGCGTCGCGTCCAGCTCGGCGAGCTCCAGTTGCCCCGAGGCCCACTTCCCCACCTCGGTCGCCGCCCGTACGAGCGCGGCGCTGACCGGGGAGTCGTAGGCGGCCAGGGCCCCGATGACCCGTCCGTCGACGGTGAGCGGCACCACGACGGCGCCGCGGATGGCGCAGTCCTCCGCCTCGCAGAACAGCTCGTCACCCGCGACGAGGTGGGACCGTCCGCCCGCGAGGACGCCGTGGACGTGCCCGATCAGGTCACGGGTGTGCGCGTCATCGGGGGCCTCCCACGCTCCGTCCCAGGCCAGCACCTGGTCGGTCGAGGTCACGGCGAGGGCGGCCGTGCCCACCAGGGCACGCAGATGGCGTACGGCCCGGCGGGCGGAGTCGCGGGCCAGCCCGGCACGGAGGTAGGGCGCGGCCATCGCGGCGAGGTGCAGGGTGGCGAACGTCGCGTTGTCCACCGGGTCGCCGCGCCCGCTGTCGCCGCCGCGGCGGCCCAGCCGGTACCCGACGAGACCGCTCAGCACACATAACACCACGCACCCGGTGAGGAGCATGCGGGCAACCGTAATAGGTCACGTATTGTGATCGTGGGGGAACTCTACGGAGGACCGTCTCCTGGGTCCTCCTGGTAGGCGTAACGCTGCTCGCGCCACGGATCGCCCAGGTTGTGGTAGCCGCGTTCCTCCCAGAACCCGCGGCGGTCTTCCCGGAGGTACTCCACGGCACGCACCCATTTCACGCTCTTCCACGCGTAAAGGTGCGGGACGACGATGCGGACCGGGTACCCGCGCTCGGGGGACAGCGGCTTCTCGTCAAGCTCCATGGCGAAGACCGTGGAGTCGCGGTCGAAGTCGGCGAGCCGGATGTTGGCGCTGTAGCCGTACTCCCCCCAGATCATGACGTGGGTGACGCCCGCCGCCGGAGGCGCGGTCTCCATAAGGGTCTTGGCGGATATGCCGCCCCACTCGTTGCCCATGATCGAGAATTTGGTGACGCAGTGGAAGTCGGCGACGACCGTCACGCGCGGCAGGGCGGAGAACTGCGGCCAGGTGAGGCGCATCTCCTCTCCCGAGGCGGTCGCCCCGAACACTGAAAGGTTCCATCGCTCCGGCCGGAACTGCGGGACCCGGCCGTAGTGGATGACCGGTCGGCCACGTGGGATGTACTGCCCGGGGGGCAGTCGAGATTCCTCGGTTGGATCCGGCACGCAGCAATCCTGCCATCGCGCCGGGGGACGCGCCTCATTGGCACCCCGTTAGCCCGGCCCCTCCACCGGTTCCCGGTGGCCGTAGGGAGAAGGGCCTCACGCCAGGGCAGGAGGGTGCGCTACACTCCCTCCCATGTGCATCGCAGTTGAGTTTTGGTATGGCGACGGACCCGTGGAGCGGACCGTTCGCCGTCAGAT
>NZ_BAAAZR010000003.1:17075-75608 GCF_039537005.1 Sphaerisporangium flaviroseum | reverse complement strand
GTGAACCGGCCGTCGTGCCACCGCGACCGATCGCCGAGGCGCGCGATCCCCGTGTGCTCACGGCAACGCGGCCGGGTCGTTTTCACCGGCGACTCATCCAGAGAACTCCGCAGAAGTTCCAGAGAAAGGGCACCACCATGGTCATTGTCATGACCCCCGAGGCCACGCGGCAGGACGTCGACGCCATCGTCGACCTGGTCGCCACGGCAGGCGGGGACGCCTTCGTCAGCCGTGGCGTCAACCGTACGATCATCGGCCTCGTGGGAGACATAACGCAGTTCGGCACCCTGAATCTCGGCAGCATGCAGGGCGTCGCCGATGTGATGCGCATCTCCACGCCGTACAAACTGGTCAGCCGGGAGAACCATCCCGAGAGATCCACCGTCCGGGTCGCGGGTGTGCCGATCGGGCCGGACACCGTCACGCTGATCGCCGGGCCGTGCGCGGTGGAGACCCCGCAGCAGACGCTTGAGGCGGCGCGGATGGCGCGGGCGGCCGGGGCGAGCCTGCTGCGCGGCGGCGCGTACAAGCCCCGTACCTCGCCGTACGCGTTCCAGGGACTCGGCGAGGCGGGCCTTCGGATCCTGGCCGACGTACGTGAGGAGACGGGCCTGCCGATCGTCACCGAGGTGGTGAACGCCCACGACGTCGACCTGGTCGCCTCCTACGCCGACATGCTCCAGGTGGGCACCCGCAACGCGCAGAACTTCGCCCTGCTGCAGGCGGTGGGGGCGGCCGGCAAGCCGGTCATGCTCAAGCGCGGCATGAACGCCACGATCGAGGAGTGGCTGATGTCCGCCGAGTACATCGCCCAGCGCGGCAACCTCGACATCGTGCTGTGCGAGCGCGGCATCCGCACCTTCGAGACCGCGACCCGCAACACCCTGGACGTCTCCGCCGTGCCGGTGGTCCAGCGGCTGTCGCACCTGCCCGTCATCATCGACCCCTCGCACTCGGGCGGCCGGCGCGACCTGGTGCTGCCGCTGACGCGCTCGGCCATCGCCGTCGGCGCCGACGGCGTCATCATCGACGTCCATCCGCACCCCGAGCAGGCACTCTGCGACGGCCCCCAAGCGCTGGTCGACGGCGACCTCGAGGAGCTTGCGCGCGTGATGCGCGACTTCCCGCCCCTCATGGGACGCCTCCCCGCCGCCGCGCTCACCCCCGTGGCCTAGTACGCGGGCGCGGGGAGGAGCGCGGGCCGCGTTCTTCCCCGCACGGAGGCGACGGGAACAAATGTGTTGACGGCGGCGACGCCACTGGCCACGATCCGGGCATGGACCTGCACATCAGCACGCTCGCGGAGCGACCCGAGCTGGGACCGGCACTCTGGGCCATGGCCGACAGCTGGCCGCCGTATATGAAGGAGGACCCGGCCGCCAACCTGTACTACCCCATCGCGGAGACGGAGTTCGCGGAGTTCGTCCTGGTCGCCGTCGACCGTGACCAGCCCGGCAGCCTGGTCGCCCGTGCCTTTTCCGTGCCGTTCCTGCTCGGCGAGGAGGACCTGCCCGACAACGGCTGGGACGGCGTCCTGTGGCGTGCCACCCGGACGCGGCGGCGCGGGGACATTCCCGACACGGTCTCGGCGCTGGAGATCACCATCCGGCCCGACCTGCAGGGCAAGGGGCTGTCCGCGCTCATGCTCGGCGCGCTGCGCGACCAGGTCGCCCGGCTCGGGTTCGAGCAGCTCCTCGCCCCGGTGCGCCCCAACGGCAAGCACCTGCAGCCGTGGATGCCCATGACCGAGTACGCCGGGCTGCGCCGGGCGGACGGCCTGCCCATGGACGCGTGGCTTCGCGTGCATGTACGGGCCGGCGGGGTCATCACCAAGGTCGCCCCTCGGTCGATGGTGGTCGCGGGCAGCCTCGCCGAGTGGCGGAGCTGGACCGGCCTTCCCTTCGACGAATCGGGCCAGGTCGAGGTGCCTGACGCCCTGGTGCCGGTGCACTGCGACGTCGGCCAGGACCACGCGGTGTATGTCGAGCCCAACGTCTGGGTACGCCACTCCCTGCGCTAGCCGGGCGCCGCGGCACGAGACGCCCCGCGGACTCCCGGCCGGAGGTCAGTCTTCGAGCTTGTACTCCTGGATGGAGTCGGCGAGCTGGACGGCGAGCTCCTCGGCGTCGAGGCGCTTCTCGATCTGCCGCAGGTCCGCGATCTTGGCGTGGGTCTCGGCCCGGCGCGGGGTGAGCAGGGTGCAGCAGTCCTCGTCGGGCAGCTCGGAGATCTGGAGCGTGCCGATGCGGCGCGCGTCGGCCATGATCTCGGTCTTGTCCATGCCGATGAGCGGCCGCAGGATGGGCAGGCTCACGGCGTCGTCGAGCGCGGTGATGTTCTGCAGCGTCTGGGAGGACACCTGGCCGAGCGAGTCGCCGGTGACCAGCACGCGGCGCCGCAGGCGGTGGGCGACCTCCTCGGCCGTCTTGAGCATCAGGCGGCGCTGGGCGACCACCTGCAGCCGGTCGGCGCCGGACGCCTTGAGGGACTGCTGCGCCTTCCCGAAGGGCACCACGAACAGCCGCGCCTTCTCCTGGAACTTGCTCAGCGCCCGGACCAGGGCGTACGCCTTGTAGATCGACTCGGAGGTCGTGAACGGGATGCCGGAGAAGTGCAGGAAGTCGACCTGCAGGCCGCGGCGCAGCATGCGGTAGGCGGCGACCGGTGAGTCGATGCCGCCCGACATCAGCACAAGGCCGCGCCCGCTGGTGCCCACCGGCAGCCCACCCTGGCCCGGCAGCCCGTCGGTGAAGACGAAGACCTCGTCCCTGTCGACCTCGATGTGCACGGTCAGCTCGGGGTTCTTCAGGCGCACCGGCAGGCCGTACTTGTCGTTGATCTCACCGCCGACCATGCGGTCGAGCTCGTTGGAACGCAGGGGGAACCGCTTGTCGCGCCGGCGGGAGCGCACCGCGAAGGTCGCCTTGCGCTCGACCTCGGGGCGCCCGGCGACCAGCTCCAGCGCCGCCGCGGTGACGGCGTCGGGGTCCTTGGCGACGCGCCAGGCGCGGTGGATCCACACCAGGCCCATCACGTCGGTGAGCCGGTGGGCGAGGAGGTCAGCGGTCTCCACGCTCGTGCCCTCGGGCAGCAGGATGGCGATGACGCCGTGCCGCTGCCGGACGTCGACCTTCACGCCGAAGCTCTTGAGGGCGGCCTTGATGTTGAACTGCAGCTGCCGCTCGAACAGCTCGCGGTTCTTGCCCTTGAGCACTACCTCGCCGAGTTTGAGCAGCAAGCAGGGCTCGCCCAGAGCTGATGGGGGCAGGACGGACATGGAGTTGCCTCCGGGCGCTGGTCGGGGTCGGCGGCGTGCCGGGCGGAAGGTCGTTCCAGCACGCGGCACCCCTCAATTTATCCCGGATGGCGGGTTCCCGGATCCCCCGTGCCCGATCGGGTCCGTGGTGGAGGCGCTTCGACGGCATTCCGCCCGTCCATGGCCGAGGCGCTCCGACGGCATTCCGCCCTTCTCGCCCGAGGCGCTTCGACGGCATCTGACCCGTCCATGATCGAGGCGCTTCGACGGCATTTCACCTCGGCGTCACGCTTCGTTTCCTGGCGGCCCTTTTCGGTTTTTATGACAATTTCGGTCAAGTATCCCCGACATATAGATCATCACCGAATGGAGCCTTGGAACGCTACTACGTGGGATAACCTGCCAAGCCGAACATCGTTCGAGTTTCTGCGAGGAGAGCACGTGTCCCCTATCGACCACTTCTCAAACGGGGCGTTCACCCCCGTGCTCTCATATGTGATGTCGGTCGTCGGATCGCTTCTCGGCCTGGTGCTCGCCTCCCGGGCCCGCGGCGCGCAGGGCGCCGCCAGGATCCGGTGGCTGGCGGTCGCGGCGATCTCCATCGGCGGCACCGGCATCTGGGTGATGCACTTCATCGCGATGATGGGCTTCAGCGTGCGAGGTGTGGGGATCCGCTACGACGTGCCGCTCACCATCGTCTCCGCCGTCGTGGCGATCGTCATGGTCGGCGTGGGACTGCTGCTGGTCTCACGCGGCGGCGAGCGCCTCGTCCCCCTCGCCCTCGCGGGGCTGCTCACCGGGCTCGGCGTGGCGGGCATGCACTACATGGGCATGGCGGCCATGCACATGCCCGTCACCACCGGCTACGACCCCCTGCTGGTCGCCGCTTCGGTGCTGATCGCGGTCGTGGCCTCGACGGTCGCGCTGTGGTTCACCCTGCGGGTCGAGGGCGCGCTCGCGACCACGGGCGCGGCCCTGATCATGGGCCTCGCCGTCTGCGGCATGCACTACACCGGCATGTTCTCGCTCAGCGTGTCCGCCATGCACCCGGCGGACGGCGACGCCCTGGAAGGCGTCCCGGCGATCAGCTTCCTGCTCCCGATGCTCATCGGGATCAGCCTGCTCACGCTGGTGCTGCTGCTGACGGTCATGCTCTCGCCGTCCCGGCGCGAGCTGGAGACCGAGGCGATGCTCCTCGCCCAGCTGCGGGATGGGGGCACCGGGCATGCGCCCTCCACCCCGGCGCCGCCCGCCACCCCCTCGATGTTCGACAGTCGCCGTCCCGGCGGGTCCTGACGCGGCTCGGGAAGTAAGGCCCCCCGAAACGAACCGCACCGCCCCCGGCGCCAGTGCGGCCGGGGGCGGTGCGGCGAGGCGGGGACGGTCAGCCGAAGAAGACCTCGGCCTCCTGGTAACGCGACGGCGGCACGGTCTTGAGCTCGGAGGTCGCGGCGTCCAGGCCCACCCGGACGATGTCGGTGCCGCGCAGCGCGACCATCTTGCCGAAGTCGCCCTCGTGCGCCGCGTCGATGGCCTGCAGGCCGAAGCGGGTCGCCAGCACCCGGTCGTAGGCACTGGGGGTGCCACCGCGCTGCACGTGGCCGAGCACGGTGGTGCGGGCCTCCTTGCCGGTGCGCTTCTCGATCTCGTGGGCGAGCAGTTCGCCGATGCCGCCGAGGCGGACGTGACCGAAGGAGTCGAGCTCGTTGGCCTGCAGCGCCATCTGGCCCTCGATCGGGTGCGCGCCCTCCGCGACCACGATGATGGGCGAGTAGCGGATCTTGAAGCGGCTCTCGACGTACTCGCAGACCTTGTCGATGTCGAACGGCTTCTCGGGGATCAGGATGACGTTGGCGCCGCCGGCCATGCCGGCGTGCAGCGCGATCCAGCCGGCGTGACGGCCCATGACCTCGCAGATCAGCGCGCGGTGGTGGGACTCGGCCGTGGTGTGCAGGCGGTCGATGGCCTCGGTGGCGATGTTGACGGCCGTGTCGAAACCGAAGGTGTAGTCGGTGGCGTTGAGGTCGTTGTCGATCGTCTTCGGCACGCCGATGACGTTGACGCCGAGGTCGTACAGCTGCTTGGCGACCCCCAGCGTGTCCTCGCCGCCGATGGCGATGAGCGCGTCGACGCCGCCGTCGGCGAGGTTCGCCTTGATGCGGTCGACGCCGCCGTCGATCTTGATGGGGTTCGTCCGTGAGGAACCGAGGATGGTGCCGCCGCGAGGCAGGATCCCCCGCACCGTCTGGATTTCCAGCGGCATCGTGTCGCCCTCGAGCGGACCACGCCACCCGTCGCGGAAGCCCACGAACTCATGGCCGTAGACGGTCACACCCTTGCGGACGACCGCACGGATCACCGCGTTGAGCCCGGGGCAGTCTCCGCCCCCTGTCAGTACACCAATACGCATGGCGGGTTCCTCCCGATGGGATACAGAGTCAGACTATGTCGAGTCGCGCGGCCTCCAGAATGCGTTCGCGCATCCCCGATGTGGCCGCCACCGCATGGCATTGTGCCGCAGGTGCCAACATTGGTCTAGACCAAGTGTTCAGAGCGCCTTCGCCCCCGAGCCGGAGAGCGCCGCCGAGCGGGTCTACACCGCCACGGCCAGCACGCACGAAGGGCTGCCGACCTTGAAGGTCTCCCCCGTGGGCTCGGGCACCCCGTCGCGCATCAGCAGCGTGGCGACCGCGTCCGAGCGCTGGTTGGCGACGTACATGTGATCGCCCGCCACGGCGAAGTGCCGTGGCCAGAGCCCGCCCGAGCCCACCTCGGCGACCCGCGACAGGCCGGTGCCGACGCTCTGGGACTCCTGCTCGCCGTCCACCTCGAAGACGGCGATGGTGTCGGGCCCCCGGTTCGCCACGTACAGGTGGCGGCCGTCGGCGGACGGCTCGATGTGGGACACCTGGTTCGGGCCCATGGCGGCGCTGGCGGGTGTGCGGCCGAGCTCACGCCACTCGGCGTCGTAGACCGCGATCATGCCGTCCAGCTCGCCCGCGACGTACCAGCGGCCCTCCCGGTGCGCCATGTGCCGGGGTCCGCTGCCCGGCGCCAGCCGTACCGGGCCCTCGGGGTGCAGGTCGGGCTCGGTGCCGAGCAGGTAGCGGCGGATCTCGTCGGTGCCGAGGTCGGTGACGTGCAGCGCCCGGCCCGGGCCGAAAACGGCCTGGTGGGCGTGCGGCTCGGCCTGCCGCGCCGGGTCGGGCCCGTGTCCCCGGTGGGGGAAGAGCCGGGGCCGGCCGTCGAACAGGCCCGAGCTGCCGAGCCGGTACATCGCCAGCGTGCCGTCGCCGTAGTTGGTGACCGCGAGCCAGGTGCCGGTGGGGTCGACGGCCAGATGGCAGGGGTAGGACCCCCCGCTCGTGCCGTCGGCGAGCAGGCCGGGGCCGTACGGGTCGGCGGAGTAGGCGGCCACTCCGCCCTCCTCGCACTCCAGGACCGCGTACAGCACGGGCAGCCTCGGGTGCAGGGCCAGGAAGGACGGGCCCGGCGCGGCGCTCTCGGCCAGCGCCTTGAGTATCCCGCTTTCCTCCCTGCGGACCACCGTGAGCCCGGCGCCGGACCCTCCGGTGCCGGGTGTGTATCCGCCGATGTAGAGCACGTCGTACCCCGAAGTCATGTGATCGACAATAGCGCCACCGACCGGCTCCGATCTTGCTGCGGGGTACCGAATATCGCAAGTCCGGGTGAGCCGCGTCGAGTGCCGCACGCGGCGGGTCCCCACGGACAGGTCTAGATCTTCGGCCGGAACAATGCTTGACTGAGGCAAGGAATTAGTTGATTGGAGCAACGATGGACGACCTCGTCACCGACGTCCGCGCGTTCAACCGCTTCTACACGCGTGTGATCGGCGTGCTCGGCGCCGGAATGCACGACACCCCGTACTCGCTCACCGAGGCAAGGGTGCTGTTCGAGCTGGACGCCCGTGGCGAGATGGAGACCGCCGAGCTGCGGCGGCTGCTCGGCCTGGACGCCGGATACCTCAGCCGGATGCTCGCCCGCTTCGAGGCGGACGGGCTCGTCACGCGGGCACGCTCGGCCTCGGACGCCCGGCGCCGGCTCGTCCGCCTCGGCGAGAGCGGCCGGGCCGCCTACCGCACGCTCGACGAGGCCTCGGCGTCCGCGGTGCGCGACATGCTGGCGCCCCTCACGGAGGAGGACCGCCGCCGGCTCATGTCCGCGATGACCACCATCCAGGAGATCCTCGGCGAGGCCCCCGAGCGGGAGCCGTACGTCATCCGCCCGCCGCGCGCCGGCGACCTCGGCTGGATCGTGCACCGGCACGGGGTGCTGTACGAACAGGAGCACGGCTGGGACGAGACGTTCGAGGCGATGGTCGCCCGCATCGTCGCCGACTACGTCGAGGGCCACGATCCGAAGCGCGAGGCGGGCTGGATCGCCGAGGTGGACGGCGAGCCGGTCGGCTCGATCTTCTGCGTCCGCGAGGACGACCGCACGGCCCGGCTCCGGCTGCTCCTGGTCGAGCCGTCCACACGCGGCATGGGGGTCGGAGGCCGCCTCGTGCGGGAGTGCCTGGCGTTCGCGAGGCGGGCCGGGTACGAGCGCATCGTGCTCATGACCGTCGACGTGCTCACCGCCGCCCGGCGGATCTACGAGAAGGCGGGCTTCCAGCTCGACGAGCGGCACACCGAGCACAGCTACGGCACCACGGTCACCTTCCAGACCTGGTCCCGCGATCTGTGACCAGCGGCAAAGACCTGGCAAAGGGTGACAGGGCGCGTCCGCGCCCATCCGGGGACGGGCCCGCGATCTGGAAGCATCGTGCGAGCGCCGTATGCACGGCCCCGGCGGCCCAGGGGCACCGAGCCGGGCGCGCCCGGCCACTGGAGCCCGCCGATGACCTCGATGATCGTGTCCACCCCACCCGCTCCGACCATCAGAACGCGCAAGGCCCTGGTCTTCCTCGACCGCGAAAGCGGCGCCGGCGCCACGGGCGGGGCCGACCGCAGGCTCGTCCACGCCCTCACCGCCGAGGGGTACGCGGTCGAGACGGCCGAGTGCGACGCGGCCGACCACCGGCGCGTCGGCGCCTTCCTGGAAACCGTCGAGCCGGGCGACCTGCTCCTCGTCCGCTGGTCCACCGAGTCGGGATGGGGGCGGCGGGAGTTCGGCGCGCTGATGGACGAGTTCGCCCGGCGGGTCGAGCGGTCGGACGGCGCCGCGCTCCTGCTGATCGTCGACTTCGGGTGGCTGGTGACCGCCAACCCCGACCGGCCCCACGCGGCCGTGAGCCGCCTGCGGGTCAGGGGCGAGCCGGTGGCCGCCGCCGCGGCGCTCACCACCAGCGCGACCATGCCGGGGGTACGGCCAGGCCGCGCCGTCTCGCTCACCGCGATCCTCGCCGACGGCATGCTCTCGGGCGACGCGGACCTCGACCGTGACGGCACCGTCTCGGTGGGCGACCTCTACCGGTACGCGGAGGAGCGCTGCGCGGAGCTCGGCGCCGACCGGCGGCCCTGCCTGCTGACCTACGGAGAGGGCGAGCTGATCGGCGTCGCCTCGGCGAGGCGCTCCGTCCAGGACCTCGGGCTCGCCTTCGGGACGGCGCTCGCCCGCCTCGCCGTCGTCGGCGACGCGGTGCCCCCGTCCTCGGCCGGGGAACTGGTGAGCCGCGTCTACGAGGTCCACCTCGGGCAGGACGCGAGGGAACTGCTGCGCCGGGCGACCCTGCTGGCCGAGGACGAGCCGCTCACGCCCGAGGTGGCCGAGTTGCTCACCGAGGGCGCTTCGGCGGGTGAGGCGGTCCGGGAGCTGACGGCGTGGGGCCTGCTCGGGCAGGGAGCCCCGTTCGCCGACCCCGCGATCCGGCGGGCGGTCGCCGGGCGCCTGGACCCCGACGAGCTGTCCCATGTCTCGGCGCTGCTGCGCCGGTGGCGCGCCACCCGGCGGGCCGTGCCGCCCCGCACGCGGCTGACCGGTGACCGCTGGACGATCCAGGACAGGCTCGGCCACCGGGTGCACGCCGAGGCCATCGCGGCGTTCATCCGCCACCCCGACACCCGGCCGCCGCTGACGATCGGCATCAAGGGGCCCTGGGGCGCGGGCAAGACCTCGCTGATGCGCATGGTGCAGGACCTGCTGGACCCCGGCGCCGCCGAGGAGAGGCCCGCCGAGATCCATCTCAGCCGGCTGCGCGGGAGCTCGGCGAAGGTGACGAACGCGGAGGTGCTCGCCCAGGCCGGGGTGCAGCAGGACGGCGGCGCGGAGTACGCCGTCCCCGGAGAGCTCCCGCTGCGGCACGCCGACTGGCGGCCGACCGTCTGGTTCAACCCGTGGATGTACCAGAGCGGCGAGCAGGTCTGGGCGGGCCTCGCCCACGAGATCATCAGCCAGGTCACCGACCGCCTGCCCCGCGGCCAGCGCGAGCGCTTCTGGCTGGCGCTCAACCTCGCGCGCATCGACAGGGAGGCGGTGCGCAGGCGGGCGTACCGGCTGGCCGCCACCCGCCTGCTGCCGGTGGCCCTGGCGTTGTGCGCCGGCCTGCTCTTCACCGCCGCCGCGCTGGCCGCCGGGGCCCTGGTGCCCGCCCTCGGCTCGGTGCTTCGCGGTACGGCCGCCGCCGTCGGGTCGGGCGGCGCGGTCATCGCGGTCGCCGCCGCGGCCGTACGGCTGGCGCGGTTCCTCGGCGAGTCGGCCGACACCGGGTTCCGCAAGCTGGTCCGTCCTCCCGATCTGCTCGGCGTGTCACCCGAACTGGTCAAGGAGCTGACGCCCGACCCCGGCTACCGGTCGAGGACCGGGTTCCTGCACCTGGTGCAGACGGACATGCGCCATGTGCTCGGCATGGTCGCCACCGAGGAGCGGCCTCTGGTGGTGTTCGTGGACGACCTCGACAGGTGCTCGCCTGGCACGGTCGCGCAGGTCATCGAGGCGGTGAACCTGTTCCTCGCCGGAGAGTTCCCCAACTGCGTGTTCGTGCTGGCGATGGAGCCCGAGGTCGTGGCCGCGCACGTGGAGGTGGCCTACCGCGACCTGGCGCGCACGCTGCCGTCAGCCATGGAGGAGCGTTCCGGTCTCGGGTGGCGGTTCCTGGAGAAGATCGTGCAGCTCCCGCTCAGCGTGCCGCTGCTTGACGACGGCGAGCGCATGCCCGCCTACCTCCGTACGCTGCTCGACGTTCCCTCGGCTCCGCACGGCGGCCGGTCCGGCGAGCAGGCGGACCCCGAGCGGGCGCGGGCCCCTGCTCCACGGCTCGATCCTGAGCTGGTCGACCGCATGGAGGCGGCCATCAGAGCCCTGGGCCCCACGGCGGACGACCTCGACACGGTCGCGCGACGGGTCCAGCGGACGTTGGGCGACGCGATTCCTCCCGGCGGCGGGAGGGCACACGGCCCCTCCTCCGCGCCCGCGCCGCGAACCCCGGGCGACCCCAGCGCGATCGCCGCCGCCGACGACGCCATCGGCGGGCTGTCGGCGGCGGTGCGGCTCGCGGCCGACCGCGTCTACGACGACCTGTACAGCGACCAGAACGCGTACGCCGCCATCGAGCGCACGCTCCCCGCGCTGACGCTGAGCAATCCGCGGGAGCTCAAACGGTACGTGAACGTGTTCCGGTTCTACTCCTTCGTCACCTACCGGCGCGCTCTCGCGGGTGCGCCGCGGGCGACGGACGAGGAGGTGGCCAAGCTGGCGGTGCTGACGATCCGCTGGCCGCATCTGCTGTCCCTGCTCTCCCGGGAGCGGGACGCCCTGGGGCCGCCGCTCGCAGGGTCCCCGGACGGGGCGGACGCGGGCGGGGCGGGAGGGCCGGGACGCGCGGCCGGCGGTCAGACGGTGCTGGAGAGGCTGGAGCGGGCCGCGACGCGCCCCGACGAGTGGGAACGCGCGCTGATCGAGGCCGGCCTGCTGAAGAGGGCCGGGACGGCCCGCTGGGACGCGCTACGCGTCCTGCTGTCCGCCCGGCCCTCGATCGCGTACCTGGCCCGCGACCTGCTGTGAGGCCCGGTCCCGCGCCGGGACCCGCGCCCCGTCGCTCAGCGCTGTGCCTGGATCATCCAGTGCTGCTTCTCCAGGTCCTGGGTGATCTCGATGAGCAGGTCCTGCGACACCGGGTCGGCCTCTTCGGTGACGTCCACCCGGTCACGCATACGCGCGATGATCTCCCCGAGGATGTCGGTGAACGCGGCGACGACCTTGCCGTCCTCGATGTAGCCGGCGTCCAGCTGGTCTACCTGGGAGGCGCGGGCCACGGTGGCCGCACGGCCGTCCGGGTTCACCCCGAGGGCCACCGCGCGCTCGGCCGCGTCGTCGGCCCGGGTCCGCGCGATGCTCACGATCTCGTCCAGCTGAAGGTGCAGTGACCTGAAGTTGCGCCCGATCAGGTTCCAGTGGGCCTGCTTGCCCACGAGCGAGAGGTCGATCAGGTCGACGAGCGCGCCCTGCAGAGCCTCACCGGTGATTCTCTGATTGTCGCCTGACAGAGGGCTGGTGATCTGGGCCATGAACGGTCTCCCCCTCAAGAGTTTCTGGCCTCCTACCTACAACGCCCTAACCGGTCTGAACCGCTCCTAAACGTTGACACTGTAATGATTGCAGTGTCAGTATCGGACTATGAGCGACAGCTGGACGATCGGCGAGCTCGCGGAACGGGCGGCGAGCACGCTCGGCCCCACCTCGCAGCGGCCCAACGGCCGGGTGCGGGACGTGCCCAATGAGCGGGTCATCCGCTGGTACACGACCATCGGGCTGCTCGACCCGCCGCTGACCCGCCGTGGCAGGATCGCGCTGTACGGCAGGCGCCACCTCCTCCAGCTCATCGCCGTCAAGCGCAGGCAGGCCGACGGGCGTTCGATCGCCGACATCCAGGCCGAGCTCGCCGGCGCGACCGACACCACGCTCGAAACGATCGCCCGGATCCCCGCCGAGACCATGCGCGCACCCGGCGGCGCCGAGTCCGACGGCGATCACCGGGCCGCGGCCGTCGCCGCGCTCCCGCCCGCGCGGCCACGCTTCTGGGCGGAGCGACCGGCGGTCGTCCCCTCCCTGGCCCGCGACGGCTCCTCCCCGGGGCCCCATCCCGCCGGGCTGGTGCACGGTCTGCGGCTGGCGCCGGGCGTCACCTTGATGCTCGAAGGCCGGGCCCCCTCATCCGACGACATCGCGGCACTCCAGGAGGCCGCCGCACCGCTGCTGGCCGTGCTCCGCGACCGCGGGCTCTCCGGCCCGCTCCACCCCGATCTCGACCGATCCCCGTCCGAAGGGATGCAAGCATGACTGTTCAGATCACGTCGTTGAAGCCCGGTGAGTACACCCCGCTGCCCGACGCGGGGCTGGGCGCGCTGCGGACCGGCAAGGGAAACCTGCCGCTCGAAAGCGTCGAGGTGGACGCGCGGATCACCGCCCTCACCTCCGGCGTCGAGGTCGCCCAGGGCTTCTGCAATCCGTACGACGTCCCGCTTGAGGCGACATACATCTTCCCGCTGCCCGACCGCGCCGCGGTCACCGCCTTCCGCATGGAGGCCGACGACCGGGTGGTCGAGGGCGTACTCAAGGAACGCGGCCAGGCCCGGCAGGACTACGACCAGGCCATCGCCGAGGGACGGCGGGCCGCCATCGCCGAGGAGGAGCGGCCGGACGTCTTCACCATGCGGGTCGGCAACATCATCCCGGGTGAGCGGGTGACGGTACGGCTGACGCTCAGCCAGCCGCTCCCGTACGAGGACGGCGCGGCGACCTTCCGCTTCCCGCTCGTCGTGGCGCCCCGCTACATCCCCGGCACGCCGCTGGACGACCGGTCCGCGGGCGACGGCGTGGCGCCCGACACCGACGCGGTGCCGGACGCCTCGCGGATCACTCCCCCGGTGCTGCTGCCCGGCTTCCCCGACCCGGTACGGCTGTCGCTCACGGCCCGCGTCGACCCGGCCGGGCTCGACCTGCGGGAGATGAGGTCCAGCCTGCACGTGGTCACCCAGGAAGAGGGCGTCGTCCGGCTCCAGCCCGGCGAGCGCCTCGACCGTGACTTCGTGCTCCGCCTGGACTTCACCGCCTCCAGTTCGCTGACCCTCGTCCCGGACCGCGAGCGGACCGCCGGCGGCGAGGACGAGCACGGGCCGGGCCAGGACGGGACGGACGGCGAGGGCACCTTCACGCTCACGGTCCTGCCGCCGGCGCCCGATGACCAGGCCACGCGGCGGCCGAGGGACGTGGCACTGCTCCTCGACCGCTCCGGCAGCATGACCGGATGGAAGATGGTCGCCGCGCGGCGGGCGGCGGCCCGCATCGTCGACACGCTCACCTCGGCCGACCGGTTCGCGGTGCTGTCGTTCGACACCGTCGTGGAACGCCCGGAGACGCTGGACGCCGGGCTCGTTCCCGCGACCGACCGCAACCGCTACCGCGCGGTCGAGCACCTCGCCCGGCTGGAGGCCCGGGGCGGCACCGAGATGCTCCAGCCGATGGAGCAGGCCCTCGGCCTGCTCGGCGATTCCGGCAGGGAGCGGGTGCTCGTCCTGGTCACCGACGGGCAGGTCGGCAACGAGGACCAGATCCTGGAACGCCTCGGCACCCGGCTCTCGGCCGTGCGCGTCCACACCGTGGGCGTCGACCGGGCGGTCAACGCCGGGTTCCTCGGCAGGCTGGCCGGGCTGGGCTCCGGCCGCTGCGAGCTGGTGGAGTCGGAGGACCGCCTGGACGAGGCGATGGAGCACATCCACCGCCGGATCGGATCCCCGCTGGTCACCGGCCTGTCGCTCAAGCCGGACCTGCTCGAGGTGCTGCCGGGCACCGTGACCCACCTCGGGTCGCTGTACTCCGGCGTTCCCCTGACCGTCTCCGGCAGGTTCCGTGGCCGGGCTCGGGGCGCGATCACCGTCCACGGCCTCGGCGCGGACGGGAAGCCGTGGGAGCGGCGGCTCGAAGGCACCCCCGCGGAGGGCCCCGCACGGGCCATCTGGGCCCGGGCTCACCTGCGCCGCCTGGAGGACCGCTACGCGATCGGCGACCACCACCTGGAGCGGGAGATCGTCGACACCTCGCTCCGGCACGGGGTGCTGTGCCGGTTCACCGCCTTCGTGGCCGTCGACACGCGTGTCGTCGCCGAGGGCGGGGCGAGCCACCGGGTCGTGCAGCCGGTCGAGATTCCGAGCGGCTGGGACATGTCGGGCCCGCCCATACCGATGATGGCCGCCGCCCCGGTCGCGTACACCACCGCCGCCGCACCGGCGATCTTCAGCGTCGGCCGGCAGAACGATCTCATCGCCGGTGGGCCGATGCCGGTCCCGGGCGGGCTGGCGGGGCCGGTGGGCGCCACGGACGCCGGGCCCTTCCCGGCGCCCGAGGCCATGGCCCCTCGGGGAAGGCTCTTCGCCCGGTCCGCGGCCGCGAAGATGGCCCCGCCCGCGCCGCCGGTGCCACACTCTGTGGACCTGGTCCGGCCGCAACTGGTGGAGGAGCTGGCGCGGCTGCACGCGCGGGCGTCGCTGCCCGGTCCCGAGCGGCTGCGGTACCTGGCCGACCTGGGCAGCCGCATGGCCGCCCTCGCCACCTACGTCGGCGGCGAGAACCAGCTGTCGGCCCTGGCCCGCGAGCTTTCGGCCTGCGAGAGGCCGGACGCGGACGTGGACGCCCTGTGGCTCCGCGCGGTGACGGTGCTCACCGAGCTGACCGGCGGCCACGGTGGCGTGCCTGGCGGCCCGGATGAGTCCGGCGGCCCGGGGCCGGGGGCAAAGGACCGGCCACGCGGCCCGAGACCCTCCTTCTGGAAGCGCTCCTCCTGACGCCGGAGGGGTGGCCCGACACGGCAGGGGCTCAGGCGCCCCGCCGGAACGTACCGCTAGGGCCGGGGACCCAGCTCGCGGTAGGCGGGGCGGAGGATGTCCATCAGCGGGATGTGCCGGACCTTGATCGGCGGCGGCTCCAGGGCGCGCAGCAGGAGCTCGGGAGGCGCCGCCGGGGTGACGGCTCGTGGCCGCAGGCGGCTCAGCGCGACCGTGGCCGAGTAGAAGTCGTTCACGCGCTCGCCGAACGGCACCTCGTCGACGTGCAGCGGGTCCACGGGCTCCTCATCCTTCTCCGGCATCTCCCGAAGGGCGTCCAGCAGGTCCTCCTTGACCCGGCCGCGCCAGGCGAGCACCAGGAAGGGGTCCTTGTCGAACGCCTCGGCCAGCAGGTAGAGCACGGCCGACAGGTGCTTGCACGGCAGGCCCCAGTCGGGGCAGGAGCACTCCATGTCCAGCTCGGCGGGGAAGAGCGGCAGGCCGAGCGCGTCGAAGACCTCCACGATCTCCGGCGGCATCTCACCGGCCAGCAGCTTCGCGCGGTACAGCGCCTGCCCCGCCAGCGACTCCTGGACCCCCGCCCAGTCGGACTCGCCGTACGCCGCGATCCTGACCTCCAGCAGGTAGGGGTCGGGCCGTGACCCCTGCACCCTGGCCTTGACCAGGCCGGGCGACAGATCGATCTCCAGCACCTGGCCCTTCCTGGCGTACGAGCGGCCCCGGCTGAGCCGTCCGGGGTCGCAGACGCTCTCCAGGATGTCGATGAACCGGCGTGACCACCACTGCTCGCCGATCGACCCGCGCTTGCTGCGTGCCTGTATGCCCCCCTCCACCCGGATGGGCGCGGAAGCCTCGAACCAGCCGCCCTTCCCCACCGGCATCTCAGCTCACCGCCTCGGGGCTCAGCCGGAACAGCTCGCGAAGCTGCTCGGTCGACAGGCCGGTGATCCAGTCCTCACCGGTGCCGACGACGCTTTCCGCCAGGGCCTTCTTGCGCTCGATCATCTCGTCGATCCGCTCCTCCAGCGTTCCCACGCAGATGAACTTCCTGACCTGCACGTTCCTCTTCTGCCCGATGCGGAAGGCCCGATCGGTGGCCTGGTCCTCCACGGCCGGGTTCCACCACCGGTCCACGTGGATCACGTGGTTGGCGGCGGTGAGGTTCAGGCCGGTGCCCGCCGCCTTGAGGGACAGCAGGAAGATCATCGGCTCGTCGTCGTTCTGGAAGCGCTCGACCAGCGCATCGCGCTTCTTCTTGGGAAGCCCGCCGTGCAGCCAGAGCACGGGACGGTCGAGGTGGGCGGCAAGGTAGGGCTGGAGCAGCGAGCCGAACTCGGCGTACTGCGTGAAGACCAGCACCTTGTCCCCCTCCTCGACGATCTCCTCGGCCAGTTCCTCCAGCCGGGCCAGCTTTCCCGAGCGTCCTGCCAGCCGGGAGCCGTCCTTGAGCAGGTGGGCGGGGTGGTTGCAGACCTGCTTGAGCCGGGTCATCGTCGCGAGCACGTTGCCGCGCCGCTCGATGCCCTCGCTGTCGTCGATCCTCGCCATCATGTCGCTGACGACGGCCTGGTAGAGGCTGGCCTGCTCGGGCGTGAGCGTGCACCAGACCTTCATCTCCAGCTTCTCGGGAAGGTCGGAGATGATCGTCTTGTCGGTCTTCAGCCGTCGCAGGACGAACGGCCCGGTGGCCCGCTTGAGCGCCCTGGCGGCGTCCTGGTCGCCGCGCGCCTCGATCGGCTCCTGGTACCGCTCCTTGAACCTCTTGGCCGGTCCGAGCAGGCCGGGGTTACAGAACTCCATGATCGACCAGAGCTCGGCGAGGTGGTTCTCCACCGGGGTGCCGGTCAGCGCCAGCCGCGTGCGCGCCGGGATGGACCGTACCGCCTGGGCCTGCCGGGCGGCGCTGTTCTTGATCGCCTGTGCCTCGTCGCAGACGACCCTTCCCCAGGCGAATCCCGCGAGGATCGCGGCGTCCCGCAGGGCCGTGCCGTACGTCGTGACGACCAGGTCGGTCTCCCCCACCACGGCCACCAGTTCCTCGTCACGCTTGCGCGTGCCACCGTGGTGGACGTAGACGCGCAGCGAGGGCGCGAACCGCGCCGCCTCCTTCTGCCAGTTGCTCACCAGCGACATGGGGCAGACCAGCAACGTGGGCGGCACCGGTCCACCGGCACGCTCCTCCAGCATCAGCGACAGGGTTTGGGCGGTCTTGCCCAGTCCCATGTCGTCCGC
Organism: Sphaerisporangium flaviroseum; assembly: GCF_039537005.1. Classification (NCBI taxonomy): domain Bacteria; kingdom Bacillati; phylum Actinomycetota; class Actinomycetes; order Streptosporangiales; family Streptosporangiaceae; genus Sphaerisporangium; species Sphaerisporangium flaviroseum. The sequence continues at coordinate 58,382 of NZ_BAAAZR010000003.1, read as the reverse complement.
CAGGATGCCGCCGAGGCCCACCCGGGACAGGAAGCTCAGCCACGACAGGCCGCGTTCCTGGTAGGGACGCAGGCTGCCGTTGAACGTCTGCGGGGTACGAAGGGCGGTGAGGCGGCGGTCGGCCTCGCCGGAGAGCAGGTCGCCCAGCATGCCGTCGGCGTCCACCTCGACCAGCGGCAGGTTCTCGTCGCCGCCGCTCACGACCTCCTGGATCACCTCGGCCACGGTCATCTGGCCGGCCCGGCGCCGTTCCATGGCCGACAGGGCCGCCTTGAGCTGGCGATCGTCCAGCTCGACCCACTGGCCGCGCACCCGTACGAGGGGGACCTTGAGCCGGGCCAGCTCCTCCAGTTCCTCCTCGCTGATCGTGTGATCACCGACGGCCAGATCGACCTTGAAGTCCACCAGCGCGCCCAGGCCGAACCCGTGGTCCGCCGCCGAACGGGCCGCCGTGGCCGTATGGGACCGGGTGGTCAGCTTCAGGCCGAGCCCCTTGCGTCCCGCCCACGCCGGGAGCCGGACGCCGTACCCGGCGGCCTGGAGCAGCGGCGCCGCACGGCGCAGGAAGCCGAAGGCCCAGGCCGTGTCCACCAGCATGCTGGACGGCCGCGCGCTGTACAGGGCCGTGTGCAGTTCGGGGCACAGCCGTACGGCCCGGCCGAGCCCGGCGAGGAGCGTCTCGTCGGGGCGCTTCGGCAGGCCGGGGATGCGGCCGCCGTCCCAGAGCATCGACGCGGGCACGTACAGGCTCGGGTCCTCGACCGACTGCAGCGCGAACTCCAGCTCCCAGGTGTCCTCCTCGCCCTCGGGCTCGATCAGGCGGAAGCAGACCCGGATGGGCCCGTCCATCTGGTGTGCCGACTCCATCCAGCCGTCGAGTGCCCGGATGAGCGGCTTCGCCTCTCTGGGGTCGACCTCGGGGATCACCGGCTCGTCGCCGGTGAGGGCGAACAGCCAGCGATCGGCCAGCAGGCTCTTCGGGCCCGCCCGGTTGCCGAGCAGCAGCCTGCCGGGCAGCGCGCGGCGCACCGAGGCGTCGGCGATGCCCGCGAGAGCCTGACGCAGCACATGTGCGGCGGGGCGTTCCTCTCCCGCGCCACCTCCGTCACCTGTGGTCACGGCCCGGCAGACCGGGGGCATCGCGGTGGCGAGCTCCCTGAACGCGGTGGCGTCCGCGCCGGCGAGCACGGGAAGCCAGCGGGCGGCGTGAACGCCGTCCTCGACGACGAGCTGGGGCAGCACGCGTCCGCGGCGGACCAGCGAGCGGGAGTGCTCGGCGACCACCGCGAGATAGCGGAGCGAGGTGCCCGGCCCCCACTCGGGCGCCCCCGGTGCTCCGGCGGGCGGGGCGGATAACGCGTCCAGCAGGCCGAGCGCCTGGGGGGAGTCGAAGAGCAGCACCGGGACGCGCCAGGGAGAGATCTTGTGAGCGCGGCCCACGCTCGGCAGGCCCGACTCGGGCGAGGGCAGCGGGCCGCCGCGCGCCGAGCCGGGAAGCCGGAAGATCAGCTCCGCCGCCACGGCCTTGGCCGCGAGCTCCCCGAGCGCCGCGGCCAGAACGGGCGACGGCGCGGCGAAGGGATGCGGGTGAGGAGCGCCACGGGCGGAGGAAGCCCGCCGCGGCGGGAGGGCGCCGGGCCGAGACGCGGATTCCGGAGGCGGTGGGTTCCGCGGCGGCGGTGAGGCGGTGTCCGTCGGCGGTAGGTTCCGCGGCGGCGGTGAGGTGTCCGTCGGCGGTGAGGTGGTGTCCGTCGGCGGTAGGTTCCGCGGTGGCGGTGAGGTGTCCGTCGGCGGTGAGGCGGTGTCCGTCGGTGGTGAGGCGGTGTCCGTCGGTGGTGAGGTGTCCTCGGCCCACAGCGCCAGCCGGGCGTCCATCCAGGCACCGTGAACCACGAGCACGCAACCACCCCTGTCTGCCGACGCCGCCCGACCGTTGCGAGATCGGCCGTCCCCCGCCGCTCCGTTACACGGCACCGGGTCCTTTCCCGCCCCTGCACGGTACCGGCACCCGAGCACGCGCACTCCGCGACGAGCCGGGCCGGGGGCGGGACGCCGGGTGGTGGCACGCGCGCGATCCTCGGTGCCGCCGGGCATCTTCCATGGTCACCGGAGTGTGGCCGGGGCTCCATGGACGGGTCGTGGGCACTGTCCGACCTGACCGGACGGTGGACGTGGACACTGTCTGGCCTGACCACACATAGGGTATATGCGTGAGTTCCCAGCCCGAAGAGACCGATGTCATGATCCTTGATGGCGGCCTCGCCACCCACCTGGAGGCGCTCGGCTGCGACCTGCGTGACGAGCTGTGGTCCGCCAGGCTGCTCATGGAGAACCCCGAGGCCATCCTCCAGGCCCACCTGGACTACTTCGCCGCCGGCGCCGACGTGGCGACCACGGCGAGCTACCAGGCGAGCTTCCCCGCGTTCGTCCGGCGCGGCAGGGTGGAGCACGAGGCCCAGGCGCTGATGCAGCTCTCCGTGGAGCTCGCGAAGGAGGCGAGGGACCGGTCGGGCGGGGGCATCGTCGCCGCCAGCATCGGCCCGTACGGCGCCTATCTCGCCAACGGCGCCGAGTACACGGGTGACTACGACCTGGACGAGGACGGTCTGGTCGACTGGCACCGGCCCCGCTGGGACGTGCTGGCGAACAGCGGCGCCGACCTGCTGGCGTGCGAGACCATCCCCTCCTACCCGGAGGCGAGGGCGATCGCCCGCCTGCTGGAGCGGACCCCGCACGTCAACGCCTGGGTGAGCTTCTCCTGCCGCGACGGTGAGCACCTCAGCGACGGAACCCCGCTGCAGGAGTGCGCCGCCCTGTTCGCCGGCAATCCGCAGGTCGTGGCCGTCGGGATCAACTGCACGGCTCCCAGCCTCGTCAAGAACCTCATCGGCCACATCGACGGTTCCCCCATCGTGGTGTACCCCAACTCCGGCGAGATCTGGGACGCCGAGAACCACCGCTGGCTGGGCCTCGCCGACCCGGTGGAGTTCGGCGCCGCCGCGCGTGAGTGGCGCGACGCCGGGGCCTCGTTCATCGGCGGCTGCTGCCGCACCACTCCCGAGCACATCCGGCAGATCCGCGCCAGCCTCGAAGCATCCGCGCCGACCGGCACCGGTGGGGTGGCAGGGGACGAGATAGTGGCCCGCGAGTAACACCGCGGTCATCCACGAGCACCATGGCGGCAACATTGTCGCGGTTCACTCCTGACAGACACCGATCCACGGCTGTCAACGGGAGGCGCGATGACGTCCCTGCCGCTTCCGCCCGACCAGCGGGCCGGAAGGCAAGGGGGACTCTCCGGCGCCGGGGTGATGGTGGACGCCACCGCCCTGAGCACCCGGGAGATCAACCGATCGCTTCGGGCGCTGTCGTACGGCAGCGCCGTCGTGATCAACCCTGCCGGGCGGCACAATCTCGCGGTCGGACTGGACGCGCCGGTACGAGTCGAGATCGACGGGCCCGCGGGCTTCTACGCGGGCGGTCTCGGTAAGCAGGCCCACGTCACCGTGGACGGGACGGCCGGATGCGGCGTGGGCGAGAACCTGATGTCAGGCCATGTCCACGTACGCGGATCGGCGGGCCAGAGCGCCGCGGCCTCCGCCCGGGGCGGGACCGTGGTGGTCGACGGCGGATGCGCGCCGCGCGCGGGGATCTCGCTGAAGGGCGCGACGCTGGCGATCGGCGGCGACGCCGACTCCTACTGCGGTGTCCTGGCCCAGTCCGGTGTCATCCTGATCGGTGGCGACGCCGGGCCGTGCCTCGGGGACTCGCTGTACGAGGCGGTGCTCTACGTGGGCGGGAAGATCGCCGGGCTCGGGGCCGACGCCGTCGTCGATGAGATGACCGACCACGACGTGAGGTTCGTGAAGGTCCTCGCGGACGAGTGCGGTTTCGACCACGTGTCCCCGGCGGACGTCACCAAGGTCATCTCCACGCGACGGCTCTATCAGCTTCACAGCCACGACCACGGGACGTTCTGATGAGCCATACCTTCCCAGCCGAGGTCATCGCCCAGATCCAGGAGCGGGCCAGGCTCGGCGGCGGCGAGGTCCGCGGCTGGGGCGCCAGACGGGTGGTCCCGGGGTTCGACGACCTGCTCATCCTGCCGGCGAGCCTCTCCCTGGCCCCTCTGGAGGGGTACCGCGAGCGGTGCGAGACCCGGACCGTCCTCGGCACCAGGCACGCCGAGGAGCCCGTCGTACTGGACATCCCGATCACGATCGCCGGCATGTCGTACGGCGCGCTGTCCGCCGGGGCGAAGGAGGCGCTCGGCCGGGCGGCGACCCTCACCGGCACCTCGACGACGACCGGCGACGGCGGCATGGCCCCAGAGGAGCGGAACGCCGCGAAGACGCTCGTCTACCAGTGCCTGCCCTCGCGGTACGGCTTCGACCCGGACCACCTGCGCTCGGCCGACGCCGTCGAGGTCGTGCTCGGCCAGGGCGCCGCGCCCGGCGGCGGGAGCGTGCTGCTCGGCCAGAAGATCACGACGCCGGTGGCCTTCATGCGCGACCTTCCTGAGGGCGTGGACCAGCGCTCCTCGAGCCGCCACCCCGACTGGAGCGGACCGGACGGCCTGCGTATCAAGATCGAGGAGCTGCGCGAGGTCACTTCCTGGCGCATCCCGGTGTACGTGAAGATCGGCGCGTCCCGGGTGGCGCCGGACGTCCGGCACGCGGTCGAGGCGGGCGCGGACGTGATCGTGGTCGACGGGATGCAGGGCGGCACCGGGGCCGCGCAGGACGTCTTCATCGAGCACACCGGCATCCCCACGCTCGCGGCGACCCGGCTGGCGGCCGACACGCTGCGCCGCCTGGGCGTCGAGAACGAGATCCAGCTCGTGATCTCCGGAGGCGTCCGCAGCGGCGCCGACGTGGCCAAGGCGCTGGCGCTGGGCGCCGACGCGGTGTCCGTCGGGGTCGCCGCGCTCATCGCCCTGGGCTGCAACTCCACCTCCGACGACACCGGCGCGGACGTGAGCCTCGGATACCGCGCCCTGGGCACCGTGCCCGGCTCCTGCACGGCCTGCCACACCGGCGGTTGCCCCGTCGGCATCGCCACCCAGGACGACATGCTCGCCGACCGCCTCGACCCGGACTTCGGCGCGGAGCGGGTGGCCAACTACCTGCGCGCCCTCGCCACGGAGGCGGCGATGCTGGCCCGGTCGTGCGGCAAGTCGTCCGTCCACCGGCTCGACCCGGACGACCTGGTCGCGCTGACCGTGGAGGCCGCGGCGATGGCCCGGGTACCCCTCGCGGGCACCTCCTGGATCCCCGGCGTCCCCGAATGACCCGGCATCCCCGCTCGAAACGACGGACGCCGCGCGCGACCGCCTTCTGCGCCCGTCGTGTCCGCCTTGGGCCCGGCTCGGGCGCCGTGCCAGGCGGGCCGGGGCTCAGCCCGCCGAGCGGGCGAGGTCGTCGGAGACCGGGCCGCCGGACGGCCGGACCGGACGGCCGCGCCCGGGGATGAAGTAGGTGATCAGCGCGCCCAGGACGGCCACCCCGGCCGAGATGATGATCGCCACCTGCAGCCCCCGCAGCGAGGGCAGCACGAACGAGCCCACCGAAACGGTCATGTGCGCGAGCACGACGCTGATCACGGCGCTGGAGGCCGAAGTGCCGATCGACCGCATGAGCGCGTTGAGCCCGTTGGCCGCGGCGGTCTCCGACGGCGGGACCGACGTCATGATCAGCGCGGGCATGGCCGCGTAGGCCAGACCCACTCCGGCGGCGATGACCGAGGAGCCGATGACCACCTGCCAGGCCGAGCGCATCAGGCCGAGCGTGACGGCGTAGCCGAAGGCGATCACGACCGTGCCCATCATCAGCGCCACCTTGGGTCCCCAGCGCCGGGTGACCCGGGCGGACACCGGCGAGAGCACCATCATGACCAGGCCGCCCGGGGCAAGGCACAGGCCGGCCTCCACCAGGGACAGGCCGAGCCCGTACCCGGTGGCCCGCGGGCTCTGCAGGAGCGTGGGCAGCACGAGGGACATCGCGAACATGGCGAAGCCGACGACCACCGAGGCCACGTTCGTCAGCAGGACCTGGCGGCGGGCGGTGGTCCGCAGGTCCACGAGCGGATCACCGACCCGCAACTCCATGAGGCCCCAGAGCAGCAGGATCACCACGGCGGCGGCGAACAGGCCGAGGGTCACGCCACTCCCCCAGCCCCAGTCGCCGCCCTTGGTGATCGCGAGGAGCAGGCAGATCAGGCCCGCGGTGAGCCCGATGGCCCCGGGCACGTCGAACCGGCCCGACGCGCGTACCGGGGACTCGGGCACGACCAGCGCGACCAGCAGCAGGTCGAGGGCTCCGACCACCGCGGCCATCCAGAACAGCGCGTGCCAGTCGGCGTGCTGGGCGACGAACGCCGCGAGCGGGAGGCCGATCGCTCCGCCGACTCCCAGAGTCGCGCTCATCAGCGCCATCGCCGACCCCAGGCGTTCGGGCGGCAGCTCGTCCCGCATGATGCTGATCCCGAGGGGGATCACGCCGATCGCGCACCCTTGCAGCACCCGGCCGGCCACCACCGGGACCAGTCCGCTGGACACCGCGCAGATCACCGACCCGGCCACCATCAACCCGAGGCTGACGAGCATCACGCGCCGCTTGCCGTACAGGTCGCCGAGCCGCCCGCTGACGGGGTTGCAGACGGCGGCGGCCAGCAGGGTGGCGGTGATCACCCAGGAGGCGTCGGACGCGGAGGTGTGCAGCAGGCGGGGAAGGTCGGGCACGAGCGGTACCACGATGGTCTGCATCAGCGACACGACGATCCCGCACAGCGCGAGCACCGCCACGACCAGGCCTGACCCCTTCGCCTCGGTGCCGGGAGAGCCGCCGGGCAAAGGTGAATCGGTCACTGGCAGGCCTCCGATACTCGATCACCGTGACGTATGCACCATACAGATCGCGTTGGCAGCGATCGGAGCCAGGCCACACGACCGCCCACCCTGATCGCCACGAGCCTCCCGGCCCACCGGCCGCGCGCCGGCACGGCCACCCACCCCGCGCGCGCCGCCGCGGGTCAGCGGAGGAAGGCCGCGGGTACGCCGGCGTCCACCGGGATGTGCAGGCCGGTGGTCAGCGGCAGGTTTCCGCTGGTCAGAGCGAAGATCGCGGCGGCGATGTGGTCGGGGAGCACCTCGCGCTTGAGCAGGGTCCGCTGGGCGTAGAACTCGCCCAGCCGTTCCTCGGGCACCCCGTACACCGCGGCACGGTTCGCACCCCAGCCGGAGGCGAAGATGCCGGAGCCGCGGACCACCCCGTCGGGGTTCACCCCGTTGACGCGGATTCCGTACGCGCCCAGCTCGGCCGCGAGCAGGCGGACCTGGTGTGCCTGATCGGCCTTGGCCGCGCCGTACGCCACGTTGTTCGGCCCCGCGAACACGGAGTTCTTGGACGAGATGTAGATCAGGTCCCCGCCCATGGCCTGGTCGATCATGACCCGGGCCGTCTCGCGGGAGACCAGGAAAGATCCCCTGGCCATGACGTCGTGCTGCAGGTCCCAGTCGGCCGCCGTGGTCTCCAGCAGCGAGCGCGACAGCGACAGCCCGGCGTTGTTGACCACCAGGTCGACCCCGCCGAACGCGAGCACCGCACGGCGTACGGCCGCGCCGATCTGCTCCTCCGACGTCACGTCCACCTCGACGGCGATCGCCACGTCGCTCGAACCAAGCTCGGCGGCGACCTTCTCCGCCGCACCGAGGTCACGGTCGGCCACCACGACGCACGCGCCCTCGGCCGCGAGCCTTCTGGCGGTGGCCGCGCCGATGCCCGACCCGCCGCCGGTCACGACGGCCACGCGGGTGGCCAGCGGCTTCGGCGGGGGCATCCGCCGGAGCTTGGCCTCCTCCAGCTCCCAGTACTCGATGCGGAACTTCTCCGACTCCTCGATCGGCCGGTAGCTCGACAGCGCCTCGGCGCCCCGCATGACGTTGATCGCGTTGACGTAGAACTCGCCCGCCACCCGCGCGGTCTGCTTGTCCTTGCCGAAGCTGAACATGCCGACCCCGGGGACGAGCACGATGGCCGGATCCGCGCCGCGCATCGCCGGTGAGCCGGGCACGGCGTGCCGCTCGTAGTAGGCGCGGTAGTCGTCGCGGTAGGCGGCGTGCAGCTCGCGCAGCCGGGCGACCACCTCCTCCAGCGGAGCGTCCGGCGGCAGGTCGACGACCAGCGGGGCCACCTTGGTGCGCAGGAAGTGGTCGGGGCAGGAGGTGCCGAGAGCCGCCAGGCGGGGGTGCTCGGCGCGGGACAGGAAGTCGAGCACCTCGGGTGTCGCGGTGAAGTGGCCGACCTGCCGGGCGTCGGTGGAGCACAGCCCTCTGACCACCGGGAACAGCGCCGCCGCTCGCTCCGCCCGCTCCGCCTCCGCGAGCGGCCGGTGGATCACCGGCCCGAACGGCTCGGGACGGCCGTGCTCGGCGATGTGGCGCTCGGCCGTACGGATGATCTCCAGGGACCGCGCCTCGCACTCCTGGCCGGTCTCGCCCCAGGCGGTGATGCCGTGGCCGCCGAGGACGACGCCGATGGCACCGGGGTTGGCGTCCTTGAGCGCGGCGATGTCGAGGCCGAGCTGGAACCCCGGGCGCCGCCAGGGCACCCACAGCACCCTGTCGCCGAAGATCTCGCGGGTCAGCGCCTCGCCGTCGGCGGCCGTGGCGATCGCGATGCCTGCGTCCGGGTGCAGGTGGTCGACGTGGGCGGCGTCGACCAGGCCGTGCATGGCCGTGTCGATGCTGGGCGCCGCGCCTCCCTTGCCGAAGGCGCAGTAGTCGAACGCGGCGACCATCTCGTCCTCGCGCTCGACCCCCGGGTAGACCCCGGTCAGGGAGCGCAGCAGGTCGAGCCGGAGGACGGCGAGGCCGGCCTCGGTCAGCGTGCCGAGGTCGCCCCCGGAGCCCTTCACCCACATCAGCTCGACGTCGGCTCCGGTCACCGGATCGGTCGCGGTGCCCTTGGCCGAGGCGTTGCCCCCGGCGTAGTTGGTGTTGCGCGGATCGGCGCCGAGGGCGTGTGCCCGGTGCAGCAGGTCACGGACGACGGGAGGGGTTCCGGCGGTCATCTCAGGCCCCCCATCCGGCCTGGGCGCCGCCCACGCGTTCGGCGACGATCTTCTCGGGGTAGCCGGAGCGCCGGTAGGCGCCCATCGGGTCGGGATCGAGCCCGGACTCCTCGCGCAGCTCCGCCAGCAGCGCGCGGACATCGGTGTTGTAGGCGTCCATGAACACGCCGTTGGCGCCGAGCACGTCCCCCTCGGCCTGGGCCTTCGCCAGCGCGTCGCCGTCGACGAGCAGCGCCTTGGCCGTCGCCTCCTGGACGTTCATGACCGACCGGATCTGACCGGGGATCTTGGGCTCGATGTTGTGGCACTGGTCGAGCATGAACGCGATGCGCTCGTCGTACCCGCCGCCGCGGATGACCTCGTACATGATGCGGAAGAGCTGGAACGGGTCGGCCGATCCGACCATGAGGTCGTCGTCGGCGTAGAAGCGGGAGTTGAAGTCGAACCCGCCGAGCTTGCCCTCACGCAGCAGGAACGCGACGATGAACTCGATGTTGGTGCCCGGGGCGTGGTGGCCGGTGTCCACGACGACCTGGGCCTTGGGCCCGAGCTTGACGCAGTGGGCGTACGCCGTGCCCCAGTCGGGGACGTCCGTCGTGTAGAACGCCGGTTCGAACAGCTTGTACTCCAGCAGGAACCGCTGCCCCTCGCCCAGCCGGTCGTACACCGCCGCCAGCGCCTCGGCCAGCCGGTCCTGCCGGGAGCGGATGTCGTCCTGCCCGGGGTAGTTGGTGCCGTCGGAGAACCACAGCTTGAGCGTGTCGGACCCGGTGAGGTCCATGATGTCGACGCACTCAAGCAGGTGGTCGAGCGCCTTGCGCCGCACGTCGGCGTCGGGGTTGGTCACGCTGCCGAGCATGTAGTCGTCGTCCTGGAAGACGTTGGAGTTGATCGCGCCGATGCCGACACCGGCCTCGCGGGCGTGCCGTGCCAGGTCGGCGTAGTCGTCCACCTTGTCCCACGGGATGTGCAGGGCCACGGTCGGGGCCACGCCGGTGAACCGGTGCACCTGCGCCGCGTCGGCCAGCTTCTCGTACGGATCTCGTGGCACGCCTCGCTGGGAGAAGACCTTGAAGCGCGTGCCCGAATTGCCGAACGCCCACGAGGGCGTCTCGATGCGCTGCCGCCGCAGTGCCGCCTTGATGTCCGTTGCCATTGGGGATCCCCGATCAGTCGAGATGGAAAACTTCGTCGAGCGTGAACATGCCTTCGTCGGGACGGCGCCCGTCGAGGTCCTCGAAGAACGGCGCCATCTCCGCCTGCCAGCGGGCGTTGACGTCCGTCTCGGCCATGGCCGCGAGGGCGGCGTCGAAGTCGGGGGTCTCGAGGTAGCCGACCAGCAGGCCGTCGCCGCGCAGGAAGAGCGAGTAGTTGTGCCAGCCGGTGGCGCGCAGCGCGTCGAGCATCTCCGGCCAGACGGCATCGTGGCGGCGGCGGTACTCCTCGAGCCGCTCGGCCCTGACCTTCAGCAGGAAGCACACACGCTTCATGATCAACACTCCTCACGTACGGCTCGCGCGGGCACCGCCCATGCCGGCGGGGGGACCTGCTCCCCGGCCGCCCAGTGCGGTGTCCCGCGCGAGCCCTGCACGACGGCCGGAACCCGGCCGGCCGCCGATCGGTCTAGAAGTCGAACTGGTCGATGTTCGAGGCCTCGAAGGTGAAGGGCGGGCCGAGGATGATCTCGCCGTCCTTGCCGATGGTCCTCTCGCCGAGCTTGCCGGCCTTGAGTACCTCGCCCTCGGCGCCGGTGATCTGCCCGGAGGACAGCGCGGCGGCGGCGTAGGCGGCCAGGTAACCGAGGTCCTTGGGGTTCCACAGGGCGAACTTCTGGACGGTGTCGTCCTTGACGAACTGGCGCATCTGGTTCGGCGTGCCGAGCCCGGTCAGCACGACCTTGCCCTTGTACTTCGAGCCTGAGATGTAGCGGGCGCCCGCGGAGATGCCGACCGTGGTCGGGGAGATGATGCCCTTGAGGTTCGGGTACGCCTGCAGGAGACCCTGGGTCTGCTGGAAGGACTTCTGGTCCTCGTCGTCACCGTAGGCGACCTTGACGAGCTTCATGTCCTTGTATTCGGGCTTGGTCAGCTCGTCCTTCATGAACTTGATCCACGTGTTCTGGTTCGTGGCGTTCGCGGTGGCCGAGAGGATGGCGATGTCACCCTTGTGGCCGATCATGTCGGCGAGCAACCGCACCTGGCTGCGGCCTACCTCCTCCGAGCTGGCCTGGTTGATGAAGATGTCGCGGCAGTCCTTGGAGGCGTCGGAGTCGTAGGCCACGATCTTGATGCCCTTGGCCCTGGCCTGCTTGAGCGGGCCGCAGACCGCGTTGGCGTCGTTGGCCGCGATGAGGATGGCGTCCTGGCCCTGCTGCGTGAGCGTGTTGATGTAGGAGATCTGCGACGACGCCGAAGCGTCCGAAGGGCCGACCTCCTTGGCAGTGCCGCCGAACTCCTTGGCGGCCTCGATGCCCGCGTTGTCGACGATCGTCTCGTACGGGTTGTTGATCGCCTTGGGCAGGAAGGCCAGCTTCAGCCCCTGCTTGATCGGCGCGTTGGGGTCGGCCGCGGCCGACGACGCCGCGGACTGGGACGGAGCCGCCGACGACTGGGCGGAGTCCTTCGTCGTGCCACCGCCACAGGCCGCGAGGCCGAGCGCGAGGAAACTCGTGGCGAGGACCGCGGAGGCGAACCGCCGTGAAGAGTGCGTCATCATCGATTTCTTTCTTCCGTGGACGAGCGGGGGGTGTGCGAAGAAGGCGCGCGGCGTCGCTGTCGCAGGACGGCGGCGAGACGCGGGGTGAGCACAGAGACGATGAGGAGCAGGCCGGTGACGATCGACTGGATCTCGGTCGCCACGTCGTTGAGCATGAGCAGGTTGCGCAGCAGCCCGATGAGCAGCACGCCGGCGATGACCCCGCCGAGCGTGCCCTTGCCGCCGTCGAAGTCGACACCGCCCAGCAGCACGGCCGCGATGACGGCGAGCTCGACGCCGAACCCGTTGTCGGCGCGGGCGCTGCCGTACCTCAGGGTGTAGATCACGCCGGCGAAGGCGGCCATCGTGCCGGACACCACGAAGAGCACCAGCTTGATGCGCTTGACGCGGATGCCGGCGAAGAAGGCCGCCTCCTCCTGAGCGCCGATGGCGAACAGCGAGCGCCCGACGCCGGTGGCGTGCAGGACGACGCCGGTGATGATGGCGAGGAGGATGAACAGGGCCACGGGATACGGGATCGGAGTGCCGGGGACGTCCCCGGTCACCAGGTCGGTGTACTGCTGAGGGAACTCCGCCACCGCCTTCTCCCCGAGCACGACGTACGCCAGGCCGCGGTAGAGCGCCAGCGTGCCGATCGTCACCGCCAGAGAGGGCAGGCCGAGCCGGGTCACCAGCAGGCCGTTCACCAGCCCGCAGACCGCGCCCACGACCACCACCACCGGGATGATGGTCTCGATCGCCCACCCGCTGTCCCACAGGGAGCCGAGCAGGGCGCTGGACAGCCCGAGCACCGAGGCCACCGAGAGGTCGACCTCGGCGGCCACGACCAGCAGCGTCATCGCCAGCGCGATCAGCGCGATCTCTCCGAGGTCGCCCAGCGCGAACGACAGGTTGCCGGTGCCGGCGAAGTCGGGCGATCCGGCCGACCCGGCGAGGAACACGGCGATGAGCAGCGCGGTGACCAGCACGTCCCAGCGGGCGAACCGGCCGATGCCGGACCGGCCCCCGGCGGCGGGCCCGCCGGCCTTGCCGGTCTCGGCGGTCGTCATGAGGTCAGGCGCCATGGCGGGCGTTCCTCCTGCGCAGCAGCCGCGTGACCCGCACCGCGAGCACCCGGTCGACGGTGATGGCCAGGAGCAGCAGGGCACCGGTGAGGGCCTGCTGCCAGAACGAGTTCACCTTCAGCACGACCAGTGCGCTGCCGATGGTGGTCAGCAGCATCGCGCCGAGCGCCGCGCCGTACACCGTGCCGACGCCGCCGACGATCGCCACGCCGCCCACCACGACGGCGCTGACGACGAGCAGTTCCCATCCCCGCGCCGAGTCGGCGACGACCGTGCCGAACCTCGCCAGCCACAGCACCCCGGCCAGCCCGGCGAGCGCGCCGCTGAACAGGTAGGCGGCCAGGATGCGGCGGCGTACGGGCACCCCGGCGAGGCGCGCGGCCTCGGGGCTGGAGCCGATCGCGTAGAAGTCGCGGCCCGAGGGATAGGAACGCAGGTAGTAGCCGGTGGCCAGCATCACCACGACGGTGATGATCGGGAGGTAGGGCACGCCGAGCACGCCCTCGTTGCCCAGGTGCAGCAAGGCGGGCGGCAGGTTGACGGCGTTGATCTGCTGACCGTGGGCGATGTAGTGGTCGAGGCCCTGGATGACGTAGAGCGTGCCGAGGGTGACGACGAGGGCGGGGACCCGGAGGAAGCTCACCAGCAGGCCGTTCACCAGCCCGCAGACCGCGCCGATCGTGATGCCCAGGACCAGCGCGACCACGACGCCCCGCCCGCCGGGGTCGGCGGCGAGGAACTTGCCGGTGCAGAAGGCCACCAGCCCGACGACGGACCCCACGGACAGGTCGATGTTCCGGGTGATGACGACCAGCGACTGGCCGACGGCGAGCAGCGCCAGGATCGAGGTGTTGAGGAAGATGTCCTTGACGCCCTGGCCGGACAGGAAGTTGGGGTTGACCGCGGTCGTGACGAGCACCAGGGCCGTGAGCGCGACCACCAGGCTGAGCTCGCGCGCCCGGAACACCAGCTCCACGATGCCCCGCGCGCTGCGCCCTGCGACGGCGCCGTCCACCGCTCCGACGGCCGTCATGCGGCGGCTCCCGGGTCGCGGCCGGTGGCGGCCGACATCACGCTTTCCTCGGTGGCCTGCTCGCGCGGGATCTCCGCGGCGAGCCGGCCCTCGTGCATGACGAGCACGCGGTCGGCCATGCCCAGCACCTCCGGCAGGTCAGAAGAGATCATCAGGATGGCGATGCCGCGCCCGGCCAGCTCCGACAGCAGCCGGTGCACCTCGGCCTTGGTGCCGATGTCGATGCCCCGGGTGGGCTCGTCGACGATCAGGACGGCGGGGTCGGTCGCCAGCCATTTGGCCAGCACGACCTTCTGCTGGTTACCGCCCGAGAGGACGTTCACCGCGTCGCCCAGCCGCGTGAACTTGAGCTGCAGCCGCGCCGCCCAGTCGCGAGCACGGTCGTGTTCGGCGGCGCGGGAGATCACCGGACCCCGGCTCACGCGCTTGAGCCCGGTCAGGCCGATGTTGCGCTCGATCGACAGTTCCATGACCAGGCCCTGCTGGCGGCGGTCCTCGGGCACCAGCGCGAGACCGGACGCCATCGCGGCGGTCGGGCTCCCGGCCGGCAGGCGGCGGCCTCCGACCTCCACAGAACCCGCGTCCCATCGGTCGACCCCGAAGATCGCGCGGGCGACCTCGCTGCGCCCCGCCCCCACCAGGCCGGCCAGGGCGACGATCTCGCCCCGCCGCACCTCGAAGGAGATGTCGGTGAACACCCCCTCGCGGGTGAGACGGCTCACGGTCAGCGCGACCTCGCCGGGGGTGGTGTCCTGCTTGGGGTACAGCGTGTCGAGGTCACGGCCGACCATCCGCCTGACCAGGTCGTCGGGGGTGACGCCGGAGATGTGCTCGCTCGCCACCCAGGCTCCGTCGCGGAGGGTCGTGACGCGCTGGCAGAGCTCGAAGATCTCATCGAGCCGGTGGGAGATGAACAGGACCGCGCAGCCGTGCTCCCGGAGCGTCTTGACCACGTTGAACAGCCGGGCGACCTCGTTGCCCGAGAGCGCTGCGGTCGGCTCGTCCATGATCAGGACGCGGGCCTGGCGGGACAGCGCCTTGGCGATCTCGACGAGCTGCTGGTCGGCGATCGACAGGCCACGCGCGGGCCTGCCCGGATCGAGCGCCACGCCGAGCCGTTTGAACAGCTCCGCCGTCTCGGCGTGCATGACGCGCCGGTCGATGCGTCCCAGCCGGGCACGCGGCTGGCGGCCCATGAAGATGTTCTCCGCGACCGACAGGTCGGGGAACAGCGTGGGCTCCTGGTAGATCACGGCCACCCCCGCCTCCTGGGCGGCGGCGGGACCGTTGAACTCCACGGGCGCGCCGTCGAGCAGCACCTCGCCCCCGTCGGGGCGGTGGACGCCCGAGAGGGTCTTGACCAGGGTGGACTTGCCCGCGCCGTTCTCACCGGCGAGGGCATGGGCCTCACCGGCGAACAGCTCCAGCGAGACCTCCCGCAGGGCCTGGACCGCGCCGAAGGACTTACTGACCCGCCGCAGTGCGAGCACCGGCGTCGCCGCGCCGGCGTCCGGCCCCCGAGGGGCCCCGGCCTCGCTCGGATCGTTCACCTGGCCCGTCCCTTCCGCCCGCTTGGCATTGGTGGCCAAAAACGTTTTAATGGCCTTGCCCGGACGCTACGGCGGCTCGGCCGACCATGTCAATGGGGGGTGAAGTCGCTGTTTCCAGAGCGTTACCGGGGCCGCTTCCGAGCACCCTCGCCGCATCCAGGGCCCCTGTGCGATATTCATACGAGGTCTGGTGCACGCCGCCGCTGGCACGTTTTAATGAACGCCGACCACAGAAGGAGTCCGGATGACCACGGGGAGCGCCGGGAGCACGGTGAGCATCAAGGAGGTCGCCGCTCAGGCCGGGGTGTCCCCTGGCACGGTCTCCAACGTGCTCAACCGCCCCCACAAGGTGGCGTCCGAGACCCGCTCCCGGGTCGAGCAGGTCATCAGGGAGCTCGGCTTCGTGCGGCACGGCTCGGCGTCCACGCTGCGCGCCGGGCACAGCCGCACGATCGGGCTCTCGGTCATCGACATCGGCAACCCCTTCTTCACCGACGTCGCCGCGGGCGTGGAGGACATGGCCAGCGAGCTGGGCTACGCCGTGATCCTGGGCAACTCCTCGGGAGACCGCGTCAAGGAGGAGCGCAACCTCCGCGTGTTCGCCGAGCAACGGGTCCGCGGCCTGCTGATCACTCCCTCCGACGAGGATCCCAGGCGGCTCGACGTGATCCGCGACCGCGGCATCAGCGTCGTGCTCGTCGACCACCCCGCCCACCGTCCCGACCAGTGCTCGGTGGCCGTCAACGACATCACCGGCGGACGCATGGCGGCGAGCCACCTCCTCGACACCGGGGCCGCCACGATCGGGTACGTCACCGGTCCGCTGACCATTCGCCAGTGCCTCGACCGCCGGAGCGGCGCCGAGCAGGCCGTGGCGGCGGCCGGGCTCGATCCCGCCCGCGCGCTGAAGGTCGTCGAGATGCCCGCCATGAACGCCAAGGCCGGGCAGCGCGCGGCCGAGAAACTGATCGCGGGAGGGCGCCTGCCCGACGCGATCTTCTGCGCGAACGACCTGCTCGCCCTCGGCCTCCTGCGGGGGATGCTCCAGGCCGGCCTGCGGGTGCCCGACGACGTGGCCCTCATCGGTTACGACGACATCGACTTCGCCGCGGCGTCCGCGGTGTCGCTCAGCTCGATCCGCCAGCCCACCTACAAGCTTGGCCGGATCGCCACCGAGCTTCTCCTCGACGAGTGCGACAACCCGGAGAGCCATGCCCACCAGCAGATCATGTTCCAGCCCGAGCTCGTCGCCCGCGAGTCGACCCGGCGCGCCTGAGGGCACCGTCGCGGCCGTCGACCTCGGGGCCTCCAGCGGGCGGGTGATGACCGCGCGCATCCACGCCGACAGGGTCGAGCTGTCGGAGGTCCACCGGTTCGCCAACCGGCCGGTCCGGGCCGCAGGCACCCTTCACTGGGACATCCTGTCGCTCTACCAGGGCATCCTCGACGGGCTTCGCAAGGCGGGGCCGGTCGGCTCCATCGGCATCGATTCCTGGGCGGTCGACTACGGCCTGCTCGACTCCTCCGGACGGCTGATCGGCAACCCGGTGCACTACCGCGACGACCGCTCGTCTGGGGTGATGGAGCGCGTGGTGGCCGAGGTCGGCGCCTCGGCGATGTACGAGGTGAGCGGGCTGCAGTTCCTGCCCTTCAACACCGTCTACCAGCTCATGGCCGACCGCGGGTCGCTGGAGCGGGCCGAGACGCTGCTCATGATCCCCGACCTTCTCACCTACTGGCTGACCGCGTCGATCGGCGCGGAGGTCACCAACGCCTCCACCACCGGGCTGTACGACGTCCGCACCGGCGACTGGGCACGGCCGCTGATGAGCCGCCTCGGCATCCCCGACACGATCTTCCCCCCCCTGCGCCGGCCCGGGTCCCCCGCCGGGACCCTGCGCCCCGGCGTCGCCACCGAGACGGGCCTCACGAGCGTGCCGGTCATCGCGGTGGCCTCCCACGACACCGCCTCGGCGGTGGCCGCCGTGCCCGCCGCCGGCCCGCGGTTCGCCTACATCTCCTCGGGCACCTGGTCGCTGGTCGGTGTCGAGCTGCCGGCGCCGGTGCTGACCGACGAGAGCCGCACGGCCAACTTCACCAACGAGGCCGGGCTCGACGGCACCACCCGCTACCTGCGCAACGTCATGGGCCTTTGGATCCTCCAGGAGTGCCTGCGCGCCTGGGGCGACCCGGAGCTGTCCGGCCTGCTGGCCGCCGCCGAGCGGGCGCGCCCGTTCGGGGCGCTGATCGACCCCGACCACCCCTCGTTCCTGCCGCCAGGCGACATGCCGGGGCGGATCGCCGCCTACTGCGAACGCACCGGCCAGCGCGCTCCCTCCGGGCCGGCGGAGGTGGTGCGCTGCGTGCTCGAAAGCCTCGCCCTCGCCTACCGGCGTGCCCTGGGCGACGCCGTACGGCTCAGCGGCCACGACGTGAAGGTGATCCACATCGTGGGCGGCGGTGCGCGCAACGCGCTGCTCTGCCAGATGACCGCCGACGCGACCGGCCTTCCCGTGCAGGCCGGGCCGGTGGAGGCCGCCGCGCTCGGCAACGCCCTGGTCCAGGCCCGCGCCCAGGGCCTGGTGAGCGATATCCGCGAGCTCGTACGCCGGAGCGAGCCCATCACCGCCTACGAGCCCAGCGGCGACCAGACCGCCTGGTCTGCCGCCGCCGGCCGCCTGTCCGGCCACTAGGGACGCCACAGCGGCGGTGCCCGCACCTGATCGATGAGCGGTACGGCTCAGGCCGTGCCTGGAGGGAGCAGTCGTGCTGTCATGGGGTATCGCGGCCACGGGCGGGATCGCCCGGGTGGTCGGAGAGGTGATCGCGGCGGAGCCCGGCATGCGGGTGGCCGCCGTCGGGTCCCGCGACCTCGAACGGGCGCGCGGGCTGGCCGCCGACCTCGGCGCGCCCCGTGCGTACGGCTCGTACGCCGAGCTGGTGGTCGATCCCGAGGTCGACGTCGTCTATGTCGCGACGCCGCATTCGCATCACCTCCAGGTCGCCGAGCTGGCCATCGCCGCCGGGCGGGCGGTGCTCTGCGAGAAGCCGCTGGCCGGGACCGTCGCCGACGCCGAGCGCATGGTGAAGTCGGCGCGCGAGGCCGGGGTCTTCCTGATGGAGGCCATGTGGATGCGGTTCAACCCTCTGGTCCGGCGGTTGCACGGGCTCGTGCGCGACGGGAGCTTCGGCACCCTGCGGTCGGTCTCCGCCTCCTTCGGGTTCCCGCTGCCCTACGACCCGGCGCACCGGCTGTGGAATCCCGATCTCGGCGGCGGGGCGCTGCTCGACCTGGGCGTCTATCCGATGGCGCTGTCCCAGCTCCTGCTGGGGGAGCCGGACACGATGACCGTGACCGGCGCCCTCGCCCCGTCCGGGGTGGACGCCGAGGCGGGGCTGCTGATGTCCTGGAACGACGGAGCGCGGGCGCTGCTGGACACCTCGCTGCTCAGCCCGCTGGCGAACACCGCCTCGGTGACCGGCACCAGCATGCGGGCCGACCTGGACGCCCCCTTCTTCGCCACCCGCCGCCTGGTCCTGCACACCGCCTCGGGCGAGTCCGAGGAGCATGTGCCGGCCGCGTCCGACAACGGGTACGCCGGGGAGATCCGCGAGGTCCACGACGCCCTGTCGCGGGGCCTGGTCGAAAGCACGATCATGCCCCTCGACGACAGCCTGGCCATGATGCGGCTGGTGGAGGAGGCGCGAGCCCGCGTCGACGCGTTCGCCCCCCGCGAGCGGTGATCTGCGATGCGAGGATGGAGTAATGGTTAGTTTTACTTCATATGACGGGACCGTGCTCGTCTGTCATGAGCGGGGAGAAGGGCCGGCGCTGGTCTGCTTGCCGGGCGGGCCGGGGCGGTCCTCGGGATACTTGGGAGACCTCGGCGGTATCTCGAAGCGCCGTGGCCGGGCGGCACGATGGGGCGCTGCTGCGCCTGGCCCCGGGCGTGGTGCTGCCCGATGCATACCGTGTCGCCCTGTCCCATGCGGTGAACGTCACCAGCCGGACCGCCCAGACGAACACGCCCCGGCCTCATTCGCGCGCGAAGCCGTCAGGGCTCTCTCTCGGCGACGACGTGGATGCGGACCTTCACCTCCGGGTTGACCCGCAGCATCAGCATCTTCGGCGGGCGCAGGCCGAAGTCGCGGACGTCGAAGACCTGCTCCCCCTCGATCACCAGGGTGCGCTCGTCCGGCGCCGAGAGCTCGATCTCGCCCTCGACGGGCCGGGTCACCCCGTGGAAGGTCAGGTCGCCCCGTACGCGATAGCGACCCGGGCCCGCCAGCGCCTCGACGCCGGTCGCCTCGCCGGCGATCCGCGGGTACGACCGGACGTCGACGCGCCGTCGCAGCTCGGTGTCGTAGAGCGGATTGCCCGACCGCAGGCGTTCGACGGGAAGCTCGATCCGCAGGCGTGGCGCGGTGGCGAGGTCGAAGCGGCCATCGGTGACGGCCGCCTCGACGAGACCGGTCAGGCCGCCGGCCTCTCCGTGGATCGGATGCAGGCTGCCGCTCGCCTCGAAGGCGATCGTCGACCGCGTCTCGGAGATCCGGAAACGTTCGGTCATGTCCTCCAGCCTAGGACCGCCCGAGGCGAGGGCCTAGGAAGGCGGGGAGGTCTTCGCCGCGCGGGCCAGCTCCACCTTGGCGCTGGCGGCGTACTTGTCGACGTACTCCTGGCCGGAGAGCTCCATCAGCGCGTACATGATCTCGTCGGTGACGGCGCGGAGCACCAGCCGGTCCTCTTCCATGCCGTAGTAGCGCGAGAAGTCGAGCGGCTTGCCGTACTTCACGCCGGGCCGGATGCCGAGCTTGGGGAACTTGCGGCCGGGCGGCATCATCTCGAACGTGCTGATCATCGCCCAGGGGATGACCGGCACCCGGGACTCCAGCGCCAGGCGGGCCACTCCCGTCTTGCCCTTGTACAGGCGCCCGTCGGGCGAGCGGGTGCCCTCGGGGTAGATGCCGAGGACGTGCCCCTCGCGCAGGATGCGCAGGCCGGTGCGCAACGCCGCCTCGCTGGCCTTGCCGCCGGACCGGTCGATGGGCACGGTGCCGACACCGGTGAAGAAGGCCCGGCTGAGCATCCCCTTGATGCCACGCCCGGTGAAGTATTCGGCCTTGCCCAGGGAGATCACCTTGCGGGGCAGCGGCAGCGCGCCGAAGAAGTGGTCGGCGAACGACAGGTGGTTGCCCGCCAGGATCGCCGGCCCCTGCCTCGGGACGTGCTCGGTACCCTCGGTCCAGGGGCGGAACACCAGATGGAGGAACGGCGCGAGAATGGCCTTCACCACCCAGTAGAACACTCGGCACCTCTTCTCTGGATCTTTCGTGGTTGACATCGCTGTAACCGGCGTGGCGTCATCTTCGCACGCCTCGCCCACCGCACCTACATCTCGGCGCCCACCGACCGCGACACCGGGCACCCGGATCTCGCGGCGGAGCACCCGAACGTGCGACGATCAGGCGAGCCGCATCAGGAGAGGAACCCATCATGCCGCTCATGCCCGGCTCCGAGCCGTATCAGCACGAAGGTGGCCAGGTCGGGGTCCTGCTCTGCCATGGTTTCACCGGGACGCCACAGTCCCTGCGTCCCTGGGGACGGCACCTCGCGGCGGCGGGCCTGACCGTATCACTGCCCCGCCAGCCCGGACACGGCACCACCTGGCAGGAGATGAACCGCACCCGCTGGGAGGACTGGTTCGCCGAGCTGGAAAGGGCCTTCGAGAGCCTCAGGAGCCGGTGCACGGAGGTGTTCGTCATGGGCCTGTCCCTCGGGGGCTGCATGGCGCTCCGGCTCGCGGAGGTGCACGGCCCGTCGGTACGGGGCGTGGTCGTGGTGAACCCGTCCATCGTGAACGACGCACCGATACTGAAGCTGGCCCCCGTGCTGAAGTTCGTGCTTTCCTCGGTCGAGGGGGTCGCCAACGACATCAAGAAGGAGGGGGTGACCGAGCTGGCCTACACGCGCACTCCGGTCAGGGCGGCGGCCACGCTGCCGAAGCTGTGGTCGCTGGTCCAGTCGGAGCTCGATCGCGTCACCCAGCCCGTGCTCGTCTACCACAGCCCCGAGGACCACGTTGTGAAGCCGGCGAGCGTCAAGCTGCTGAAAGAGGTGCTCGGCGACAACCTGACGGTCCGGGAGTGCCTCGACAGCTACCACGTGGCGACGCTCGACAACGATGCGCCGCAGATTTTCGAGGGGAGCCTCGACTTCATCAGGACGCACGCGTCGGTACCCTTGCATAGAGACTGATCCGGCCTCAGCGAGCGATTCGCGTGCGAGGCGGCGATGCACGTGCCGTCCGGCCGCCGAGCGAGCGATCACCCGCGACCCAGTGACCATGGCCCAGCGAGCACGAGCGACCCAGCGAGCACGAGCGAGCACGATCATGCGTAAAGGAACGAATCGAAGTGACCGGTGACGCCACAGAGCGATGAGGACGAGGTCTGGCGTCAGATCGTCGCCTCCTTCAACGAGACCGCCGAACCGACCTCGGCCGATCAGCCATGGCCGGACCGCGAGAACGTCCCCGCGGAGGAGCCGCCCCAGCCGGTGAAGGCGGAGGCCGCCGTGCAGACCCCGGCGGAGACCCGGGAGGAAGAGCCGCCCGCCGCCCCCGAAGAGGACGAAGGCGATCACTACGTTCCCCCGCCCCCTCCCCCGCTGCCGAAGATGGACGCCGGCACCAAGATCGCTTGGGTCGCGTTGTTCGGCGGCCCCGCCTATCTGCTGCTCGCCGCGCTCCTCGCCTGGCCGATGGACGGCTGGATCGTCTTCGCGGCCATCGCGGCGTTCATCGGCGGCTTCGTCGCGCTGATCGTCCGCATGGGTGACGGCCCGCCCCCCGACTCCGGCTGGGACGACGGCGCGATCATCTAGAAGGTGACCGGCGGGCGGCCCCGCCGCCGGAGGCGGGGACATCGGCCCGGCCGATGCGCCGGGCCGCCCGACCGGCCCGGGTCATCGCTCCGACGGAGGGCTGCTCGTCCCGTTGGTCACGGCGCTCTTGGAGGTGTTCGGCTGGAACCGTTCGACCACGTCGGTGTACCGGTCGCCGGTGTCCACCACGTGTCCGACGGCCAGCGTCAGGTCGCCGACGTGGGTGACGGCCTGGAGGCGGATGGTGCGCGGCTTGGCCGAGAGCTCGCCCCGTACGACGCGCCACCCCGATGCGCCGCCCCGCAGGAGGAACGCCTCGCTGGGGTGCTCGGAGTCGAAGCCCGACACCCAGAAGTGGCCCTTGCCGTCCCCGGTGACGCCGTACAGCTCGGCGTGGCGATCGGGCACCGAGGCGCGGCTCCAGCGCTTGCCGTTCCAGGTCAGGATCAGCGGCCCGATCTTCCCTCCGTCGTGGTACACGCCTCCCACCGCGACGGCCTTCTTGGGGCCGTCGATGTAGACGTCGCGCAGGAATCCTCCTTCGACGGAGGGCACCGTGACCGGCTTCCACGTGCTCCCGGTCGACCGCATGATCAGCGGCTCGGTCCCCCTGTCGCCGACCGCCCAGCCGTCACCCTTCTGCGCCAGCGCGACACCGTACAAGGCGCCCCTGGCCCCGCCGCCGACGGCGGTCCAGCCCTTGGCGGTGGCGGTCGCGATGAGCGTCGTGGTGCCTCGGTCGCCCGGCTTGGCGCCCGGGTCGCTCGGCTTGATGTCGCGGCTGCCCACCGCGACCATGCGGCCGGGAAGCGCGGAGGCGCCTCCGAGCCAGTCGCCCGTGCCGAGCTGCGGCACGCTGACCCGGTCGAACGCCGAGCCGTCACCGCGCACGACGTAGGGCAGGCCGTCGTGCCCCTCGCCGACCGCCCAGATCTCCCGCGGCGAGGCGATCGCGACCGACCGCAGGTGCCCGGCGCTGGAGGCGTCGTTGCGGATGCCGAACCGTGACCAGGACGCCCCGTCCCAGTGGGTGATCACTCCGCGGTTCTGCCAGGCCTCCCAGACGTCCTCCTGGCCGACGGCCCAGACGTTGGACTTCGACAACCCGGCCACGTCGGACAGGGAGCCGTCGGTCTGCAGCCGAGCGGTCGCCGACTCCTGGAGCAGCACCGGGCCGCGCTCGGCGGCACGGGGACGTGAGGGGTCGGCATGGGCGTGCGCTGCGGGTGTGGCGCGCGTGAGGGCACTGGTCAGCACGCCGGTCAGCAGCACGCACAATGGCAACGCACGCCGCGACAAGCGGCGGGACATGACCAAATCGTACGTGTCCTGCCATCCCTCGCGAGGCACGTACCCCAGTGTTGACCAAACGGTCACCTGAACTCAGCGCATCCGTCAACTCGCCAGCAGCTCGGCGACGACGGGAAGGTGGTCGGTGGCGGCCCGCAGGTCGGCGGCCGCGGCCTCCACGCCGCCGCACGACCGGACCGTCAGCCCTGGGGAGGCGAAGACGACGTCGAGGCGCTTGCCCGGGCTCCTGGCGGTGAAGGTGAGGCCGTTCCCCCGGGGGGCGAGCGGGTAGCAGTCGGCGAGGCGCCGGGTGAAGTAGCGGAACACGGCCCCGCCCGGCTGCTCGTTGACGTCCCCCGCGAGCACGATGGGCGCGCCGTAGCGGTCGGCGACGTCCTCGACCAGGCGCATGATCTCGACCGCGTGGCACAGCCGGGCGGCGGGGACCAGGTCGAGGTGTACGGACGCGACCGTGGCCCTGGTGCCGCCGCACTCCACCACCGCGATGGCGACCCCCCGCCGCTCCAGGCCCACAAAGGGCCGCAGCAGGTGGCCCTCGGTGTGGACGACCTGCGTCCCGGGCGCGGCCAGTACCGCCACGCCGCCCCAGCGCCGGCCCGCGACGACCCGCAGGCCCGCCGCCTTGGCCAGGTCGGCGCGCCTGCGCCGCCAGCGGAGCAGGCGCGGGGCCTCCTGGACGCACAGGACGTCGGGGGCCATGGCCCTGATGACCCGTGCCAGCGCGGCGTTGTCGTCGTACATCGACCGCACGTTGTAGGTGCCGACACGGATCACCATGGAGCGCGAACAATCATGTTTCCCAGGCGACCGGTCAGGGATGCCTGGCGAGATCGGCCGCGCCGACCAGACCGGCGGACGGGCCGAGCTCGGCGGGGCGGATGTCGGCGTGCGGGCGGTGCTCGCGTGCGGTCAGCGCGCGGAGGTAGGACGCCCGGGCCTGGTCGATCCACAGGTCGATGGCGCGGGAGACGCCGCCGCCCAGGATGAAGCAGCCCGGGTCGAGCACGGCGGCGATGTCGGCCATGCCCTGGCCGAGCCACTCGGCCATGCTCGCGAAGGCGGTCAACGCGGCGGCGTCACCCTCGCGCGCGGCCTTGGTGACGTGCTCGCCCTCGATGTCGGAGACCGAACCGCCGGCGAGCTCCAGCATGCGGGCGGCGCGGTCCGGCTCGGCGGCGGCGACCACCCGGGCCTCGTGGACCAGGGCGCTGCCGCTGGCGTACTGCTCCCAGCAGCCGAGGTTGCCGCACCCGCACAGCCGGCCCGCGGGGACGACCTGCATGTGACCCATCTCGGCGCCCATGCCCCACCGGCCGCGGAAGAGGGCACCGCCGAAGACCATGCCGCCGCCGATGCCGGTGCCGACGGTCACGCACACGACGTGGCTCTCACCTCGCCCGGCCCCGAAGCGGTACTCGCCCCAGGCCATGGCGTTGGCGTCGTTCTCCACCACGACGGGCAGGTTCACCCGCTCGGCGACCTTCTTCTGCAGCGGCTCCTCGCGCCAGGCGAGGTTCGGGGCGAACCGGACGATCGAGCGGGTCTCGTCGACGAATCCCGCGGCGCCGAGCCCGACGGCCTCGACGTCGTGACGTCCGGCGAGCTCGAGCACCGCCTCGGAGATCGTGTCCGCCACCTCATCGGGGCTGTCCGCGGGGGTGGGCCGCAGCAGGTTCTCCACGATGTGGCCGTCCTCGTCCACGACCCCGGCAGCGATCTTCGTCCCACCGACGTCAACGCCGATCGTCAGCGCCATTTCTCATCCCTTCTCCCCGAGAGTCCCGCCAGGCCCTCAGCCCAGGTCGATGTGCTCTACTCGGGTGTCCGTGTCGCCGGGGCGCTTCGGCGTGGCGGGTCGCGACATGGCGTCCACCGCCTGGCGGAACGCGGCGAAAAGCTCGCCGCCCGCCGTGATCAGATGGTCGGTGACGTCGCCGCCGGCGTCACGCCGTGCGGCCTTGAGCCGGCAGACGGGGCAGGCCCGGCAGATGTACTCATCGTCATCATGCCCGGCCACCGCCTCGCTCCACACATCGGCGGTGCCGCGCCTTCCCCCGCCGAGGGCCTGTCCCAGCCCCTGGCCGATGCCGCTCACGCCGCCCTTGACCACGCCCTTGCCGATCTCGCGGCCGACCCGCTGCTGCAGCGTGTCGAAAAGCTTGCGCGCCTCCTGAGTGACCGCCCCCAGGGGGTCGGATCCCTGGTCGGGGGTGCCACCGCGCCGGTCGTCGCGCGCGTCCTGCCACCTGTCACGGGCGGCGGCTCGCCGGGCGTCGTCCGCCGCGCGGCGGGCGTCCTCGGCGGCACGCCGGATGGCGTCCCGCTCCCGCAGCCACTCGTCACGGCTGACGCTCCGCCGGGCGTCGTCCTGGTCGACGGCACCGCCGTTCGCGGACTCACCGCGGGGCTCGCCGGCGTCGCTCCCGGCGACGTCGTCGTGCCGATCTTCCCGCCCGTGCTCGGGCAGGTCACTGTTGTTCTCGTTCGTTTCAGTCATCAGGCCCCTCCTGCCTCGAACCGTACCCGGAGGTGGCCGTCGCGGAGCGCCGCGTCGCGCACCGATCTGCGGGCGAGCGCGGCGGGCAGCGCGAGGACCCGGCGGTACGACCCGGCGGTGACGATGAGCTCGTCGCCCTTCCTCGCGAGGTCGACCTCGCTCTTGTCCGCCAGCGGCAGGGCCAGCGTCAGCTCGTGGACGTCGCCCTCGGACCGGATGGTCAGCGGCGGCTCGCCGGTGGGCGCCGCGAAGGGATCGTCCGTGCCGTACAGCTCCTCGGCCAGCACGGCGAGCGCCTCGGGCCCGACCGGCTCGGCGGCGAGGTAGGGCACCTTGTGGACGGGCAGCGGCGCGAAGGACTCCTCGACCGCGGCCAGGTGCCTGGCCTGCGCCTCGACCCAGCCGCGCCGCCACTCGTCGGATCCGCCCTCGGGGAAGACCCGGTTGGCGACGACGGCGTCGACGCGGTAGCCGTACAGGCTCAGGGAGGTGAAGGTGCGGCGGGCCTCCGCGACGACGACCGCCTCGGGAGTGAGCACGAGCCGCACCGAAGCGTTGTCGCCGGTCAGCAGCCCGCGCACGCCCATGAGGCCGGTGTGCAGCCGCTCGCCCGCGCTGACCACGCTGTCCTCGGGCACGCTGAGCCGGGCGACGTGCCGGATCACCGGGGCCAGCGCCCGCATCAGCCGGCGCCCCGCGGGCAGCAGGCGGTTGACGTGCCAGTCGAGGGCTTCGGGAAGGGCGAGCAGGCGGAGGGTCTCGGCGGTCGGGGCGCAGTCGACGACGACCACGTCCCACCGGCCCGTGCGCACCTGCTCACGCAGTTCGAGCAGCGCGATGACCTCCTCGGCGCCGGGCAGCACCGTGAGCTCCTCGGAGGTGACCTCGTCGAGGCCGAGCTCGGCGAGCAGGCCCCTGGCGTACTCCTGGAGATCGCCCCAGTGGCGCTCGAGGGCCCGCTGGGTGTCCACCTGCTGCAAGTAGAGGCCAGGCGCGGCCTCGGTGGGCTCACCGGAGCCGGGCACGCCGAGCGCGTCGGCCAGTGAGTGGGCCGTGTCGGTGGAGACCACCAGTGTCTTGAGCCCCCGGCGGGCGGCGAGCGTGG
This sequence comes from Sphaerisporangium flaviroseum, assembly GCF_039537005.1. Taxonomy (NCBI): domain Bacteria; kingdom Bacillati; phylum Actinomycetota; class Actinomycetes; order Streptosporangiales; family Streptosporangiaceae; genus Sphaerisporangium; species Sphaerisporangium flaviroseum. The sequence continues at coordinate 31,152 of NZ_BAAAZR010000003.1, read as the reverse complement.
CGGTGGCCGCGGCGACGGTGGTCTTGCCCACTCCTCCCTTGCCGGTGAAGAGCAGGATCCTCGGGCTGCCGGTGCTCATCGGCCCTCGACGCGCTTCTTGAGACCCTTGAGCGCGGTGTCGACGATGACCTTCTCGGCCTTGCGCTTGATCATGCCGATCATGGGCACCTTGAGGTCCACGGCGAGCTCATAGGTCACGTCGGTGCGCCCGTCCACGCCCGCGAGCCGGTAGCTGCCGGTGAGACCGGAGACCATCTTGCCGGCCTCGACGATCTGCCAGTCGACGGCCTCGTCGCCGCTCCAGCGGTAGCCGAGCGTGTACTCGTCGCTGATCACGCCGGCGTCGAGGACGAACCTGACGGTGGCCGGGCGGCCGTCGTCGCCGGTGGTGAGGACCTCGGCGGACTTCACCTGACCTGCCCACTCGGGGTAGGCGGCGAAGTCGGCGATGACCGCCGTGATGGTCGACGGGTCGGCGCCGATCGTGATGCTGGACGTGGTGCGATCAGCCATGGGCTTACCGTACTCGTTCGCCGTTGCCGTGCGAACGTCCGAGGGGCCGATCTTCGAAGTCGGGGCGCGGCCGGGTTCAGAGGTCGAGCGCGAAGGGGCGGCCGCGGCCCCGGAAGTGGCCGACGTTGACGCATTCGGTGCGTCCGATGCGGGTGCGGGGGGCCAGCGGCTGGTGCACGTGGCCGAACAGCGCGTACCGGGGCTGGGTCGATCTGATCGCCTCCAGCGTGGCCTCGCTGCCCCGCTCGAACCGGCGCGCCACCACGTCGTACAGCAGGTCGGGCACGGCGGGCGGGATGTGGCAGCAGAGCACGTCGACGGCGCCGACCGCCTCGACCTTGCGGGCGAACTCCTCGTCGTCGATCTCGTTCGGGGTGCGGTAGCGGGTGCGCAGGCCGCCTCCGACGAAGCCGAAGGTCAGCCCGCCGATCTCGGCGGTCTGGCCGTCGAGCACGTGGTGGCCGTCCCTGAGATAGTCGCCCCACAGGCCGGGCAGGTCGACGTTGCCATAGGTGAGGTAGGCCGGGGTGGGCATGGCGGCGAAGATGCGCGTGTACTGCTCGCGGACGGCGCGCTCGATGTGCTCGCGCGGCTCGCCGCCGAGGGACTCCCACAGGGCGGCGGACATGCTGCGCGCCTCGTCGAACCGGCCGGCGGTGCGCAGCCGGATGAACTCCCCCGCCCGCTCCGCGCCGAACAGGTCGGCGAAGATGCCCTGTGAGTGGTCGTCGTAGTCGACGAAAAGGATCAGGTCGCCGAGGCAGATGAGCGCGTCGGCCCCCTCCCCGGCGTGTGCCAGGGCGTCCGCGCGCCCGTGAACGTCACTGACGACATGGACCCGCATGACGGACATGGTAGTACCCGCCACACCCCCAACCTAGCGCTTGTCCGCAGGCCTGCGACACGCGGCGGAGTCGCGGCTTGAGCGCACGGTCACGCCAGATGACACTGATAGCGTGGATTTGCCCTTGATAAAGGGTGGGTGACGGATCTACCCACGCGTAACTCGACGCGGTACCGTCCAGGCAGCTTTAGCCAACACAGTCATCATGCGTGCACCCAGAGGAGTCCCCGTGCGCGAGTACAGCGTTCCCGTGCTGGTCGACGTACCCGCATCGGCCAACTGCGTCGACACCGTCTTCCGGCGGGGCGAGCAGGAGCCCGACGCTGTGGTGATCAGCCGCAACACCGGCGACGGCTGGACCCCCGTCACGGCCGCGGAGTTCCGCGACCAGGTCGCAGGCGTGGCCAAGGGCCTGATCGACGCGGGCATCCAGCCGGGCGACCGGGTGGGGCTCATGTCACGCACCCGCTACGAGTGGACCGTGGCCGACTACGCCATCTGGGCGGCCGGAGCGGTAAGCGTGCCGATCTACGAGACCTCCTCCGCCGACCAGGTGAACTGGATCATGTCCGACAGCGGTGCCAAGGGCATCGTCGTCGAGACCGAGGCGCACGAGGAGACGGTCCGCGAGGCGATCGCCGACCTCCCCGGAGCGCCGGCGATCTGGCGCATCGACGGCGGCGTGTTCGCGGAGCTCACCGCCAACGGCGCCGACGTGCCCGACGAGACCCTGAAGGAGCGCCGGCTCGCCCGGGGCGGCTCCGACCTCGCCACGATCATCTACACCTCCGGCACGACGGGCCGCCCCAAGGGCTGCCGCCTCACCCACGACAACCTGATGTTCACCGCGCACAACGTCGCGAACGGCCCGCTGGAGGCGATGTTCGAGCACGACGGCCGCGCCGCGCTGCTCTTCCTGCCCCTGGCCCACAGTTTCGCCCGCATCATCGAGGTCGTGCTGATCGAGACCGGCACCGTTCTCGCCCACACCCCGAACATGAAGAACGTCGGGCCCGACCTCCAGGCGTTCCGGCCGACGTTCCTGCTCGGCGTGCCCCGGGTGTTCGAGAAGGTGTACAACGCCGCCGAGCAGAAGGCCGCCGCCGGCGGCGGGCTCAAGAGCAAGATCTTCCACAGCGCGGTGGACACCGCGATCGAATGGAGCCGCGCCGAAAGCTCCGGCGGTGCGGGGCTCGGCCTCCGGGCCAGGCGCGCCGCCTTCGACAAGCTGGTGTACGGCAAGCTGCGCGCGGCCACCGGCGGCCGGCTCAGCGCGGCCGTGTGCGGTGGCTCGGCACTGGGCGAGCGGCTCGGCAACTTCTTCAGGGGCGCGGGCATCGAGATCTTCGAGGGTTACGGGCTGACCGAGACCTCCGCCCCCTCGACGGTGAACATCCCGGGCGCCAACAAGATCGGCACCGTCGGCAAGCCGTTCCCCGGCGTGACGGTCGGCGTCGCCGAGGACGGAGAGGTGCTCGTCAAGGGGCGCCACGTCTTCGACGGCTACTGGAACAACGAGGAGGCCACCGCCGAGGCCATCGACACCGACGGCTGGTTCCACACCGGCGACGTCGGCGAGCTGGACAAGGACGGCTACCTGCGGATCACCGGCAGGAAGAAGGAGCTCATCGTCACCGGGGCGGGCAAGAACGTCGCGCCGGCGCCCCTGGAGGACCGCATCCGGGCCAACCCGCTGGTCAGCCAGGCCATCGTGGTCGGTGACGACCGGCCCTTCGTCGCCGCCCTGGTCACCTTGGACCCCGAGGCGCTCGACCAGTGGAAGGACGCCAACGGCAGGTCCGGCGCCTCGCTCGCCGAGCTCTGCTCCGACCCGGCCGTGATCGCGGCCGTCCAGAAATCGGTCGACGACGCCAACGCCCTGGTCTCCAAGGCCGAGCAGGTGAAGAAGTTCGTCATCCTGGACAGCGACTTCACCGAGGAGAGCGGCCACCTCACCCCGTCTTTGAAGGTGAAGCGCAACCTGGTGACCCGCGACTTCGCCAAGGAAATCGACGCCCTGTACAGCTGAGCGACAGCTGAGCGGCCTGCGGACCGGCCCGCGCCAGGCGCCGGCCGGGTGCCGCGGGTATACCGGTACGGTGGCCGGATGTGGCTGAAGGCGTGCCTCAACGGCAACCGCGCGCCAGGCGCGCATCCGGCGCTTCCCCTCTCCCCCGCCCAGCTCGCGGCCGACGCGGCGTCCGTCGCCCAGGCGGGGGCGTCCGCCGTCCATATCCATCCGCGCGACACGGCGGGGCGCGAGTCCCTGGCCGCCTCCGACATCGGAGCCGCCGTCGCGGCCGTCCGTGCGGCGGCGCCCGGGATGCCGGTCGGGGTCTCCACCGGGTTGTGGATCACCGGCGGCGACGAGGCCGCGCGCCTGCGGGCCGTACGGGCGTGGGCGGCCCTTCCCGCGCGCGAGCGCCCCGACTTCGCCTCGTGCAACGTGTCCGAGCCGGGATTCCGTGAGCTCACGCTCGCGCTGCTGGACGCCGGGGTGGGCGTCGAGGCGGGGGTGTGGTCGGAGCGTGACGCCAGGGCGCTCGCCCGATCCGATGTCGCCGACAAGATCATGCGGGTGCTGATCGAGATCATCGACGTGCCGGCGGGCAGGGCCGTCGCCGAGGCCCGCCGCGTGCTCGACCGGCTGGAGGCCCTGGGTGTTCAGGCGCCGCGGCTGCTCCACGGGGAAGGGACGGCGACCTGGCCGCTGCTCGACGAGGCCGTGCGCCTCGGCCTGCCCGGCCGCATCGGGCTTGAGGATGTGCTCCATGGACCGTCCGGTGAGCCGGTGAGCGGCAACGGCGAGTTGGCCGGCCTCGCGCTCAGCCGCGCCCGTGACCTCTAGCATTGTCCACTCGGCCGGTTCTCCCTGGCAGGACCTCTCTATACGATGACTTAGCCAGGTGTTGGCGAGAACCCATAAGGGCGGACATGATTGAGAACGTAAGCACCGCCAAGCGCGGCCGAGTCTCCAGGAGCGGCGCGGGCGGCCCCGAGGTCGACCTGCGGCAGTTGCTCGCGGGGCTCACGGCGGTTCGCGACGGTGACTTCGGCACACGCCTGCCCGAGGACGGCGACGGCCTGTACAAGGAGATCGCCACCGTCTTCAACGGCATGGTCGACCAGCTTTCCCTGTTCACCTCCGAGGTCACCCGCGTGGCGCGTGAGGTCGGCACCGAGGGCCAGCTCGGCGGCCAGGCCGAGGTGCCCGGGGTCTCCGGCACCTGGAAGGACCTCACCGACTCGGTGAACGCCATGGCGGGCAACCTCACCGACCAGGTCCGCAGCATCGCCCAGGTCACCACGGCCGTGGCCAAGGGCGACCTCTCCCAGAAGATCACCGTCTCCGCGCGCGGCGAGATCCTTGAGCTGAAGAACACCATCAACACCATGGTCGACCAGCTCTCCTCCTTCGCCGACGAGGTCACCCGCGTGGCCCGCGAGGTCGGCACCGACGGGCGGCTCGGTGGCCAGGCGCAGGTCACCGAGGTCGCCGGCACCTGGCGCGACCTGACCGACTCGGTGAACTCCATGGCCGGCAACCTCACCGACCAGGTCCGGAACATCTCGCAGGTCGCGACGGCCGTGGCGCGCGGCGACCTGTCCCAGAAGATCACCGTCTCCGCGCGCGGCGAGATCCTGGAGCTCAAGAACACCCTCAACACGATGGTCGACCAGCTCTCCTCGTTCGCCGACGAGGTCACCCGCGTGGCCCGCGAGGTCGGCACCGAGGGGCGCCTGGGCGGCCAGGCCGACGTCAAGGGCGTCTCCGGCACCTGGAAGGCGCTAACCGAGTCGGTGAACGTCATGGCCGACAACCTCACGGCCCAGGTGCGGAGCATCGCCGAGGTGACCACGGCGGTGGCCAAGGGCGACCTGTCGCAGAAGATCCGGGTGGACGCCCGCGGCGAGATCCTGGAGCTGAAGGAGACCATCAACACCATGGTCGACCAGCTCTCCGCGTTCGCCGACGAGGTGACCCGCGTCGCCCGCGAGGTCGGCACCGAGGGCAACCTGGGCGGCCAGGCCACCGTCCGCGGCGTGTCGGGCACCTGGAAGGACCTGACCGACAACGTCAACGTCATGGGCTCCAACCTGACCAGCCAGGTGCGGTCGATCGCCCAGGTGGCGACCGCCGTGGCCAGGGGCGACCTCTCTCAGAAGATCACGGTCGAGGCCAAGGGCGAGGTCGCCGCGCTCGCCCAGACGATCAACACGATGGTGGAGACGCTGAGCGCGTTCGCCGACGAGGTCACGCGAGTGGCCCGCGAGGTCGGCACCGAGGGCGAGCTGGGCGGCCAGGCGCGCGTGCCGAACGTCGCCGGCACCTGGAAGGACCTGACCGACAACGTCAACTCCATGGCGAACAACCTCACCAGCCAGGTCCGCAACATCGCCCAGGTGACCACGGCGGTCGCCCAGGGCGACCTCACCAAGAAGATCGACGTCGACGCGCGAGGCGAGATCCTGGAGCTGAAGACGACCATCAACACGATGGTCGACCAGCTCTCCTCCTTCGCGGCCGAGGTCACGCGAGTGGCCCGCGAGGTCGGCAGCGAGGGCAGGCTGGGCGGCCAGGCCGAGGTCGAGGGTGTCTCCGGCACCTGGAAGCGGCTCACCGAGAACGTCAACGAGCTGGCGGGGAACCTCACCCGGCAGGTGCGGGCGATCGCCGAGGTGACCAGCGCCGTGACCTCGGGCGACCTCACCCGCTCGATCACCGTCGACGCCTCCGGCGAGGTGGCCGAGCTCAAGGACAACATCAACTCCATGGTGAAGTCCCTCAGGGAGACCACGCGGGCCAACCAGGAGCAAGACTGGCTCAAGACCAACCTGGCGCGCATCTCCGGGCTCATGCAGGGCCACCGCGACCTCGCGGTCGTCGCCGAGCTGGTCATGAACGAGCTGGCGCCGCTGGTCTCCGCCCAGTACGGCACCTTCCTGCTCGCCGAGGAGGCACAGAGCCGCACCGAGCTGCGGGTCGTCGGCAGCTACGGCCACCAGGAGGTGTCCCGCCGCTACGCCCTGGGCGACTCGCTGGTCGGCCAGGCCGCGCTCGCCAAGCAGACCATCCTGGTCGAGGACGTCGCGCCCGGATACCTGACGATCTCCTCCAGCCTCGGCCAGGCCGGCCCGGTCAACCTGGTCGTGCTCCCCGTCGTGGTCGAGGACCAGGTCCTCGGCGTCATCGAGCTGGCCAGCCTCAACAGGTTCACGCAGGTGCACCGCGACTTCCTCGAGCAGCTCGTGGAGACCATCGGCGTCAACGTCAACACGATCGTCGCCAACGCCCGCACCGACTCGCTGCTGACCGAGTCGCAGCGGCTGGCGACCGAGCTCCAGGTCGGCCAGGAGGAGCTCCAGCGGTCCAACGCCGAGCTGGAGGAGAAGGCCGAGCTGCTCGCCCAGCAGAACCGCGACATCGAGACCAAGAACATCGAGATCGAGCAGGCCCGCCAGGAGCTGGAGGACCGCGCCCAGCAGCTCGCGCTGGCCTCCAAGTACAAGAGCGAGTTCCTCGCCAACATGAGCCACGAGCTGCGCACCCCGCTCAACTCGCTGCTCATCCTCGCGCAGCTCCTGGCGCAGAACCCCGCTCGCAACCTCACCGCCAAGCAGGTGGAGTACGCCAACGTCATCCACTCGGCGGGCACCGACCTGCTCCAGCTCATCAACGACATCCTCGACCTGTCCAAGATCGAGGCGGGCAAGATGGACCTGGCGCTGGAGCCGTTCCACATCCGGCAGCTCCTCGACTACGTCGAGGCGACGTTCCGGCCGCTGACCACCGAGAAGGGGCTGCGGTTCGACGTCGTGGTGGCCTCCGACGTGCCCACCCAGCTGATGATGGACGAGCAGCGTCTGCGGCAGGTCCTGCGCAACCTGCTCTCCAACGCGGTGAAGTTCACCGAGGAGGGCTCGGTCCAGCTCCGGGTCGAGCGAGCGGGCGAGATGGACCTGCCGACCGGTTCCAGGCAGCAGGTCCTCGCGTTCCACGTCGTGGACACCGGCATCGGCATCGCCGAGGAGAACCTCTCCCAGATCTTCGACGCCTTCCAGCAGGCGGACGGCACCACCAGCCGCAAGTACGGCGGCACCGGCCTCGGCCTGTCCATCAGCCGCGAGATCGCCGCGCTGTTCAACGGCGAGATCCGCGCGGTCAGCGCTCTGGGTGAGGGCAGCACGTTCAGCCTCTACCTGCCGATGACCCACTTCTCCGAGGATTCCGTCCTGCCGGCCTCCTCGGCGATGTTCACCCGGGCGCACCCCTTCGACGAGCCCACCCAGGCGGTGGCGGTGGAACTGCCCGTCTCCTCATCCGCCCTCTCCAACGGCGTCACCGAGGACGACGGGCGCCGCCTGCTCGTCGTGGAGTCCCGGCCCAACGGGCTGCTGTCCCAGCTGGCGCAGAGCGTGGTGGCCGATCTGAGCGAGACGCACGGTGCGGTTCGCGTCACCACCGCGAGCAGCCCCGACAGCGCCCTGGCCGCGCTGGGGCGCCATGGCTTCCACTGCATCGTGCTCGACCTCGGCATGCCCCACGACGCGGCGGCGGAGTTCCTGCGAAGGCTCGACGAGGACAGCACCCTGCGCTCGCTGCCGGTGCTGGCCCATCACACCCGCAAGCTCACCCGTCCCCAGGAGAACCTGCTGCAGGGACGGTCCCGCACCCAGCCGCTGGAGCGTCTCCCCAGCTTGGACGAGTTGCGCGAGCGCATCACCCTCCACCTGACGGCGAAGGGGCCTGGCGACGTCCTGCCCCTGGTGCAGGCCACCCCGGAGGAGGCGTCCCGGGACGTCGAGAAAGTCGACAGCGGGCTGCTCGGCCGCAAGGTCCTGGTGATCGACGACGACGTCCGCAACGTCTTCGCCCTGACCAACATCCTGGAACTGCACGGCATGCAGGTGCTGTACGCCGAGAACGGCCGCAAGGGCATCGAGGCGCTCATGCGCAACGACGACGTCGACCTCGTGTTGATGGACATCATGATGCCCGAGATGGACGGATACGCCGCGACGGCCGCGATCCGCGAGATGCCGCGCTTCGCCCATCTGCCGATCATCGCCGTCACCGCCAAGGCCATGCACGGCGACCGCGAGAAGACCCTGTCCTCGGGTGCCAGCGACTACGTCACCAAGCCCGTCGACGCCGAAGAGCTCATCGACCGCATGCAGCGCTGGCTCGACCTGTAACCGCCCGACGGCCAGAACGGCGAGCGACCAGACCCCTTCGGCGGACCCGGTGGGCTCACCGGACCCCTTCGGCGGACCGATGGGCTCACCCGAGCCCTTCGGCGGACCCGGTGCGCTCACCGGACCCGTTCGGCCGAGCCGGTCCCGGGGGTACCGGGGCCGGCGAGCACTTCGGCGAACCGCTCGACCACCAGGTCCCAGCGCCACTCGCGTTCGATCCAGGCCCGGCCCCGCTCCCCCATCGTCCGGGCGAGGGCCGGGTCCCTGAGCAGGGTCGTCACGGCCGAGGCCACCGCCCGCGGGTCGTCGCCGTCCACCACCAGACCCGTCTCGCCGTCACGAACCGCGTCGGGGGCTCCCCCGGAAGCCCCCGCGACGACCGGCAAGCCGGTCGCGGAGGCCTCCAGGTACACGATGCCGAGGCCCTCCACGTCCAGGCCTCCCAGCCGCGTACGGCAGGGCATGGCGAACACGTCACCGGCGTCGTAGTAAGCGGGCAGGCTGCTCCACGGCACCGGCCCCGTCATGATGACCGAGTCCCCAAGGCGCCGCGAGGCGACCGCCCGTTCGAGGCTACGGCGGGACGGCCCGCCGCCGACCAGCAGCAGCACGGCGTCCGGAACCTCCCGGAGCACCTCCGGCCAGCACCGCACCAGCGTGTCCTGCCCCTTGCGGGCGACCAGCCGGGAGACGCACACCACGACGGGCCGCTCGCCGATCCCCAGCGACAGCCGTATCCCGGCGCCGCCGGCCCCGCGGTGGAAGACATCGGTGTCCACGCCCGGCGCCAGCCGGACGAGCCTGCCGGGCGGCATCACCCGGGCCAGCCTCTCCCGGGTGTAGTCACCCAGGTAGGTGATCGCGTCCGCGTGGGCGCCGATCCTGGCGAGAAAGCCGCGGGCGAGGGGCACACCCGCCCAGCCGGCCTCGTGGCCGTGGGTCAGCATGATCATGCGACGCGCCCCCGCCGCGCGCATCGCGGGGGCGAGCAGCCCGAGCGGCGCCGCCGCGCCGAACACGACGGTGTCGCACTTCTCCTTCCGCACCAGCGCCGCGGCCCTCCTGGCGACGTCGGGCACGGGCAGCATCAGCGAGGTGGGGTGGCGCACCACCCGGTACGGCTGGCTCGCGTCGAAGTCCTCCCAGCCGGGCCACCGGGAGGCGTACACCACCACCGAGCCCGGTGGCAGGCGTACGGCGAGCGCGTGCACGAATGCCTGGATGCCACCGGGCCGAGGCGGGAAGTCGTTGGTCACGATCAGCGTCTTCACCGGGCCGGGGTCGTGCTCGGGGGCGGTCACGGCTCCGGCAGCCCGTGCAGCCGGGCCCAGGAGCGTGCCAGGGCCAGACGCTGCGGGGTCGTGGGATGCGACGCGTACAGGACGTACTCGAACGCGCTGGGGGACAGATCGGAGATGTTGGTCACGGCGAGGCGTTTCTGCATCGCCGCGAAGGTCGCCGGATCGCGGGTCAGGTCGAGCGCGTGCACGTCGGCCCTGGCCTCGATCTGTCGGCTGACGACGTTCTGCGCCGGCCCCGCCAGCACGCCGGCCAGGCTCATCAGGCCGAGCACGAGCCCGACCGCGCGCGGATCGGCCACCGTCTCGACACCGGCCCGGCGCCTGATCGGGCGGAAGGAGACGACGAGGAACAGCAGGCAGGCGCCCGCCGCGGCGCCGAGCGCTCCCACCAGCGTGCCGTACAGGACGTCACCGTTCTTGGCGTGGCCGAGCTCGTGCGCGACGACCAGCTCGACCTCGTTCGCGGGGGCGCGCAGCAGCGTGTCGTAGACGACGATGCGCCGGGTGGCCCCGAACCCCGACACGTAGGCGTTCAGCGAGGTGGTCCTGCGCGAGGCGTCGGCGACCAGCACGTCCTCGACCGGAACGCCGTCACGGCTCGCCATGGCGATCAGGTCGCTCCGGAGCGGGCCGGGCGGGAGCGGCGTGAAGTCGTTGAACAACGGTTCCACGACGACGGGATAGATGAACGAGGCCGCCACGGTGAGCGCGAACGCTCCCGCCGCCGCCGGGATCCACCACCTGGTCGCGAAGCGCCTGGCCAGCCAGACGACCGCGAGCACCATGATCGCGATGAGCACGGTCTGGACGCCGAAGCTCTTGAGCCGGTCGGCGGACCACGCGGGCCACTCCTGCGTCGAGAGGCCGAATTCGCGCAGCCGCGTCTCGTACCACATGCCCAGCGGCCACTTGATCAGCAGGCTGACGGCCGAGAGCGCGAGGACGCCGAGCAGGGCGCGCACCCACCACGGCCCTCGGAGACGGGCCACCAGCCACGCCCCGAAGGGCGTCAGGATCAGCACGCCGGCGACGACCAGCGTCACCGCCAGCGACAGGTACACCGGGACGCTGACGGCGGCGTCGAACGCGTCCGCCCGGGCGATCTGCTGGGCGGTGAAGTCGCGCGCGGGATCGGGTGTCACCGCCGGGGCGGCCCCGGGCAGGGACTGCCATGGCGTGGTGACCGCCACGACCGCGGCGACGGCCGCGCCGAGGACGACGAGGGCGATCCCCGCCGCACGCCATCGTCCGCCCGCCCGCGGGCCACGGCGGCCCTGCTCGATCGACCGCGTCACGCGATCAGCCCCACCACTGGCGTCCGCCCCCTCGTCTCGACCCACCCCACTCACCCCCGGCCCCGTCATCGCGCCCGCCCCTCCCCCGGCACCCTCATCCGGCCCGCCCATCCCCGGCCCCGTGATCCCATCCGCTCATCCCCAGGCCCGTCATCGCGCCGGTGACGTCATGAGAGCTCGCTCCGGACGTACTCCCGCCAGGCGGCGGTGAATCGGGCCGTGGTCATGCCCAGCGTCCGGCGGAGCGCGGTCCGCGGGCCACTGCGCATGGACTCACGGTAGAGGGTCACCAGGGCACGCTCGCCGAAGCGCCCCGCGACATACCGGCACGCGAGCCACGCCTCCTCGTAAGCCTGTGCGAGCCGTGCCGAACCGGCGGAGAAGGCGTCAGCGCCGGGAAGCGCCGCCGGGAGCCGCCCGGCACGTACCTCGGCGGCCAGCTCGGCCGCGGCGGAGGCCACCGGGATCCCCGCCTGGAGATACCCGACGTAGTCGGCGAAGCCCTCCATCAGCCACTTGGGCGTACGCCCGTCGGTGGCCGCGCCGGTGGCGACGTGCGTGAGCTCGTGGGCGAGGACGACGTCACGGCCCGCGCCGGTCAGGCGGGCGAAGGAGCGCGGCTCGATGATCACCCGATCGGTGCCGGCCACCGCGGCCAGCCCGTTCACGGCCGCCGGGGCGGCGAGCGTGGCGGCCTGCTCGGTGGTCGCGGGGACCAGGATCAGCGGGCGTACCGGCCCGGCCACCCTGGCGACGATCAGGCTCGCCCTATCGGCCCTGCGCGCCAGGTCGGCAAGGCCAGGCGACCCGGACCCCGGCGTCCGGGCGGCGCCCGCGGTGACTGCGGCATCCGTGGTGTCCGTGGTGTCCCTGGTGTCCCTGGTGTCCCTGTTCGTGGTGTCTGTGGTGTCCGCAGTATCCGCGGCGACTGCGGCATCCGTGGCGTCCCGCGAGCCGATCACGATCGATCGGTCGCCCTGGACGACCCGCGCCCCGGCCCAGATCTCCGGATGCTCCCGGATCACCGCGTCCACGCTCCGCCGCGGGTCGCCGGTGACGGGCGGACCGGTCAGCGCGGCCAGCAGCCCCGCCAGTACGGCCCAGAGCCAGACGACGCGCATGCGGGCAATCTACCGGCTGTCGCCCCGGGGACAGCGCGGCCGGGAGACACACGATCCCCTGTGGCTCCGGGAGAGGGTGGTGGATGGGTGAAGGCCCCGTCCGCCTCGGGTTGGAGGCGGGCGGGGCCTTCACGGCCATCGGCGTGCTCAGCACAGACCTGAGGATGCTTCTCGGGAAATCGCTCCTGGGAAGTCCCCCGGTACACGGCTCACACGCCCGGGCGGACCGCTCCAACGAAGCTCGCCCTGCGGTAACCGCTCAGCGTGTCGATCCGGACCCGCGTACCGCTGTGCGGGGAGTGGATCATCTTGCCGTGCCCGACGTACATGCCGACATGGCCGAGCCCGCGGAAGAACATCAGGTCGCCTGGCTGGAGATGCTTCCAGGAGACCTTCTTCCGGACCGAGCGGAACTGGCTGGCGGCGATGCGAGGAAGCTTCACACCGGCCTTCCGCCAGGAGAACACGACGAGGCCTGAGCAGTCGAAAGCGCCTGGGCCGGCCGCTCCCCACCGGTACGGGTCGCCGATCTGCTTCTTGGCCACCGATACGGCCGTGCGCGCCTTGATCCGCTGTTTGGCGGCCTTGCTCAGCCTCGACGCGCTCTTGGCCTTGGTCTTCGACGTCGACGTGCTCTGAGCCTTGGTGGCCGTGGCGGCGTCCGCCGTCGTGGTGACCGTGGCGGCGTCCGCCATGGGGGTCACCGTGGCGCCGTCGGCCGTCGCGATCACCGGGGCGGCGTCGGCCGCCGAGGTCACCGTGGCGGCGTCCGCCGCCGTCGCCTGAGTCGCTACAGCCCCCATGGAGGCCGTCATGGTGAGCGCGACACCACCGAGGGAGAGGCGGGCCAAGCGAGACAGGCTAGGGTTTTGCGTGGTGCTGGACAGGATCTCTCCTTGATTCTTCCACTCACGCCTACCGGGTTAGCTGACGGATTCGGGCAGGGAAGTCGCCCTACGGCGCCATAGGCGCCGATTCACCCCCTGGCCCCACATTTAGGGCCAAATTGGGTCCCCGGCTCCGTGCTCCTTGCCGCACGGATTCGGCAGGTCACCGCCTCTGCGGTCCTGGGATCGCGCCTTAGTCGACGACGGTGACCATTTGGATTTTTTGTCGCACCGATCCGATCGTGACCGGTTTCACTCGCGACGGCATGGCGTGCTCGCCGCGGGCCAGAAACTACACAGATCCCTAAATGCAGGCAAAGGCACGGCAACGAAACGTAGATCAAAGACACCGATCGAGAACACGTAACCCCTGCATATCAGCGGCCCCTGTTACCCGAATGTGATTCCCCTCACATGTCCTGAAACGGGACCGGTCGTGAGCCACTCCTGTCACATCCGTCACACCCGTTAGTGATCTTCAACACCCGGCGAGGGGCCCGGAAAGGACGGCACGGCGCCGCCGGCGGCGCGCCGGACCTCTCGCGGTGGCCGCGTGAGACACGTCACACTTAGATGCGCAAGAACTCTTTCGCAATCGCTATTGCGCGATGATTGTTGCGGATGTCAGCCTGAAAGCATGGATCACGGGAACATTCGCAAGATCACCGACTCCCGGGTGCTGGCCGCCTTGGCCCATCCCCTGCGGCGCCGTCTCATGGACGTGCTGAAGGTCTACGGCCCCTCCACGGCCAGCATGCTCGCCGACCGCACCGGCCAGGCCGTCGCCAACGTCAGCCACCACCTGCGCGTGCTGGGCGCGAGCGAGCTGATCGAGGAGGCGCCGGAGCTGGCCCGCGACCGGCGTGAGCGGTGGTGGCGGCTGGTGTCGGCGGGTGTGCGCTGGACCACCGCCGACTTC
>NZ_BAAAZR010000003.1:0-17064 GCF_039537005.1 Sphaerisporangium flaviroseum | reverse complement strand
GCGGTCGCCGGCGCGGCCGAGTCGCTCAACCTCGACCACCACGTCAATCTGGTGCGAGCCTGGTACGCCGCCGGGGAGGACGAGCGCGCGGCGTGGCAGAACGCCCCGTTCTCCACCGACAAGTGGCTGCGGCTGACCCCGGCCGAGCTCGCTGACCTGGAGCGGCAGATCATCGATGTCCTCGACCGCTGGGCCGCCCGCCAGGTGCCCGACGACGGGGAGCAGCGCGACCCGGTCTTCGTCTTCGCCTTCGGCGTTCCGGGGCGGCCATGAACGCCACCGTCACCGCGCCCGCGGGCCCGGGCGCCGTCCGCGCCCGGCGGGGCGGCCTGCTGCGCGATCGCGACTTCCGGCTGCTGTGGATCGGCGAGACCACCAGCGGCTTCGGAAGCACCCTCACCAGCGTGGCGCTGCCCCTGGTGGCGATCTCGACACTGCACGCGAGCACCCTGGTCGTGGCCCTGCTGACGGCGGCCACCTGGCTGCCCTGGATGATCATCGGCCTGCCCGCCGGCGCCTGGGTCGACCGCCTCCCCCGGCGGCCGGTGATGCTCGTCTGCGACGCCGCGTCGTTGCTCCTTTTCGTCAGCGTTCCGGCCGCCGCCTGGTGGGGTGTGCTGACCATCGGACAGCTGCTGGCCGTCGCCCTGCTCGCCGGCACGGCCAAGGTGTTCTTCCAGACCGCCTACCAGGTGTACCTGCCCGCCGTCGTCCGCGACGCCGACCTGCCGGAGGGGAACGCGAAACTCCAGGGCGGCGAGTCCGCCGCCCAGGTCGTGGGCCCCGGCGTGGGCGGCCTCATCGCACAGGTATTCGGAGCCGTCACCGGCCTGCTGGCCGACGCGGTCACCTTCCTGGTCTCAGGCCTTTGCCTGCTCGCCATGCGGACCAGAGAGGCGCCCCCCGCGCCGCCGGAGAACAGGACCACGCTGCGACGCGAGATCGGCGAGGGCATGCGCTTCGTCGCCCGCGATCCCTACCTTCGGGTGCTCACGGTCTTCGGCGCGGTCAGCAACCTCACCCTGGTCGGCTACCAGGCCATCCTCATCGTCTTCCTCGTACGGGAGGTCGGCCTGGGCGCGGGCGTGGTCGGCGGCCTCATCGCCGCCACGAGCCTGGGGGGCGTCATCGGGGCCGCCGGCGCCACCCGGCTCGTCCGGCGCCTCGGCAGCGCACGTGCCCTGCTTGCCTGCGAGATGATCGGCGCCCCGTTCGCCCTGCTCATCCCGCTGACGACCCCCGGTGCCGGCCTGGCGTTCATGGTGGTGGGGAGCCTGGCCGTCGTCGCGGGCGTGGTCACGGGAAACGTCATCAAGTCGAGCTTCCGCCAGACCTACTGCCCGCGTCACCTGATGGGACGTGTCTCGGTCAGCATGCAGTTCGTCAACTACGGCACCATCCCGCTCGGCGCCCTGCTCGGCGGGGCGCTCGGCGCCTCGATCGGCATCCGCCCGACGATGTGGATCATGACGGCGGGCGTGGCGCTGTCAGGACTGGTCCTGCTGGCCGGACCGCTCCGGCGGCGCCGGGACTTCCCGGCCTCGCCCGAGGGCCACGCTCAGGGACGTACGGCCCCCATGATGCTCCGGTAGGCCGTGAGGGAGACGACCTTCACGACGTCGCCCGTCTGGGGCGCGTGGACCATCTTGCCGCCTCCGGCGTAGATGCCGACGTGGCCGAGGCCGGAGGCGAACAGCAGATCGCCCGGCTGCAGCGCGTTCAGCGAGACCCTCCGGGACGCTCCCCAGTTGTACTGCTGGGCGGCGGTCCGGGGCAGGCTGACACCGGCGGCCCGCCAGGCCGCCTGGGTGAGTCCTGAGCAGTCGTAGGCGGCCGGCCCGGTTCCTCCGTAGCGGTAGGGCTTGCCCACCTGGGCGTAGGCGAACTGCAGCGCCGTGCGCGCGTTGCCGGAGGCCGACCCGTTGTACTTGATGCCGGCGCTGTTGGGGTTGCCCGGATTGTAGGCGTTGAGCCGGCGGAGCAGGCTCTCCTGCTCGCCTACCAGCTTCTCGACGTCCTTCTTCTGCTTGCGGAGATCGTCGAGGAGCTTCACGGCCTTGTCGTAGGCCGCCTTGGACTCGTCGCGGTGACCCTTGAGCGAGCGCGTGGCGTCCTCGAACTCCGCCAGGGTCCGCGCCTGCCCGGCCGACATCTGGTCCACCGAGGCGAGCCCGCTCAGCAGGGACTCCGGGTCTCTCTGTGTCATGAGGTTGGGCCAGGTCAGCAGGTCACCCGACTGGTAGGTGCTGACCGCCACCGACACCAGGCCGGCACGAAGCTGGTCGATGTTCTCCATCTGCTTCTTGAGCCGGCCGTTGAGGGCGTTGTACTCCTTGCGGGCCTTCTTCCAGTGCTCGCCGGCGAGGTTGTAACGATCGACCACCTTGTCGGCCTGATCGTTCAGCTTGGCGAGCCGCGCCTTGGTCTGAGCGACCGTCGGCTTCGGTTTCGCCTCCGCCCCGCCCACCTGCGTCAGGACGACGACGGCGACGAGCCCGGCGATCACCGGTATCCGTCCGACTCCCTGGATGCCACGCACGGCCACTGGGACGTCAGCCCCCTCAAGTGAGACAAGTGAGACAACCTGGGCGGTGATCCTACAGAAAGGACACAGGTAACGGCATCTTTTCCCCGTGATTCGGTCTAGATCTGACAAGCCCGGTTAGCCGGTCCGTCCCCGACCTCGGACGCGGGCAGGAAACGCCGCCCGCCGAGGCGACGCGGGGGGGGTGTACGAGGCGCTCAGGCGCGGCCGAGGCGACGCAGCAGAAGGGTGGCCGGGACGGGCCGGGCGCCCATACGGCGCACCGAATCGGCGACCTCGCGATCGGAGGATACGACCGCGACCGCGCGGCCCGGAGGCTCCGCGCGGACGAGCTGACGGATGAGGTCGTCGGCGATCTCCCCCGGCGCGCTGAACAGCACGCGCACCCCGCGCGGCGCGGACACCTGCACCGGGCCGTTCAGCTCCGCGCCGTCGAAGGCGCACGTGACCTCGACCCTGGTCTGCACGGCCAGCCCGCCGAGGCCGGTGAGCAGGCGCGAGCGCTGGTCGATGAGCGTCAGCGAGGGATATCCGGTCTTGGTGACGTTGTAGCCGTCCACGATGAGGTGGAGGTGCGGGATGGCCAGGAGCTGGTCGAGCAGGACCGGGTCGTCGTCGGCGAGCGCGCGGGCGGGCACGGCGCGCACCGAGGGCCGTCCGGGGCTCACGGCGCTCACCGAGTCGGCGGGCTTGCTGATCGCGACGGGAAGGGCGAGCTCGCTGCGCAGCCCGGCCGCGGCGTCCTGCAAGGTGTCGAGGAGCACGCGGACGCGGGCCTCCTCGATGCTGCGCCCCTCGCGCGCGGCGCGACGGCTGGCCTCAAGCTGCCGCTCGGCGTCGGTCACCCGCTCGCGCAGCTTGCGCAGCTCGCTGTCGGTGGAGCTGGTGGCCGAGGTGACGGCGGCCCTCGCCTCCTGCTCCAGGACCCGCAGCTCGGCCGCGCGCTCCTCGGCCGCCTTCCCCCGCTCCCGGGCGTCGTGCAGCCTGCGCCGCAGGTCGGCGACCTCGGCGCGGGACGCCTTGAGCTGCTCGCGCAGCCGGTCGGCCTCCTCCTTGGCGGCCAGCTTCTGCGCGGCGAGCTGTTCACGCAGCCGTACGACGGTCTGCTCCTGGGCGCTGCCCTCGGCCGCCGCCGCGGCCTGCTCCAGGTCGGCGCGTGCGGTCTCGACCAGCTCGGGCCAGCCCGGAGGCCGGGTCAGGTAGGCGGCCGCGGCCACCAGGACGGGCTCCGCCGCGGGCGGGACGTTGCCCTCCTCCAGGCTGGCGACCAGCTCCGGCCAGGCCTCCTGGAGCGCCTCGGCGACGATCTCGCGGAACTCCTTGTCGGTCTCCAGCTGCGCGGCGATCGGCGCGCTGCCCAGCCGGGCGCGCTTGCGCGGTTCGAACTTCGCGATGCCCTTCAGCGGGGGCGGGATCGTGGCGGCCTGCATCGTGCCGAGCACCTGTGCGGCGAGCTCGACTACATGTAAGCGGACCTGCTCGGGCAGCGGGCGAGACAGGCCTTCTCCGGCTGAACTCATCCGTCTTCCCCTAGCTGACTGGCCATTCAAAACCGTCTATCCGACAAGGGTACGGCTGGCGCGTTCGTGGTCAGCGCGCATCCGACCGGGTTCTCCTCCCCCACCAGCCCCTGATGACACGCGGCCGGCCCCTTGAATACCGGTTAACGGCGGGCGAACGGCGTATGGACAAGCGCTTGGTGATCGGTATACGACTGTGCCACCACCGATGAGGGAGACAACGATGTCCAGGCTGGACGATCAGCGTGCGGAGGCCGCGGAAATCCGGACGTCGACCCGTGACCTGGGTGAACTCCGAGATCGGGTGCAGGCGTGGCTCGCGGGCCGCCTCGATGGGCCCTCTGGGGTGTCGGTGTCCGAGCTGTCCCGGCCCTCCGGCAACGGCCTGTCCAGCGAGACGGTGTTCTTCACCGCTTCCTGGGCCGACGGGACCGGCCCGCAGGAGCTCAAGTGCGTCGCCAGGATGGCCCCGGCCGCCGAGGCGGTGCCGGTCTTCCCCGAGTACGACCTCGGCAAGCAGTTCGAGGTGATGCGGTTCGCGCGGCGGGCCGGGGTCCCCGCTCCCCGCACCCTGTGGTTCGAGCCCGACCCGGCGGCCCTCGGCTCACCGTTCTTCGTGATGGAGCAGGAGACCGGCGACGTCCCGCCCGACCTCGTGCCCTACACCTTCGAGGGCTGGCTGCTCGACGCCTCCCCCGCCGACCGCGAGCGCCTGCAGAGGCACTCCGTGGACATCCTCGCCCGGCTGCACAACGCACCCGTCCAGCCCGAGGACCTCGCCTTCCTCCGGTCGGGCCACTCGGGCGAGTCGGCGCTGCGCCGGCACGTCAACGAGCAGAGGGCCTACTACGAGTGGGCCCACGGGTCCCTGCGGATCCCGCTTCTGGAGGACGCGTTCGCCTGGCTGGACGACCACTGGCCCGCCGACCCCGGGCAGGATGTGATCAGCTGGGGCGACGCGCGCATCGGCAACGTGATGTACCGCGACTTCACGCCGGTCGCGGTGCTCGACTGGGAGATGGCCGGGGTCGGTCCACGCGAGATCGACATCGCCTGGATGATCTTCCTGCACCGGTTCTTCCAGGACGTCACCATGATCATGGGGCTCCCGGGCCTGCCCGGCTTCATGACCCGCGAGGACGTCTGCGCGCAGTATCACGCCTTGTCGGGCCATGAGCCCCGGAACATGGAGTTCTTCGAGACCTACGCCGCCCTGCGGCACGGGATCATCATGGCCCGCGTCTGGCACCGGCGGATCCACTTCGGCGAGCAGCCGATGCCGGAAGATCCGAACGACCTGGTGATGCACCGCGCGGCCCTTGAGAGCATGCTCGACGGCCGCTACTGGGACTGAGCCGAGGCCCGCCCCGGTCCCGCAGCGGAGGCCGCGGGACCGGGGCGCGCCCGTCAGCGCAGGGAGATGATCGTCTTGGACTTGGCGATCAGGTCCTCACGGGAGATCTGCCGCACGTAGTCCCGCGTGCTCAGGCCGGACTCGAACCCGATCGCCCTCGCGTAGTGGTTGATGTAGTACTTGCCCGCGTACTTGTACTTGACCGAGATCTGCAGGCGCATGGAGATGGTGTTCGCGCCCTTGAGCTTGACGACGCAGTAGGCGCGCGAGGCGTAGTACCCGCACTTGGAGTGCGGCGGCTTGGCCAGGAAGCGGACCTTGGACACCGTGTTCTTCGGCAGGAACGCGGCCAGCACCACCCCGTCGGCCTCGATCCGCCGCAGGCGGGTGGCCTTGTAGCTGAACGTCGCGGAGCCGCCGCGCCGCATCCTGGTGGGATACAACACGCGGACGTACGCCTTCGGCCGGGCGGCGGTGGAGCCGGCCTCGACCGTGGCCTGCCCGCTGGGGGCGGCCGCCTGTGCGGGCGCCGAGGACCAGAGAAGTGATCCCGCTGCCAGGGCCAGAGTTGTGATCAATGCTGATGACCTGCGCATACGCGCCTCCCCGTGAATATTCGCTCGAACCATGTGTCTGCCGATGAAC
The DNA here is from genome assembly GCF_039537005.1 of Sphaerisporangium flaviroseum. Classification (NCBI taxonomy): domain Bacteria; kingdom Bacillati; phylum Actinomycetota; class Actinomycetes; order Streptosporangiales; family Streptosporangiaceae; genus Sphaerisporangium; species Sphaerisporangium flaviroseum. Next base: position 11,000 of record NZ_BAAAZR010000003.1, on the reverse strand, counting down.
GGGCCCATCCGTCGCATCCCACGGCATGCCACAGCGCGCCCGACACCAGCCGTATAACGACCAAGAACGGGCGGGGTTGCGATCACATGCCGAACGGATCTGGGGACGGGGGTGGAACTGTCGGTCCGTACTCGTATGGTCATGGGCGTGGAGATCGGGGTTCAAGGGACGCTCGACGAGCTGGGCACGCCGCTCGATCAGGTGACCTTCGTCGTGTTCGACCTGGAGACGACCGGCGGGTCACACGCGGAGCACGCCATCACCGAGATCGGCGCGGTCAAGGTGCGCGGCGGCGAGGTGCTCGGCGAGTTCGCCACCCTCGTCGACCCCGGGCGTCCCATCCCGCCGTTCATCACGGTCCTGACCGGCATCACCGACGTGATGGTCACCGCCGCCCCGCGGATCGAGCAGGTCCTGCCCTCCTTCCTCGAGTTCGTCCGCGGCGCCACGCTGGTCGCCCACAACGCCCCCTTCGACGTCGGCTTCATCAAGGCCGGCTGCCAGGCACACGGCTACCCGCTCCCCACCAACCCCGTCGTCGACACCGCCGACCTCGCCCGCCGCGTCCTCACGCGCGACGAGGTGCCCAACTGCAAGCTCTCGACGCTGGCCAGGGTGTTCAGGAGCACCACCGAGCCGTGCCACCGGGCGCTCGCCGACGCCAAGGCCACCGTCGACGTGCTCCACGCGCTGATCGAGCGGGTCGGGGCGTATGGAGTGCAGACCCTGGAGGAGCTCAAGGGCTTCGTGCGGGCGCCCACACCGGAGCAGAAGCGCAAGCGCCACCTGGCCGCGAGCGTCCCGAGCGCCCCGGGGGTCTACGTCTTCGAGGACGAGTGCGGCGAGTCGCTGTACGTCGGTAAGAGCGGCGACCTGCGCCAGCGGGTGAAGTCGTACTTCACCGCCAGCGAGACGCGCCCGCGCATCCGCGAGATGGTCGGCATCGCCGAGCGCGTCCGCACCATCGTGTGCGCCACCGGCCTGGAGGCGGAGGTCAGGGAGCTGCGGCTGATCGGCTCCACCAAGCCGCGGTACAACCGCCGCTCCCGCTTCCCCGAGAAGGTCGTCTGGCTCAAGCTGACCGACGAGCCGTTTCCCCGGCTGTCCATCGTCCGCGAGGTCAAGGCCGACCGCGCCACCTACCTCGGCCCGTTCACCTCCGCGCGGGGCGCTGAGGAGGCCAGGGCGGCGCTGCATGAGGCCCTGCCTCTCCGGCAGTGCACCGAGCGCATCACCGCGCGCACCCGGCGGCCCGCCTGCGCGCTGGCCGAGATGGGCCGTTGCGGGGCGCCCTGCGAGGGCCGCCAGAGCGTCGACGACTACCGCCGTCACGTCGAGGACGCCCAGGCCGCCATGGAGCGCGACCCAGGCCCGGTGTTCTCCGCGATCGAAGCCCGTATGGAGCGGCTCGCGGCCGAGCAACGCTACGAGGAGGCCGCCGTCGACCGCGACCGGCTTGCCGTCTACGTGCGCACGGCGGCGCGGATGCAGCGGCTTCGATCGCTCACCGGCATCCCGCAGATGATCGCGGCCAGCCCGGCGTTCGACGGCGGGTGGGACATCCACGTCGTCCGGCACGGCAGGCTCGCCGCGGCGGGCGTGATGCCGAAGGGGGCCCACCCGACTCCGTATGTCGACGCCCTGGAGGCGACCGCGGAGACGGTGGTCCCCGGGCCCGGGCCCCTTCCGGCCGCCGGGGCCGAGGAGACCGAGTGCATCCTGCGCTGGCTCGACTCCCCCGGCGTCCGGCTGGTCCGGGTCGACGGCACGTGGAGCCTCCCGGCCCGGGGCGCCGGCCGTCTCAAGGAGCGCATCGACCTGGCCTACAAGGGCATCCAAGCCCACAACCCCCGCGAGGGCAGACCGCTCCGCTGACACGGGGAGGGCTGCCGATCCCGGCCGGCAACGACGCTGAACATCGGGAAGCAGTGACGCGGCGAACCCACAAGAGTACGGTGAGCGATCGCCACGATGCGATACGAGGTGCCTGAGGTTTCACCGCATCTGCGTACCGCGCGTGCTCTCATGGCCCGCTACGTGAAGATGAACATCGGGCTCACCGACGCGATGAACTGTGCCCTTGCCGCGGAATTTCGTACCGACGCGATCTTCACCCTCGACCGCAGACATTTCCGTGCTGTTCGTCCCATCACCAGCCACGAGTCCTTCCGGCTACTGCCCGACGACTGCTGAAACGGGCGACGCGGGAATCGAAACGGGCAGCACGGCAACGCGTCCTGCGAGTGTCCCCGACCTGACGGAGACACTCGATCCCGGCGCGTGGCCAAGGCCAGGCGAGTGAGCGGAGCTCAGTCGGCCAGGGCGAGGCGAGTGACTGGGGCTCAGTCGGCCAGGGCGCCGGTCTTGAGCGCGCCCACGAATGCGGACCACGTGCCGGGCGCGAACGTGAGTGCCGGGCCGGTCGGGTTCTTGCTGTCACGCACCGCGACGACGCCGGACCGATTCGAGGCGACCTCAACGCAGTTGCCACCTTCGTCACCGCTGTAGCTGCTCTTGCGCCACTGTGCGCAGGGAAGATCAGGAGCCATTTTGGTGCATCACTTCCTCTATGAGCCTTAAGGACTGCTTGAACGGCACGGCCTCGGATCGGATGGCGTCATACCGCCGGACCAGCCTGGCGATGGTCGCCTGATCGTCCACGGTACGACCGTAAGGTTGCGCTTCCGCGTAAGCAGCGTAGGCCGATCCGTTCCGTTCGGCGATGATGAATCCGCCTACCAGCCCGCAGTGGACCTCGGTCGTGGAGGGCACGATCTGGATGGTCACCTGGGGATGCTGAGCGATCTCCAGCAGGAACCTCAACTGCTCACCCATGACGACCGCGCCGCCGACGTTCCGGCGTATCACGGCCTCGTCCATGACGACGCCGAGGGCGGGCGGCCGGGCGCGGTTGAGCATGGCGCGGCGCTGCATACGTCCCGCGAGACGTTCCTCCACCTGGTCGCCGGTGATGCCCGGTGAGGCTCCGAGGATCTGGCGCGCGTACCCCTCGGTCTGGAGCAGGCCGGGAACGATCGTCGGCTCCCAGCACCGCAGGTCGGTGGCTTCCTGTTCCTCATCGAGCCATGGCCGGAAGTGCTCCGGCGCCTGCCGCCATGTCGTGGCGGTGTACAGCCTGGCCATGGTGCCGTCGAGGCCCAGGGCCCGGTCGCACAGCTCGGCGAAGCGTTCGGACGGGCGGCGCTTGGCCAGCTCCACGAGGTTGACCATGGAGTCCGAGAATCCGATGCGCTCGGCGAGCTGCCTTTGCGTCAGGCACGCCAGGCGCCGATGGCGGCGCAACTCGAAGGCGAAGATGGCACGGGGTGAATCGTGGGGGTCTATTTCTTCGTGGGGGGACAAACCTCACCTGCCTGCCTAAAATCGGGCGTTTCAAATGACCGACCGACCTGCTGACCATAACTGTAGGCATAAGGTCGACCGATTCCGCCACCGATCGTAGTCGTCAGGCGACACCCTGATAAGGCGAAGTTTTCAAGACGCGCGGCATTTTCCGCCGAAACGAAAAGGCAGGGGCATGACGACAGGAAGCCTGCTCGGGGTCCTCGACCTGATCGGTTCTCCCGAGTCGGTCTCTCGTGCACGCGCGTATGTGAGGGAGAAGCTCGGCGACGAACACCCCGCGCTCGATGACGTGACGCTCCTTGTTTCCGAGGTGGTCACGAACGCCATCGTCCATTCGGATTCGAAGAATGGCGGGAACGTAATGCTCGCACTCGCCGACTGCCACGACTTCATACACGTCGACGTGGTGGACGCGGGAGGCGAGACGGCGCCTCGCCTGGGCGGCGACACGTCCGCCGAGAGCGGGCGCGGCCTGCTGCTCGTCCAGACGCTCTCCCACCGCTGGGACGTGCATGAGGACGACGCAGGTCGGACCGTATGGTTCGAGGTGAGGTACCAGAGGCGGAAATGCTCGGATGACGATTCATCCGCCGGGCGGCCCATCTCAATCGGCACCCGCCGTTCAGGTAACGCACCCTAAGCGGGGGCGGCGGCGCGGAGAGCACTCCTGTAAAAGTGCGGAGTCGTTCCCCCCGTCCACGCCGTCGCCCCATCAAAATGTCCATGGACCACAGGTAATCCAGCGAATGCCACGAATACCTGATGACGCGTACGCGCCTTCCGCCACAATCGACGGTTCAAGAATGAAGGCGAACGAGAGCCATGCCAACGCCCGGGGAGAGAATCCTGCCCGCCATGCCATGAAGGAACACATTTCATCTGGCTTCACGAGCCTAAAGGACGAGGATGGATTTGACGAGTTGACCTGCGCGCAGGGGGCAGCAGCGTAGTTTCCGCAGGATGTGCCAGCATTTCAGCAGGGCATCGGCGCGTTCGCCTGGGCCGCGGAGCTTCGGGTCAGCCCGAGTGGGCCCTCTTCTGCGATGCCGGCTTGTTCCGTCCTTTGTATGGCACCAGTACCGGCTTGCCCTACGCGCAGCGCCTGGTCCACGGTCGGTGATCGCTGGGCGCGTTTGAGAGGTGATCGTTCAGTCCCACCGAAGGCAAGGCGTCCCGCTGCTTTGACCCACATCCGAAGTATGATCGGTAAGCTGCCGATCAACCGGACAGGCGATCTGATGTGAGTGGGATGAGCAGCGGTGATTCCGGGCGGCCCGTCGCCGTCTTCGACCTCGATGACACTCTGGTACGCGGCGACTCCTTCGGCCGTTTCCTGCGCGTGCTGCTCCTCCGTGGCCCAGGTCGCGCGGCGGCCTCCCTGATGTCGGCGATGTTCCTGCTACCGCTGTTCTTCCTGCCTCCCACCAGACGTCTGGCCATCATGGGTTTCCTGTGGCTGGCCACGGTCGGTGTGCCGTCGTCCCGTTTCGCCGAACTGGCCGAGGAATTCGCCGCCGCGCACACTGCCAGGCCTCGCCATATCGCCGTGGCGTTGCAGCGGCTCCACGCCCATCTGGATGCCGGTGACCGGGTCGTCGTGGCCACCGCCTGCGCTGATCCCGTGGCCACTGCCGTATGCCGAGGGCTGGGCCTGGATGCGGTGGAGGTCGTCGCTGCGCAACTGCGGCGCGGCCGCCATTCCTTCCAAGCGGTTCGCGGCTGTCTTGGCGCCGAGAAGGTCCTCCGGTTGCAGGAGGCGGGTATCGCCATCCCGGTGGCCTACGCCTACACCGACAGCGCCACCGATCTCCCGTTGCTGCAGGCCGCCACGCATCGCTATCTGATCGATCCCACGCCGCGAGCCCTCCGACGTGTCGGTGATGAGCTGGGAACCGAGTTCACCGTCCTGAGAAGCCGTCCTGGGGAGGGGTAGGCCCGCAGGCATGACACGACAGCCCAGGCCCGCGCTGATGTGCTCGTGGTCTGAATCACTCAACCACGTGATACAACGGTCAACGCTCTTGTGGAATCGCCGGTGAGCGGTTGAGCCTCTTCCCCTCGCTGTCCCCAGGTCCGGTCTTTCGTCTTCCGGTTCGAACCGTGCGGGTGAAGTGCCACGCGCATCGATGGGGTCTTCCACTCCGGTCAGCGGGTGACGCAGGCCGTTCTGAGGCGCGGAGCCGATAGCCACGCGCGAGCTCGCGACCTGAGGAGGTTCCATAGGCGGCGCCCCTCCCGGCACCCCCGGCGACCCCGCCGTATGCCTTGGCTTCTAGTACCGGATGTGGCGAGGTGTACGAGGCGGTGGTGGGGTGGTGGGGCGGCGGCGCTAAAGTCGGGCCAGACCGTACTCAAGGGAGAGAGCGCGAATGATCACCGCGATCGTGCACATCAAGGCGGAGGTCGACCGGATTCCTGAAGTCGCCCAGACGCTCGCCGAGCTCGACGGAGTGAGCGAGGTCTACTCGATCACGGGTGACTATGACCTGGTGGCGATGGTCCGCGTGGACGCCTACGACGAGGTCGCAGAGGTGATCCCCGGACGCATCAACAAGGTCGCCGGCGTGCTCGCCACCGAGACCCACCTGGCCTTCCGCACCTACTCCAAGCACGACCTGGAGGCCGCCTTCAGCATCGGCTTCACCGAATCGGACTAAGGTCCCCACCACCCTCTGATGCCGAAGCCGGCCATTGATGGCCGAGCTCGTCCTGGCCCGCCGGCGGCATGCTGGTGGACCAAGCTCGGAGACTCCGGCTTCGCCGGCCGCGTGCCGGGTGGGCCGGGGCTCGAAGGCCCCGGCCCAACAGGACGGCGGTGGCGCCGTCGCAGTGCGGTTCTACGGGGCCGGGTACTCCGTGATGTACACCGGCGCACCGATTCTGGTCGTGTCGGCCGGGCCGCCCACGCCGTTGACGACGTGGTCGATCGTTCCGGCGCTGAGGTTGACCGTCATGATGTGGTGCAGCCTGACGCCCGGCGTCTCGGGAACCTCGAAGCCGTTCTCGGTGTGGATCGCCGGGTTGTTCTGGTTGAAGACGTACACGCCACCGCCGTAGAGGGTGTGCGTCTTCACCCGGTCGCCGACCTTGTAGCCGGCCCATCCCTCGACGCCGCCGTTCATCCAGTCGGCCTGGGTCGGCGGGTCGTACGGCAGCTCGTTCTGGTACAGGATGGTCGTGCCGTCATCGCCGTTCCAGACGGTGTTGTACCGCTGGAAGTGCTCGACGAACAGGCCGGTGGCCGTGACGTGGTCACCGTTGATGACGGCGCCGTTGCGGCCGATGTTGGTGTTCCAGCGCTGGGTGTCGGTGAAGCCCTCGGCGCCGTGGTCGGCACGCCACACCCAGGTGTGGTCGATGAGCACGTTGTCGCTGTTCACCTCAAGCGCGATGTCGGTCTTGCCGACGTGCGGTCCGCCGACGCGGAAGTACACGTCCGACAGCGTCGTCGGGTTGTCGGCCCGGCTCGGACGTCTGCCGTGATCGTCACCTCTGCCGTGGTCCTCCTTGCCGTGGTTCTTGCCCACCCGCAGCAGCACCGGCGATTTCTTCAGACCCGCGTCGACCGTGACGCCCGCGATGACGACCCCGGGGACGTCGGCGACGTCGAGCGGGGTCGAGCCGTCGACGGCGGTGAGCGTGGCGTGCCCGAGACCGAGGACGACCGTGTCGGGGCGCCTGACCTCGATGCTCCGCGCGATGTCGTACACGCCGGGCGTGAGCAGCAGGTGTTTGCCACGCGCGAGCTGGCTGTTGATGACCTTCACCGAGTCCGACGGCTTGGCGACGAAGAAGTCGGCGATCCGTAGCGTGCGGCCCGGCGTCATGCCGCCGGCCCAGGAGATGCCACGACTGTTCTTCTGAGCGGCGGGCACGCGGACGTTGTACATCCCCCGCCCGTCGACGAACAGGTACGGCTTCTCGCGGCTCACCGGAGTGGTGTCGAGCGTCGTATAGGGCGGGTCCGGGAAAGCGGCGTCGTCCGGAGCGCCGGCGACCCCCGAGAAGACCTGGTTCCACACGCCGTTGGACCACCCGGCGACCTCGCTGTTGCGGATCAGCCACTGCTGCTGCGATCCGTTGGTGACGGAGGGCAGCTTGGAGTCGGCGATGAAGCCGCCGCTGGCGTACTGCGGACCGGCGGTGCAGTAGTCCATCAGCGACAGGGTGGCCCCGCTGACGTTGAGGCGGCGCATGGACACGGCCTGGGACACGGCCCAGAAGTTCGCCGATGCCCTGCAACCGCTCTCACCGGCCACGTTGACGTTGATCGACAGGTTGGACAGGGTGCGCCAGAAGTTCACGAGCGCGAGGCAGTTGCTCGTGCCGCCGTTCTCCAGGCAGCGGTTGTAGACCTCGACCTTGCCGTTGATGACGACGTCGGTGGGCGAGGCGCCCAGGCCGGCGATCTCGATGTAGTAGCCGACCTTGATGCGGAGAGGGTTCTCCGCGGTGCCGTACGTTCCCGGCTTGAAGAGATAGGCGTAGCGCTTGGTTCCCATCTCGTTGTCGACCTGCGTGGCATGCACCGCGTCGAGGGTCGCCTGGATCTCGCCGACCGGCATGCTCGGATCGAAGATGGTGACGTTCGCCCCGAAGTCCCGGGTACCGGAGTCCGGCGAGGCGGCGGTGGCTGGTCCCGTCGTCATGACGGTGCTCGTCAGCACCAGGCCGAGCGCGAACGCCAGGCCGAGTCGCCGGCGGCCGGAGCGCCGCCTCACGGGATCTCCATTGCCAGGAGGCTGGGTCGTCATACGGTTCGTCCTTTCCGCGGGGGGTGCCGCGCTACGTGGACAGAAGACGTTGGCGGGCATCAGGACACACGGCCCGATGCGGGAGAGCGCTCTCTCCCGAACTTGCATCAAGCCATGGAAAATGGCGTTGGGATGTTTCTACCGTGTGAACCGGTCCCGCGCCATGCCGAGCGGCCCCTTGATTTCGCGTACGGGCGCCCAGCGTCGGCCATCGGCGAGCGGGCACTCATCCACACACCACCCGGCCACCGAAGGCGATCGACGCCCGCATTCCGCCGCGACCTGGCCATCGGCGAGCATCAACGGCCGGAATGATCGGCAAGAATGATCGGCGAGAATGGGCCCCGACTTGCCCACCCACCCCAGGTTGCCCACCGCACAACGGCGCCGGGTTCACCGCGTCACCTCCCACCGCGTCGGCGCCGCAACACACCACCCGGGTACCGCAAGTGATCCGCGTCCGCAGCCCGTCGGCCCGAGCCTCAGCGGGTATGAACCCTTGAATGGTTCGGCGAGGAAGCCATGGAGTGGTTCGGCCAGAATGGGCCCCGACTCGCCCACCCACCCCAGGTTGCCCGCCGCACAACGGCGCCGGGTTCACCGCGTCACCTCCCACCACGTCGGCGCCGCAACACACCACCCGGGCGCCGGAGGTGATCGACGCTGGCCTTCACCGCGGGCATCTTTGCGGGCCGAGCCGTGTCCTCGGCCGCGGCTCTGCGGGCCCGAGCGAGAACGACCTGCTGCACCGTCGTGTCACAAGTGCGGGCCGCGCTACCGCCTTATCCGTCCAGTCTCTGGCTCTGCAACTGGCCGGCGCCCTCACTGGCCTACTCATAGGCGTCCTACCGCCTGGCCCGATCCCCTGGCTGCTGGGAGGCACCGTACTGCTAATAGGAGCCTTCCTGTGGACCCACCGCAGCGAACCCACTTCTGCGACCACCACGGAAATGGCCCAGCACACCATGATCTCGCCATCTCGAAGCACGGACGCTCCGCCCCGCATCTGACTGACGGCTGCTCCACCCCACATCTAACTGAGGGACGCTCCACCCCACATCTGACTCAGCGACGCTCCGCCCCGCATCTGCCTGAGGGATCAGAGGGTCACGGAACTGCTGGCGTTTGAGCGTGCATAAGTGTGCATGATGTGGCTCTAGTTATGTATGATCTTCGTGTGAATCTGACGGAATGGGCACGTGTGCAGGGGATCAGCCCCCACACCGCATACCGCTGGTTCCGTCAGGGCACCCTGCCGGTCCCGGCCGTGCGGGTCGGCCCACGCACGATCCTGGTCAACATCGACGCCAACACCACCCCGGAAACTGTGGGCGGCCTTGGGCTGTACGCCCGTGTCTCCTGCCATGACCAGAAGGCGGATCTTGAGCGGCAGGTCGCCCGGCTGTCGGCGTGGGCGGCCAAGGCCGGGCACCGCGTGGTCGGCGTTGAATCCGAGATCGGCTCCGGGATGAACGGGGGCCGGTCGAAAGCACAGCGGTTGCTGGCCGATCCTGCCGTGACCACCATCGTGGTGGAGCACAAGGACCGGCTGGGCCGGATGAACGTGGAGCTGATCGAAGCCGCGCTGGCCGCGCATGGCCGGCGTCTGGTCGTGCTCGATGACGGCGAGATCGAAGACGACCTGGTGCGCGACATGGTCGAAGTCCTCACATCCTTCTGCGCCCGGCTGTACGGGCGCCGCAGCGCGGCAAACCGCGCACGCAAGGCGCTGGAGGCCGCCGAGCATGGCTGATCTGCGTCCCATCGCCCCGGCGTTCGTCGCGCTCGGCCCTTTGGGGGTTGCCATCCGCGACCGGCTTAAGGGCCTGACCGAGCAGGACGAGATGGTCCTGCGCGCGGTGGGCGCACATCTGGGATCGCTGGCGGGCACAGACCTCAGGGCGCGCTGCGCGGCCGGTAGCGATCACGACAGCGGCCGGTGGGCGGACCGCAAGCGCGCCCTGACCGAGCAGTCGTCCTCACGCTGGGCCGGTGCGATCACCAAGGCCACGCATGACCAGTGGGCGTTGTCCCGGCGCGGGCAGCTCTCCCACATCCAGAGCCTTCAAGCCGGTATCGGTGCGATCCGCCACCGGCTGTCGCTGCCGGTCGCAGAAAAGGGCACCAAGCGCGCCCCGGGTGGCTACCGCAGCAAGCAGGAGTGGTTCCGCAAGACGCGCCGCCTGCACATCCTCATGGGCCGGCTGGAGCGTGAGCGGGCCGACACAGACAACGGCGTGGTGCATGTGGTGCGCGGCGGCAAGCGGCTGGCCCGCACCCGGCACAACCTCGACGCTGCGAAGCTGACCGAGCAGCAGTGGCGGGAACGCTGGGAGGCCGAGCGTTGGTTCCTTGCCGCTGACGGCGAGTCGGGGAAGCGGTACGGCAACGAGACGATCCGCCTCACCCCCGACGGCGAGGTGTCGATCAAGCTGCCCGCGCCGCTGGCGCATCTGGCCAACGCCAAGCACGGCCGGTACGTCCTCACCGGCCAGGTGCGGTTCCCGCACCGAGGCACCGAATGGCGCGACCGCATCGAGACCAACCGCGCAGTCGCCTACCGCATCCACTATGACGTCGAGCGCGGGCGCTGGTACCTGACCGCCTCCTGGCAGATCCCTCCAGCCACGACCATCCCGCTCACGACCGCTCTCGCCCAGGGCGTGATCGGCGTGGACACCAACGCCGATCACCTGGCCGCCTGGCGGCTCGATGTGCACGGCAACCCCCTCGGGGAGCCGCGCCGCTTCCTCTACGAGCTGTCCGGGACCGCCGACTACCGCGACGCCCAAGTGCGGCACGCTCTGACGCGGCTGCTGACCTGGGCGCACACCTGCGGCGTGAAAGCCATCGCGATCGAGGACCTGAACTTCGACGCGG
>NZ_BAAAZR010000002.1:1067066-1077280 GCF_039537005.1 Sphaerisporangium flaviroseum | reverse complement strand
ACCGTACGGCTCTGGGACGCAGCGACCCGCCAGCCGATCGGCAAGCCCCTGACCGGCCATATCGGCCCAGTACTATCAGTGGTCTTCTCCCCGGACGCGAGGCGACTGGCCACCGGCAGCACCGACAACACCGTACGGCTCTGGGACGCAGCGACCCACCAGCCAATCGGACAGCCAGAGCCCTTCAGCGGCAATGGCATCGCCCAGGTCGCGTTCAGTCCTGACGGCCGCTCCATTGTCACCGTAGGCAATAGCCCGGCTGACAAGCCCAGCACGCTGCGACTGCTGAACCTCCCGGGCTCCACCACAGTCACCGAATTGCTCAACACCATCTGCATTAGGGCGGACCGCGACCTCACCCCCGCAGAGTGGGCCTACTACGTCCCCGATCTTCCGTACCAGCGCACCTGCCCGGATTGAGGACACTCAGACCGCGCAGGGTACTTCGGACATTCGTGCAAATGACCTTCCGTGAAGCGACCTGGCCTCGTGCCCTCGCAGACCTCCAGCCTGGCCGAATTGTTCAGTCCTCCTGGTCGAGGTCGGTGTGGAAGGGGCGCAGCCCGGCGGCCAGGTCGGCGCGGGTGAAGGCGTAACGGCCCAGGAATTGATGTGGTCGTACTGGATCGGCGACAACCGGGCGCACATCTCATCCGTGGCGGGGAAGCCCTGGGCGCGCAAGTCCTTCACGGCGGCGTCCAGGTAGAGGCTGTTCCACCAGACGACCGCGTTCAAGGCCAGGCCGAGCGTGCCGAGCTGGTCTTCCATGCCCTCCCGGTAGCGCTGGCGCAACTGCCCCCGGTTGCCGAAGGCGATCTTGCGGGCCAGCCGGTGCCGCGCCTCCTGCACGTTCAACTGGGTGCCGATCATCCGCCGGTAGCCGGAATCGGAGATGTACTGCAGCAGGTGCAGGACGGGGACGTTCGGTTTCTCGATCGGGACCAGGCCGACGTTGCACGCCTCGGCGACGACCAGTGCGCACAAGCTGGTGGCGAAGTCCTCCATGGGCGAGTCCGCGCCAGAGATGTGGGTGAAGTGTGCGGTCGAAGACCTCCAGCAGCAGTTCGGGGAAGTCCACCCGGGGCAGCATAGCGTCGACCAGGGTGCGGAACTCCTTCATCAGCGGCGGCTCCTCGGCGGCGCCGAGTTTCTCGACCTGGAGCCTGCCGCCGATGAACTGCACCGCGGTGTTGGCGCCCAGACCGTCCAGAACGCGCACGTAGGCGCCCTCCAGCGCGCTCGCGAGTTCGGCCAGATGCGCGGCCGGTTCGCTCTCCAGCTCCAGCGACGTCAGAACCTTCGCCCGCGCCTGCTCCCACGCCTCTCCCTCCAGCAGGCGGGCCCTCGGATCGCTCCACCGATCCGACCCTTCGGCGAACACATCCCGGCGGCGCAGCGCCTGGTGCAGGTGCATCACCGCGCAGCACGAAGGCCGCCTTGTCGATCTGCCCCGGCGGCAAGTCGGGGTTGCGGTAGACCAGCGGCCGCCACGACCCGGTGATCAGGTGGTCATGGCGGCTGATGTCGCCCGGCCCGTACCGGCGGCGGCGCTTGGCCATCGTCGCGGCCTCCCGCACCATCGCCAGCACCCCAGTACCGGCCTCCACCGTCCGGAACCCGATCACCTCCAGCAGCAGCTCGATGAACCCCTGAACGGTGCGATACCGCTTGACCAGCTCGGCCCGCCACTCAGCCGCCGCGTCGTCATCGGTGACCGGGACGAACGCCGCCACCGTCTCCACCGCCGCCGCCAGCCGCTCACGCGGCACCACCTCCTCGATCGCCTTCCACACCTCCACCAGCGACACCAGCCGATCGGCCGTGGCCTCCGGCGCCGACATCAGCACCTCCACCGCCGAGGCCATCGTCCGCGCCGCCTTGCGCAACTTGGGAAAGGTCCGCAGCTGCTCGGCCTTGCCCGCCCGCTCCGCCCGGGCCAGCGCCGCCATCTTCACCGCCGGCACCGGCTCCACCGGCACCGCCCCCGCACCCAGGGCCCCGATCTCGGCGACCCGGAACAATTCCGCCGTCATCACCCGGCCCGAGGCCTTCCTCGGCGGGGTCCGCAGCCGCTCCAGCTCCGAGGCCCGCCCACCCTCGGGCACCTGGAGCAGCCCAGCCAGCGCCGACCGCAACTGCGGCCCAGTCCGCTCAGCCAGCGTCCGGTACAGCCTCGCGTTCTCCCGGCCGCGTACCTCGCTGATCAGCCGGGTCAGGGTCGTGATCCCGGCGGGCAGCAGAATGCCCGCCCCCAGCATGTGCACCACGGCCCGATCGAACAACGCCCGCGGCCCCTCGACGGTCGACCACACCCGCGCGGCGAGATAATCGCGCACCTCATGCTCATGCTTGGAGAACTCCGCCAGCTGCAGCAGGTCCCGGATCTCCCAGCCATGTTCGTAGGCGGTCTTCGGGCGAGTCAGGTACTCCGGCGCGCAAGCCGGATCGACGTCTAGTTGCGCGGCGACGAACTCCAGAACCTCGGAGGGAACGTCTAGGGGTCCTTCGGTCAGAAAAGTACCGAGCATGCGCACGGTGCCCCACTGCACGGCCCACCCCAGCTTCGCGGCCGGACGGCGCTTACCGGCCAGCACGTCCAACGCTTTAACGTCCAGGCGGAAGAACTGTTCCAGTTCCGCCGCCGACACCTCGCCCCGGAACCGGCGGTAGCGGGCCACTTGCTCATCAGAGAGGAAATCCACAGGCATGAGCAGGGACGTTATGACGGTCAACCAGGGCAAATACCCGCCGTCACCGAATCGTCGTCAAGATCGTGTTCCTACCGCCAAAACCCGTCGATGACCAGCATCTCGCCCGGCGTCCAGATGGTCGGCCGCCGCCCGCGCGGATTCTGTCGACGCCAGGCCTGCTTCGCCTGCGCGACCAGCCGCCGGAAGTTCCGCGCCGACCCGCCATACCCGGCAGCCTGCGCCAAGGGCAGCAGCCGCTTGGCCGAGATCTTCCCGTGCGTCGCGCGGACCTTGTCGGCCACCAGATGGGCGACCGCATCGTAGTTGTGGTTCCGTTGCTTGCGGGGCGGCGTCTTGTCCCCGGCCAGCGCCCGCTCGATGATGCGTTTGGCGGTCTTGTGCGTGGTGCCGCACATCTCAGCGGCCCCACGATAGGTGCCTACCTCGCGGTAGGCAGCGATGATGTCCATGACTTCCCCCGAAGATTTCATGGCCCGGCAGACTCCCTGAGCGATGATCACGTGACTGGCTCGACACCGTCACGATCACCGTTCAGGGGCACACCCCACCCCACGACACACGGACAAGCACACGAGGACGTGGGGACTTAAAACTGGCCACCAGCGGTGACCTCAACCCGGCCACCTGCGGCTACTTTTGCACGGCCACGGACACAGCAGGTGCCCCACGACGGTTGCCCAAGTGCCCCGGTGGCGGCGGTCCTTCACCGGGCATGCCCGGCAGAGCAGGGCAGCGGTACTCCGTTGGCCTTCGGTTGCGCCTGGATCACCGAGTGCTTCCTGGAGGTCGAGGACGCCATGTAGGGCAGCAAGGCCTCCCGGCGCCGATCTCGGTGGGAATTGTCCCTTTGCACGGCCCCACGCGCGGCGGCCGCCCGCGCGGCGCTGGCGGTGGAACTGTGGTGGCGGTTTACAGCTCCAGACAGCTGAGGGCCTTGTGGTAGGCGTACACGCTGGGCGCGGTGTCACCGGCGCGCTCGAGCACCTGCGCGGCGGTAAGCCACATCTGCGCGATTCGCCGACACCGCGGCGCGTGTTCCAGCCAGGCGATCACCGCCGCCACCTCCCGAACGGCCTTTTGCGGCCTGCCGAGTTCGGCCAGCGTGCGGGCGATGAGAAGCGGGCGTCAGCCACCAGGTCCTGCGGCAGCTGCTCCAGGCCATCGGCGATCAGCGCGAGATGGTCCTTGGCCTGCTCGGGACGGTTCAGTGACAGCTCCACGCGCACCAGGTTCATCGCGCAGCGCACCCTGTCCGCGGGGGCGGCCAGGTCGGCTTGGGCTTGCAGCAGGACCTCGCGCAGCGCCGCAGCGTGTTCGGGTGCGGCGGCGAGCATCAACTGGGCGTGGTCGATAGTGGCCGACTGCAGCCGGTTCGGGTCGTCGGCGGTCTGCACCGCGATACCCGCTGGACATGGGCGAGCGCCTCAGGACCGTGCCCGGCCTCCACGGCGAACACCGCGGCCGCCGTATGTGCGGACATCAGCGCCGGCGCGGTGCCCACGTCTTCGGCGGCGGCGACCACCTGCGCGCGCAGCTGTTCCGCCACCAGCAGGTCACCGCGTTCGGTGTAGGCGGTGAGCAACTCACTGCCGAGCTCGACGAGCTCCTCAGTCCAGTGCTGTGAACCGGGCTCCACAATGGCGACGGCGACGTGCACCGCCTGATCCAGATCTCCTTTGCGGCGGTGACACCGGCACAGCACCCCGCTCAGGCGCGTCCACTGCTCCAACGACACCTGCTCGTGTTCACACATCGCGACCAGCACCGCGATGGTCTCATCCAGATCACTCACCGATCGTGCGCAGTCGGCCAGACCCACTGCGACCTGATACTGGATCGCCGGCAGGCTGGCGAGTTCGTATTCAGACAGCAACTGCAAGAAACCGGTCCGGCCCTTGTCCACCTGCCCCTGGGCCAGAGCTGTCCGCGCATTGCGGAGCAGTTCGTCGATCTGCTCAGGGGTCGCCCCATGCAGCAGGTACGACGCCGAGCAGTCCAGTTTCTGCGCGAGCAGCTCCACCACCGCGCGAGGCGGTATCCGCCGCCCTGACTCGATCAACGACACGTAGCTCTCGGACAACTCAGGTTGGGCGAGTCTCAGCTGTGACAGGCCCAGTCTCCGGCGGGCGGTCCTGATACGTGAACCGACCAGGCCTTCAGCAGCCACTCATGCCCCCCTCGACAGATGCCGGACGCTGATCGAGCCCACCTGCGTGCCCGGGTCCCCAGTCCCGGATCCGCTGGTGACCTCGCAGGGCGACCCGTTCGCCGTCATCGACCATGCTAGGCAGTGTCCCGCGGATCATTTGACTGGGTCGCGGAGCCAGATGCGGATCGAGGCGACGTCGATGGTGCCCTGGTAGATGCGTTCTCTCTTGTCGTAGCGCGTGGCGACCGCGCGGGAGTTCTTAAGCTTGTTGAAGCAGCGTTCGACGGTGTTGCGTTCGGTGTAGCGGTCGCGGTCGAACGCTGGTGGCCGGCCTCCGGACGAGCCTCGTCTGCGCCGGTTGGCCTTCTGGTCCTCCTTGACCGGGATGACCGCCTGGATGCCGCGTCTGCGCAGATAGGCCCGGTTAGCGCAAGAGGGCGTCGGCGCTGGCCGCGAGGCGGCCGAGGATGTCGTCGAGTTGAGAACGCCGATGGCATGTGGCGAACCCAGCCGCGATCCGGCGCGCGAAGTGGCTTGACGATCGGGCTCGGCCCGGTCGAAGATGTGCCGCATGAGGATCTACACAAAGGGTCATGCCGCGTAGGCGCCCCGCCGCCATACGGGCGGAACTGCCCCTGCACCCGCGTTCACCGGGTCCTCTCTGGCCCTCGCGGTCGATACTGCCCTTGTCCATATACCGGCAGGTCAGGGCCATGGAGAAGAAGAAGCTGGATAAAGACGCCGTTGAGCGTGCCCTGGGGGCGTGGAAACAACACGCGCGCTGTGCTCCATACGCCTCGCCTGAGTTCATGATGGTGGAGGTCGGCCACAGGTGGGACGACCCGCCGTACACCCGCGACGTGATCGAGGAGGCCGTCCGCGCGCTGCCGCCGAGAGCGGCCGGCGTCCTCGCCGCGGCCGTGCGTCCGATCGACAGGATGGCATTCGCGCGTACGCTGCCCGATCCTTTCGCCGATCCGGGAGGTCCGTGGTGGCACCGCAGGCTGTGGATCCGATGAAGCCGCCAGGCAGCGTCGTAGATCTTGGTTTGGTTTGTCTGGTAGATCAGTTCTGTGGATGAGGAGCGGTTGAAGCGGCACGATCTGACCGATGGTGAATGGGCTCGGTTGGAGGTGTTGCTGCCGTCGATGAGGCCGCGGCGTGGTGGCCGGTGGGCTGATCATCGGATGGTGATCAATGGTGTGTTCTTCCGGACCCGTACGAGCGGTCCTTGGCGTGATCTGCCTGGCTGTTATGGGAACTGGAAGACGGTCTATAACCGGCATCGTCGCTGGTCACTGGACGGGACGTGGGCCAGGATCCTCGATGGGCTGCGGGCCGGGTGTGATGAGGCCGAGGGCAAGGACTGGACGGTGAGTGCGGATTCGACCATCGCTCGTGCGCATCAGCACGCGGCTGGGGCCCGGCGGGCTCCGGCCGCTGATGACCGTGCGGGGGGCTGGATCGAATGACAAGAATTCGGTCGGCCGGGAGGCGTTGGGCCGGTCCCGGGGAGGGCTGAGTACGAAGATTCACCTGGTCGCGGACCGGCGGTGCCGGCCGATCGCCCGGCTGACCAGTCCGGGACAGCACGGTGACTCCCCGCGGTTCATCCCGCTGATGGAGGTTGTTCGTATTCCGCGCCGTGGTCTGGGACGTCCGCGTCGCAGGCCCGGTGCCGTGATGGCCGATAAGGCCTACTCCTCTTGCGCTAACCGGGCCTATCTGCGCAGACGCGGCATCCAGGCGGTCATCCCGGTCAAGGAGGACCAGAAGGCCAACCGGCGCAGACGAGGCTCGTCCGGAGGCCGGCCACCAGCGTTCGACCGCGACCGCTACACCGAACGCAACACCGTCGAACGCTGCTTCAACAAGCTTAAGAACTCCCGCGCGGTCGCCACGCGCTACGACAAGAGAGAACGCATCTACCAGGGCACCATCGACGTCGCCTCGATCCGCATCTGGCTCCGCGACCCAGTCAAATGATCCGCGGGACACTGCCCAGGGCGATCGTCAGGCCCATTCCCACCCTACCTAATGCCGTGACAGGCAAGGTTCGCCCCGTCTGTCAAAGTGCTCGCGTGATTGTCAGGATCCGCGATGCCCAAACCCAGCTCATCGCCGCCGCACGCGCTGCGGCGCAGGCCGGATCCTCGTTGCCGACATCGGGGCGGCGGCCGGGCGCCAGTCGCTCACGGACGAGGGCCGAGGGTCACCGAGTCGGCGGGCGCCCGGCTACACCGCCTCTCAGGCCGCCGAATGGTGCTCACCCCGAGGGATGCGCCGAGTGCGGCGATGAGGAGATCCGCGCCGCGCTCTACCACACGAGCCTCCCGCCGCCCTTACCACGCCGGCACACGGCGGGGCGTTGGCGTTCCCTCGGCGGACGGCCCTGCGGCGTGACCGGGATCGCAAGAAGGGATGGCGTCGATCAGGCACAGAGGCACCCCCACGAAGACTTCTTCGCCATATGCACAGGAAACCGCGGACTATCCCGGCCATGGCCCCTGAAGGACCTCGTCATCACACAGAGTACTAACAGGCATTCCTACAGTGTGCTCAATATTTTCCATTGACAACTGTCGAAAATCTTTCAATGCTGATCTAGCACGCCGCGACCATCAGGTGAAGGTTGTCTCAGCGCGACAGCGCAACGTTTGGCATGGACGCCTCATGCATTTCGGTCCCACGTAATAGGCAACTTCGGGACACCTAATTCCTGATATCAGAAGAAAGGCCTGCATGAAGAGCGGACTAGCATTTGCAGCAGCCCTCACGATCGCCATCCCTCTGAGCCCTGGTTTCGCCTCAGCGCAGACAAGCGTCGCCAAGGATCCGATCGTTCTGTCTCGGGACCAGCAGCCCAGGGCTGAGTATCCCACTTTGGACAAGCTCTCCAAGGAGGCCGAAGCGCAGGGCATCTCTCTGAAGCAAGCCCTTGACAGGCATGCAGCCAAGGAGGTAAAGAACAATCCGCCGTTGCAGAGCCAGATGCCTGACGGCCCTGTCCCCGACCCAACCATTAAGGTCGACGGCATTCCATTCTCTGAACTCATCGATCTCAACCGGTACGCGCAATCAAAAAAGATCTCCCTAGAGGAGGCCATCGAGCGCTACGCCTGGAGCCCTGCGATCAATGCCGTGGCCGCCCAACTGCGCTCGGAGTTCTCCGAAAACTTCGCCGACATCGCCATAGTGAATGAGGGTCACGGAGTCCGTCTCGGCTTCAAGGGCGAGGTGCCAGCCAAGGCGCTCGAACTCGCGAGAACTCTACCGGTAGAAGTAAGGCTCTTCCCTGGACGCGGATTCTCCGAAGCAGAGTTGCAGGCGGCAAAAGAACGGGCAGTTCTCAGCCTCCACCGAAGCGGGAAGGTTGCTTCGAT
The DNA here is from genome assembly GCF_039537005.1 of Sphaerisporangium flaviroseum. Lineage (NCBI taxonomy): Bacteria > Bacillati > Actinomycetota > Actinomycetes > Streptosporangiales > Streptosporangiaceae > Sphaerisporangium > Sphaerisporangium flaviroseum. The sequence goes on along the minus strand of NZ_BAAAZR010000002.1, from coordinate 1,069,037 downwards.
GGTAGGCAAATACAACACCGAAACTGGCGAAGTGAACATCACTGTGAAGTTGAAGGAGAAACCATCCAACGACGCAGCGCGTTCGCGCATGGCCACGTCACTTCAGCCTTCTCCTCCAGATAACCCCATTATCAAGATCAACATTCAGCTCGATGACAACCTACAGCTCGACAAAACCGACCAGTATATTCGTGGCGGCGGGTTACTCAGCGGATCCAACCTTTGCACAAACGGATTTAACGTTATTTCGTCTACCGGCGCCAAGGGCAGCCTCACTGCACGACACTGTGCTGACGGTAGTCAATACTATACATATCGTAACCACCCCAATTACGACACCGACACCACGACGCTGTCGCGATGGTTCCGTGCGGAAGATTACGATCTGGCCAGATACGATAAAAGCAGCACAACGTCAATGACACAAACCCGCACGTTCTACTATGACTGGAACCTCCCCAGATACGCCCATGACGTGGGAACATCGCCCGTCGTCGGACAATTAGTCTGCAAGTTCGGCAGAACCTCAGGCGCCACCTGCGATAACATCACCGACACGAGCGCCGATATCACTGACGAGGACTGGATCACCGATGGCAAGACATACAAGGGAAATATTGTTACCGATGACATAGCGGACCCGGGAGACAGTGGGGGGCCGCTGTACTACGGGAACAGGGCATGGGGGGTCACCTCCGCACAAAGTAACACCCTGTTCGACACTTCGGCGTACTTCGTGGCTGCAGATCGCGTCAACGACTCGACTGGGCTAGGCAGCAACTGGAACATCTGGACATGCTCCACATGCTGAGGCTGATGCCGTCACCCAATAAGCAGGTAAAACACTGCTAATGAGGTAGCGGCTGTGTGAGGGTGGGCGCGGCTAACCCTGCAGGGATAGCCGCGCCCACCCCGTACGTGGTTTAATGATGTGATGCACATAAATAATCAGATAAAGAGATATGCGTGGCTGATCACTTTAGCGTCCTTTTTGATACCTACCGCCAGCTGCTCCAACAGTAAACTAAGCATAGAAGGAAAGGACCCCCTCGTCATCGTCCACAGCTCTTCGATCTCCATGACGGCCATCATCATGGGCACGCTGAAGTATGACGCCCAAAGTAGATGTCTCAGACTGGTGATGCCTGGTCCTGGAGATCCGCAGGCGACACCCGTATGGCCCGAAGGAACTCGGCCTATCATCGATGGCAAGAGACGTGGGGTGGATGTGCCCGGCATAGGTCTTGTATTGGAAGGTGACAAGATCACAGGTGGCGGCGGCGCTTCCACTTGGCGTAAGGATCCACCAGCAGGCATCAAAATTCCCGAGGGGTGCCTGCCGAGCGGTCCGGACGGCACGGTAATCATTATTGGCGAAGTCACTGAGGTCAAACGAGCCTGATAGGAAGCACAACGGGCAGTGCCATAAGGTTTCGATAGTGGAAAGCGATGCCGCGCACATGTGGCTCCCTCCCCTTCGTTCGCCTTGGCGGCGTCATCCCACTGCCGCTGTTCCTTGCTGAGCTCGCGCTTGAGTTGCGTGCGGACTTGCCGGCGTCGACCTCAGCTCGTCGGGTTCGGTAGCACGTACTTCACCCACGTGGTAGTGCGCTTACGTTGTGTAGTTAGCCATGGCCGTCCCCTTTCGGCACATGCACGGGTGATGGCCGAGCCGGTCTACGCCGACCTGCACGCCGCTTTGACCACAGGGCAGCCGCTGATGGGACGGTTCATGGTCGCCGTCGACGACATCGTGCGCGTGCTGGATCCCTCCCGTGGCGAGGACGGCATCCATCGCCTGGCGGTGCTGCGGGCGGTCACCGACTGGAAGCGCCTGGACCTGGCCGGCCCCAACCTCACCACCGCCCTGCTGCGCACGACCAGGGCCCTTACGGCCCGCTTTTGGGCCCGGAAGAAAAAGGAAACTCCGACGAGATACGCGAAGCCGCGTTAGACCGCCGGAGCCGGCCC